>CAYQAO010000087.1:0-11815 GCA_964415485.1 uncultured Gemmatimonadaceae bacterium
CCGGGAGCCCGCTCTCGTTATTGCTGCCTGCCTTGCCGGCGGTCCTAGTACACCAGCATCAGCGGGTTCTCGATCAGGCGCCGGAGCGTCTGCAGGAACCTCGCTCCCACCGCGCCGTCTATCACGCGGTGGTCGCAGCTCATCGTCAGGCGGAGGCGGCGGCGCACCTGCACTTCGCCGTCCACGATCACCTGCTTCGGCTCGATCGCACCGATAGCCAGGATGCCCGACTCCGGCGGATTGATGATAGCCGTGAACTGCTCGATGCCGAACATGCCGAGGTTCGAGACCGAGAAGGTGGAACCGGTGTACTCCTCGGGCTTAAGCTTGCGCTCACGCGCACGCTTGGCGAGCGCGCGCGCCTCGGCGGAGATCTCGCGCAGTCCCTTCCGGTCGGCGTCGAAGATCACCGGCACGATGAGGCCATCGTCGGTGGCGACTGCCATTCCCAGGTGCACGCGGTTGAACTCGCGAATGCGGTCGCCGAGCCAGTGCGCGTTGACTTCGGGGTGCTGGGAGAGGGCGGTGGCAACGGCCTTCATGATGATGTCGTTGAACGACACCTTGTATTCGTCGCCCATGGCGGCCATCGCCGAGCGCATCTCTGCAGCCCGCTCGAGGTCGAAGTCCACCGTGAGGTAGAACGTGGGGATGGGGCCGATGCTCTCCGACAGCCGCCTCGCGATCGTCTTGCGGATCTGCGTGAGCGGAATGTCGGTGAAGTCGCCCTCACGCGCCGGCGCGGGAGCGGCCGCCGCGGGTGCCTGACCTGCAGCGCCGGCTTCGAGAGCGCTCTCGATGTCACGCCGCACGATACGGCCGCCGGGGCCGGTGCCGCGGATCTGGTCGAGCTGAAGTCCCTGCTCGCTGGCGAGCCTGCGTGCAAGCGGTGACGAGCGGACGCGTCCGTCGGTGTCCCGAGCGTGGGGCGCCTGTTCGGTCTCGTGCTCCTGAGCCCTGGGCATGGGAGTGCGAGGTGCTGCGCCAGCAGTCTTTTCCTGCGGCGGCGCGGAGGCCTCGCCCTGCGACTCGGCTGCGGTGCGCGGTACGCTGCTGGCGCCCGCGTCCTGCTGCGTTCCGGCGATTACGTCTGCGGGGGAACGGGTAGTGGTGTCGGCGGCCTGAGTGCTATCGTCTGAACGGGGGGGGGCCCCCGCGCCCGCACCAGCACCACCCGCCTCCGCCACCAGCGCCGAGATATCCTCGTCCGCGCCGGCGATCACTCCGATCACCTGACCCACAGGCGCAGAGTCTCCCTCCGGAAGCATCCGCGCGCGAAGCACTCCCTCACCTCGCGCAACGAGTTCCATGATCGCCTTGTCGGTCTCCACCTCGGCCAGCACGTCGCCGTTCGAGACCGAATCACCTTCGTTCTTCAGCCACTTAACGAGGCGTCCCTCCTCCATCGTGGGAGAAAGTGCCTCCATGTGTACCTTGGTCGCCATCGTCGCTCGCTGCGGAGGAATGGTCGTCACGCTCCACCGGAGACAGGACGCGCGACACGCACGCACCCCGCCTCCATCGTGGAACTCAGTCTAAGTACATCACCTTCCTGATCGCGGCGATCGTCTTCGCCACGTCAGGCTTTGCCGCGCGCTCCAGGTTTTTCGCGTAAGGCATGGGTACGTCTTCCTGGTGCACGCGGACCACGGGCGCATCGAGATAGTCGAAGCACTCCCGCTGCAGGTAGTCTACCACCTGCGCGCCTACTCCACAGAATTCCCAGCCTTCCTCCACCACCACCGCACGGTTCGTCTTCTTCACGGACTCGGTGATTGCCGGAAGGTCTATAGGCCGGATGGTGCGAAGGTCCACGACATCAACCCTGATGCCGTCCTTTGCGAGCTCATCCGCGGCCTGCATCGCAACCAGCACCATCTTGCCGTGCGTGATGATGGACGCATGGTCTCCCTCGCGCTTCAGCTCTGCCTCGCCCAGGGGAATGACGTACTCGTCCTCCGGCACTTCGCCCTTGGTGTTGTACAGCATCTCGCCTTCGAGGAAGCACACCGGGTTGTCGTCCCGGATGGCGGCCTTGAGCAGTCCCTTTGCGTCGTACGGCGTGCCGGGAGCCACGACCTTCAGCCCCGGGATGTGTGCCAGCCACGATTCGAACGCCTGCGAGTGCTGCGCAGCGAGCTGCAGAGCGGCACCGTTCGGGCCACGGAACACCATCGGAATGGGGTACTGGCCGCCGGACATGTACAGCATCTTCGCGGCGGAGTTCACTACCTGGTCCAGTGCGAGAAGGGCGAAGTTCCAGGTCATGAACTCGATGATCGGACGGAGGCCGACCATCGCGGCGCCGACACCCACACCGGCAAAGCCGAGTTCAGTGATGGGCGTGTCCACCACGCGCATCTCACCGAACTCCTGCAGCAAACCCTTCGAAACCTTGTATGCACCCTGATAGACGGCCACTTCCTCACCCATGAGGAACACGCGGTCGTCGCGCTGCATCTCCTCGCGGAGGGCCTGGTTCAGGGCGTCGCGATAAGTGATTACGGGCATTTTGGAGTTATGGTAGCAAGTACTCTACGAGAAGGATCCGTTCCGGTACTGCGCTGCCTGACGAGCTCCACGCTGCCGGCAGGCGCAACGCCGGCGTGTCAGCTGGTGGTGTCCACGTAAACGTCCTCGTAGAGCGCTTCGAGCGGCGGCTCCGGATTGGCGTCGGCGAAGTCCCAGGCATCCTGGACGATCGCCTTGATCTCCTCGTCCATCTTCTTCACGTCGTCGTCCGTCAGCTGGCCGGCTCCTTCCATGTGCGCGCGCAGCACGGATATCGGGTCGCGCTTCATGTACTCCTCCAGCTCGGCCTTCGTGCGGTAGGTGCCGCTCACCGCATCGGACATGGAGTGGCCCATGAAGCGGTAGGTGCGCACTTCCAGCAGCGTGGGGATCTGGTCCCTGCGGGCGCGCTCCACGGCCTCGCCTACCGCCTCGCGAACCTTGAACACGTCCTGCCCGTCCACCTTGTCGCGAGGCATGTCGTACGATGCGCCGCGCTCGTAGATGTCGTGAATGGACGACGCGCGCTCCAGCGCCGTGCCCATGCCGTAGCGGTTGTTCTCGATGATGTACACCACCGGTAGCTTCCACAGGCTCGCCATGTTGAGCGCTTCGTGGAAGGCGCCGGTGTTCACCACGGACTCCCCCATGAAGCAGACGCACACCTGGTCGCCCCCGCGATACTTGATCGCGAAGCCCACGCCCGTGGCGAGCGGCACGTGGCCACCCACGATGCCGTGACCGCCAAGGAAGTTCAGCTCCCTGTCGAACAGGTGCATGGACCCGCCCTTTCCGGCAGCCACTCCATCCTTGCGGCCGAACAGCTCCGCCATGATGCCACGCGGACTCATGCCGCGAGCGAGCGCCTGGCCGTGGTCCCGGTACGTGGTGATCACGTAGTCGTCAGGCCGGAGCACGGCCAGCGTGCCGGTAGCCACGGCTTCCTGGCCGTTGTAGAGGTGGCAGAACCCCCCGATCTTGCCCAGCGCATATGCCTCCGCGCAACGCTCCTCGAAACGCCGCTGCAGGAGCATCGATCGCAGCAGCTCGAGGTTCGTCTCGCGGTCGCCGGAGCTGGCCGGATTCGTCGCGTCCTTTCGCGCCGTGGCAGCAGAAGCCTTTCCGGCGGCAGCCTTCTTCGCGGTGTTCGAACCGCGTGACCTGGTCGGAGACTTGGACATTTGTTGCAGGAAATTGAGTATGAAATGGAGCTGCGGCGGTCAGCGTCAGACGCCGGCCGCCTGCACCTGCTCCCATGCATGATAGCTCGAGCGAACGAGCGGACCGGACTCCACGTGGCGGAAGCCCATTTCCAGTCCCACCCGCGCAAGTTCCCGGAACTCATCCGGGGTGTAATAGCGATCGAGTGGAATATGGCCGTCCGACGGCCTGAGGTACTGCCCGAGGGTCAGGATGTCCACGTCTACCTCCCGCAGATCCTTCATCACCTCGATCACCTCTTCCACTGTCTCGCCCATCCCCAGAATGATACCGGTTTTCGTGGGGATGTCCGGCGCCACCGTCTTCGCGTAGCGGAAAATGCGCATCACGCGCTCGTAGCGACCGCCTGGCCGGCACTTCCGGTACAGGCGAGGCACCGTCTCGGTGTTGTGGTTGTAGATCTCCGGCCGGGCCTCCAGAACGGTGGCGATGGACTCCTCCTTCCCCTGGAAATCCGGCACCAGAACTTCCACCGAGCAGCCCGGAACACGGGCGTGAATCTCCCGGATCGTCTCGGCAAAGGCCCAGGCGCCGAAGTCCGGCAGGTCGTCGCGATCCACGGACGTGATGACCGCATGCCTGAGCCCCAGCTCCGCCACCGCCTCTCCCACGCGCGACGGCTCGGCGGCGTCGAACTTGGGCGGACGGCCGTGCGCCACGGCGCAATACGCGCAGTTCCGCGTACAGACGTCGCCGAGGATCATGAAGGTGGCGGTGCCATGCTCCCAGCACTCGCCGATGTTCGGACAGTGGGCCTCCTCGCACACGGTGTGGAGGTCCATCTCGCGCATGAGACGCCGTAACCTGCTGTAGCCCTCTCCGCCGGGTGCTCGGACCTTCAGCCACGACGGCTTGCGTTCAGGAAGCGGTTCCTGCCTGCGCCTGCCAAGTATCTGATAGAGGGGCGCGCCCATCAGCCTCAAAGATTCGGGATACGGATGATGCGAACGCGCCCAAAGCTAGCCGGGGGGACCGGTTACAGCCAGCCGACCGGGGACCTTGCGGGGGGTGGTTCGTCCTCCGGAGAAGGCCTGGACTGGCGGCAGCGGCGCACGGGGGTCATTCTCCGGTACGGATACTGACTGCGGGTCGCCTGCACCCGAATGAAACCGGTGGAGTCGGGTGCCCGTAGGGCTGATCGAACCCCGGTAACCCCTTGCTCAATCCTCGCGTCGAGGAATCACCATGCTCCGCACAATCTTCACCATAGGGCTCTTTGCACTGCTGGGCATGTTCGCCCTCAGGCTTGCCTTTGGCGTTTTCGGGACCCTCCTGGGTCTGTTCATCTGGCTCGCCATCCTCGCCGTGAAGATCGCGGTGGTGGGACTGGTGATTTACCTGGTGATCGCCCTGCTGAGTCCGGATACGGCTCGCCGGATGCGCGAGCGCTGGGGGAACGGGAGCTGAAACGAGCCACCGGCGGCCGCCTGCCGGTGGCTGGCAGCAGGTGACATGAAGGCAAAAAGCGCCGGTCGGAGAAATCTCCGACCGGCGCTTTCGCATCTGGCGTGACAGGGCCTCAGTCTACGCCCTCCACCCCGGTGAGATACAGGTTCAGCGAGCCGAAGCTCAGCTTGGACTTCATCTGCACCATCATGCGGCGATCGTCATCGGTGAGCCAGATCTCAGCCTGGCCGCCCTCGCTGAAGATTCCGCTGGTCTTGATGATGGGCTGGACCACCACCGTCTCGAAGGTGCCTGCGGGAACCTTTACCGTCTCGCGGCGAAGCACCCGCACGCGCACCGGGTTGCGATCGGGGCGGAAGTACCGGTTGAACGTGTAGGTCCTGCCGGTCACGAGCGGCACGGTGCGCACGAAGTACAGGAAGGAACCGTCGTCCAGCGGCTGCGACACCGATGGCTTCTCCTCCTCGCCCTGCAGCTGGTACACGGCGCGGTCGGGGAAAATTTCCCAGTGGCGCTCGCGGTCCCTGCCGCCCTGCTCGTAGTCCTGCACGTGACGGAGGGAGTTGAGAGTCTGCACGTCCATCCAGCTGTGCAGGCGGTTGTCCACCTTGTAGAAGGGGACGCCGCCCTGCACGCTGAAGTAGATGTGGTAGGCGTCGTGGCCGCGAACGTTCTCGATGCCCTGAACCTCCATCAGTCCGTTGCCCACCTTGATGCTTCCGAAGCGGACGTCGTAGGAGAGCTTTTCGCCCACGTTCCATGGGACGCGAACCTGTGCATCGGCTGGTGCGGGCGCGGCAATGATCGCGGCGGCTGCCAGCAGTGCGGAAGCGATGGTCGTCATGAGGTACCCTGTGGTTCGGCTCGCTGAACGCGGCGCGCACTGCGGCCGAAGCGGAATAGGTTGAGTGCGTCCGCCAGGGGACGCACGCGACTTTCACGGGGGCGTATGTCGTAGCGCGGGTCCAGCTGCACCGTCTCCACCCTTCTTGCCACCCTGGAAGCGGACACGAGCAGCTCCACGTTGGCGGCCCATCCGTCGGCGGTGACCAGCGGCTTGTCGCCGGCCTGCGCGATCAGGTCCCTGATCACGCTCACCCTGTAAAGGCGGAAGGCTCCAAACGGATCGGACACGCCGGGGACCTTCACGAAGGGGCGCAGCACCCACGGTGCAACGCGCCGGAGACGACGCACCTCGGCCGGCGACTTCTCGGGAACCGTCTGCTCTCCGACCACCACGTCCGCGCCGCCTTCGAACCTCTTCACGAGCTCCGGGATGTGTCCGGGCTGATCGGTGAAATCGGCCTGCATGGTGAGGATCGCATCGCGGCGCGGGTAGCGGGTGCGCGACGCAGTCTCCCGCAGCAGGGCATCCAGCGACGCCGCATAGCCGATCCGCTCCCGGCTCTGCATGACGGTGAGCGGCAGCACCCGGGTGTACGGCTCCAGGGTCTCCGCGGTGGCGTCCGTGCTCGCATCGTCGTACACGATCACCTCGTACTCCCTGGAGTACTCCTGAAATGTGGAGCGGAGTCTCCAGAGCAGCACGCCGATCGTGGGCGCTTCGTTGTAGACGGGGATGCAGACGTAGAGCACTTTGTCGAGGTCCGGGTTGGGTGTCTGGGTAGGCCCGTAAGGTAGACGAATCCCGCACCGCAATGCCACGCGGCGTAGCCTGCTCATGCTACTACACCGCTCGACCGCCCCAGGTTCGCGTGATGTGCGTCACCTGGCCGAGGAAAGACCTGGGCGGTGGTGCGGGGGTGACGCGTTCCGGTCGTGTGCCGTGGGACCCTGAGGTGCTACGTTGGTTCCTTCGGAGGCCCGGGGCCGGAAGGCATGCCGGGGTGCAACGCGAGCAGGAGCGACGCGACATGGATGGTCGAGGCCGGGTGCCTGACGAAACGAACGGACGGCGCCTGACCGTGCTGCACGTGAACACCCAGCGTGGCTGGCGCGGCGGGGAGCGACAGACTGTCTGGCTGGCCAGCGCGCTGGAGAGGCTGGGACATCGCTCGCTGGTCGCCGCGCGCGCAGGTGATGAGCTCGCCGCGCGAGCTGCGGCGAGCGGACTGCAGGTCCTTCCCCTGTCGCCTGGTTTCGAAGCCGATCCGCGTGCAGCGCTGCAGCTTCGAAGGGTGATCCGGGGGCACGAAGTGAACGTCGTCCATGCGCACGCCGCTCACGCGGTGGCACTCGGCGCACTCGCAACCGCTGGCAGGCGGGGGCCGCCGCTGGTGGTAACGCGTCGCATGGACATTCCCCTTCGCTCGAACCTCGGCACCCGCTGGAAGTACGGGAGTGCTTCAGCCGTGATCGCCATTTCCCGCGCCACGGCCGACGCGCTTCGCGCCAGCGGCATTCCTGCAGAGCGAGTGCGGCTGGTGCACAGCGGCGTTGACATGGCTCGTCAGGTGGCACCCGCCTCACGAGACACGCTCGTCTCGCTAGGCATCCCCGACACGGTGCCGCTCCTCGTGCAGGTCGGCCAGCTGGCGGGAGACAAGGACCCCGTCACGCTCGTGCGTGCAGTGGCGCATGCCCGCAGTGCCGTGCCGCTGCTCCATGCGCTGATGGTGGGAGACGGACCTCTCCGGCATGACGTGGAACGCGCCATCGAGGAGGCGGGCCTGCAGGGCGTCGTTAGGCTCACGGGCTATCGCAACGATGCGGACGCGCTTCTCGCGGCCGCCGACATCGTCACCCTCACATCCCGCCGGGAAGGACTGGGCAGCGTGTTGCTCGATGCTCTAGCCCTCGGCAGGCCGGTGGTGGCGACTCGCGCAGGCGGAATTCCCGATGCCGTGTTCGAGAACGAGACGGGCTTCCTGTCGGAACCCGGAGACGCAGCCGCACTGGGCGACGCCATTGCCATGCTGCTGCGGGACCGGGAGCTGTGGGCGCGCATGTCGCAGGCATCAATGGAACGTGCACGGGAATTCAGCATGGAGGCGATTGCCCGGCGAACGCTTGAAGTCTACCGCAGCGTGCTGGAACGCTAGCAGGTCGCTGGCAGTCACCGGGGGCGAGTGCTGACAGACAGCCCCGCTCCGAGAGGCTCCGCGGGTATCTCAGGGTATCGCTGGATCGTCCGTGACATGCGGAACCTGTACGTCAGGGGCGGCCGCTCCTCGCCCGGAACCGATGGCACCCGGCGCGGATTTCCGTGTATCATCCGGCAGGATTCACGCGGAGGATGCCATGCCTGCATTCAGTGCGCGACATGCGCTCACACGCAGCGACGCCGAGTTCGTGGTTCGCTGCCTCACGCGTAGCGGCCGTGAGGCCGCTGAGGTCGAAGCCCGGCTGCGTGATGAGGGAATCGATGCGCTTCTCGACGACCCGCAGCTGCTGGGAGTGATTCTCGATACGCCGCAGGGTGCACACGCATCACTGCCCCTCTTCACTTACCTGGTGGTGCGATCGGCACTGCGACGCGCTGGCGAGGAAGACCGCGCCCTCGCGGACATGGTGGCGGGCACCGTGCTGGAGTTCGCGATACGCGACCGCGCCTATCGAGTCTCCGAGGTGGATGACGAGATTTACGTGGCGCTCACCGACCTGCTGCACGACGTGGATACCGCCGACGTGAAGCGCAACTTCCTGGTTCGGCTGCATCTCGGCAACTACGCGCTGTGGCTCAGCGGGTTGTTCCCGGACCACATCGAGCACCGCAGGTGGCGTCGGGGCGGACCCAACCTGGAGTACTACGAGGAGCTGGGGTCACGCGGCTACCGGATGGCGTCCTCCCACAGGATTGCCGAAGAGCATGGACTGAGTGCACTGCTCACCAGGGCTGCGGATCGTTTCGGCACGCTTCGACTCGCCCTGAATGCGGTGAGTGATCGCCTGCTCTTCCCGGGACTGCAGAGCCCGGAGCGACTGCTGCGCCAGGTTCGCGGCGAGACTCTGCGTGCCTGGGGCATGGTGAACTGAGCGCTGGATCAGTCGGACGGCGGGCGAGGGGCTCCATCCGTGACAGGCGGCGCGCCCTCGCCGGCAGACCTCCGGCAGACTGCTCCCGAACCGAACGTCACGAGCCGGGTAGCAGCTGCGCAGGTCCGCGAGTGCGGGTCCTCTCGTGGCGTTCGGCCGGCGGCGTGGGTATCGTAGAACACGTACCGACAGGCTCGTCGCCGAGTCTCTCGCTCGTTCCTTCGTCCGTTGCACCCGTGTTCGAAAACATCCGCGACGCCTTCCGCGAGCTGCTGCAGCAGCGCCCTGATGCCGACACCCGCCGTGACGCGCTGGCGCACATGCGCGAGACGCTGGTGCGCGCTCGCGTGGGAATCCAGGATCTCAGGAGTGCACTGGAGGACACCGAGCGTGCACTGAAGAAGGAGCGGGAGCAGCTGGAGACCACGCGCCGCCGCCGCTCGCTGGCCGAGGGGATTGGCGACATGGAGACGGTGCAGGTGGCCGCGCGCTACGAGAGCCAGTATGAGGAGCGGGTGCTCGTACTGGAGCGAAAGGCGGAGGCGCAGCGCGACGAGCTGGCTCTCGTGGAGCGCGAGGTCAGCGAGATGACCGCCGACTACAAGCTTGCCAGCAAGGGCGGAATTCCGGGGCTGGGCAATTCGGGCTCGTCGGGCTCGCCTTACGAGGGGGGCGGCGCGGCTGATCCCGGGGCGGAGGACGACGAGGCGATGCGCGAGTTCGACGCGCTCAGGTCGCGCCGCAGCCGTGCCGATCGTGAGGCGCGCGCCGACGAGATGCTCGAGGCGCTGAAACGGCGCATGGGGAAGTAGATGCCGCGGCGCCACGGCGCCGCAGACATGCGGATGGATGGTCCCGATGTGCTGTCGCGTGCCAGACGCGGCCTGGCACGCGCAGCCTGCGTCGCGTTTCACGCGATCGCCCTGCCACTGCTCCTCCCGTCCGTTGCTGCGGCACAGCAGTCAGGTCTCTTCTGCGACGGCCGAGTGATCCGGGAGATCATCGTGGCGCCGCAGCCGCCATTCGTGACCGGGATGCTCCAGCGCTTCCAGTGGCTCACGAGGACGATCAACGACCTGCACACCACCACCGAGCCGGAAGTGGTTCGCAGGCTCCTCCTGCTGAAGGAGGGCGAAGTCTGCAGCGAACTGCAGCGCGCTGAATCCGAGCGCCTGCTGCTTGCGCAGCCATATCTCGCCAATGCGCGAGTGCTGGTATTTCCTGACGACAGCGCGGGCGCCCGCGTGCTTGTGGAGACGGTGGACGAAGTGACGATCACCGGAGGCCTGGCGCTCTCCACATCCGCGCCTTACCTGCATGGCGTCAGGCTCGGCGAAGACAACGTGCTGGGGAAGGGGATCAGCGCCGAAGTGCGCTGGCGCGACGGTCGCGAGATGCGCGACGAGATAGGCATTCGCGTGACCGACTACCAGTTCATGCACTCTCCCGTGATCCTCGACGTGGAGGCGCTTCGACGGCCGCTCGGGTCGCTGTGGAACGCGGGCATCACCCTTCCATTCCTCACGGACCTCCAGCGCTTCGCGTGGGAAGTGTCGGGCGGATTCGACCAGGGCTACACGAGACTCGTGCAGGGCCCCGAACTCAGCGTGCTCTCGCTTGGATCGCAGCGTCAGTACGGAAGCGTGGGGGCAGTCGTGAGGGTGGGTGAACCCGGACGCCTGAGTCTTTTCGGTGCAGCGGTAAGCAGCGAGCGCGCAACGACGGACGCGTTCCCGATCCTCATAGACGGGTCTCACGTGTCCACCCTGGTAGATCCACGCTTCATGGATGCATATCCGAACACGGGATCTGCCCGTGCCAACGCGCTCTGGGGTGTGAGGAACATTTCGTTCGAGCGCGTGACCGGATTCGATGCGATGAGCGGCGCACAGGACATGGCCGAAGGTTTTCAGCTCGGCGTTCTGGCGGGAAGGTCGCTCGTGCTGCTGGGCGCTCGGGAGGACGACATGTTCTTCTCGGGTGACCTGTATGCCGGCGGCGGGAACGACCGATCGTTCATCACGGTTACGGCGCGCGCAGAAGGCCGGCAGTCACTGGATACGCGTGCATGGGACGGCATAATCGGCTATGGACATGCCCGCCTCTACTCGCGAGTTCATGACCGGCACACGGTGCGGGCGGACGTGGCGTGGTCGGGCGGCTGGCGAGCACGCGTACCTTTTCAGCTGACGCTCGGCGACAAGGTGGGCGGGATGCGCGGCTTCCGCAGGTCCGACTACGGCGGTGCCTCACGACTCGTCGGCAGGCTGGAAGACCGCTTCGAGCTGGGGCAGGTACAGGAGTCGTTCGAGATGGGTGTGGCGGCGTTCGTGGACGTGGGTCGCCTGTGGGCTGGTGACGTTCCGTACGGCGTGGACGTGCCGTGGCAGGCCTCCGTGGGAGTGAGCCTGCTGGGTGCATATCCCGTAGGTTCGCAGAGACTGCTTCGGCTGGACCTGGCCGTTCCGGTGACGCGCTCGGGAGACGGCGGCTTCGAGGTGCGCCTGTCCAGCGTGGGCAGCGTGAGGCGCCGCACGGTGGAGCCTGACGACGTGGAGCGCAGCAGGGAGCGCGCTCTCAGGCCGGATGTGTTCTCGTGGCCGTAACTGCGAAGGCATTGGGGACTGGGGATTGGGGATTGGGGACGAGGGACTGGGGACTGGGTGAACTGCCTGGGAGTCCGTCATCCCGCGCCTCGCTTCCTTGTCATCCCGCGCCTCACTCCCTTGTCATCCCGCGC
>CAYQAO010000088.1:0-11625 GCA_964415485.1 uncultured Gemmatimonadaceae bacterium
TATGCAGAGGTTCCCTAGCTGGAAGCCGAAGACCAGCTATCCAGGTGGAGTCATCAAGCACATTCAGGGATGTCAATGCCAGAACTCCTTCCCCGAGCCCAGTTCGTGAAACTCTGACGCGTCTCAGTTCAACGCCGTTGAAGTCGAGAACAGCGACGGAGTGACTGGACTTATCGACAACGATGAGAGAGTCATCGGAGAATGCCAGCCCCCCGATGTACTTGAACTCCGCAGGACCGTCTCCGCACCTGCCCAGCCGGGCACCAAGCTTTCCGGTCTCGCGGTGCAAGAGCATAATCTGACATGCGGGCTCATCAACGACCGCCATCAGTGAGTCATTGACCGCTATGTGAGTGAAGTACGGAAACGCCAAGTCGCCGTCCATTTCACCCAGTACCTGGCGGACGACGAACAGAGATTCTGGTTCTACCAAGGCAATTGTGCGCATCGGCGTGGCGTAGCCATATTCGCCAGGATCCCACTCCTGATCCCTGCCGCAACTAAGAGCAGAGAGCACTGCCAGGACAGAAAGGACCGTTCCGGCTATCGACCAATGCATGCGTCTCATATCCGACCGTGTTAAGAGTACATGCGAAGCCCAATCGCTCAGCTACCCGGCACTCAACTACAGGTTACTCGCGCGGCGATCTGAGTCGGCGCTCGCAGGTCGCTGAGCATTCATCGAGCGATTCGCGCCAACATACCGTACGATCCCGCGTTTGGCAACACGAGCGACCGTACGGCGTTAGGCCTCCGCCGTTTTCGACCACTCACATAGTTTCTACGGCATGCCGGCCGCAATCCACGCGAAAGAGGCGTCTCTCTCCAAGCAGGCCGTCCTCACCGTCCGCGGTCTCACCAAGACCTATCGCGCCGGTGAGGTGGACGTCCGCGCCCTTCGCGGCGTGGACCTCGAGATCCTCAGCGGCGAGCTCGTGGTCATCCTCGGACCGTCAGGGAGCGGCAAGAGCACCCTCCTGAACATTCTCGGCGGGCTGGAGACCGCTACGACCGGCTCGGTCTTCTATCGCGATCATGATCTCACGCGCGCTACGGAGGACGAGCTGACGGAGTACCGCCGCGAGCACGTGGCGTTCGTCTTCCAGTTCTACAACCTCATCCCGAGCCTCACCGCCCTGGAGAACGTGGCGCTGGTCACGGACATCGCTGCCGACCCCATGGAGCCTGACGAGGCGCTGGACCTCGTGGGGCTGGGCGACCGCATGCACCACTTTCCGTCGCAGCTTTCCGGCGGACAGCAGCAGCGCGTAGCCATTGCGCGTGCCATCGCACGCCGGCCGGACCTGCTGCTCTGCGACGAGCCCACCGGAGCGCTGGACGTGGGAACCGGCGTGATGGTCATGGAGGTCATCGAGCGACTCAACCGCGAACTCGGAACCACGACTCTGATCATCACGCACAACGCCGCCATGGCTGGACTGGGAGACCGCGTGCTGCGCTTCGCCGATGGCCTGGTGGTGTCCGACGAGCGGAACGAGCAGCGCGTGCCACCTCACGAGATCAGGTGGTGAGACGGTGAAGACCCTCGACCGCAAGCTGCTTCGCGAGCTCGGCCGCATGCGCGGCCAGGTAGCCAGCATTGCGCTCGTGGTCGCGTCCGGCGTTTCCGTGATCGTGAGCATGGCGGGCGCGCTGCAGGCACTCGAGGGCGCGGCCAGCGACTTCTACCGTTCCTCGCGCTTCGGGGAGATGTTCGTGTCCCTCACGCGCGCACCCGAGCACGTCGCGGAGCGCGTGCGCGAGATTCCCGGAGTAGCCGCCGTGGACACGCGGGTGGTCGCCGACGCGCGCCTCGTGATGGATGACCCGTCCGATCGCGCCATGGGGCGCTTCGTGTCGCTGCCGGACGACTACCCGCCGAACCCGGTGCTCAACAGGCCGGTTCTGCGAAGCGGCGGCTGGCCTTCCCCGCGCATCGCCGGCGGTGCTCGTGAGGCTGTCGTCAGCGAAGGCTTCGCGGTGGCGCGCGGCCTCGGCCCCGGCGACTCGGTTCGCGCCGTGCTCGAGGGACGTCTCACGCCCATCCGCATCAGCGGCATCGCCGTGAGCGCGGAGTACGTGTATGCCGTCATGCCCGGCGAGTTCCTGCCTGACGACCGGAGCTTCGGCATCTTCTGGATCCCCCGCCGCGAGATCGCCAATGCAGTGGACATGGACGGCGCCTTCAACGACCTGTCCATCTCGCTCGCACCCGGCGCATCGGAGCCGGACGTGCGCGCACACCTCGACACCCTGCTCGCCGCTTACGGATCCAGGGGAGCAACACCGCGCGCAGACCAGTTCTCGCACCAGACGCTCCAATCCGAACTGGAGTCGCTGCGCGTCACCACCTTCGCGATTCCTGCACTCTTCCTCGGCGTCGCCGCATTCCTGCTCAACGTGGTGCTCGCCAGGCAGGTGGGCACGCAGCGCGGCATCATCGCGGTTCTCAAGGCCTTCGGCTACAGCAACGCGGAAGTCGCCAGCCACTACCGCAGGTTCGCCATCGTCATCGTCGCCATCGGCAGCGTGGTCGGAATACTGGCGGGATCGTGGCTCGGACGCGTCTACGTGGACCTCTACCGGGACTTCTTCCGCTTCCCCAGCCTGGAATTCGCACTTCACCCATGGCACATCGCGCTCGCCGTGGGTGTCAGTCTGTTCGCCGCGCTCGCAGGCTCGCGCCGAGCGGTGCGCAATGCCGCCACGCTAGCGCCGGCGGCCGCCATGCGACCGGAGCCGCCACCCACCTATCGCCCCACTGCGCTGGAACGCATTGGAGTAGGACGCCTACTCTCCGCGCGCGGCCGCATGGTGCTTCGCGAAGTGGGACGCCGCCCAGGCCGCACCATCGTATCCACTGTGGCCGTCGCATTCTCCATGGCCATCATGGTCACCTCCGGCGCACTGACGGACGGCGTCAACTCGCTCATGGACGTGCAGTTCACCCAGGTGCAGCGCGAAGACCTGGCCGTGTCGTTCGACCGCACCGTCCCGTTTCGCGTGAGGCATGACCTCGCCAGCGTTCGTGGCGTGCATCGCGTGGAGCCCATGCGGATTGCACCGGCGCGCCTGGTTGCAGGACACCGGTCCGAGATAGTGCCCGTCGAAGGTCGCATTCCGAACGCGGAGCTCCGCCGCCTGCTCGGCGCTGACCTTCGCCCCGTTCCGCTGCCGCCCGACGGCGTGCTCCTGACCCGATGGCTTGCCACCGATCTGCATGTGTCGCCCGGGGACACAGTCGTCGTTCAGTTCCTGGAAGACGGCCGTAAGCTCGCGCACGTTCAGGTGGCCGGCATCACCGACGAACCTGTGGGCGGTGGCGCCGTGATGGACTACCACGCACTCGCTGCACTGCTCGAGGAACAGCCGGTCGCCACGGGCGCGCTGTTGCGTGTGGACGCCGCGCGAAAGGACAGTGTCATCGCCTGGCTGGAGCGGGCCCCGCGCGTAGCGGCAGTCACCGAACGGGCCGCGGGCGTTCGCCGGTTCCGGGAGGAGTACGCGAAACTGATCCTGCAATCGTCGCTGTTCCTTGCAATGTTCAGTGCTGTGATCGCCGTGGGAGTGGTGTACAACGGCGCCCGCATCGCACTGGCGGAACGCGCGCGCGACCTCGGCGTGTTGCGCGTGCTCGGCTTCCGGCGGCACGAGGTTGCGTCGCTGCTGCTGTCGGAGCTCGGTGTCCAGGTGATCGCCGCCCTCCCTGTGGGCGCGGTCATTGGTTACGCATTCGCTGTCGTCATCGCCCGCGCCGTTTCCACCGACGTCTTCAGGGTTCCGGCCGTCGTGGAGCCCTCCACTATGCTGCTTGCAGCACTGGTAGTACTGCTCTCCGGCCTTGCGAGCGCGCTGCTCGTGAGGCGGCGCCTCTACAGGCTGGACATGGTACAGGTTCTCAAGGCCCCTGAATGATGGCTCGAAATAGTTCCCGGGCGGACACGAACGGACGAAAGCAGTGGAAGCGCCGCGCCATCTGGATCGGTGCAGCGATCGTGGCGCTCCTGCTCCTCTACCTCGCGCTCCGCCCCTCGGAAGTCCGGGTGGAAACCGCTGAGGTGACGCGCGGCCCTTTGACCGTGTCCCTCACCGCCGAGGCGCGAACGCGCGTGCGGGACCGCTACGAACTGGTGGCTCCGGTCACGGGAACCCTGGAGCGCATAACGCTCGACCCGGGCGACGTGGTGCCTGACGCGAGCGAAGTGGCGCGCATCAGGCCTGCTACGTCCGCCCTGCTCGACCCGCGTACGCGCGTTGAAGCTATTGCCCGAAGGGACGCCGCCGCCGCCCGGTTGCAGCAGGCCGAGGTGGCACTCCAGGGAGCTCGCGGCGATCACGACTTCGCCACACGAGAGCTGGAACGCGTGAAGGAGCTCGCGTCCGCCGGAGCAGTTGCGTCGCGAGAGGTGGAAGCGGCGGAAAGGACACTAGCTGCCGCACAGTCCGCACTCGCTGCCGCCGAGGGGGCGGTGCGATCGGCGAGGTCCGAGCTGACCGCCGCCAATGCCGCCGTGGCACTGCCCCAGGCACTCGGCAGCAGTGGCTCTGTGGCAGTGCGCGCTCCCGCCGGAGGACAGGTACTGCGAGTGCTCGTCCGGGGACCCGGACTCGTTGCCGCCGGCACGCCCCTCCTCGAGCTCGGCGACGCCGGCTCGCTGGAAATCGTGGCGGACCTCCTCACGCAGGACGCGGTGAGCGTCGCCGCGGGAGCGCCGGCAACCATCATCACCAGCACCGGAGACATTCCCGCTCGTGTCCGTCGCGTGGAGCCCAGCGCCGTCACCCGCATCTCGGCCCTCGGCGTGGAGGAGCAGCGGGTGGACGTGATCCTTGATTTCACACACGAGGAAAGCGGTGCGTCGGACGATGAAACCGCGGCGTCTCCCGAACCGGCGGCCGAGACCCGGAACCCCCGGCTGCGTGCGTCCGACCTGATCGCCACCCTGGGGGACGGATTCCGGGTGGATGCACGAATAGTCCTTGCCGAACGCGACGACGTGCTGCACATCCCCACGAGCGCCCTCTTCCGCGATGGTGAAGGCTGGTCCACCTTCGTGGTCGAAGGCGGCCGTGCGCGCCGTCGCCCGGTGCAGATAGGCGTTCGCGGCGAGCAGCGCGCCGAGGTTCTCCAGGGCCTGCAGCGGGGCGACGTGGTGATACTCTACCCGGGCGACGAAGTCCGGGACGGTGCGAGGGTGACCGCCGGCGGGTGACGGAACCTCCAACTCCCCCCCCTGTCATCCCGCGCGACGCGTCGGGATCTGCTCACCCTGCGCCGAAGCCGGCCACTACGAGTTGCAAGTAGATCCCGACACTCGCTGCGCTCGTGCGGGATGACAGCGCGGGAGGCGCCTCCAGTCCCCAGTCCCCAGTCCCGAGTCCCTGACTCCATGTCCTTCCGTCCCAACCTCGGACGCTCCGTCATTCCGCCGGTCCTCTTCGACCCTGACGAGCGCGAACGGCTCGGCCTGGGCCGCGAGGGCGAGCGGGGCGACTACGTGATCGAGCTGAACCTGCTGCACGCGGGCGGTCCCGAACGAGCGGCCGCGGCGCTCGAGAGCCTGCTCAGGAAGCAGTTGCCGCGCGGGAGGTCGAGATGGCAGCGAATTGCGCGCACGTACTATCGCTGCTCGCTGCGATTCGCCGAGGTGGAGGCCCTTGTCTCCTCCGATGACGCCGCGGCCGGCAGCGTGCAGCCGAACGCGCGCCACCGCGTCAGGCATGCCGGGTCGGTGCCCCTGGAGCCCGATCCTCGCCGTCGCGCCATCTACAAGGTGTGGCCGGACTTCCAGGTGCGCGCGCTCATTGACAGGTCCGTCGCAACCGTGAAGGCAGACGCGGCATTTCGCGCATATGAGGCTTCAGGCGAGGGAATCGTGTGGGCCGTGCTGGATTCCGGAGTGGATGCCAGGCACCCGCACTTCGGGACCACGGGCGAGCCCGAGTCGCACACGCTGCTGGACCCGGCGGTGGTGGAGCTGCATCGCGACTTCACCGTCTCGCACGGCGAGGACACGGGAGCCTCCGTATCGGCAGCGCTCACCGACGAGTCGGGTCACGGCACGCACGTGGCGGGGATCATCGCTGGCGGGCTTCGGCCCGATCACGACGGTTCGCGCGTCGCAGTTTTCGAGCATGCGTACACCGCCTCGCCCGGCCACTCGGGCGCTGCGAACCGGGCGACAGCCGCCTCGTCAGGCACGGATGCGGCCGCCCCGGTGGACACGTCCGAGCCGTCGGCGCGGCGTCGGCTCGTGAGGCAGCGGCGGGTGCGCGTGCACGCCATGCGCGGAGTCGCCCCCGCCTGCCGGATCGTCTCGCTCAAGGTGCTGGATGCGAACGGGCACGGACGCACCAGCGACATCATCCGCGCCCTGCAGTACCTGCATGAGGAGGTGAACGGCGACCCGCGTCTCCTTCGCGTCCATGGCGTGAACCTGAGCGTGGGCTACGAGTTCGATGCGGAGATGTTCGCCTGCGGACAGAGCCCTCTCTGCGTGGAGGTCAACCGGCTGGTTCGAAGCGGCGTGGTGGTCGTCGTTGCCGCCGGCAATACGGGGTACGCTCGCCTCGACTCAATCCCGAGGCTGACGAAGGTTGGGCTGTCGAGCACCATCAACGATCCCGGCAACGCAGAGCTCGCGATCACGGTGGGTTCCACTCACGGCGACAGCCCGCACACCTACGGCGTTTCGTACTTCTCGTCCAAGGGGCCCACCGGCGACGGCCGCCTGAAGCCCGACCTCGTGGCGCCGGGCGAACGCATAACGTCTTGCGCAGCCGGCAGGATGCGCGAGGCACTCCCGACGCTTGCTCGTGGAACGGCCGCGTATATTGACGACAGCGGCACCAGCCTCGCCGCACCGCACGTGTCGGGCGCGATTGCGGCATTTCTCTCGATCCGGCGCGAGTTCATCCTGCGGCCTGACGAGGTGAAGCGCATCTTCCTGTCCAGCGCAACGCCACTGGGACGGGAGCGCTACTTCGAGGGACACGGCCTGGTGGATCTCATGCGCGCAATCCAGTCCGTATGACAGCCAGCCAGCTTCTCCATCCGAACGGCAGTCCCGCCGACGTCGGCGGCGCACCGCTCTGGTTCCTCGCGCTGGATCGCCGAGGGCGCGCCGCACCGGAGACCGTCGAGGTGCTCGCCGGCCTCATGCAGCGGCGAGGCGTGACGGACGTCATGGTACTGGCGCACGGATGGAACAACGACCGGCTGGCTGCAACGACGCTCTACCATCGTCTTTTCGGCGAGGTCTCGCGCCTCATGGCGCTGCACGGCGTTCGCAATGGCGCCACCGCAGGTTATCTCGGCGTACTCTGGCCGTCCGTGCGCTGGCCGGATGCGAGCACGGTCGTTCGGAACGACGGCGGCGGCGCTGCATTCGCGAATGGGATGGAGGGCTCTTCCGCCGCGGATGACGCGATCGGAGCGAGCGACGCCGCCGTGCATGGGGTGGTCTCGCACGAGGCGATTGCCGAGGCCGCGCTTGCACTGTACACGGAGCCTGACGAACGAGCAGAGGCGGCCGGCCTGCTGGGGCTGCTGCAGTCACGGCCCGAATCGGAGCGTGCGCTTGAGGACTTCGTTTGCGGGCTGCGACGACTGGCCCTGGACGAGTTCTCCGGCGAAGGCGGGACGGCCGACACTCTGCCTGACGAGGACGCACTCGAGGGGGATGCGTTGTTCGCACCGGACTGGCGCGAGCTGCTCGAGACGCTTGCCGGCCGCGAGCCGTCCACGGACCTGGAGATCGGCGGTGCGGCGTCCCTGGGTCCGCTGTCACGACTCTGGCGCGGCGCACGCGGGGCCCTGCGCCTGCTGAGCTACTGGACCATGAAGCGACGCTCCGGCATCGTCGGCCAGGACGGCCTGGGCCCGGCGATCGCCCGGCTCGCGGAGCTGCACCCCGGCCTCCGGGTGCACCTCATCGGCCATTCGTTCGGCGCGAGGCTCGCGTCCTACGCCCTCAAGGGATTGCCGGGCTCGGCCGAAGGCGAACGATCGGCCGTCAAGTCGCTGCTCCTGCTCCAGGGCGCGTTCTCGCACTACTCATTCGCCAGCTCCCTGCCTCACGACCCGCGCCGCGCCGGTCACCTCGCGAACATGACCCGCCGCGTTGACGGTCCGCTCCTGGCCACTCACTCCCGCCACGACACCGCCATCCGCTATGCGTATCCGCTGGCGTCGCTGATCGCGCGACAGGATGCGTCGGCTGTTCGTGACCCCGCGGCCCGCTGGGGCGCAATGGGCGACGGTGGCGCGAGGGAAGTGGATGCGACGGACATCCAACTGCAAGCGGACGATCATGGCTACGAGTTTGCCGCCGGCAGGTGGTACAATCTGAACGGTGACCGTGTCATCCGACGCGGACCGGCTCCCTCCGGTGCACATGGCGACGTGGTCCATCCCGAAACGGCATGGGCCGCGTTGCAGGCAGCCAGGCTGAGTCCCGGCTGACGAGCGAGTCAGAACTACCCGTACGAATGTACGATTGCTGCAAGTGACGGGTAGTGTCCGCCTTCGCGGGCAGAGTTTGCATGCTGCTCGCACAATGGCATGTGGAGTGCGAGGGTAGTTCGCATTGCGGCCAACCCGACGCAATGATGCTTGTCTGGTGGCACCTGCGGAGCAAGCCGCACAGTCCTCGCCCTCCGCATCCTGCGTACGACGTGCATATGGAGTGCTTCCGGCATGTCGCGGATCCGTTCTCGCCTCACATCGCAGTTCGCAGTTCAACAGGCTGACCCATGCGGATCGAGGAGTTCCGCTCGGGGTACTCGCCTCCCATGAACGCAACGCCAGCGCTGGACCTTCGCACACTCAGGTCGCTGCTCTCTTCATCCGGCAGCTATCTGGGTGTTCTCGATTCTGATGGACGCTGGGTAGATGTGAACCATGACAGGGTTCGTGGGTGGGGCGTCGCGGGCGAGTCTCTGATCGGGCACCACTTCTGGGAGTCGCCATGGTGGAGAGGCGACGATAAGGCGCGGGAGCGTGCCATTGCCGCCTTCCGCGACCTGGGCGAACGAGACAGCGGGACTCAGGTGTCGCGTACGGACGCGATGCTGGCTGGAGAGCTGGCGATCATCTGCCTCACGAGACCCGACGACGATTCCTCCCGGTCGCTCACCCTGGTGGAAGTCTCCACCGGCTCGTCCGAGCAGTACGCAATGGAGCGCCTGTCGGCGCTCCTGAACTCCTCCGGAATCGGCGGGGCGCAGGCAGACACCGGCGAGTGGTCCGCGATACTCAGCCGTATCGTACTGGCCAACTTCCCGAATGGGGTCGTGGCGCTGTTCGACCACGACATGCGCTACCTGGTGGTCGAGGGAACAGGGCTCTCGGCTGTGGGCCTCACGCAGGATATGCTGGTTGGACGCACCATTCGCGAGGCCTGGCCGCCGGAACTTGTTGCCGCGATCGAGCCGCAGTACCGCTCCGTGCTCGCTGGCAGTGAGACCCCCCTGGACGTGACCTACCAGAACTCGGTCTTCTCAACGCTTGGAGTTCCCGTCCGGGACGAATCGGGTCGAGTCATTGCCGGCCTGCTACTCACGCAGGACGTGACCGAACGCCGGAAGGCGCACGAGGAACGCCGGCTGAGCGAGTCCCGCTACAGGATGCTGTTCGAGCAGCATCCGAGTCCGATGTGGATCTTCGACACGGACTCCCTCAGGATCCTGGCGGTGAACAATGCAGCGATAGAGCACTATGGCTGGAGTCGCGACGAGTTCCTCTCGATGACCATCCGTGACGTGCGTCCGCCGGAGGACGTGCCGTACCTGATGAGGGTGCTCTCGAGTCCGAGCGAGATCTGGAACGTGGTGCCTGGAATCGTCAGGCACACGCGCAAGGACGGCACGATGCTGGAGGTGGAGGTAACCTCCCACGCGCTGAAATGGGAGGGACGCCCGGCGCGGCTCGTTCTCATCAACGACATCACGGAGCACGCACGCGCCCGCGCGGAACAGGCGCGGCTCGCCAAGATCATCGAGACGTCGGACGATGCCATAGTCTCCATGGACGCAGACGCCACCATCGTTACCTGGAACAGTGGCGCCCGGCGGATGCTCGGCTACTCGCGGTCCGAGATGGTCGGCCGCTCCATGCTCGAGCTGGTGCCCGAGGAGCGCCGTACCGAGGAATCCGGACTTCTCGCGCGCGCATACGCCGGGGACACCGTTTCCCACTTCGAGAGCGAGCGTCTCCATCGGGACGGATCGCGCATTCCGGTTGCCATTGCGCTCTCCGCCCTGCCTGACGCGGCCGGCGGCACGGTTGGTGTGTCGGCGATCATCCGCGACATGAGTACGCGGCGCGTGCTCGAGGAGCAGCTCAGGCAGGCACAGCGCATGGAGGCGGTGGGCCGGCTGGCAGGTGGCATTGCGCACGATTTCAACAACCTGCTCACCGCCATCGAGGGGCACACGGGCTTCATACTCGACGACCTTCCCGCCGATCACCCCTCGCGCACCGATGCGGAAGAGATCCGCTCGGCGGTGAAGCGCGCGTCCAGCCTGACGCGGCAGCTGCTCGCTTTCGGTCGCAAGCAGGTGATGCAGCTCAGGGTGGTCAATGCTGCGGCCGTCGTGAACGACGTTCAGCGGCTCCTGCGTCGCGTGATCGGAGAGGACATTGAACTGGTTACCCGGAGCAGCGGGGACACGAACGTGCGCGCCGACCCGGGACAGCTGGAGCAGGTGATGCTGAACCTCGCGGTCAATGCTCGTGATGCGATGCCTGAAGGAGGAGTGCTCCTCGTGGACACCAGGGTCGTTCCTGCAGCGCAGGTGGCCGCGCACGTCACGCTTCCGCCGGATCGAGACTGGAACGAGATGGTCCTGATCTCCGTCGCCGATACCGGCATCGGTATGGACCGCGCAACCATGGCTCGAGCGTTCGAGCCGTTCTTCACCACCAAGCCGTCGGGAAAGGGTACGGGACTCGGACTCGCCATGGTGTACGGCATCATCACGCAGTCGGGTGGCACGGTCTGGCTGGACAGCAGTCCCGGGCGCGGAACCACGGTATGCGTGGCGTTGCCGGCCGTTCCGGAACCGGCAACTCCCTCGCAGGACAGACGCGAAACGCCGGCCAGGCCGATTCCCGTGGAATCGTCAGGCATCACGCTGCTGATAGTGGAGGACGAGCCGGCAGTGCGTGCCACCCTCCGGCGGCTGCTCGTCAACAACGGCTACGGCGTGATGGAGGCAGCCAACGGTGTCGAGGCGCTGAACGTCTGGCACAACGCGCGTTCGCTGGGAACCTCCATCTCCGGCATGATCACCGACGTGGTGATGCCCGGAATGGGCGGACGCGAACTGGCGCAGGTGATACGAGCCGACCAGCCCACCCTGCCGATCATGTTCACGTCCGGCTACGTGGCGGAGCACATCCTGCCAATCCTCACGGCCGAGATCCAGGCCGACCCGCGAATGTGCTTCGTGCCGAAGCCGTTCAGGTCCCAGGAGGTGCTGGCTGCTTTGAGGCAGCTGCTGGAACTTTCGGGAAGAGGGAACAGGGACTAGGGAAGAGGAACTGCTCTGTCATCCCGTACGCGCTCCCTCTCTGTCATCCCGCACGAGCGCACACACCCCGTCTGTCATCCCGCACGAGCG
>CAYQAO010000089.1:0-11238 GCA_964415485.1 uncultured Gemmatimonadaceae bacterium
AGATCCCGACGCTTAGCGCGGGGTGACAGGCGAGTCAGGTGCGGAGTGACGCGCCCGTCACCCGCCGCCCTTCCCTATGGCCCTGATCGCTTCCTTCACCCGCTCAGCATGTCCGCGCACCCTCACGTTGCGGAACTCGTGCGCAAGCGTGCCGTCTGGCGCAATGACGAACGTGCTGCGGACGACACCCCAGTACTTCCTCCCGAACATGCTCTTCTGCTGCCAAACGCCGTAAAGCTCGGCCACCTTGTGCTCGGTGTCGGACAACAGCGTGAAGGGCAGTCCGTGCCTTCTCCGGAACTTCTGGTGCGACTCCACGCTGTCGGGGCTCACTCCGAGTATCACGGCCTCCAGCCCCTCGAACTCGGGAAAGGCATCGCGAAGGTCGCAAGCCTGCGTAGTGCATCCGGGCGTGTCGTCCTTCGGGTAGAAATACAGCACTACCGTGCGACCTCGCAGGTCGCTGAGGGTCAGTTGCTTCCCTTCGTGTGTGGGCAGCGTGAAGTCGGGCGCGACAACCGGCTTCGTGGTCATCCCAGCGGTTCGCCTCCGATGAGCACGGCCATGATGGCCTTCTGCACGTGCAGCCTGTTCTCCGCCTCGTCCCACACGCGGCTCTGCGGACCGTCTATCACGTCTGCCGTTACCTCTTCCCCGCGGTGAGCCGGAAGGCAGTGCAGGAAGATGGCGTCGGGTGACGCGAGCGACATCAGCTCCGAGTTCACCTGGAAGCCGGCGAATGCTGCCTCACGCTCCGCCTGCTCCTCCTCCTGGCCCATGGATGCCCATACATCGGTGTTCACCACGTGGGCTCCATCGGCCGCCTCCGCAGGGTCGTTCACCACGCGCACGTCCGTGGCGGTGTTGGCACGAGCCAGTATCGCCGAGTCAGGTTCGTAGCCTTTGGGGCATGCCAGCACGAGCTCGAAGCCGAGTCGATAGGCAGCGTTGATCCAGGAGTTCGCCATGTTGTTGCCGTCACCGATCCACGCGACCTTCCTGTCCTTCACCGTGCCGAGGTGCTGGCGGATGGTGAGGATGTCCGCGAGAATCTGGCACGGGTGCAGCAGGTCGGTGAGCCCGTTGATGACGGGCACGTCCGCCTCACGAGCAAGCTCCTCCACCTCCTCGTGCGCGAACGTTCGGATCATGATGCCGTCCACGTAGCGCGAGAGCACCCTGGCCGTGTCGGCCACCGGCTCCCCGCGCCCGAGCTGAATGTCGCGCGGCGAGAGGAAGAGCGCGTGTCCGCCCAGCTGCCAGGTGCCTACCTCGAACGACACGCGCGTACGCGTGGACGCCTTCATGAAGATCATTGCGAGCGACTTCCCGCTCAGCGGCTTTCGATCGTATCGCCCGTCGCGCATCGCTTCGGCCAGCAGGAAGAGCGACTCCAGCTCGTCGCTGGAGAAGTCCGGGATTGCAAGGAAATCGCGAGTTGAGGACATGGGGTCGGAGTGTGGGATGGCGATGCGTCCAGATACTGCCGGATCTGCCGACTTCTGCGAGTTGTCAGCCCGACGGCCGCCGGCGCCAGCCATGGCGGCGCCGAAGGCGACTTGAATCCGCGGCTGCAGCCGGCCGACGGCGCATGGCTGCAGCCGGCATGGCCGGCCTAAAGTATGTACTTCCTCAGGTCTTCGTCGTCCACTATCGCCTTCAGCCTGTCGCGCACCGTGTCCCCGTCAATCCGGATCGGATCGGTACCGGCGTCCGGCAGGTTGAAGAGGTCTGTCTCGAGCAGCGTCGTCATCACGGTGTGGAGGCGCCTGGCGCCGATATTCTCCATCCGGTCGTTCACAGACGCCGCGATGCGCGCAATCTCGGCGATGCCGTCCGGTGTGAACTCGAGGGATGCACCCTCTGCCTCGACGAGCGCCCCGTACTGCTTCGTGAGCGCATTCTCCGGCTCCGTCATGATGCGGATGAAGTCCTGCTCCGTGAGCGGCTGCAGCTCCACGCGTATGGGGAACCGTCCCTGCAGCTCCGGAATCAGGTCGCTCGGCTTCGATACGTGAAAGGCGCCGGCCGCTATGAAGAGAATGTGATCCGTCTTCACCAGGCCGTACTTCGTCTGTACGTTGGATCCTTCCACGATCGGAAGGAGGTCCCGCTGCACGCCTTCGCGCGACACGTCCGGGCCTGACGACCGCGGCCCTCGCTCGCCCGCGACCTTGTCAATCTCGTCCAGGAAGATGATGCCGAGCGACTGGACCCGATCCAGCGCGTCCTGGGTGACGTCGTCCTGCTCGATGAGCTTCTCGAACTCCTCGTCCAGCAGAATGCGCCGCGCCTCGCTCACCTTCACCGAACGCTTCTTCGTGCGCCTGGGCAGCATGTCCTTCAGCGCATCGGAGAAGTTCTCCATCCCCTCCGGAGCACCCTGGGGCACCAGCATGTCGAACATCGCCGGTGCGGGCTGCGTCACTTCCACCTCCACCTCGCGATTGTCCAGCTGGCCGTCGCGCAGCAGCTGACGGAGCTTGTCGCGAGTGCGGTTGTAGCGCTCGATGGTGTCCTCGCGCTCCTGGGTGACGCTGCCTGACGCGGAGACCACGAACACGCCCTCCCGGTCCGGCGAGAGCGTCGCCCCGCGCTCGTCACGTGCAGCGGCCGATTCCGCCTCCTTCATCTGCTCGGCGACCCGGACCTCGTGAGGCTTCGGCAGCAGGAGGTCCAGGATTCGCTCGTCCACGCGCTCGTTGGCGAGGTCTTCCACCTGCTCCTCGCGTTCGCTGCGCACCATGGCGATCGCGCTCTCCACCAGGTCGCGCACCATGGACTCGACGTCGCGACCAACGTAGCCGACCTCCGTGAACTTGGATGCCTCCACCTTCACGAACGGCGCGCCGGCGAGCTTCGCCAGGCGACGGGCTATCTCCGTCTTTCCCACACCTGTGGGTCCGATCAGGATGATGTTGTTGGGGGCAATCTCGTCCCGCAGCTTCTCGGGCGCGCGCTGCCGGCGCCAGCGGTTTCGCAACGCTATTGCGACCGCCTTCTTGGCGTCCGCCTGTCCCACGATGTAGCGGTCCAGTTCTGCGACTATCTGGCGGGGAGTGAGCTCGGCGAGCCTGGCTAGCGACTTGTCGGACATGTACTGCCGGGAACGTGGATGAGCAGGTTGACGCGCTCGGACGACGCAGGACGCGAGTCCGGAGCGCGCGTCAGAGCTCCAGGATGGTGACGTTGGTGTTCGTGTAAACGCAGATCTCGCCGGCGATCGTAAGGCCTCGCCGAACGATCTCCGCGGGCGGCAGGTCGGTGGCGTTCATGAGCGCGCGCGCGGCCGCCAGCGCGTACGACCCGCCCGAACCGATTGCCAGGATGCCGTCGTCAGGCTCGATGACGTCGCCGGTGCCGGAGATGATGAAGCCCGCGTCGCGGTCGGTCACCGCGAGCAGGGCCTCGAGCCTGCGCAGCACCCTGTCGCTGCGCCAGTCCTTGGCGAGCTCGACGGCTGCCTTGGGCAGGTTCCCCGGATAGCGCTCCAGCTTCTCCTCGAACTTCTCGAACAGCGTGAAGGCATCAGCGGCGGCGCCGGCGAAGCCGGCCAGGACCTTTCCCCCCTTGAGGAGGCGAACCTTCTGCGCGTTGGACTTCATCACCGTCTGGCCGACCGTCACCTGGCCGTCGCCCCCGAGGGCAACCTTGCCGTTGCGACGGACCGCGAGGATGGTGGTGGACCGGATTCGGGGCTGAGCGTCTGACATGCGCGGAAGATAAGCGGCGATGGGCCGCGCGGCTGAATCGTGAGCGGCCTGGGCGAATGAGTGCGTAGCGCACCGTGCCTGGCAGGTCGGGTTTCGAGCCTATCAGGGATATGCCTGGCTCGCCCGGATGTCGCCCCGTGCTTCACCCATCTCTCGCCCTCAGGCTCATGCCCGGGGATGGGCCTTCCTGTACACCTGCTTCAGTCGGTCAACGCTGGTGTGCGTGTAGATCTGCGTCGTGGACACCGACGCATGGCCCAGCAGTTCCTGCACGGCACGGAGGTCCGCCCCGGCGTCCAGCAGGTGCGTCGCGAAGGAATGCCTCAGTGAGTGGGTGCTGAGTCCTTCGTCCTCGTCAACGGCCCTGAGACGCGCTGTGACGATCCGCTGGACCGTCCGCGCCGACAGGCGCTTCCCGCGCGCGCTCAGGAAGAACGCCGCCTTGTCGGACTTTCCGCCCAGCTTCCTCGCGAGCTCGTCGCGCTTCGACTCGTAGTTCCTGAGCGCCAGGGCAGCGTGGTCGCCGATCGGCACTATGCGCTCCTTCCTTCCCTTCCCGAGCACCTTCACCTGCTGCGCCACGAGATCGAGCTGGTGGCGGTCGAGGTGCTGCAGTTCCGAGAGGCGAAGGCCGGCCGAGTAGAAGAGCTCCAGTATCGCAAGATCGCGCACGTCCTGGAAACGGCCCTCCCACGCACGCGCCTGTGCCGAGTCGAATACGCGCTCCACCTGGGCGCGATCCAGGTGCGCGGGCAGAGTCCGCTCCAGCTTCGGTGATCCCACCGCACGGGCAGGGTTGGCCTCCACGTGTTCCTCGCGGTGCAGCCAGCGGTAGAACGCGCGCACTGCGGAAAGCGCGCGAGCGATGGACCGCCTGGCGAGGCGGCGTCTCGTCAGGTGCGCAAGAAAGCCGCGGATGGCCAGGCGGTCCACGCCGCCCCAGGTCCATTCCGCGCCGCCATAGTAGTCGTACAGATACTCCACGAAACCCGCCAGGTCTCGCCTGTATGCAGCCATCGTGTTCGGCGACAGCTGCCGCTCGTGCTCCAGGTGCCGGAGGTATTCGTCCAGTTCGGCGGGAGCCTGCGAGCCTTCCACGGCGGCGTCGGCTTCGGGCGCGACTGCCGATTCGTCCTGACGGCCAGGTACGCTGCGGCCGCCCTGCCGCGCCCTGCTCACTTCGCCACCGCCACCAGCGCGTGCTCCTCGCGCCACGCCTCCAGGTCCCGGAGAGCACGCTCCGCCAGGGCCTCACGCTTCAGCCGCTTGTCGCGCGGGGCGTTCTCGAGTGGCTCGACCAGGCCGAAATTGGCATTCATCGGCTGGAAGTGGCGCGGGTCCGCCTCACGCAGGTAGCGGTACAGGGCACCGAGCATCGTGGTGGGCGGGGGCAGAACGGGCTCCGCTCCCGACAGCATGCGCGACAGGTTGATGCCCGCCATGAGCCCGGTGGCGGTGCTCTCCGTGTAGCCTTCCACGCCCGTGAGCTGACCGGCGAAAAGCGTGGTGGGGTTGTCGCGGAGCGCCAGGTGCGGCGCCAGTGCCGCGGGAGTGTTCAGGTACGAGTTCCGATGGATGGAGCCGTACCGCAGGAACTCCGCTTCAGCCAGCCCCGGAATCATGCGGAATACGCGCTGCTGCTCGGGGATCCGCAGTCGTGTCTGGAAGCCGACGAGGTTCCACATCTGCCCTGCGCGATCCTCCCGCCGCAGCTGCAGCACCGCCCACGGGCGCTTTCCCGTACGCGGATCGGTGAGTCCCACCGGCTTCATGGGGCCGAACCGCAGCGTCTCCCTTCCGCGCCGCGCCATCTCCTCGGCGGGCATGCACCCTTCGAAGTACGGAACCTCGTCGAACTCATGGCCGTGGTACTGGTCCGCCTCGGTGAGTGCGTCCATGAACGCTTCGTACTCGTCGCGCGTGAACGGGCAGTTCAGGTAGGCGCCCTCGTCAGGCGCGCCCTCCATCGTCTCCCGGTCCCAGCGCGATGCCCTGAACACGATGGAGTGGTCAATGGACTCCACCGACACTATCGGCGCGATGGCGTCGTAGAAGGCCAGGCCGTCCACGCCCAGGCGCGTGCGGATGGCGGTGGCCAGCGCATCGGAAGTGAGCGGCCCGGTGGCCACGACGCCCACGTCAGGCAGCTCCACGCACTCCTCGCGAAACACCTCGATGAGCGGATGCGAGGTGACCCTCTCCGTAACCGCCTCCGAGAACACGTCGCGGTCCACGGCCAGCGAAGACCCCGCCGCCACGCGCGCACCGTCGGCGCACTCGAGAAGCATGCATCCAAGCGCCCGCATCTCGGCCTTCAGCAGGCCGTGGGCGTTGGACGTTTCCGTGCTCTTGAAGGTGTTGGAGCACACGAGCTCGCCGAGTCGCTCGGTCTTGTGCGCCTCGGTGCGCTTTACGGGACGCATCTCGTGAAGCCTCACGCGATGCCCTCGTTCCGCGAGCTGCCACGCAGCCTCGCTGCCGGCCAGCCCGCCTCCGACTATCGTGATCATGGACTGCGAAGGGATTGGGGACTGGTAACTGCCTCCCGAACTGTCATCCCGCGTGAGCGCGTAGCCGCGAGCGCCGGGATCTACTCACCCTTGGCGGTGGCCGGTCTCGGCACAGGGTGGGGTAGATCCCGACACTCGCTACCCTCGTGCGGGATGACAGGTGAGACCCGATCAAACATGCGAGGCGCAGAGCGCTTCGCACCCATCAAGCCAAAACAACTCCCTCACGCCACCTCCTCCTTCTCTCCCTCCACATCCCACTCGTTCTGGCACTTCAGGCAGCGACGGTAATCGCCGCGCGTCTTGTTCCTCTTCGCCTCGGCGCCTGTGTAACCGCACTCGGGGCACTTCTCCGGCACGGGACGATCCCACACCACGAAGTCGCAGTCCGGGTAGTTCTCGCACCCGTAGAACGCCTTGCCCTTCTTGGAACGACGCTCGGTGATCTCGCCACCGTCCTTCGGGCACATGACCCCCGTCGGCATGCTGCGAGTACCCTTGCACTTCGGGAACCGCGAGCAGCCCAGGAAGTCTCCCGTCCTGCCGGAACGCTTGTACATCGGCGCACCGCACTCCGGACACTTGTAGTCGGTGAGCTCCGCCTGCTTGCGATCGCCCTTCAGCGGACGAGTGTACGAGCAGTTCTTCGGATGGTTCTCGCACGCGATGTACGGACCGAAGAAACCAGCCTTCGCCACGAGCTTGCCGCCACACTCCGGGCACCTCTCCTTCTCCACCGCGGAGATGTCGTGCGCCTGCGCGATCAGCGCAGGATAGTCCACTTCGGACAGTGCGGTGTTGAAGGGACTCCAGAACTCGTCCAGCACCTGCTTCCACCCGACCGTCCCCTCCTCCACGCGGTCCAGCTCCGACTCCATCTCGGAGGTGAAGCCGACGTTGAAGGTGTTCGGGAACTGCCGAACCATCACCTTCTCCACGCTCTCGCCGAGCTCCGTGGGGAAGAACCTGCGCTGCTCGAGGCGCACATAACGACGATCCACGAGCACCGAGATGATGGACGCGTACGTTGACGGCCGCCCGATCCCTAGCTTCTCCAGCTCCTTCACGAGGCTCGCCTCGGAGAAGCGCGGTGGAGGCTCGGTGAAATGCTGTGATGGAGTGATGGACTTCACCGGAACGTCGGTTCCCTTCTCCACCTGCGGCAGCGCCTGTTCGTCTTCCAGCGCCTTGCCGTCCTCCTCCTCGCGGCCCTCGCGATAGAGCGCCAGGAAGCCGTCGAACTTCACCACGCTGCCGGTGGACCGGAAAAGGAACGTGGCCTTGTTGTCGTTGCCGGGGACGGCAAAGTCCAGCGTGGTGGTGTCGAACACGGCAGGCGCCATCTGCGACGCCATGAAGCGCTGCCAGATCAGCTGATACAGCTTGTACTGATCCGGCGTCAGGTACTGCCTGATGGTGTCCGGTCGGCGCGAAGGGTCCGTCGGGCGGATTGCCTCGTGCGCGTCCTGCGTGCTTGCCTTTTTCGAGTCGCCGTACAGCTGCCTGCCTGGCGCGAGATACTCGGCCGAGAAGAGCCTGCGGAGCGCGTCGCGCGCCTGGTCGGCCGCCGACTCGGCAATGCGCGTGGAGTCCGTGCGCATGTAGGTGATGAGACCCACGGCGTCCGCCTCGCCGACCTCCACACCCTCGTAGAGTCCCTGCGCAACGCGCATGGTCTTCTTGGAGCCGAAGCCCAGCTTCTTCGCGGCTTCCTGCTGCAGCGTGCTGGTGGTGAAGGGCGCGGCCGGATTCTTCCTGCGCTCGCGACGCTTGACGTCGGTGAGCGGGAAGGTCTTCCTGCCCGCCAGGGCATCGAGCACTGCCCGGGCCGATGCCTCGTCAGGCAGCTCCGGCTTCTTCCCGTCCACCTGATGCAGCTTCGCCGTGAACTCCTGGCCCTCGTGCGCCAGCAGCGCAGCGATCGTCCAGTACTCCACGGGAACGAACGCACGAATGTCCCGCTCCCGCTCAACGATGAGCCGAAGCGCCACGGTCTGCACTCGTCCAGCCGAGAGTCCCTTCTTAACCGTCTTCCAGAGGAGCGGGCTGGCCTTGTAGCCCACGAGCCTGTCCAGGATGCGGCGCGCCTGCTGCGCCTCCACCTTGCGCTCGTCTATCTCACCGGCGTTCTCGATGGCACCACGAACGGCATCGCGCGTGATCTCGTGAAAGAGAACGCGCTTCACCGGCGTGTCCTTCGGTATTCCACCGCGACCGCGGATGTGACGCGCCACGTGCCACGCAATCGCCTCACCCTCTCTATCAGGGTCGGTGGCGAGGATCACCTCACGTGCGTTGCGCGCCGCGCTCTTGAGCTCCGAGAGCGTCTTCTCCTTGCCCTCGATTGCCACGTACTCGGGCTCGAAGCCCTTCTCCACGTCTATGCCCAGCTTCTTGGCAGGGAGATCGAGCACATGGCCCACGGTAGCCTTGACTCTATAGTCGCGGCCGAGGTACTTGCCGATGGTGCGGGCCTTGGCGGGCGACTCGACTATCACGAGCGAGGTCTCACCAGGCGCTGCGGGCGGCAGCTCATCCTCTGCTATCGCTGCAGCAGTCCTCCGCGCACGCGACTTGGCCGTCGCGCTCTTTCGAGCCGACTTCCGGGCGGACTTCTTCGCGGTCGCCTTCTTTGCTGTCTTCTTCGTGGCCATGCTCTAATGTACGGTCGGAAGTTCCGAGTCCTCTGCTCCACCCGTCCAAAGACCCGCGCTGTCCAGAAGTGCGCGAACGTCCTCGAGCGAGACGCGTCCGTCGTGCTGCGATAGTGCACGCTCGATCACGTGCTCGAGGTCAGCGGAGGAAAGGATGCCGGAACCGGCAAGCCAAATGAGATGTCCCCAAGCATCGGGAGCGAAGCGCCCCTGCTCGTGCGGACCTGGAACTCGTATCGCCATTCAATCCTCGCCGGCTCTGAACTGAGGGCTGCCGACTGCCAGCTGGCAGCCCCGGATTTGCCGGATGGGGAAGGCTAACCTACGATGGGCCCCGGAGGGAGGCAAGCTGGCGAAGATTTCTTATAACCCCTTGCAGATCAAGGTGTTCCACGTCCAGAACGACGTCGGCGCCAGCATAAATCGGATCGCGTTCCGAGTACAATCGCTCGAGTGCGACCAGTGGTGAAGGGCCGCTCAGCAGGGGTCTTCTGGCCACTCCCGCACCCAGCCTGCGCAAGGCGGCCCCCGGGCTCAGCCGGAGGTACACCACATGCGACGGAGGCCGCAGCAGCTCCGCATTTCCGGGGATGGTCATCCAGCCGCCCCCCGGGGCCAGTACGTGGGCTGGTGCTCTCCGCAGCTCCTCGGTCAACCCCCGCTCCATTGCGCGGAATGCCGCCTCGCCCCGTTCCCGAAAGATCCGGCTGACGGGCGCTCCCTCCCGCCGCTCGATCTCGGTGTCGAAATCGAGGAACGGGACTCCAAGCTGCACAGCCAGTGCGCGCCCGACCGTGGACTTTCCGGCGCCGGGCAGGCCGACCAGGATCAGGTGCTCACCGGCCCCACGCTCAATCACCGTAGCTCAGGCCCGCGTGAGCGAGGTAGCCGTCCAGGTTGCGTCGCAGCTCGCCCAGCGAGTCGCTCCCGAACTTCTCCAGGACGGCGTTGGCCAGCACGATGGCGGCCATGGACTCGGCGATCACCCCCATGGCGGGCACGGCGGTGACATCGCTCCGCTCGGCGACGGCCGACGCAGACTCCCCGGTGGTAACGTCCACCGTCTCGAGGGGACGCATGAGCGTGCTGATCGGCTTCATTGCCACGCGGACTACCAGAGGCTCCCCGGTGGTCATGCCACCCTCCAGGCCGCCGGCATTGTTGCTCTTGCGCGCCACGCCACCGGTGCTCCGGCGCGAGGTGTCCAGCATTATCTCGTCGTGAACGGCCGATCCCGGACGGCGAGCCGCCTCGAACCCGATCCCGATCTCCACCCCCTTCACGGCGTGAATGGACATCATGGCTGCGGCGATCCTTCCGTCCAGCTTGCGATCCCAGGAGACGTGCGAGCCGAGCCCCAGTGGGAGCCCCCGCACCACCACTTCACAGATGCCGCCGAGGGTGTCGCCCGCACGTTTCGTGGAATCAATCAGCTCGATCATGCGAGCCTCGGCCTCCTGGTCCAAAGTGCGCAGCGGCGATGCGTCCGAGGCGGCGTTCAGGTCCGCGGGAAGCTCGTCAGGCACCCGGGCATCGATTCCACCCAGGTGCACCAGGTGGCTGCCGATGCTCACGCCGAGCTGCTCGAGGAGCACGCGACACACGGCTCCCGCTGCCACACGAGAGGTGGTCTCGCGCGCGGAGGCGCGCTCCAGGATGTCACGGGCATCCCGGCGGTCGTACTTCAGCATCCCCACGAAGTCTGCGTGTCCAGGCCGCGGACGAGTCACCGCCCGGCGACGCGGGGCGGGATCACCCTCACGAGGAGCGGGGTCCATCACGTCCATCCAGTTCTTCCAGTCGCGATTCCGGATGAGCATCGCGATAGGTGAGCCGATGGTCTCACCGGCCCGCACGCCGGACAGCAGCTCCACCGAGTCGCTCTCGATCTTCATGCGCCGCCCGCGCCCATACCCCTGCTGCCTGCGACGAAGCTCGGCGTCAATCCGTTCGGCGAGCAGCGGAAGGCCCGCCGGAATTCCTTCCAGCGTGCAGACGAGCGCGGGACCGTGAGATTCTCCGGCGGTGGTGAAGGAGAGCATGCCTTATTGCTGAATAGAAGTGCGACGCGTGTTTGGAGGGTGCCGGGAAGAAGGGACCTGGGGCTGCTGCCGATGGTGTCGTCCCGCGCTCGCTCTCCCCTGTCATCCCGCGCGAAGCGTCGGGATCTGCTCGACCTGCGCCTAAGCCGGCCACTACGAGTTGAAAGCAGATCCCGACACTCGCTGCGCTCGTGCGGGATGACAGGGGAGAGCGAGCGCGGGATGACAGTGACCGGGAGGCATTCCCAAGTCCCCAGTCCCCAGTCCCTCTTCCCTCTTCCCTCTTCCCTCTTCCCTCTTCCCTCTTCCCTCTTCCCTC
>CAYQAO010000090.1:0-11204 GCA_964415485.1 uncultured Gemmatimonadaceae bacterium
GCGAATGTCGGGATCTACCTGCAACTGGTAGTGGCCGGCATCGGTGCAGGGTGAGTAGATCCCGACGCTCGCGGCTACGCCGCTCACGCGGGATGACAGAAACAGAGGCAGTTCCACTAGTCCCTAGTCCCTCTTCCCTCTTCCCTTCGCCTCTCGGCACACCCATTGCGCCACCGTCATGGTCCACGGACCAGGATGGTGGCGGGCCTTTTTCCGGCCCCGTGCAATGGAGAGTAGGCTCATGGCGAACGCGGCACGTGCAGGAAATGGCCCGATGCGGCCGCTGAACGAGAACGCCGCACAACGCGGCGTGGTTCAGGAACCGACACTCGGACAACTGTTCGGCCGGCTCTCCGAGGATGCCTCACGACTCGTGCAGGACGAGGTAGCGCTCGCCAGGATCGAGCTTCGCGAGACGCTCGACGTCGCCAGGCGTGAGGCAGTGCAGCTGGGTGTTGCACTCGTCATGGGCGGCCTTGCCGGCCTCGCACTCACCACCGCGCTCGTCATCGGGCTCGGCGTCCTGCTCGGCAACTACTGGCTGTCCGCGCTCATCGTGGGCGTGCTGCTCATGGGAATCGGTGCGGTGCTCGCCAGGCGGGCCGCGGCCACCCTCAGGGACCATGGCGTTGCCCCGGAAGCCACGCTGGACACCCTGAAAGGCGACGCCGACTGGGCCAAGCGTGAAGCCAGGGAATTCAAGCGCAACCTCACGGCCTGACAGCGAACCGCAAGGGAGGAGTCATGGAAGACAGATTCGAAGGGCAGCTCACGCATTCCGGTGTAGATGCGGCGTCTGACGAGGGAATGCGCGACAAGGCGCGCAGGTTCGCTCACGACACGCGCATCAAGGCAACCGATGCCACCCGCAGCAAGCTTTCCACGCAGAAGAGCCGCGCCTCGGAATCCCTGGGACTCATCGCGGAATCGCTGCGCTCCTCGGGCGATCGCCTCAACGAGCGAAACGAGGACAACGTTGGCAAGCTGTTCAACTCCGCCGCCGACCAGATCCAGCGCTTCGCAGGCACGCTCGAGCGCCGCGACGTGAACGAGATCGTCAACGAAGTGGAGACCTTCGCGCGGCGGCAGCCGGCACTCTTCCTCGGCGGCGCGTTCGCCCTCGGCCTGATCGGCGCCCGCTTTCTCAAGTCATCGGGACGCGACTCCGACGTGAACCGCGGCATGCGCACCGACGGCGGCTCCGTGCGTGCCTACGGCGTGGTCCCCGATCGTGAGGTGCCCACGCCTCCAGTGGTGGATTCGCCGCCGGCTGACGCGAACGTTCGCTCCACCACCACGGGCGGCATCTCCGGGCTGGGCACGTGAGCGCGCCGATGGAAAGCGGACGGCGCCGCGAGACAGCCGTGGCGCCGCGGCAGTCCGGCAGCACTCCCGTGCGCGAAACGGCACGGGAGCTTGCAGGGAACGGGCTCACGCATCGTGAGGCGCGATCGCTCATACGCGACGACATCGTGGATGCCCGTCACAGCATGAGCGAGACACTCGACCAGCTCGCCGAGCGGCTCAATCCGAACCGCGTGAAGCGTCAGCTGACCAACGAATTTCGAGAAGCCACCATAGGCAGGGTGAAGACCATGGCCAGGGACACCGCCGACAGGATTGACGATACGCGTGCCAGCATGATGGACACCATACGCGACAACCCCATCCCGGCGGCCATGGCTGCCATGGGGCTGGGCTGGCTCCTGATGAACCGCAGCCGTTCCGGCAGCGGGCGCCGCATGCATGACGAACGCGCACGCTCGAGTGGACGCGAATGGGCGACGTACGGGTCGCAGGCGTCGAGCGGCACCGCGCGCGGACTGTACGCACCCGAGAACATGGCCGAGCGGCCTTTCGACGACAACGAGCTCTGGCGCGACGCGGATGAGGCCTATCAGGGCGGCACGTCGCGACGGATGAGCGAGGACGACCACGGCGCGGTTGACGCCGTGAAGGACAAGGTTCGTGACGCCACCGACTCCGTGCGCGATGGCGCTTCTCACGCAACGGACGCGGTGCGCGATCGTACCATGCGCGCGAAGGACGTGACCAGCGAGCGCGCGCAGCAGGCAGCCGACCGGGCCCGCCACATGGCAACCGAAGCGAAGGAGCGTGCCCTTCGCGCCGAGCGACAGGTGGAGCGCTCCTACTTCGAGAACCCGCTGGCGATAGGCGCGGCTGCCGCCGCCTTAGGCTTCATAGCGGGAATGAGCGTTCCCTCCACGGAAGTGGAGACGGAACTCATGGGCGACGCCCGCGATCGCCTAGTGGACCGCGCCAGGGATGAGTTCGAGGACGTGAAGCAGGTGGCGCAGGATGTCGGGTCGCGGGCGATGGACGAGGCGAAGCAGGAGCTTGGCGGGTAGGGGCGCTTCGCTCTCCCCTGTCATCCTGCGCGAGCGGCGTCGCCGCGAGCGTCGGGATCTGCTCGCGCTACCGACTCACCTGTCATCCCGCGCGAAGCGTCGGGATCTGCTGTCCGTGCCTAGTGGCCGGCTTCGGTGCAGGGCGAGCAGATCCCGACACTCGCTTCGCTCGTGCGGGATGACAGTTGAGTGGAGCGCGGGATGACAGGGATCACCTCACCCCCCTCCACATCAGGTCTATCAGCTCGTCGTACATCGCCTCCGCATGCTCATCGCTGGCGCGGATGGCGGAGGCCGCACAGTGCTTCAGGTGATTCCGCATCAGCTCGCGACTCACCGAACGCAGCGCTTCCTGCACGGCTGAGACCTGCGTGATAACGTCCGCGCAGTAGCGGTCGTCTTCCACCATCTTCTGCAGGCCGCGCACCTGACCCTCGATCCGGCGCAGCCTCCGGATGTTCGCCGTCTTGATGTCCGGGTCCACCGCGACCGCTCGGCGATCGCCGTTCCCTTCGTGTGCCGTGCCGCATCCGCACGTTGCCGTGGCATGACCGGCATTTACCGCGGCGGCGTCTGGTGTCGTCATTCGTTCGTCCTCACAGTGCAGTCCAGCGCGTCAGGCTGAACGAGGGTTGAATCCGCGCAGCCTGAGGCTGTTCGTCACTACGCTTACCGAGCTGAAGGCCATCGCGGCGCTCGCGAGCACGGGGCTGAGCAGCAGCCCGAAGGCCGGATAGAGCACTCCCGCGGCGATGGGGATGCCCACCACGTTGTAGATGAAAGCCCAGAAGAGGTTCTGCTTCATGGTGCGCATGGTGCGGCGCGACAGCGATATCGCGTCAGGCACCCCGCCCAGGTCGCTGCGCATGAGGACCACGTCTCCCGCCTCGCCGGCCACATCCGTCCCGCCGCCCATCGCGATGCCCACGTCCGCCTGCGCAAGCGCCGGCGCATCGTTGATCCCGTCGCCCGTCATGGCCACCACGCGTCCGCTGTCCTGCAGGCGCTTGACCTCCTGCACCTTGCCCTCCGGCAGCACGCCGGCAACGACGCGATCCACACCTGCCTCCTGCGCTACCGCATGGGCAGTGTGCTCGTTGTCGCCGGTGATCATGACCACCTCGAGGCCGAGTGCGTGCATGCGGCGCACCGCCTCACGCGAGCTCTCGCGGATGGGATCGGCAATTCCCAGCATGGCAGTGAGCCTCCCGTCCACTGCCACGAAAACCGGCGTCCTGGCCTTCGCGGCCAGCTCGCTCGACCGCGCGGAGAGAGGCGTCGTGTCTATGGCCCAGTCCTTCATCAGCGCAGCATTCCCCGCTGCCACCGCATGACCCTGCACGACTCCGGTCACGCCCCGTCCGGCAGTCATGCTGAACTCCTCCGCTTCGGGAATCGTGATGCCGCGCTCCGTGGCATATCGCACTACGGCGTCCGCCAGCGGGTGCTCGCTCAGCTTTTCCACCGATGCAACGAGTGCCAGGACTTCGCCTGCGGAAAGCTCCGCCCGCCCTGCAAGCTCCAGCTCCGTCACCGTGGGCCTTCCTTCGGTGATCGTGCCGGTCTTGTCCAGCGCCACGGTGTTCACGTCTCCGGCACGCTGCAGCATCTCACCGCCCTTGATCAGGACTCCGAACTCGGCGCCCCTGCCCGTGGCGACCATCACGGCTGTGGGAACCGCGAGGCCCATTGCACACGGACAGGCGATGATGAGCACGGCGACGGAGCTGGAGAACGCGCGCACCAGCGATTCGCCCGTTCCCGCGCTGCCCACGTGCATCGCGAGGAACCAGACAACGAACGTCACTATCGCGATCTGAAGCACTACCGGCACGAAGATGGAACTGATGCGGTCGGCAAGGTTCTGGATGGGCGCCCGCGATGCCTGGGCATCGCGCATGAGCCTCATGATGCTCGCGAGCGCGCTCTCCTCGCCGAGTGTGGTTGCGCGGTAGCGAAACGCACCGGTGCGGTTGATGGTGCCGCCTACCACCCTGTCGCCGGTCTCCTTCGTGACAGGCATGGACTCGCCGGTGAGCATGCTCTCGTCCACTGCACTGCTGCCGCTGACGATCTCGCCATCCACCGGGATGCGCTCGCCCGGCCTGACGAGTATCATGTCGCCCCGCTGCACCTGCTCCACCGGGATGTCCGTCTCATCATCGCCCCGAAGCACGCGCGCCGTCTTCGGCTGCAGGTCGGCGAGTGCACGCAGGGCGACCGACGTCTGGCGCTTGGCGCGCGCCTCGAACGCGTTGCCCGTGAGGATGAGCGCGATGATGATGACCACCGCCTCGTAGTACACGTCAGGCATGACGCCATTCGCCAGGAAGAACCCCGGCGCAATGGTGGCCATCGCCGAGTACACGAAGGCTGCGCTGGTGCCGACCGCCACGAGCGTGTTCATGTCCGCCGAATGATGACGGAAGGCGTTCCATGCGCGCGTGTAGAAGTGGCGTCCGGCCCACGACATGATGAACAGCGTGAGCAGGAGCAGCCCCCAGCTCAGCACGGCGTGCGGGATGTCGTAGAGCCACGGCATCACCGACCGGAGTGCCGGTGTCATGGACTCCATCGCCCACCGCATGAACGGGTCGGCGACGGCGCCCTCCGCATGCTCCGGCGCGACCATGAGGGGCATGGAGACGATCATCGCGATCGCGCCCGCAATGGCGCTCACGATCGCCTTGAAGCGAAGCTGCAGGAACTCGCGCTCACCCGCGCTGTCGCGCTTCGCCTGCTCCTCCAGAGCACTCACGTCTTCCGACGGCAGTTCTGCACCGTAGCCGGTGTCGCGAATCACCTGGACCAGCGCGGCAGCATCCGTCACGGCGGGGTCGTACTCCACCGTGGCGCTGTTCATCATCAGGTTGACGCTGGCATCGGCGACGCCGGGCGTGCGTCCAAGGGTGCGCTGCACGCGCGCCTGGCACGCAGCGCAGGTCATTCCGGTGACAGGTATGACGACACGCTCCGCGCCGTTCTTCCCGGCTCGGCCCGCGGCTGCGGGTAAGTTCTCAGGCGCGGTTCTGACTCCCGCGCCACGTTCCTTCAAGGTCGTGTCGCTCATGGTCGTGGCCTAGCTGTGCCGACCGCGCGGCTTTTCGCGGGCGGGCTGCGCCCGTCTCCCGGCGAGGAAGAAGTACCAGTTCACCCAGGCGACGGCGGCAGCGCCGGTAAGCAGCACGGCCCAGTCGAGTGCGCTCAAGAGGCGCCTGCCGCAGCGGCGGAGTAGCCCTCTTCCTCGATCGCCTGGATGGCCGCCCGGAGCTGCTCGTCGCTGGCGACGTCAATCTTCGCGCTGCCGACGGCCACCTGCTCCACGCCGATTCCCTCGACGCCTTCGAGCGCGCGCTTCACGGCTGCGACGCAGTGACCGCAGCTCATGCCCTGTATGCTCAAGTCCTTGATTGCCATGGTGTTGCCCCAGGGTGAAGTGATGGGGGCACAATACCCCCTTCAGGTATGATAACCATACCCCCAGGGGGTAAGCAAGGACCGTGGAGTCGCGGCGCTCCTGTTACTTCTTCAACGTCCCGAACATCCCGCGAATCAGCGTACGCCCGATCTGCGTGCCGATCGAGCGCATGGCGCTGTTCGCCATGGCCTCGAACGGCGTCATGCGCGTGCTCTTGCGGCCTGCGGCCTTGGCCGCGCGCTGGCGCTCCTTCTCTGCCGCCGCCTCTGCCTTGGCGGCCGCTGCGGCCGCCTTCTCGGCTTCCTTTCGCTGCTCCTCCGCGGCAGCCTCCGCCGCCAGGCGATCGGCGCGGTCGCGCAGCATCTCGTATGCGGACTCGCGGTCAATGAGCTTCTCGTAGCGGCCGTGCACGGGGCTGCTCGTTATGCGCGCCCTCCGCTCGTCAGGCGTGAGCGGCCCCATCCGGCCGTGCGGAGGCCGCACGAATGCACGTTCCACCATGCCCGGGCGGCCCTTCTCGTCAAGGAACGACACCAGCGCCTCACCCACCCCCAGCTCCGTTATCGCGCTCGCCACGTCCAGCGCCGGGTTGGTGCGGAAGGTCTCGGCCGCCACGCGAACCGCCTTCTGGTCCCGCGGCGTGAACGCACGCAGCGCATGCTGCACGCGATTCCCCAGCTGTCCCAGTATCTCGTCAGGCACGTCCTGCGGATTCTGGGTCACGAAGTACACGCCTACTCCCTTTGAACGGATGAGCCGCACCACCTGCTCGATCTTGTCGCGCAGCGCGGCGGGTGCGTCGTCGAACAGCAGGTGCGCCTCGTCGAAGAAGAAGACCAGCCGGGGGCGCTCCGGATCGCCCACCTCCGGAAGCTGCTCGAACAGCTCCGACAGCAGCCAGAGAAGGAACGTGGCGTACATCTTCGGCGAGCGCATCAGCTTGTCCGCCGCGAGGATGTTCACCATGCCGCGCCCGTCCAGGTCCGTGCGCAGGAGGTCCGCAAGCTCGAGCTCGGGTTCTCCGAACAGGTGTTCCCCGCCCTGCTCCTCCAGCGCGAGCAGCGCGCGCTGGATGGCGCCAACGCTTGCAGGCGAGATGTTACCGTACTCCGTGCGATACTGCTTCGCCTCGTCGCCCACGTGCTGAAGCATGGCACGAAGGTCCTTCAGGTCCAGCAGCAGCATTCCGCCGTCGTCGGCAATCCTGAACGCCGCGTGCAGCACACCGGACTGCGTCTCGTTGAGGTTGAGCAGCCGGCTCAGCAGCAGCGGACCCATGTCCGATACCGTGGTGCGGATGGGATGTCCCTGCTCGCCGAAAATGTCCCAGAAGGTGACGGGCGTTCCGCGAAACTCGAACGGAGCCAGGCCCAGCTGTTCGATACGCTCCATGAGCTTCGGCGACTCCGTTCCCGCGACCGCGATTCCGGAGAGGTCTCCCTTCACGTCGGCCACGAACACCGGTGTACCGATGCGGCTGAATCCCTCGGCCAGCACCTGGAGCGTGACCGTCTTTCCCGTTCCCGTGGCGCCTGCCACGAGTCCGTGCCTGTTGGCGAGGCGAGGGAGTATCCCCAGCTCCAGGTCGTCGCGCCTGGCTACGGGTATGATGGGAACGGGAGTCATGAGCGCAGGTATGTGGGTGCGTGCGGAAGACGTGATGCGCTTGCCGAACGGCAGCGGGACGTGCCTCGGGGAGCGTGCGGTGCGAGCTTGTCCCCTGACCGGCACGCCTCGGGTATCGAAGGCCAATGTACTGCTGAACGAAGCCGGACGGGACCATCCCGGGGCATTGCCGCACTGCCGGCTCGCTGGCCCTCACCGGCCCGTGTCCTGCATTGGAGGAGAGCGACTGCACAGCAATAGCCATGGTCGCTCCAGCCTACGAAATCGCCGCCTGTATCATCTGCGGGGGAAGCCGCCACTCCGTAGTTGCAGACCCGGATGCAATACGCGCCGAGGTGGAGGAATTGTGGGAATTCCACTCGCAGCGGCTGCTGCCGGAGGTTCCGCACGATCGGCTCACCGACCGGGTGTCGTTCAGTCAGCGCCCGCCCATTGCCGTGGTGCGATGCGAGGGATGCGGACTGCTGTACAGGAACCCGCGTGAGCGTGCCGCCAGCCTCGAGGAGATCTACGCCCAGGAGGAATCCACGGACGACTCGCTCGACGCGCTGTTCGAGACGCAGCGGAAGTCGTCCATGGCTCAGGCGCGCCGCCTGACGAGGGCCAATGGCGGAAGGACCGGACGGCTGCTGGAGGTGGGAAGCTACGTGGGCGGCTTCCTGGCTGCCGCCGAGCGAAAGGGATGGTACGTGGAAGGGCTGGACGTGAACGACTCCGCCATTCGCGTGGCCAGGAATCGCGGCCTCCGCGTGAGGCATGGCAGCGTGGATCGCTTCGCGCCGGGAACCACGTACGACGCGGTCGTGTTCTACAACTGCTTCGAGCAGCTGCCGGACCCGCGAAGCGCTGCCATTCACGCCAGGTCCCTGCTCGCCCCGGACGGGCTGCTCGCGCTCCGCGTACCTAACGGGGAGTTCTACGCGTACTGGCGCTCACGGCTACGCGGCCCCCGGGGCGGACTCGCCCGAGCGCTGCTGGCCCACAACAACCTGCTCACCTTTCCCTACCGGCATGGATTCACCCTGCCTTCACTCGTGAGGCTGGTCACCCGTCTCGGCTTCCGCGTGGTGAAGGTTGCGGGAGACTCGCTAGTGCCGATCGCGGACGAGTGGACCCAGGGCTGGGCGACCTGGGAGGAGCGACTCACCAAGCTCGCATTGCGAGCCCGGGCACGGCTCGCACCGGAGAATGCACCCTGGCTGGAGTTGTACGCCCGGGTCACCAAGGGTGCGGCGACCGACGCCCTCTCCGACGCGGCTACACCCTGAACGCCGGACGACTCACTGAAGAACCCTGTGGTGGCGCCAGGCTGCGCCATTCCACTGGCACGCGGCGACAGGTGAGTCGGCGGGCAGGCGTGCCCGACGAGCCGGCACTCGTGTGGCATGTCCGATGCTCGCTGTACTCCTGCCACGCACAAGCATGTTCGTGGCGACAGACCCAGCCCAAGGAGGGCACATGCCTCGCGGTGACAAGTCCGGCTACACGGACAAGCAGAAGAGACAGGCGAAGCACATCGAGGACTCGTACGAGTCGCGTGGTGCATCGGAGAAGGAGGCGGAGCGCCGCGCCTGGTCCACGGTGAACGACCGGGACGGGGGAGGGAAGAAGGGAGGTTCCGGATCGAAGGGGAAGCGGAAGAGCTGACGCCTTCGGCGGCACGCCGGCCCGCCTCCTGCACCACGACGAGGCAGCGGCCGGCGTGTCTCCCGGGGTGAGTGCCCCGCACCACCGGCCATCGCCGCGCCCGGAGCGCCCAACCGCGAGCCATGACGATGCCCGGATTCCAGCGACTTCCCCTTTCGCAGCCAGCACGGGCCGCAGCCACAGGCCTGGTCTTCCTCGTCCTCTCGGCCTGCACGCCGGCGGATGACGACACCGCCGCAAGCGATGCGTCGGCTGCCGCAGCTGCAGCAGCTCCCTCCGCTGCCGAGCAGGTGGAGGAACGCGTGATCACGGTGGACACCACCCTCGCTCCCTTCGCGAGGTACACTGGCGAGTTGCCCTGCGACGACTGCGAGGCGGTGCGCACCACGCTCACCCTCTGGACGGACCCTCACCGCTACATGCTGACGGAGACCTTCGTCGGCCGCACCGGGGGCGACACCACCATGTCGAGGATCGGCGAGTGGCTCGACATGCGGGGTACGCCGGACGATCCCAACGCCCGCGTGGTCCAGCTCCGCTTCGAGACCGCGGGCGAGCCGCGCAACTACGTGATGGTGGGCGGCGGCCAGAACGCCGCCGGCGGGGAGCTGCGGCAGCTGGACAGCGACCAGGAGCCGATGCCGGAGCCGGGACGGTGGACGCTGCGGCGGGACGGCGGTGACTAGCCGCTTCCCGGGCGGCGGTGTGCGACGCCGCCGGCGCGGCGTCGCACGGACGGTCGGCGATCGGCCGGGGGCAACGGTTCGGGTGGGCGGTGCCCCGCAGCCGGTGGCCGCGTCGCACCAGAGCCTGCCTTATCTTGTGCAGAGTCCGCGCGTCCGCGCGAAATGAACCCCCTTCCTCGCCACAGCCCGTGATCCTCAAGTCGCTGACCGCGACACGCTACCTGCAGCCCCTGAGGGAGGGCGGTTCGCTGCCGGCCGTCGTCGAGACGGAGGATGGCGGGCTGTACGTGATGAAGTTCCGGGGAGCGGGGCAGGGTGCCCGGGCGCTTGTTGCGGAGATCATCTTCGGCCTTATCGCTCGTGAGGCAGGCTTCGCCGTGCCGGAGCTTGCCACCGTGCAGCTCACGGCCGACTTCGGGCGCGCCGAGCGGGACCCGGAGATCCAGGACCTCCTGCGTGCGAGCGAGGGGCTGAATTTCGGCATCCAGTACCTGGACGGAGCGCTCAACTTCAGCCCTGCGGCGGCCGGCCACCTGGTGACGGACGAGTTCGCATCACGCCTGGTGTGGCTGGACGCGCTGCTCACCAACCCCGATCGCACGCATCGCAATCCCAACCTGCTCGTGTGGCAGGGCGACGTGTGGCTCATAGATCACGGTGCGGCGCTGTACTTCCACCACGACTGGGCCGGAGTGACGGAGGAGCGCATGCGCGCGCGATTCCCGCTCATTCGCGACCACGTGCTGCTGGATCGGGCGTCCGACATGCGCCGGGCGGACGCCGACCTGGCGCCGCTTTTCACGGAGGGCCTGCTGCGCTCGGTCCTCGAGGCCGTTCCGGGCGCGTTCCTGACCCCGGAGGCGGTCGTGCCGGGCGAGCCTTCCTCGCCTGACGAGGCACGTGCCCGCTACCTGGAGTACTTCGTCACCCGCCTCACGAGCCCGCGCGGCTTCGTGGACGAGGCGGTGGAGGCACGGGAGACGCTGCTCCGCCAGCCGCCGCTCCGCAGGCACGCCCGGAGATGACCGATGTCGCCCACGCCCCCATGAGCAGGGCCGCGAGCGCAATGCAGGAGACGTCCTGGATCTCCTTCGACTACGCGGTCCTTCGCGCGGTGCCTCACGTGCACCTGGGCACCTTCGTTCCCGTGGGCGTGATCGTGCACGCGCGAACGGCGGACTTCCTGGCAATGCGGGTGCTCAGCGACCGGAACACGCTGTCGCGCTGCCTGCCTGACGTGGACACCGACCTCCTGCTGCGCTACCTCGATGCCCACGTGGCGGTGACCATGGGCGACGCATCCGCGGGTCCGGTGGCGCTGGACCCCACCTCGGAGCGCTTCCACTGGCTCACCGCGCCCCGGTCGGACATCCTGCAGACCAGCCCCGTGCACGGGGGCATATGCCGCGATCCCGCGGAGGCGCTGGAGCGCCTGTACGCGATGCATGTGGCCAGGGA
>CAYQAO010000091.1:0-10997 GCA_964415485.1 uncultured Gemmatimonadaceae bacterium
TCATCCCGCGCGAAGCGTCGGGATCTGCTCGCCCTGCACCGGAGCCGGCCACTACGCACTGAAGGTTGGAAACGACGGCCTCACGCGGAGGTCGCGGAGAGAAGCCTGGCGCGTGGAATTCCAATCGCCGTGCAGTTCTCCGCGACCTCCGCGCTCTCCGCGTGAGGCTTTTTTCATCGGCTCCGATGGCAGACGAACCTCCGTGAGTGTCATCCCGCGCGAAGCGTCGGGATCTGCTCTCACTGCGCCGCGGCCGGCCACTACGCCGTGAAAACAGATCCCGTCACTCGCTGCGCTCGTGCGGGATGACAGTCGGGGAGCACCCGAGCCTTCACCCCCGGCCGAGCGCCGAGCCCCGAGCCCCGACCAGATCATGCGACGCCGCAGAGCGGCGTCGCACTCCTCAGCCAAAGCAGTTCCCCTGGTCCCTTCGCAGTCACGTCGTTGAATCCGCGAGGAGAGCCCCAAGGTCCCTGCCTGACGGTCGCTGGTACACCTCCAGGTCGAATTCCTCGACCATCGCCAGGATGTGATCGAAGATGTCCGCCTGGATGCCCTCGTAGTACGCCCACCGCGTGTCGTTCGTGAACACGTAGATCTCGATAGGCAGGCCCTCCGGCGTGGGGGCCAGCTGACGCACCAGGAGCGTCATGTTCTGGTGGATCTTCGGATGGTTGCGCAGGTAAGCCGCTATGTAGGCGCGCAGCGTCCCCACGTTCGTCAGGCGGCGCGCATTCACTATCGCGTCGGGATCGTCCGCGTAGGGCTCGTTGTATTCCTCCAGCTCCTTCACCTTCGCCGCGATGTAGTCCTTCAGCAGCACGAACTTCGAGAACCGCTCGATCTCGTCGTCCCGCAGGAACCGGATGGTGGAGATGTTGATGCTGATGGCGCGCTTGATCCGGCGTCCACCCAGCTCGAACATGCCGCGCCAGTTCTTGAAGCTGTTGTCCAGGAACTTGTGAGTGGGAATGACCGTGAAGGTCTTGTCCCAGTTCACCACCTTCACCGACGCGAGCGAGATGTCCACCACGTCGCCGTCGGCGCCGAACTGGGGCATCTCGATCCAGTCGCCCACGCGCACCAGGTCGTTGTTCGTCAGCTGGATGCTCGCCACCAGCGACAGCAGCGTGTCGCGGAAGATCAGGAGGATGATCGCCATCATCGCTCCCAACCCGCTCACGAAGAACCACGGCGACTGGTCGGCGAGACGCGCCACCATGAACACCGCGGCAAGGAGGAACATCAGCAGCTTCACGAGCTGCACGTAGCTCTTGATGGGCCGCGTGGCCGCCATCTCGGTGCGCATGTACAGCGTGTGCGCAGCACTGAGAAGAGCATCCAGCGTCATGACCACCACGAGGATCATGAGCGCCGACACCAGTCGCAGGACGAAGGTCGTGAGCGACTCCGGTATCCCCGGCACCATCGGAAAGCCCACCCGCATCACTATCAGCGGGACGAGCAGCGAGAGACGGTGCGGAACGTGGTGCTGGAAGAGCGTGCCGTCCCAGGCTATCGGGCTCAGGTTCACCAGCCACTTCACGAGGCGCAGTACGAACGGCCGCAGGATGAGGTGGATGGTGAGTACCACCACGCCGAGGATCGCGAGGCCGATGATGGTCTGCATCCACAGCGGTTGAGCGTCGAAGAGGGCCTGGAGTGAATCAGTCATTCAGGAATCGTCAGTTGTCGGTCGTGAGAAACTGCAGCCGCAGGCTGCCGGCAACCTGCGCGACGGTGGCCGGGTGCTCCACCGGATCACCGCCGCGCAGGCCCCGAAGGGTACGAGCTACTCCACCACCAGGAAGCCCATCGCACCCTTCTGGCCGTGTCCGAATCCGTGGTTCACGAATGGAAACTCGCCAGGAATGTCGCACTCCAGCTCGAAAACCATTCCGCCACCCGCCGGCACGTCCCAGGTCTGCACGCCGCGGATCGGGGTTCCGGGAGGAGCACCGAGGTACATCGTGTCGAACTGCTCGCCCACCACGTGGAAGGCGCAGGTGTGCGTCGGCCCGCAGTTGACCACCCAGAACCTCACGCGATCTCCCACGTTCACTCGAATCGGCTCGTCTATGTACTGGTTGGGACGTCCATTGAAGGCCAGGAAGTCCGGCATGGTGGAGAGCATCTTGTTGTAGTCGAACGGCCTCACGCCATTCACCGCCTCGCCCAGGTAGTACTCGCTCTGCACCAGTACGAACTCCTTCGCCGGAGGCAGCGGCTCGCGAGGGGACACGATTATCGCGCCGTACATGCCCGCACCGATGTGCATGAGCACCGGCGCAGTACCGCAGTGGTACATGAACGCGCCCGCCCACTTCGGCTGGAAGGTGAACGTCACCGACTCTCCCTGCACCACAGACCGGAACGCCACCTTGGGATCAATCTGCGCCGCGTGGAAGTCCATGGAGTGCGGCACCACGCCCTCGTTCGTGAGCGTGAATTCCACCGTATCCCCAACTCGGCAGTGCACGATGGGTCCCGGTATGTCCCCCTCGAACGTCCACGCGGCAACCGTCGTGCTCTCGCTGATGCGCAGGGGAAGCTCCTGCGCGCGCCAGTGCAGGCGCAGCGTCCTCTCGCTGGAGAGGGGCGGGAGCGCAGGATCGTAACGACGATACGGCGCCGCAGTACCGGTGGTGCCGATGTCCGAATGGTCCTGTGGATGCGCAATCGCCGTGTCCAGCCGGCTGTTCGCATTCTGCAGGTCCGACTGGGACAGCCCCGCACCACCCGCTGCAGCCGCGTCCCCCGCTGCACTTCCGCCGGGCGAACACGCTGCGAGCGCCGCAACTCCGGGCAGCGCAAGCGAAAGCGTTGACGCGCGCGCCAGGAACGCACGCCGGCTGCTCACGCTCCCCGCAGGATTCTCCACGTTCGAGCCTAGTACGATTACTGCGGGGTCCGCAGAATCGTGCGCGGACACGCCGGCGGCGCTGTCATTCGCCTCGAGCTTTGACATCATCTCGGACAATCGGATCGGCTTGTCGGGCATCTTCAGTTCGTTGTGTGGTTCTCGAGTGTCCGTCAGGCGTGCCCTTCGGCGATCGCACCGTTCGGAAGGCTGTCGTCGCCCCACAGTCTAGCCAACGGCACGGTTCACTGCCGGATCGCCGAATCGTGGAACGATTTCGCTGTTCGCGACGCGTTTCTCGTTATATGTTCTCCGATCGCAACGGAATGGAGCGGAGGCAAACCGCAATCGTGACCCACATCGCTCCACGAGAGCCGACCGAACCGACGGCCCTACGCGTTCTCGCACAGCGAACGTCCTGTCCGGCACTCAGGGTAGCTGCCGACGGAGCGATCGTTGCCGCGAATGCCAGTACCTGGCATGCATTCGGGTTTGCCGAGGCGGATCTGGTGGGCAAGCCGCTCGGCTTGCTGCTCCCGGGCCTGGACAGCATGGTGGAGTCGGCCGTCCGGTACCAGCGCGTCGAGTCGGCAGCTGCCTTCGGAGACGGCATGGCGGCATACCGCCTGAGCGCACGAACGAGCTCCGGCGCCCGGCTCCCGGTAGAGGTGCTGATTTCGCCCTCGCCCGGCGAAAGCTCACAATTCCTGGTCCTTCTCCGCCTCACGCCACCGGGCGCCGACAGCGATGACGAGCTTCGCTATCGGCTGGCGGTGGACGCCGCACGAATCGGTGCGTGGGAGTGGGACGCCGAAACCGACAACCTCATCTTCGACTCCCGCATTCGCGAACTGCTCGGCGTGGACCAACCGGTTCGACGCGGCAGTGCCGAGATGCTCGGCAGGCGAATAGACGAGGCCGACAGGCAGCGGGTCGCGACTGCGTTGCGCACCGCGGCCAAGGACCCCGACGGTCATTTCGAGGCCGAGTTTCGCGTGATTCGCTCCGACGGCGACACACGCTGGGTCCGTGCCGTGGGCCGCATGCACTTCCGCGACTTCGAAGGAACGCGCCGTCCCGCGCGCATCATCGGCACCGTGGTGGACGTGACCGACCAGGAGCGGGCGCGTCGTGAGGCAGAGACGTCCCGCGAGCGGGCCGCCCGACTCCAGGAGCTCACGGCCGCCCTCGCTGCCAGCTATACGGCCGAGGAGGTTGCCGATGTCGTCGTCGCGCAGGGCATCAGCGCAACGGGGGCACTCACGGGGCTGATGATGCTTCGCGACCCGAATGCGCCTGACGAGCTGGTGACCATCCGCGAGTCGGGCGTGCGGGAACTGCTGGGCCTGCATGGCATCCTCCGCCAGCCGATCTCCGCGCTCGGTCCGGCGGCGGAGTGCACCCGCACCGGCAGGCCTGTCTTCCTGGAGACGCGCACAGCGGTCATCGAGCGCTTCCCGGAGATGATGAACGTGTGGGATGCCCTCGGCACGCATGCGCTCGCAACCATTCCGCTTATCGTCGGCCCGGAGGTGGTCGGCGCGATGTCCTTCACGTTCGCCGAGCCCCGCAGCCTGCCTGACGAGGACCGGCGGTTCTTCGTGTCGCTGGGCGCCCAGGCAGCGCAGGCGCTGGAGCGCGCGCGCCTCATCGAGTCCGAGCGGATATCGCGCGTGGAGATGGAGGCTCTGAACACCGAGCTCCGTCGCGCCCTCGCGGACCTCCAGACCGTGCTCGACGTCGTACCGATCGGCATAGGCATCGCCAGTGACGCGGAATGCAGGAACATCCGGGTCAATCCGGCTTTCGCCAGGCAGCTTGGCATTTCCACCGGGCACAATGCGTCGAAGTCCGGCAACGACGCGGAGAGACTGCCGTTCCGGGTCCTGAGCGATGGCATGGAGGTGCCGCCTCACGAGCTGCCCATGCAGCGCGCAGCCCGTGAAGGACGGGCCATCTCCAACATCGAGCTGGATATCGCACACGAGGACGGTCGCGTCGTTCGCCTGCTCGAGTATGCGTCACCGCTCTTCGACTCGAATGGCAACGTGCGCGGCGCCGTGGGAGCGTTCATAGACATCACCGAGCGGTATCGCCTCATCGAGGCCGAGCGACGCGCTCGTGAGGATGCGGAGCGCGCGAACAGGGCGAAGAGCGAGTTCCTGGCAGTGATGAGCCATGAGCTCCGGACTCCGCTCAACGCCATCGGCGGCTACGCCGAGCTTCTCTCCATGGGAATCCGCGGTCCCGTGACGGACCACCAGCGCGAAGACCTGGAGCGCCTGCAGCGCAGCCAGAAGCACCTCCTGGGACTCATTGACGAGCTGCTCAACTATGCACGGCTCGAGACCGGCTCGCTGCGCCTGCAGTTCTCCAAGGTCTGCGTGCATGCGGCGCTTGCGAGCGTGGAGACGCTCATACTCCCGCAGCTCCGCGGAAAGAGCCTTTCGCTGATCATGAACCCGTGCGACGACGGGCTCGCGGTGTACGCAGACGTGGAGAAGCTGCAGCAGATTCTCCTGAACCTGCTGTCGAACGCCACGAAGTTCACGAACGAGGGCGGACGCATAACGGTGTCGTCCGCCGCCGCCTCCGACTCGCTAGGCAGGGAGACGGTGGACATCAGCGTTCGTGACGACGGCATCGGCATTCCTTCGGAACACCTGGAGGCGATCTTCGAGCCGTTCGTCCAGGTCGGGCGCGCGCTCAACCACCCTGTGGAAGGCACGGGCCTGGGGCTGGCGATCAGCCGCGACCTGGCGCGCGCGATGAAGGGCGACATCATCGCGCGGAGCGAGATGGGCGCGGGGTCCGAGTTCGTGCTGAGGCTGCCGAGGGCGAGGGACTGAGCGGAAACGCCGGCCAGTGGCCGGCGTTTCGCGCATCCTCACTTCTTCACGGTGAACAATCCGGACATCACCCCCGGCCCGTCCACCCCACCGAGCGTGGGCACCGCCACGAGCGTGTAGCCGCCGGGCTTCGGGATGGACACACTGAAGCTCACCTCGCCGTTCTGGTCCGTGATGCCGGTCGTGACGCCCTGAAGCACCGCACCGGCCGGGACTCCCTTGTTCCTGTCTATGGACAACGTCACTCGCACGCCCTCCACCGGCGTGCCGTTCGCCGTCGTCACGCGCATAACGACGGGGAACGCTGAACCCGCGCGGATCTGCGCCGGCTTCTTCACTCCCTCGGGCGTGGGCTGCAGGGCGAACTGAAGCTCTCCCTGCGTGATGTCCACGGCCACCGGGCCGAGTGGGCTCAGCGCACTGGCAAGGCCGCCGACGCCACCCAGGAACCAGGCATGCGCCTCCGGCGGCGCGAGGAACGAGAACGCCTTCCGTGCCAGCAGCCGGTACACGGACCGATCGCGGGATTCGATCGCAGCGAGCGCATCGTCGCAGAAGGTGAGCGGTGACAGCGCCAGCACCACCTCGCTGTCGCCCTCCCTGTGCAGGATGCGGTTGGACACGTTTCCGCTCTGCGGATCTATGCAGATGCCGATGCGGAGCGGTGCCCCGAACTTCAGGGCCGGCGTGGCGGGGAAGGTGAAGATGTCGAACCCGGTGTAGGCGACGTCGTCAGGGTCCACCGATGCCGGCTCCACCGTGAAGCTGTTCACCGGCCGCGGTGCGCCGTACACCAGGTACCGCGTGTCCTTCTTCCGGTAGGTGGCGTCCCATCCGTTCGATGCCTCCACTCCCCAGAGCGTGGGCGGTGCGCTCGACGAGGACGGACCGGCAATCATCGCCAGCGCAGGCCCCATGTCGTCCCCGGCACCGCCGCGCACTTCGAACACTCCATGCTCGAGTGCCGCAGCCACGCTGAAGCCGGACGGCAGGGAGCCGAGCGACATGCAGCCGATGATGGCGCGGGTGAGGGCATTGCCATCCTCGCCATCACCTGCCTGACGAGACGTGCCCCGCGCCTCCGCTATCTCCTGCAGCGCCTCGAACCCGAAATGCCTGGCACCCTTCTCCGAGCCGTCCCTGTATGCCTTCCACTGTCTGGAAAGCAGGTCGAAGATCGGGTCCTTCTTCGACTTGAAGAACCTCCGCGCCGCCTCCTTCGCATCGTCGGCACGACAGGAGCCCGAGTGCGAATAGCTGAACTGCGGCGCGACAACTGCCTCTGGTGCCACTCCCTGCTCGTCCGCACAGGCTGCGACGAACACGACAAGGGCAAGCGAGCCTGCAACTGCAAGACGCGTCATGATTGCTCCGGGGTTTCTGCTTCCTTCCAGGAACCCTCGTCGGCCCCCTTTCACTCGAGCGCAAGTCGGCTGCTTCGCCAGAGCCAGCGCCATCCCGCGCCCTGCCGGGCGCCATTCAGTGTCCTCCTGCACTTTCGACTTCTCGCGGCGATTCCTTCGCCGGCGTCAGCGACTGTTGCCCACCAGCTGCATGTAGCGCGGGTCGTCGCGCAGGTTGTTCCACCACCACGACTGGTCCTGCTCGCCTGACGACCGCTGCTGCGGATTCGCAGCCAGGTATCTGGCCAGCAGGCGAAGCGCCTCGTCGCGGTCGTTCAGCTGTGAAGCCAGTATCGCCTCCAGGTACACCAGCTCGCTGCCCGGGTCCACGTCCGGGCCGCCGCGCGACCGCCGCGCCACCGAACGCGCACTGTCGGCCAGCCCGGCGCGCACCAGCCCCAGAGCGGCGATCATTCCGCCCTTGAGCGAGTGGAACTCCCTGAGAGCGGGCGGACTCCCCTCGAGGAACCTGCCGTACACCGCCCAGATCGAGTCCGGCGCCGGACGCTGTCCCTGGAGGGTGTACGTCCACAGCTTGCACTCCGTGAAACGGAAGTTGTCCGGGAAGCGCTGCGCCCCGATAGTGCACCACTTCTCGGCCTCCACCGGGAGGCCCAGGTCCAGGGCGGACGTGAACAGGCGCCAGAGAGTGCGATCCACGTCCGTGAGGTAGGGATCCGACTCGTACGCCTGCTGCGCCTTGAGTTTCGCCTCCGCAGTCTGGGACCTCGCCAGCAAGAGGTGGCTGTAGGTGTTCAGCGCGGACGCCGGCTGTGGGCTGTTGTCAATCGAAGCCTTGAAGTCCGCCTCTGCATTCGCGAGAAGGCGCGCGGCCGCGTCCGAATCGGGCGCAAGGTTCAGCAGCCAGCGGAAATACCGAACCGTACCGCGCAGCTCGAGCGCCCCTCCATGCCTCGGCGACAGAGCCAGCGCGCGATCTGCGTGGGACTCGGCAACATCCAGCCACCTGGGGAATGCGGACGGGTCGCCGGGACCCAGGAGGCGAGCGTGCCTGTACGCCAGCCAGCCGCGCTCCACGATCGGGGCCGCCCAGGCAGGATCCATCTGCTCCACCCGCGCCAGCTCAGCGTCTGCCGACGCGTAGGCTGCTGCCGCCGCAGACCCGTCGCCCTGCGTCGCGAGCTGGGCCACGCCAGCCACCGTCTGCTTCGCCCGCTGCATCGCCTCCCACGCCGCAGCGTTCCTGGTGTCAATGCGGCTCACCATGCCTTCGATCTCGGAACCCAGCTTCCGCCGGAGTATCCGCGCCACCTCCTCCGCCAGCTCATCCTGGAGCGCGAAGATGTCCGCGCGGCCGCGATCCAGCGTGGCCGAACCGAACTCGTTGCCACTCGGCGCATCCACCAGCGCCACGCGCACGCGAAGCCGGTCGCCGTCCTGCATCACGGTTCCGGTCACCAGCGTGCCGACCTTGAGCGCCCGCCCGATGCTGTCCGGCGACACCGCCTGCGCCTTGAACGGCAGGACGCCGTTCGGGGACACCACCGACAGCTGCGGCACCTGCGCAATCTCCGAGATGAGAGCCTCGGAGATGCCGTCGGCAAGGAAGGCCAGCTCGCCGCCGGGGCTGCGGTCGGCGAAGTAGAGTACGGCGATGCGGTTCGGGTCGGAGTCCGTGCCTATCCTGCTCGCCACCGCGGAGTCTCCGCGCATCTGCCAGCCTGCCCAGCCGATTGCGCCGAGCAGCGGCACGGCAAGGCCGGAGAGGACCATCGCCCGACGCGACCAGCCGCGCGCTCGCGTGCCCTTCCTGGACTTCCTGCGACGCTCGGAGCGCCCCAGGTGGGCGCCGCCGCTCTGCATGGAGTCTTCCAGCGCCTCCGCGAAGGCCGAGAGCGACGGGAAACGGTCTGCCGGCACCTTGGCCAGCGAACGCATCACCACGTCCTCCACCTCTTCCGGAACGGTGCCGCGCACCTGCCGGATGGGGGGGACGTCCGACATGGTGTGCCGGGCGATGACCGCTGCCGCAGTGGGGCCGGTGAAGGGCGGCGTTCCCGCCAGCATCTCGTAGAGCACGCAGCCCAGTGCATACTCGTCGCTGCGGCCGTCCAGCTGGCGTTCCGCGGTGGCCTGCTCGGGGCTCATGTACGCCGGGGTGCCCAGCGTCATGCCCGTCTGCGTGAGCTTGTCCTCGCCCACGGCGCTGATCGCGCGCGCGATGCCGAAGTCCGCCACCAGCGCCTGGTCGCCCTGGAGCAGGATGTTGTCCGGCTTGATGTCGCGATGGATGATGCCGTGGCTGTGTGCGTGCTCGAGCGCACTGGCAACCTGCAGCGCGATGCGAACGGCTTCGTCCAGCGGCAACTGCTTTTCGCGCTTCAGGCGCGCTGCGAGCGACTCGCCCTCCACGAACGGCATCACGTAGTAGAGAAGCTGGCCGGCTTCTCCGGATGCGTGGATCGGCAGGATGTGCGGGTGTTCGAGCCTGGCTACGAACTCCGTCTCGCGTCGGAAGCGCTCGGGGCCGAGCGCGAGGCCGAGCTCGATGTCCAGCACCTTGATCGCGACGTTGCGATCGAGCCTGTTGTCCCTGGCGAGGAAGACGGTTGCCATGCCCCCACGGCCGATCTCGCGATCGATGGTGTACTGATCGCCAAGGGAGGCTTGCAGACGTCCGACCAGGCTCTCGGAGGACACGTTGGTACCGACTCTTGGACGGGGGAGACTTTGATAATGCTATGCGGGTGATTGTCGCGCCAGAAGCGTCCGTTCACTCGGCGGCTGTCTTCAGGGATCTGGCGCTCGGTGGCCGGCGGCGGTGAGGGGTGGAGGGTGGTGGTACGGCAGGTACCGGCTTTCGGTGCCGGTGGTGGCTTGATAGCAACCGGCTTTCGGAGCCGGTGATGGTACGGCAGCTACCGGCTTTCAGTGCTGGTGCTGGCTCGACAGCTGCCCGCTTTCGGTGCTGGTGCTGGTACGACACGGAGCCCGTGCCGGCAGGCGGAAACTGGCAGGCGGCTGGCGGCTGCTGCGTAGCTTCTCCCGCCGTCGCTCGTGAGGCGGGTGCGGCTCCGGCGAGCTCAGCCATTAGTCCTGCACCGGGGCGACTCGTCAGGCAGGCCGTGGATGCTGAATGGGCATGTGACTGCATGGTCAATGGACCGCGTATGCGGAGGGCCCGGCCTCACGAAAGCACGACGGCTGAAGCTGTCTCGCACTGCCCCGTACGGTCGTTCGGCCATGGCCTGCAGCCCGTAAACCCAGCAATATCGGGCAATAATGGGCCCCGGCTGTTATATTTCGTCATCTCTGACAGGAGAGCCGAATGCTTCAGGAAAAGGTCGCAGACGCTGCTGATCACTTCACCTCCAGGCAGCGCGCGGCTGTTCAGCGCGAGGTGGTGCGTCTATTGGATGAACTTGCTCCCGAGCGCCCCCCGCAGCGGCGGGACACGAGCCAGAACTCGGTGAGCGTTCACCGCTGGCCGGCACGCTGCATCCTTCAGGGTGAGAGCACGGCCGTGAGCGTCTCCTGGTTTCCCGCGCGTCCGGCCGAAGAGGCGCTGGGCGAGATCCTCGTGATCGCATGGGATGGAGTGATTTCCGTGCCGGGCATTACGCCCAAGGGGAACGAAGCGCCGCAGGCCCGTGAGTCCGTCACGCTGCTCCCCGTCGAGCAGGAAGACGGCGACTTCAAGTGGCGCCAGAACGGCGCGCTGATGCCCATGGATGAAGTCGTGAATTACTGCCGCGGGTTGCTGGGCGACTGAGTCTTTCAGTTCGATGTGCGCCGCCGCTCTGCGGCGGCGCTTTTTTGTCGGGGGACGGGGCTCGGCGCCCGGCCGTAGTGGAGTCTCGGGTGTGGCGGTGCGGAGGGTCGGCTGCAAATGGAGCCAATGAAGAAGAGCCTCACGCGGAGCCG
>CAYQAO010000092.1:0-10956 GCA_964415485.1 uncultured Gemmatimonadaceae bacterium
CCGATCGTTATCGGAATGACGTTCAGGTTGTCGTCGCCATCCAGGAACACCGTCACGTAACGCGCCTCGAGCGTTCCGGTCAGCCCGCCCAGCCTGAACATCGCGCCCACTCCACCGTTCAGGCCCAGCTTCGTCTGGTCGTCCGTCGTCACCCCGATTATTCCGGCGTCGAAGTTGTTCTTCACGTTGTACACGCCGGCACCCGCAATCACGTACGGCCGGAAGCTGCCGTCGTTCGAGATGGTCAGTATTCCATTCAGCGCGCCGCCGAACTTCGTGATGTCACGATCGCCGATGAACGCATCGGCATTGAACTTCGAGTAGCTGATCTCGCCTCGCACACCGAACGCCTGGTAGGGAGGCTGCCAGCCCAGGAAGCCGAGCACGGTGAATCCCGTGTTCAGATCCAGGTCGTCTGCCACCTCGCCGATCGGGAAGCCCACACCGCCGGCCACACCCACGCTCGCCGCGCGAGGTGCCGCCTCCTGTGCCGAGGCTGCACCGGCTGCCAGAGCCGCCAGGCCCACGCCGGCCACGGCTCCCCTGATGAGTCGAACGAATACGGTCATGATGCTCTCCTTTGGTCACTGTTGGTCGTTGCAGCACGCCGCGAGGGCAACCCTCATGCCGCCTTCCTTTGCCCCGCCACTTCCCTGCAGCCGCGCGATTGGTGATTTTGTTCGCGATCCGGACCGCTACGAGGACCGGATAAACCCCAATGAGGACTCAATACATGTCCAGACGCATTCTCTCCCTCGTCGCCGCCCTTGGCGTATTCGCCATCGCGACGCCCGCGGATGCCCAGAGCTCCGTGGAACGGCAGGTTCGCTTCGGTGTGATGACCGGCGCCTCGATGCCCATGGGTGACTTCGGCGACGCTGTGAACACCGGCTGGCATTTGAATGGATTCGGTGAGTTCCGCCCGGACAACTTCCCCGTAACCCTGCGCGGCGAGCTTGGCTACCACAAGTTCGGCAGCAACACCATCAGCGGCGGCGGTTTTTCCGTTGAGCAGGAAGCGAGCATGATCCCGGTGGTCGCGAACGCCATCTTCGTGCTGCCTTCCGAGTCCACCACGCGCTTCCACCTCATGGGCGGACTCGGCATGTACCGCCTGAAGTACGAAGTGGAGACCAACGTGCCCGGCTTCGAAGGTTCCGGCACCAGCACCGACTTCGGTATCAACCTGGGTGGTGGCGTCACCTTCCCGCTCGGACAGCGCGTTGACGTGGTTGCCGAAGCCCGCTTCCACAGCATCTTCAGCGAAGGCAGCAACGCCAACATGATCCCGCTCAGCATCGGCTTCCGGTTCTGATCGGACACCCACTCTGCATTACGAGAACGGCCCGGTTCCACACTCTGGAACCGGGCCGTCTTCATTCCCTGCAGGTTCGGTATCAGAAGCGGATGCCGAACGTGATCGGGATGAACGTGGTGGCCTCGTCTTCGGTGAAGACGTGATGGTAGCGAGCTTCCACGAACGTGTTGAAGCCGCTCAGCGCGAAGTCCAGGCCGGCTCCGGCGTTGATGCCGAAGTCGGTGGTACCGTCGAAGTCGCCACCGAAGTTGTAGATGCCAAGACCGGCGATGAAGTACGGCGCGATTCCGCTCGCAGCTCCGCCGCTGAAGTTGAACACGGCGTTGGCCGTTCCGTACAGCGTGGTCAGCGAGGCGTCCGGACCATCGAGATCATGGCTCTGGTAACCCACCTCACCACGAATTCCGAACGGCACGGACGACGGACGGAAACCAACGGATCCGGTGATGATGTAGCCGGACTTGAACGCGTCGCCGAAATCGCCCATGGGAAGGCTGATTCCGCCGGCCAGTCCGATGCTCACGGGACGCGTGTTGGCAACCTGCTGGGCCTCGGCCGTGCTGCCGACGATCGCAGTCGCCAGCGTCAGGCCTGCGACCACACCAAGGATGCGCTTCATTTACGCTCTCCAGTCTAGAGAGTGGTGTAGCCGGTGTGGTTCACGGCTCCGTCCGTGACGACCATCGGCTACATGAGTGATTCCTCCACTCGGCCAACAAGCTGCACCCGCTGATGGCCAAAAGGAAAGAGGGGGCACCACATGCCTGGCACCCCCTCGCCCGCCGGCCGACGGCCACGTGAGGCTCACGCGGCAATGAGCTCCGGGAGAGTCCACTCCGGTTGTGTGGACGACGAAGCAACAAATCGCGTAACACACACCTCCGCGCAGGCGTGCCGGCGAAGGCACCCCACGCAGTCGCGCTGGATCTTCTCAGGGTACAGCCCCCTGTCCGACACGGCGTAACCGAGCTTCTCGAAGAAGCCTGGTGTGAGGGTGAGAGCGAAGAGCTCGCCGATTCCACGCCGAACCGCCAGTTCCTCCACCGCCTCCACCACGCGGCGCCCGAGCCCCAGCCCGCGGGCAGCCGCCGAGACCGCCACGGACGCCACCTCCGCAAGGGACGGGGAGTACTCCTTCAGCGATCCGCACGCGAGCACCGCGTCCTCCTCGTCCACAGCAACCACGAACGAGTGCAGGGAATCCTCCACCGACTCGGCCGTTCGCGGCAGCATCACTCTTTCGGCAGCAAAGCCGTTCACCAGCTGCAGGATGGCCGGAATGTCCGCTTCGCGTGCGGCACGAACGCGCACGGAAGAATCGGTCGCTGGCGTGACCGCGTGCGACTCCGCCGGCGACATAACTGACATGGTCATCCGAGTGCACCCTCCAGGATGGAGATGCCGCGCGCGAGCTCGTCTCGTGTGGCGGTGAGAGGTGGAAGGAGGCGAACGGTGTAGTCTCCCGCGGTCACGAGCAGGAGTCCCCCGTCTCGTGCGGCAGCGACCACCTGTCCGGCGTGGCGGTGCACATCGAGCCCCCACATGAGCCCGCGCCCGCGTACGGCGCGAATGCGTCCGGTCCGCTCGGCGAGCTCGCGCAGCTGAGTGCCGAGCCATGCGCCGGTCTCGCGCACGTGCTTCAGGAGTGCAGGGTCACTCACGCGCTGCAACACGTGAAGGGCAACGCTCGCCACGAACGGCCCGCCGCCGAACGTGCTGCCATGGTCGCCAGGCTGGATGGCGCGCGCCACGTGCTCGCGCAGCAGGATGGCGCCCATCGGAAGCCCTCCCGCCAGCGGCTTGGCGAGCGTCAGGATGTCCGGCTCGATCCCGGCCTGCTCGTATGCGAAGAGCGTCCCCGTCCTGCCCATTCCGCACTGCACTTCATCCAGGATCAGGGCGATGTCCCGTTCGGCTGTGAGCGCACGGACTTCGCGCAGGAAGCCGGCGTCCAGTACGCGTATGCCGCTCTCGCCCTGCACCGGCTCCAGGATGAGCGCAGCAGTGGCCTCCCGCGTGAGGCGCGCCGAGAGGTCCTCAATGTCGCGCTCGCAGATGGAGATGCCCCCGGCGAGCGGGCGGAAGGGATTGCGGTACTGGGGCCTGTCGGTCGCTGCGACGGTGGCCATGAGCCGCCCGTGGAAGGCACCGCGCAGCGACACGATCTCGTGCTTCGCGGCACCGCCGATCTCGCGTGCCCAGCGCCGCGCGAACTTGAAGGCTCCCTCGTTCGCTTCAGCGCCGGAGTTGCAGAAGAACACCTTGTCCGCGAAGGACAGCTCCACCAGCTGCCGCGCCAGCTGCTCGCCCGGCGAGGTGCGGAACAGGTTCGACACGTGCACGAGCCCGCCGTCCAGCGCCTGCTGCATGGCCGCGTGAACCCCCGGATCGTCGTGGCCGAGCGCCATGACGCCGATTCCGCTGGTGAAGTCCAGGTACGCGTTTCCATTCGCGTCGAACAGCTCCACGCCACGCCCGCGCACGAAGGTGATATCCGGCTGCCTGTACGTGCCGAGCAGGGCGGATTCAGTCGTGGCGGCTGACGGCGCGGGTGCAGCGGGCACCGTTGCCTGCAACGGTGCTTCTGCGGCAACCGGCAACTTCACGCCCGACTCGGTGGCCGTCAGCGTCTCGCCCTGCAGCGCGGTGGCGGTTGCAGGGTCTTCTGCTGCAGACTGTTGACCCTCCGCTCCGGTAGCGGGCTGGGTTACTGGGATGGTTGCGGTGGCCATGCTCGTGCAACGTGAGGCGTTATGTGCGTCCGGTGGTGCTGGCTCCGTTGTGCTGGAGGGCTTCCGGCGGAATGCTTCAGGTGCTGCTGGTACTGCGGAAGACTCCGGCCCGCGTCAGGCCACGCCTGACGCGACACCGGGGGGAGCGAACGGCGACTCCAGCGGTTTCACGCCGGCCCCCGACAGGCGGGTACCTCGTGAGGCATCGCGGAGCGCGTCCAGCCCGCCTATGCGAACGGCCCGCACTCCTCCCTGGAGAGCGGCGTTCGCCGCTTCCAGCTTCGCCGACATTCCGCCGGCGGCGACTCCCGCTGCGATGAGCTCGGCCGACCCGGAGGCATCCAGCGTCGCTATCACGGCGCCGGCAGCGTCCAGCACGCCGGGGACGTCCGCGAGCAGCAGCAGCTCCCCGGCCTCCAGCGCTGCCGCGATGGCGGCGGCGCAGTCGTCGCCGTTCACGTTCAGGGCATCGCCGTAACCACCACGGGCATCGCGCGCCAGGGGCGAGATCACCGGGACGAACCCGCCGGCAAGCAGGTGCCTCGGGAGCCTCACGTCAATCTCGTGAGGCACGCCCACCAGCCCGAACGAAGGGTCTCCCGGACGCGCCACCACCAGGCCGGCGTCCTCGCCGGAGATGCCCACCGCCTGCACGTCGTGCGACAGCAGCGCACTCACCAGGTACTTGTTGGCGGTACCGGAGAGCACCATGCGCACGACCCGCAGGTCGTCAGGCGTGGTGACGCGGCGTCCTCCCACGAAATTCGGCTCCAGGCCGAGCTTGCGCTGAAGCCCCGAGATGGCGTCGCCGCCACCGTGCACGATCACCACGTCGCCGTTGCGAGCGCGAATGAACGCGGCAAGCGCCGCGGGCAGCTGCGGATCGTCCTGCACACGTCCGCCGAGCTTCACGACTGTCGTCATGCGGGCAGCCCCGCCGTTTCATCCAGGCCGAGCAGCACGTTCGCGTTCTGCAGCGCCTGCCCGGCCGCGCCCTTCACGAGATTGTCTATCGCGGCGATCACCTGCACGGCCGGGCGCCTCAGGTTGCCCAGCTGCCTCACGGCAATGCGCACCACGTTCCGGTGCACCACGTCCCTGAGAGACGGCGCATCGCTCACTACCTCGATGAATGGCTCGCCGTCGAAGTCCGCACGCCACAGGGACTCGGGATCGCTCACGCCTTCCGCGAGCGGCACGGTCATGGTGGCCAGGATGCCGCGCTCCACGGGCAGCAGGTGCGGCGTGAACACGATGTCCGCATCCGCTCCCCATGCCGCGAGCGTCGCCCGCATTTCGGCCAGGTGCCGGTGCTCGTTGCCCAGCCCGTAAGCGCGGAAGTTCTCGGAAACTTCCGCGAACATGAGGTCGGGGCGCGGAGTGTTTCCGGCGCCGCTCACGCCGCTGGCGGCGTTCACGACGACGGTCGCGTCCGAGGCAATGAGCCCCCGGCGCGCCAGAGGGCGCAGGCCCAGCAGGATGGCCGTGGGATAGCAGCCCGGGTTGGAGACGACACTGGCGCCCCGGAGCTCGGCGCGTGCGTCCTCCGTGAGTCCGTAAGGCGCGGAAACGTTCAGCGCCGCGGCCAGCGAGGGCTCAAGTGCTGGAGCCTGATTCCCTGGGCGAAGGTCGCTGGAGAGGTCCACGACCATCGCGCCGGCCGAACGGCTGCGTGCGACCCACTCTGCGGAAGCACCGTGCGGGAGCGCGGCGAACACCACGGCGGCGTCCCCAAGCGGCGCCTCATCGGTGCCCACGAGGGTGACGGAGCGCGATGCGGCGCCCTTGCCGAGCCGAACGGATTCGCCGCGGCGGGAGTTGGCCGCGGCGAATGCGAGTTCGAGGCTGGAGTGGCCGGCTATGAGGGAGCAGAGCTCCCGGCCGGCGTAGCCGGAGGCGCCGAGGACGCCCACGGGAATCTTATGCATACTGAATGCATATCTATTCCGTGAGCGGTAGTCAAGGAGAGGGGGTTCCCGGATTGTGGAGCGCGAAGCGAGTCGCTTGCCTTGTGGGGGGCGTGGCTCGACGCTCGGCCGCGGAACGCTCGGGGGTGGCGGGGCCGGGGCTGGTTCGGACGCCGACCAGGGGTGATGTCTTCACGCGGAGACGCGTGAGACTTGGCTGTCATCCCGGACGAGCGGAGCGAGTGTCGGGATCTGCTTTCACGGCGTAGTAGCCGGCTTCGGCGCAGGTCGAGCGGATCCCGACGCTTCGCGCGGGATGACAGCGGGGGAGGAGCGGGATGACAGCGGGGGAGGAGCGCGGGATGACAAGATCCAGAGCCTTTCCCGAGCCCCCAGTCCCCAGTCCCCAATCCCCGAGTCCCCAACCCCCGACCCCCAGTCCCGTCTCCGTCCTACTCGCCCGCGATGCTCCGCAGCTTCCTGATCGTCCGTTCGCGAGCCGCGGAGGATCGGCAGATCAGCAGGATCGTGTCGTCCCCCGCTATGGTGCCGAGCACATCGGGCCACTCCTCCAGGTCCAGCGCTTCTGCAATTGTATTCGCTCCGCCCCGGAGCGTATGCAGGACCACCATCTCGGCCACCCCGTCCACCCCGTTGTAGAGCTGAGGCAGCAGCACGTCCAGCACCAGCCGCCCTTCCTCCTCAGCGGTGTGAGCGAGGGCGTAGCGCACGCCGTCCTGCGTGGGCACGCGAGCCACCCGGAGGTCGCGCAGGTCCCGGGACAGGGTGGACTGGGTGACGTCCCAGCCCTTCTGCCGCAGAAGCTTGCGCAGCTCCTCCTGGCTGGAGATGGACCTGCTGTCAATCAGCTCTCGAATGGCGTCCTGCCTGGCGCGTTTGCTTGTCATGTAGTCGGTGTTCTGGCGAATCCCCTTCGGGCGGTTTTCGTGGGGCAATCATGCGCCCGCGGTGCGGCGGGCGGAAGGGTGGGGTCGGCGCCTGCCCGGATGGCGTCATGGCTTGACTCCGCACCCCTACCCTACTAGATATGCAGAGCGTTTGCATAAACATTCTCGGGCACTTCCTTTCATATCTACATAGTGGAGCAGGACATGCGGACCATCGTGCTCGCCTACTCCGGCGGCCTGGACACCTCGATCATCGTTCCGTGGCTGCGAGAGAACTACAATGCCCGCGTCATCTGCGTGGCTGGCGACGTTGGGCAGGGTGACGAGCTCGAGGGCGTGAGGCAGAAGGCGCTGGCCTCCGGCGCCGACGAGTGTCACGTGGCTGACCTTCGGCTGGAGTTCGTGCGCGACTTCATCTTCCCGATGATCCGCGCCGGCGCCATCTACAACCGCAAGTACCTGCTCGGCACCTCGATCGCGCGTCCGCTGATTGCGCGCGCGCAGGTTGACGTTGCCCGCAAGGTAGGTGCGGACGCCCTCGCGCACGGCTGCACGGGGAAGGGTAACGACCAGGTGCGGTTTGAACTCACCTACGCCGCGTTCGCGCCGGAGCTTCCCGTGATCGCCCCGTGGCGCGAGTGGGACATCCGCAGTCGTGAGGACGCCATCGCATATGCGGCCGAGCGGGGCATACCGGTGACGGCGACGGTGGCGAAGATCTACTCTCGCGACCGGAACATCTTCCACATCTCGCACGAGGGCGGGATCCTGGAGGATCCCAACGCTGCGCCTCCGTCGGACGTGTTCATGCTGACCGCGTCGCCGCGTCAGGCACCTGACGAGCCGGAGACCGTGGTGGTGTCCTTCGAGAAGGGCACGCCCGTTGCGGTGAACGGCGAGCGTCTTGGCCCGGTCGAGCTGCTGATGAAGCTCAACGAGATCGGCGGACGCCACGGCGTGGGCCGCATTGACCTCGTGGAGGACCGCATGGTGGGCATGAAGTCGCGCGGCATCTACGAGACGCCCGGCGGCACCATACTGTACACCGCCCACAGCGAGCTCGAGATGCTGGTGCTCGATCGCCGCACGCTGGCCGCGAAGGACGCGATCGCACCGCGCTATGCAGACCTCGTTTACGAAGGCCGCTGGTGGAGCACCGAGCGTGAGGCATACGATGCGTTCGTGAACGTCACGCAGGAGCGCGTGACCGGTGACGTCACGCTCGAGCTCTACAAGGGCAACGCCAGCGTGATCGCACGCACGAGCCCCGACGCCCTGTACGACGAGCGCTTCGTCACCTTCGGCGAGGACGACGTGTATCAGCAGTCGGACGCGGCCGGCTTCATCAGGCTGTTCGCACTTCCTGCGCGCGTTCGTGCGCTGAAGGACCTTGAAGCGGCGAAGGCGGCGGAGTCTCCCGCGGAATCCGGGGACGATGGAACTCCGCCTGCAGTGCTCGACGAGCCGGTTTCCGGAGCCCTGGCCGGCGTCGGTTGAGGAATGGAAGCGTGAGTCGCCGGCCTTCGGCCGGCGACTCCGTCTGTTTGGTCGGGCGACGGGCCTCGGCGCTCGGCCGTAGTGAAGGCTCGGGTGCGCCTGGCCTGTCGTCCTGTCATCCCGCATGAAGCGTCGGACCTACCCACCCTGGACCGGGGCCGGCTACTACGAGTTGTGAGTAGTTCCCGACACTCGCTGCGCTCGTGCGGGATGACAGATGGGTTTGCAATCGTGCGGGATGACAGGTGGGTTTGCAGGCCAGGCGGGATGACAGCCGTCGAGGCAGATCCCCAAGTCCCAATTCCCAGGTCCCCAGTCCCCTCGTCTCTCTTTCCTTCGTCGTTCCATGTCGTCTCCCAAATCCCACAAGCTCTGGGGCGGTCGCTTCGCCGGCGGTCCCGCACCGGAACTCGACGCACTGAACCGGTCCATCGGAATTGACTTTCGCCTGTGGCCGTTTGACGTGAGGCTGTCGAAGGCATGGGCGATGGCGCTCTGGAACGCCGACGTCCTCACGCTCGAGGAGAGCCGTGCGATCGAGCGCGGGCTGGACGCCGTGGCACGCCGGCTGGAGGAAGGTGAGCAGCCGGTGGCATCCGACGAGGACATCCACACCATGATTGACCGCCTGCTTCACGAGGAGGTGGGCGAGGTTGCCTCACGCCTGCACACGGGACGCAGCCGGAACGACCAGGTTGCCACGGCGTCGCGGCTGTGGGCCATGGACGCCTGCGACCGCCTGGACTTTGCCGCAAGGTCGCTGCAGAACGCCCTGCTCGCGCAGGCGGAGGCGTTAGGCGACGCCATGATGCCGTCGTACACGCACCTGCAGCGTGCGCAGCCGGTGCTCGCAGCTCACTGGCTGCTGTCGCACTTCTGGCCGCTGGATCGCGACAGGCAGCGTCTCGCAAGCACGGCACGCGCCACTTCCGTGCTGCCGCTCGGTTCCGGGGCAGTGGCCGGATGTGCCTTCCCCATCTCGCGAGTACTGCTGAAGGAGAGCCTTCAGTTCCAGCACCTGTCCCCGAACAGCATTGACGCCGTCTCCGACCGCGACTTCGTTGCCGAGCTGCTCTTTGCGTGCACCATGCTCGGCGTGCACCTGTCGCGGCTGGCCGAGGACCTGATCACGTACGGTTCCAGCGAGTTTGGATTCGTGCGGTTCGGCGACAGGTTCTCCACCGGGTCGAGCATGATGCCCCAGAAGCGGAACCCGGATGCACTGGAGCTCGCGCGCGGATCCGCCGCTCGTTCACTCGGCGACCTGACATCGCTGCTGGCGACGCTCAAGGGACTTCCCAGCAGCTACAACAAGGACCTGCAGGACGACAAGCGTGCGCTCTTCGATGCAGTAGACACGATGCTCACCGTGCTTCCGGCGGTCGCCGGTACCGTGGCGGAGCTTCGTTTCGTCCGCGAGCGGATGGAAGGCGCCCTGAGCGCAGGAATGATGGCCACCGACCTCGCCGACTACCTGGTGCAGAGGGGTGCGACGTTCCGCGAGGCGCATGGTGCCGTCGGCCGGCTGGTTCGTGAGGCAGAGGAGCGCGGCTGCGAGCTGGACCAGCTGCCGGCATCGTCAATCAGTGCTGCGCACGAGCTGTTCGGCGAGGACGCGCGGGACGCACTCTCGGCGCGCGCTTCGATCGAGCGTCGTGAGGTGGAGGGCGCAACCGGCCCCCGCAGCGTGGCGGCGCAGCTTGCAGCCGCACGGAAGTCCATGGAGTCCGTTGAGGAAGTGCCTGCGTGGGGGAACGAGCTGGAGTTTCTCCTCGTGAAGGACTGACCCGGTTCCGGTCTTCGGGAACGAGGGCAGGAGAGAAGTGGGACGAGGCATGGAAACGCCGGCCATGGGCCGGCGTTTCCCGTTTCACCTAGAAGCGTATGCCGAAGCTTATCGGCACGAACTGGGCGTTTCGGTCATCCCCGCCGCGCTGGATGCCGTCCATCACGTGGTGCATCCTCGCTTCCACGAAGGCATTGGTCCGACCCGCCAGCATGAAGTTCAGCCCGACTCCGGCGTTCAGGCCGAAGCTGTCGTCGGCGTCAACGTCCTCCACCTTCGTGTTGTAGTAGCCGACGCCGCCTATCAGGTAGGGACGCACACTCGTGCCCGGCAGGGCGAGTGTAATGTTGGCCGTGGCCGCGAGCGACCTGAGGCTGCCTATCGAGCCCTCACCGCCGAACTGGTACCACGCCACTTCGGGACGGAAGCCGATTGCAGAGCCCGGGGAGCTCATCTCGACGGAGACGACACCGTGGAAGCCAGCGTCGTGCGTCTCATCCAAGGTGCTCGTGGGCATGTTGGCGCCCACGGCCAATCCGAGTCGCTGACCGTGGGCGGGAGCCGCCCACATGGCGAGTGCTGCTGTTCCGAGAACGATCAGTCTGGCATTCATTTTCACCTCGCGTATGGGGTATGACATGGCCGGTGGAACTGCCCGGCGCCCCCGTATTGGCGAGGCATGTGCCAGTGGAGGTGACAGCTATCAGCGATCAGTCGCGAGACGGGCGAGCGATGCTCTGCTTTGTGGCGGCCGTCACCTTCAAGTCGCTTATGAGCTGTCCTGGTGGCCGGCGAAGGCAAAAAGAAA
>CAYQAO010000093.1:0-10832 GCA_964415485.1 uncultured Gemmatimonadaceae bacterium
TGCAACTGGTAGTGGCTGGCTTCTCTACAGGGTGAGTAGATCCCGACGCTCGCGGCTTCGCCGCTCACGCGGGATGACAGTCTGGGGGGCAGTTGCCGGCAGCTGGCCGCTGCTCGCCGGCAACAGTCGTTCAGCTAGTCGCCAGTCGGCGCTATCCTGAGAACATCGCCGTTCGCCGCATCCACCAGCAGGTAGATCGAGCCGTCGGGTGCCTCCTTCACCGCACGGATGCGGCCGCGGCCCTCGAGCAGCACTTCCTGATGCGTGACACGGTTGCCGCTGAGCACCACGCGGCGCACGTGCTGGCCGGCAAGGGCTCCGGCGAACAGGTTGCCCTTCCAGTTGGGGAATGCGTCGCCCGTGTAGAACGTGAGGCCTGACGTGGCGATGGACGGCGTCCAGTGCAGCACCGGCTGCTCCATGCCTGCGCGGGCCGTGTCGGGCGTGATGGGCTGCCCGTTGTAGTTGATGCCGTGGGTGATGGCGGGCCAGCCGTAGTTGCGGCCGGGCCTCACGAGGTTGATCTCGTCGCCGCCGCGCGCGCCATGCTCGGTGGCCCAGAGGTCACCGGTCTCCGGATGGCGAACCATGCCCTGCGGGTTGCGGTGTCCGTAGCTGTAGATCTCCGCGCGGAACCCATCGCGGCCGACGAACGGGTTGTCCTGCGGAACGCGGCCGTCGTCGTGCAGGCGGATGATGGTGCCCGCGTGATCACTCGGATCCTGTGCGCGGTCGCGCTCCCCGCGCTCGCCCGCACTGATGAATACCATCCCGTTGCCGTCGAACACTATGCGCGAGCCGAAGTGCTGCCCGCGATTGTTCCAGTTGTCCGCGACGAACAGGTCCTCGAGCCCCGCGAGACGCTGGCCGTCGAAGCGCGCGCGTGCGAGTGTGGTGGCAGCTCCCGCCTCCCCGGGCTTGGAGTACGTCATGTACACGTACTGGTTCTCGGCGAACTGCGGGTGCAGCGCGATGTCGAGCAGGCCGCCCTGACCTGACGCACGGACTTCCGGACCGCCTTCGATGGGCGCGTCCTGCAGCACGCCGTTCCTGATAATGCGAATGCGACCGGGGCGCTCGGTGACGAGTGCGTCGCCGTTAGGCAGGAATGCTATCCCCCACGGATGCGCAAGGCCCGAGGCGACCGTTTCCACGGTGAACGAGTGCTCCTCGGACTGGATGACCTGGGCGCCGGCGGGCGCACACGCGGCCAGGGTGAGGGTGGCCAGGAGGGCGATGGAGTAGGGGCGCATGGAAAAACGGCAGGGAAGAGGGAACAGGGACCAGGGACTAGTAACTGCCTCGGATTCTGTCATCCCGCATGAGCGAGCGCAGCGAGCGAGCGTCGGGATCTACTCACATTACACCGAAATTAGCCACGGTGCAGGGAAAGTAGATCCCGACACTCGCTGCGCGAGTGCGGGATGACAGACCTGCGGCTGCCAGCTGCCAGTTACCGGGTGCCAGCGACTGCCGCGGATTCACGATCGCGATCTTCGCTGCCAAGGCAGGTGCCGGCCGCCGGAAGCCGGCCGCTGGCAGCAGTTGCAGTTACTGACGACTGATGACTGACGACTGATGACTGCCACTTCACGGCGCCTGCACCGTCCACACCAACACCACCCCGCAGGCATTGTTCATTGGCGGATAGCGGGCAGGTACCTGACCGGCACGGGTGAAGACCTCCACCACTGCCATATCCGTGAGCGTCAGGTTGGCGAGGTCTCGGTAAGACCACTGGAAGCCATCCACATACAACGTGAGTGCACACCCCTCGAACACCCTGTACGGAGGCTTATCGCTGCGCGTACGCTTTCGCACCGCAAGTATCCAGCTCTGGAAACCTCCGTCGCCCGGGTAGAGTCCGGGGAAGTCGCCGTCCACGTTCGAAACCAGATGAACGCCGGTCAGATTGTAGAACACCGCGGTCATGGTCGGTCGCCTGGAGATCTCCTCCTGCGTGATGTGATGACCGAAACCCTGCCGGCGCCGCGTCTCGACGTCACGAAGCGCGGATGACTGCGGCACCATGGACTCCACGATCCGAATCTCGCCTAGCGAGGTTGCCACACGAGCAGCCCTGAACATGACGCGTGTGGTATCGCCCGGGTGCAGTTCGATCCGCTGGCGCAGAACGCGGAAGCCCATGCGCTGCAGCCGAGTCTCATGTTCGCCGAGCGGGAGCCGGCTCATGCGGAAACTGCCTATCGAGTCGGTTCGCACGCGCGCGACCAGCGTTCCGGCCGCGGCAACGTCCGTGGAATCAACCGTGAAGAGACTCACGGTAGCGCCCTCGATTCCAACGTTCGCTTCGTCCACGGCGCGCCCCAGCAACACCGCTCGTGAGGCATCGATCTGGCCGGCAAGCGGAGAAACCGCGTTGCCAGCGGTCGTAGGAACGACCAGGTCGCGACGCATCACGTCGCGATGCTCGCCGAGCAGCAGCGTCACTTGTCCGCTTTCGATCCCTTCCACACTGGCCACCAGTGTCACGGGCAGCGTCGTTGCCGCGGTTGGTATGTCGCAGATGCGGAAGACGCCGTCCTCCCCCGTGCGCGTGGTGATCGTCCTCGTGCTCTGCGTCGCCGATTGCCGGTCGGGCCAGCTGGCCCTGACCGTTGCGCTGCGGAGTGAGGCTCCGTCGAATGCCCTCCGAACCGCGCCGAAGATCGTGCCGCGATGGGTGACGCGTCCCCCGGCGCTCGAGGTGCACTCCGTCTCGAACCACGCGCGTGGAGGGAGACCGAGCGATAGCGTGGCCGTTCCGCCCGGTGGCATGCGCAGGTAGTGCTCCGGAATCGTGAGGCCGGCCGAGTCGAGGTCGGCGTGCGAGGCGTATACGCGGTGGAAGCCGGGCGGTACGGTGTCGAACGCGAAGCGTCCCAGGGAATCCGCCAGGGTCTCGAGCGTGGCGGCGGTCTCCACGTTGGTGAGCGCGGAGATGTTGTCGTCTACCCACTCGGGGTCGAGGGCGGGCGACATGCGCACCGTGGCGCCCGCGAGGGGCACGCCGAGTAGGCTGTCCAGCACGATGCCCGTCACACGTGCCGGGCGGGCAAGTGCGAGGTAGGGTTCGAGTACGTTCGCGAGGGCGGCGGGCATCCGCTCGCCGGGTGCTTCCGGCAGCTGTGCGACGGCGCCGATCTCCACGTAGCCTCTTAGCAGCAGCATTGTGGGCCTCTCCGGCTCCCGGTCCAGCGCTGGCATCCGGAGGCGCCACGCCACGGGGCTCCAGGCCCCGTCAGGCAGCCGTGAGAAGACCACCTGTCCGCCGGACCTTCCAGCCCCGCGCGCCTGCGATGGCAGGTCACGGTCCGTGAACCAGAAGTCGAGGTGGCGCAGCTCGGCCGTGGTGGAGTCTATCCAGAGGATGCCGGCGATGTCCGGCACGCGTCGGCCGGGGTCGGGGGTGAACGCGAGTCCGATGAGTCCCGCCGTGGCTTCACTCCCCGGGGTGAGCTCGAAGCAGTGGTCCTGGACGAACTCGTCGGAGAGGAGCACGCGCTCGTCAGGCGCGAGGAACTCCAGCATGCCGTCGTCGCGCCGCACGTAGCCTGACTCCGACAGTTCCTCCGGCGCGCGCGCCTCGAATGGCCTGCTCGTGATCGGCTGCGGCGGGTGCACGAAGAGACGACGCAGCCTGTCGCGGGTGTCAACGTGGCGCTCGAAGGCGCGCGCAGTCATGCGCGCGGTGGACGCGGACCGGTCTCGCTGCGTGAGGTCGCTGACCGTAAGCGCCTTCCGGACTTCCTCCCACACGGTTGCCACCTGGGCATCCGCGGCGACAGCGCGCGCGTTACAGCGTCGCTCACCTACCACCACGAGGGACGGCAGCGCTACACGACGCGACGGCATGCGAAGCTGCATGTCGACCGTCTGGTCAGCAGTGAGCGTGACTACATCGGAGAGGAACGGTTCGAAGCCGATGCGCCTGGCCCTGACGCGGTAATCTCCCGCCTCGGCGAGCTGGAAGGAGCGGGTGCCGCTTGCGCTGGTGACGCCGGCGGCAACGAGGGTGGCCTGGCTCGGTGCGGCGGCGTCGTTGCGATGGATCTCCACGATCACGCCGGGGAGCGGTACTTCGGAGAGCTCCTCGGTGACCAGTACGCGGAGTGCCTGCGCGCCGGCTGGAACTGGTGCGGCGAGAACGAGCAGCGCGGTGGCCTGCAGCAGGCGAATTACTGACAATGCGCACCCCCGGAGAAGGCGACGGTCCGCAGCGTCATGCCGCGGACCTCAGCGCTACGATGCATCAGGTGAGTTACGCCAGTCTTAGGGAACCATGAACCGTGGCTTTGGATCACATTACGATTGCATCAACGGAAATCAGCCCTTCAGCGCTGCCCCAGCTCCATACTGTACCTCTCCGCAGCCCGCCGCCATCCGAAGTTCTCGCGCGTGAAGCTCGCCGTCCTCGCAGACATGGACGCAAGCAGCGCGCGGTCGGCCCTGAAACGCTCGATGGCGCTCGCGAACGCCTGAGCGTCGCCGCTTTCCACCAGGACGCCGTTGCACCCGTCGGTGATCACGTCCAGGATGCCCTCCAGGCGTGAGGCCACGGTGGGCAGGCCGCACGCACCGGCTTCCACCATCACCAGGCCGAAGCCTTCCATGTCGCCTGGCACACGGATGTTGGGCATCACGAACAGGTCCGCGCCGGCGTAGAGCTGAGCGATCTCCCGGTCGGTGCGTCGGCCGAGCATGCGGACGCGCGACTGTAGGGCATGCCTTTCGATGGCGGCGCGGATTGCCGGCGCCTCGGGTCCGTCGCCGGCCAGCCACAGGTGCACGTCGCCCGGGAGCAGGGGCATCACATTGTCCACGAACCAGTGGAAGCCCTTGCGGGTAACCTGCCTGCCCACGCCGCAGAGCAGGAGTGCGTCGTCAGGCAGAGGTGCCTCCACGTCCTGGAGCATCGCCGCCAGTTCCAGGCGCGCGGAAGCCCGGTCACCGGGCTCGGGGAGGCGGCTCATGTCCACGCCGAGCGTGACTACGCTCAGCTTGTCGTCAGGCAGCCCCCGGGCGCGGCATTCGTCCGCGGTCGCGCGGCTGATCGGCAGCACGCGGTCCACGCTCGCGAACACGCGCGGCACCCAGCGCTGGTATACGCCGAGCGGCATGGTGACGTCGTGCCCGTAGGCTATCACGCCGGTTCGAACTCCGTGATCTGCGAGCAGATTCCGTAGCGGCACGGCCAGCGAGCCGGTCACCATGGATGCGAAGAGCACGGCGTCTATCTCGCCACGCCTCACGAGTCGGGGGATCTCCCGCAGCGCACGCGCCAGGAAGAGCGGCACCCGCCAGTGACGCTCGCTCCACGCACTCTCGAGCACGAGCGGAACGAGTTCCACGCCAGGCTGGTCCTCCAGCGCCTGCATGAGCTCCTTCGCAACACGCTGGATTCCGCCAACGTTGTCCAGCGGCCGGTCGCGCGGCGGCAGGGAGTGCGACACGAACAGCAGTCGCATCAGGACTCGTGGGAGCGGGGAGGATGAACCGGCGTGAGTGAGACGACGCAGCAGCTCGGGCGTATGCAGCGCAGCGTTCGCATCACGCCAGCTCTCTGTAGTAGCCCAGCATCCGCCCGAGCACCACGTCCCAGTCGTACTCCAGCGCCGCCTCACGAGAGGCCGCCGACATCCGCGTGCGGAGTGCGTCGTCCGTGCACAGCAGCTCCACATGCTCCCGGAACGCCGCCGCATCGCGCGGCGGGGCAAGAAATCCCGTTTCGCCCGCGCGCACCAGCGAGGAGCTGCCGGTGGCATCCGCACACACGGCCGGCACGCCACTCGACATCGCCTCCAGCGTCACGTTGCCGAACGTCTCCGTCTCGCTGGGAAACACGAACACGTCGGAGGACGCGTACGCGCGCGCCAGGTCCTCGTCCCGCAGCGTGCCCGTGAAGTGCGCATTCCGCAGCCGCTCCTGCAGCGACGCGCGCAGAGGCCCGTCCCCCACCACCACGCTGCGGTGCCTCACTCCCCTCGCCTCCAGCTGCTCGACCACCTCGGCGAACACGTCCACGCCCTTCTCCGCCACGATGCGACTCACGAACGCCACGACAGGCTCGCCGTTGCGTACACCTGCGGACTCGCGCCACTCCGCGGAGCGCAGCTGAGGGTTGAACAGCGCGGTGTCCACGCCACGAGGCCAGGAACGCAGGTTCCCGTCTATCCCGTGCTCGCGCAGCACGCGCTCCATGGACTCGCTCGGCACGTACACGTGCGTGCACCGCTGGTAGAAGCGGCGCAGGTAGCCCCACACGCCCTCCTCCATGCGCTGCAGGCCGTAGTAGTCCAGGTACGACGCGAAGTGCGTGTGGTAGGACGCCACCGCGGGAATGCCGCGTCGCCGGGCCCAGCGCAGTGCGGAATGGCCCAGGATGTCCGGGGTGGCAATGTGGACGATGTTCGGCTGGAAATCCTCGAGTTCCCGCCGGGCGCCGCGCGGCAGTCCCAGCGAGATGCGGTACTCGCCGCGCCCGGGGGCAGGTATGGAGGGAACCGCGATCCTCGTCCCGGCGTGCCGGAAGGCAGGCTGCCTCACCGTGGGCGCGAAGACCCTCACGTGCACGGAGTTGCGTTCGAGATAGGCCACCAGCCGGTTCAGCGTGAGCGACACTCCGTCGCGGATATGATCGTAGGCACCCGTGAAGATTGCGACGCGGAGGGGTGATTCTCTGCCTGGGGGAAGCGCTGGGCTGCCCTCCGCGGTGGGGTGAGGCATGTGATCGTGGTGTGATTATGCTGGACGCGGGGGCTTGGGAGCATCATCCTTGCCTCGGGTATGGGCGGCGGACCGGCTCATCGGCCCCTGCAGGTCTGCGCCCCTCCCCCAGCGAAGCTGACCGGTCAGCCTTCCGGGCGCCAGACTGCCGCCGAAGCCCCGGGAAGCGTACATATGTATGGGGCCGCAGTCCCGGGCCGTGGCGTTCGGCCACAGCTCGCCGGGCTGGGATGTGCCGGACCCGGCGTCCCGGCCTCCAAATTCATGCAGTTCTCGCAGCCCAGGAGATGGACAAGCCGTGCATTCTCGATGGATCCGCCGCAACGGTGCGCAGGATGACCTCGCACAGGACCCTGCGCGTGTCGTTCCGCAGGTGGAGGCCTCGCCGGACCTTTTCGCCAAGGCGCACGAGTACACGCGCCCGGAAGAGGTCCGCGCCATGGGACTCTACCCCTACTTCTATCCGGTGGAGTCCTCGCACGGTACGGAAGTAGTGATGGAAGGCCGCAGAAGGATCATGATCGGCTCCAACAACTATCTCGGGCTCACTCATGATCCCCGCCTCGTCGAGGCGGCCGAGCAGGCCACGCGGAAGTACGGCACGGCTTGCACGGGGAGCAGGTTCCTGAATGGCAACACGGACCTGCACGAGAGGCTGGAGGATGAACTGGCGGCGCTTGTGGGAAAGGAAGCGGCGCTCGTCTTCCCCACCGGCTTCCAGACGAACCTGGGAGTGATTGCCACGCTGGTCGGACCCGGGGACGCCGTATTTATAGACAAGCTGGACCATGCGAGCATCGTGGATGGTGCAGTGCAGTCCGGCGGCCACATTGAGCGCTTCAGGCACGGAGACCTGCGCCACCTGGAGGCCAAGCTCGCCTATCGCGCGGGCATGGCGAAGATGGTGATCGTGGACGGCGTGTTCAGCATGGAGGGAGACCTGGCTGACGTCCCAGGCCTGGTGGAGCTGTGCCGCGAGCATGGTGCACGTCTGGTGGTGGACGACGCCCACGGCGTGGGGGTGTTCGGGGCACAGGGTGGCGGCGTGGCGCAGCACTTCGGGCTCGAGGATGAGGTTGACCTCATCGTCGGCACCTTCAGCAAGTCGCTCGCGTCCATTGGCGGGTTCGTTGCGGGTGACGCGCAGGTCGTCTCGTACCTGCGCCACAACGCGCGGAACGTGATCTTCAGCGCCGCGATCCCGGCGTCCGCCTGTGCTGCGGCGCTCAAGGCCGTGGAGATCATTCGCACGGAACCCGAGCGGCGCGAGAAGCTCTGGGAGAATGCGCGCCGGATGAAGAGCGAGCTCACCGCCATGGGCTTCAATACCCTCACGAGCGAGTCGCCGATAGTGCCCGTGGTGGTGGGAAGCATGATCCAGACGTTCAAGTTCTGGCGCGCGCTGTTCGACGCTGGAATCTTCACGAACCCGGTAATCGCTCCCGCTGTCCCGGAGAACAGCTGTCGCATTCGCACGTCGTACATGGCCACGCATACCAGCGAGCAGCTGGATGAAGTGCTGGAGGCGTTCCAGCGCTGTGGCCGCGAAGCGGGGCTGATCTGAGGGGGACCGACCTGCGTGATTCGCTGATGCCGGAGGCTGTCGGCGGCGAAGTGCGAGTGCACCCCGTGCGAACGAAGGCGGATCGAAAGGAGTTCGTGGAGCTGCCCTACCGGTTGTATGCCGGCGAGCCGCACTGGGTGCCGCCGCTTCGTCGCGACGTTCACGAGCTCATAGACGCCGAGCGTCACCCGTTTCACCGGCATGCCACGGTAGAGCTTTTCCTGGCGCGGGACGCTCGCGACCGTGTGGTGGGTCGGGTGGCCGCGATCGAGAACCGTCGCTACCTGGAGGAGCACGGCGATTCCGTCGGCTTCTTCGGCATGTTCGAATGCGAACGCAACGAGGCTGCCGCACGAGGGCTGCTTGATGCGGCCGCGCGGTGGCTCGCCTCACGAGGGCTGAAGGTGATGCGCGGGCCGGCCAGCTTCTCGCTGAATGAGGAGTGCGGCGTGCTGGTGAAGGGGTTCGACGGCGCGCCCATGGTCATGATGCCATGGAATCCTCCGTGGTACGCGGACCTCCTGGAGGGCAACGGCTTCGCGAAGGCGAAGGACCTCATTGCGTACTACCTCGGCTACGACGGCGAGGCGGAGGCGCCGCCGGAGCGGCTCGTGCGTGCCGGTGACGCGGTGGCGAAGCGTTTCGGCGTGGTGATCCGCGGCATGGACATGAAGCAGTTCGAGAGTGAGGTGGAGCGCGTGCGCGTGGTTTACAACCAGGCGTGGGCGCGCAACTGGGGTCACGTGTCCATGACCGATGAGGAACTGAGCCACATGGCGAAGCAGATGAAGCCGGTGGTGGACCCGGACCTGGTGCTCTTCGCCGAGGTGAAGGGTGAGCTCGCGGGTTTTGCGCTGGCGTTGCCGGACATGAACCGGGTTCTGCGGCACCTGGACGGCCGCCTCTTCCCGTTAGGCTGGGCGAAGGCCCTCTGGCACGCCCGCAGGGTGGACGCCATGCGCGTCCTCACGCTGGGCGTCCTGGAGCCGTACAGGAAGATGGGCGTGGCGGAGCTGATGTACCTGCACTACTGGCGGGTGTGTCCGCCGAAGGGCATAACGAAGGGCGAGTTCTCCTGGATCCTGGAGGACAACGCCCTGATGCGCGCGGGTCTCGAGAAGATCGGCGCGGATGCGTACCGCACCTACAGGCTGTACGACAGGACGATCGGTGCCTGACGTGGGGCGGACGGCGCTCGTCACGGGCGCCAGCGGTTTCGTTGGAAGCCACCTGGTGGAGGCGCTGCTGGAGCGCGGGTGGGAGGTTCGCTGCCTCGTGAGGCGAACGAGCGACCTGCGCTGGCTGCCGCGCGAGCGGGTGCGCCTGATGTACGGTGACGTGAGCGACGAATCCGTGGCCGGCAGGGAGGCACTTGCTGAAGCCGTGAAGGGCGCGGACAGCGTGTTTCACCTTGCGGCGGTGACGTCGGCCGCGCGGGACGCCACCTACTACCGCGTGAACGTGGACGGCACGCGCCGTCTTGCGGACGCCGTGCGCCGGTCCGCGCCTGACGCGCACGTGGTGCTCTGCTCCAGCCTTGCCGCTGCTGGTCCGCCGCGCCCCGGACACCCCGCCACCGAGCAGGACCCGGACAATCCGCAGGGCGCATACGGGACTTCCAAGCTGCTGGCCGAGAAGGTGCTGGGCGAGAGCGGGCTGCGTCACGTGGTGATCCGGCCGCCGGCCGTGTACGGCCCGCGCGACGTGGACATCCTGGCCGCCTTTCGCACTGCCTCACGAGGCTACGCGGTGCGGCTGGCGCCGAGGGGGCAGCGTCTGTCGTTCGTGCATGCGCGCGACCTGGCGGCAGGGCTGGTGCTGGCCGCCGAGCGTGAGGCGAGCGGCAGGTACTACATGAGCGACGGCAGGGTGCACCTGTGGGAGGACGTGATGTCCGGCATCGGAGCGGCTCTGGGCCTCGTGCTTCAGACAGTGTCGCTTCCCACCGGAATCCTGCATGCGGTGGCGCACCTGGATCGTACACGTGCGCGCCTGCTGGGCCGCAAGCCACTGCTGACGCCCGATCGCGCGAGGGAATTGAGCGGTCCGGACTGGACGTGCAGCGATGCACTGGCCCGGGAGGAGCTGGGGTACGAATCCCGAGTCCCGCTGCTGGACGGGTTGTTCGAGACGGCGGAGTGGTACCGGGAGGTGGGGTGGCTCCAGGCGAAGGGAAGAAAGGGGCGGGACGGCGTCTAGCCGTCATCCCGACGCTTCGCTCCCCTGTCATCCCGACGCTTCGCTCCCCTGTCATCCCGCGCTTTCCCCTGTCATCCCGCGCGAAGCGTCGGGATCTACTCACCCTGCGCCGAAGCCGCCTGCTACACACTGAAAGTTGGAAAAAGCAAGCTCACGCGGAGAGCGCGGAGGCCGCAGAGAGAAGCCTGGCGCGTGGAATTCCAATCGCCTGGCTGTTCTCCGTGACCTCCGCGGCTCCGCGTGAGGCTTTTCTTCATTGGCTCCATTCGCAGACGAAGCTCTGCGCCGGTCATCCCGCACGAGCGAAGCGAGTGTCGGGATCTGCTTTCAACTGGTAGTGGCC
>CAYQAO010000094.1:0-10714 GCA_964415485.1 uncultured Gemmatimonadaceae bacterium
CTGTCATCCCGCGCGAAGCGTCGGGATCTACTATCCCTGCACCGAAGCCGGCCACTACCCGCCGAAAGTAGATCCCGACACTCGCTTCGCTCGTGCGGGATGACAGGCCGGCGAGGCAGTCCCTCTTCCCCAGCCCCTGTTCCCTCTTCCCTGCAGTTCTCAGTCCCGGCCCCCGTCCGCCGGCCGCACCCGTTCTCCCCGCACCGGCTCGCCTCGTCGCACGAGCTCGTCGTTCGCGTAATAGTTCCGGAACTGCGCCGGCAGCCCCTCGCCGTTCGTCAGGTCCGGCGTGTTCTGCAGGTGATAGTGCAGGTGTGGTTCGCTGCTGCGTCCGCTGTTGCCGCACAGCCCGAGGGTGTCGCCCTGTGCAACCGTGTCGCCCTCCTTCACTCGCAGAGACCCGTTCCTGAAGTGGGCCAGGAATGAGTACTCGCTGTTCCCGTGGTCTATCACAACATGATTGCCGGCGAGCTCCGGGGTGTCCATCTCGCCAGGCACGTTGTCCGGTACGCCATCCAGGGCCGTGACCACGGTTCCCCCGGCCGGCGCCAGGATCGGGCGTCCGAAGCAATAGTAGTCCTCGTTGCTCCGTCCGCTTCCGGCATGCGTGCTGCCGTCGCGCACGACCACGATGTCGTATGCGAAGCGCTGCTCCCGGTTCGCCGCGTGATAGTTCTGGTCCAGTGTACGACCACCCCAGAAAACCGTCCATTCGTCGGTGAACGGAAGTCTCAGGTCTGCCTGCGTTTCATACTCCAGGTAGCGCGACGGGGCGGGCTGCATGGCCTGCTGCGCGGTCACGGCGAAACCGCTGGCGCGACCCTGCGAGTCGAAGGCCCATACCACCACGAAAGGCGCGGCGTTCTTCTCGAACTTCGCGACACGCTGGTACACCTGGTGTGAACCGCGATCCGTCACCGTCTCGTCGAGCACCTCGGATTCGGCGCCAAGCTGAGCCAGCACCTGCTCGCGGAATGTTCGCACTCCGCTTTCTCCTCCCAGCGCACTCGTGAGCTGGTCGTCGAAGGCTGCGACCACCGCCGCGATGTCGCCCTCGTAGAACTGCCGGGTGAGCTTCCGGCCCTGCTCCATCGGGTCGAAGGCGATGTCCTGCGCCGTTGCCTGCAGGGACGCCAGCGAAAGCGCCAGCGCACAGACAAGAGTTGACATGAGCTTCATCATGGCCTCAGTGATGGGAATCCAGGTCCATGGTCGCGCGCAACTGGGACCGATACGCCTCCAGCGCCTCGCGACCCTTGGTCGTCAGGCGATAGCTCGTGGACGGGACGCGTCCGCGAAACTCCTTCTGCACTTCGATGTATCCGGCATCCTCGAGCTTGGCTGCGTGGCTCGAGATGTTCCCCTTCGTGAGGCCGGTGACGGCCTCGAGAAACCGGAATTCCACCTCTTCCGCCTCGGCGAGCACCGTGAGGATCGCGAGCCTGGCCGGTTCGTGAACCATCCTGTCCAGGGACAGGAATCCGCGTGCGGCATGCCGCGATGGTTCGGTCATGCGGGCACTCCGAGGCCCTGCAGCTCACCGCGCAGCCGCTGGAACTGCATGTGCTGCCTGACGCCCAGCACTATGAACACGACTGCGGCAATGGGTGCCTGCGGCTGCTCGCCAAGCGCGTAGTGCCCGCCGCCGAGTATCAGGGCGGCCTGCGCCACGAGGAACACGCCGATGATGAAGTCGAGCGGCGTCTTCAGGTACTTCCAGACCACCCACGGCATGGCGGCGACGAACGCGATGTAGCCGAGCCATGCAGGGGTGAGGGTTCGCGCGGGCTCCTGCCATGCGACGTAGAGGAAGAGGCCCACGATCGCGATGGAGATGACGGAGACGAAGGCCGTGAGTCCCACGTGGAGCCGCCTGTCGCTGCGGCTTACGGGCTCTTCCACGCGCCCCAGCTTCTGGTAGTAGCGGGATCGAAGGAGTTCCCTGCACACGAGCCAGACGATGGGCGCGGACGCGAGGGCTATTCGCCCCCAGGTGGACGCAGGCGGGGCGATGGCGCCGACGAAGTAGGTGACGAGGACGAGGGCGCCGCCGAGTACGGACGACGCGCCTCCGGCCGACCGGGAGAAGGAAGCGTATCGCCTGGTGAGGTCGGCGAGTCGGGAGTGATTTGGAATGGTCTCGGGTGTCATGCAGACTAGTTTGCACTGCAAACCACCGTCTGTCAAGACCCCTCACACCACTCGCCCCCAGCACCGGCACCGGTCGCGAGCCATCATGCGCGGTGGCAGCCGCAAATCGGAGCCGGATCCGTCCCGATTCCCCACTTCCGCCGGCCTCCAGTGGGAGGCCGGCGCCTTCCTCACAGCCGCGGACCGCCCGCTCGCATCTTCCCCCACGACGGGGGGTCGCTGGCAGGGAAGCTCTCCCACCCGGCCTCGTCCACCCGATCCAGCATCGGGAACTTCCGGATCCCGAACTGCATCGTGGTGTCACCGATGCAGCGATTCATCACCACCGTAAGGCCCGCGCCCTTCGCGATCTCCGCGGCTTCCTCGCTGACTATCCCCTTCTGCAGCCAGAGAGCCCTGGCACCCGCCGCTACCGCCTCCCTCGCGATCTCCGGCGCATCCTCGGCACGCCGGAAGACGTCCACGATATCTATCTCGTCCGGCGCTTCGCCGAGCGATGAATATGCCTTCTGCCCCAGCACCTCACTCTCTCGCGGTGTCACGGGAATGACGCGAAACCCCGCGTCCAGAAGCACCTGCATGATCGCGTTCGAAGGGCGGTCCACTTTGGAAGACGCCCCCACCATCGCGATCGTGCGAGCGCCTTCGAGCAGACTGCGCAACTCGCCCTCGGACGGGTTCACATGGGTCACCTGGACCTCCTCGCAAGATGTCTAGTACGGCCCTGCGCGGCGCGCGCGGCAGTGCGCACCCGCAACAGACGTGATGCAATGGGCGAGCCGGGTCGCCGGACGTGCTGCTGAGCGCCAGCAACGCCCTGCTCCCTATCGGAACGGGAACAACACTGGCACCAGCAACATCGCCAGGACCAGAACGAGTCCCTGCACCACCAGCCCCACCTTCACGTAATCCCGGAACTCATACTCGCCGGGACCCATGACCAGCATGTTAGCCGGTGTAGCCATCGGTGTCGCAAACGACGTGGACGCCGCTACCGCTACGGTCATCATGAGCGGATACGGCGACGTCCCCAGCTGAGCGGCAAGAGCAAGTGCCACCGGCGCGAGCAGTACCGCCGTTGCGGTGTTGGACACGAACATGCCCAGAGCGGCGGTAACCAGGAAGAGGCCGAACATCGTTAGGTACGGGCCCATGCCGACCAGCGGATCCAGCTGCCTCACGACAACGTCCAGGCCCCCCGTCTTCTGAAGCGCCGTGGCCACAGGGAGCATGGCAGCAATCAGCACCACGCTCTGCCAGTTCACGGACCTGTACGCTCCCTCCATGGATACGGTCCCGCTCAGCACCAGGCTCACCGCGGCGACGAGCACCACGAGCACCGCCGGCATCACGCTGAACGCCAGCATCAGCACCATGCCGGCAATCACGACCAGTGTCGCCACCTCCTCACGAGACATCCTGCCACGCGGTGCCATCTCTCGCGTACGCGACACGACCACGAAGTCGCCAGCGTCCCTCTTCAGCATCTCGATCTTTCCCGGCGAACCGGCAACGAGCAGCGTATCCGCAAACCTGAGGGGCACGTTCGCAAGGTGCTCCTGCAGTGTCTGCCCCTGACGCCTGATGGACAGCACGTTCACCGAGTACCTGTTCCGGAATTTCACCTCTGCCAGAGTCCGCCCGATCAGACGCGACCTGGGCGTGAGCAGCACCTCGGCGAGCACCGCGTCAGGCGTGCTGCGGTATCCCTGAAACTCCAGGCGCTGCTCGGCGGCAAGCTTCTCCAGGTTCTCCGCACTGCCGCGCACCTCCAGCTGGTCACCCGCCTGCAGCGGCTCCTCGGCGGTTCGCTGCACCCGAGACATGCGACTGCCTCTCGAGTTCCCGCGACGCAGGCTCACCACGTTGGTGTCGTAGCGCTTGCGCAGCTCCGCTGCCGCCGGCGTCACGCCAACCAGCGGCGAATCCGGACGGACGCGCATCCTGGCGATCAGTCCCACGTCGTAGCCGCTGATCAACTCCTCGCCCGGCACGATCGCAGCGCCGCCTGCGCCCGCAGGAGAGTTCACCGGCGCACGCGGGCGAAGCAGGCGACCTCCAAGTGGAACCATCACCGCCATCCCGATGAGCAGCGCTGCGATGCCTATCGGGGTGAAGTCGAAGAGTGCAAACGGCTGCAACCCTGCATCTGCAAGCCGCTCCGAGACGATGATGTTCGGAGGCGTGGCGATGAGCGTCAGCAGGCCGCCGAGCAGCGCGGCGGTGGACATCGGCATCAGCAGCAAGGAGGGGCTCATGCCCGCATTCCTCGCGAGTGCAGCCGTGACCGGAATCATCAGCGCCACGGTACCCGTGGTGCTCATGAACGACGACAGTAGTCCTGTGCCGAGCATCAGGACAGCTGTCAGGCGAGCACGGCTGCTGCCTGCGAACCTCCCCAGCGCACCGCCGAATCTCTCTGCGAGTCCCGACTCCATCATGGCCGCTCCAACCACGAAGAGCGCGGCGATCATGATGACTGCCTGGTCGGAGAAGCCGGCCAGCGCTTCTGCCGGGGTCAGAATGCGCGAGACCGCGAGAGCCAGCAGTGCGAGCAGGGCAACGAGGTCCAGGCGCATCCTCCCGCTCATGAAGAGCAGGACGGTTGCGCCGAGGACCACGATGACGAAGGCGACCTCGCCGGTCATCCCGATTCCATGACTGCGATCGCGTGCCTGGATGCAGCACCCGACGGTACGACTGCCACGTGCCTCACTGCAGCACGCTGCAGTACCGCGGCCGCTGCTCCGGCACCGTGGCCGGCGCACGCGTCACCTGCAGGTGTTGCACGAGCGCCGGCACCGTCGGCGACAGCGTTATGCGCACCAGCAGCGCGCCGCGAGCACATGGCAGGCGGAAGCTTCCGCGCAGCGCGTTCTCCACCTCCTCGAACCCCTCATCCGTCTCGCACGGGCCCACTTCCTCCAGCAGCCTGGCGATCTCCGCCTGACGACGGTCCGCCGACCTATCGAGGAAGAGGTTCACCGCGGCCACGCTGTCTGCGAGCGCCGCATTCCAGCTCACCACGAGGCGCGACACGGCTTCGCGCTGCTGCACGAGGGCCGGCGACGGCTGGGGGACGCGGGGCTGCAGTCCACCCGTGCGGTCCAGCATCGCAAACGCCTGTGCCACCGGACCTCCCCATCCAGAGTAGGTCCGGTTCCCGAAGGCAATTATCCCCACTCCGTACTCGGGAAGCCACCGCATGAGGGAGCCGAAGCCGGGCAGTCCGCCGCTGTGTGCCACCACGTGTGCGTAGTCGCAGTCACCGCTGATGCCGAGCCCGTAGCCGTACCCGCCTGACGAGAGACGCAGCTCCCCGCTCGCCGCCAGCGCCGCCTGCGCGGGACGCGAACGCCAGATCTGCTGCATCTCCCTCAGCGTTGAGCGGCGCACCGGTCCGGTCTCCGCGCCATCGCGAGGCGGAAAGGCACCCAGCAACGCACCCACGTAGGCACCGAGGTCGCTCAACGACGTGAGCATCCCGCCCATCGCCCCGAACGCGCCGTCAGGCAGCTGATCCTCCAGCTTCCACTGCTCGTCTTCCCACCTGTATCCCAGTGCGAGCCGGCCAGGCGCAACGGACCGGGGTGACAGCGTCGTGCTCGACATCCCCAGCGGACGCAGGATGTTCGCTTCCACGTACTCGCTGTACGGCATTCCGCTCACGTTCGCCACGATCCTGCCGAGTATCGCGAATCCGTAGTTGGAATACTCATAGGCCATTCCGGGCGGGTTCGAGAACGGAATTCCCTGTCGCATCAGCGCCGACATCTCTTCGTCGGAGATCGCGAGCTGCCTGTCGCCCCACGGATTGTCTTCGGGAAAGCCGGCGCTGTGCGAGAGCAGGTTTCGAATCGTTATGCGCGGCGAGTCGGTGGTGGGGTACGCCAGTTCGCGCAGCTCCGGCACGTACTTCTCCGCCGGATCGTCCAGCGACAGCCTGCCCTCGTCCCTCAGCCTGACGATGGACATTGCGGCGAAGCTCTTGGACATGGACGCGATGCGGAACACCGTGTTCGTGTCCACGGGCGAACGGGAGTCCAGGTCCCGATACCCGTATACGCCGGCGTGCGCCAGCCTTCCGTCCACCACGATCCCCCACGCCGCGCCGGGAATGTTCTCCCGTTCGGCGAACGACCTGAAGAGACTGTCAATCGCCCCGTACGCGGACTCGAGCTTCGAGATGCGTTCCGGATCGGTGAAGCGGGCCGGCTCAGCTCGCAGCGAACGAGCGTCCTGTGCGTGCACGACACTCGCCGAGCTTAGCGCGAGCATGCAGGTTACGCAGAGCAGGGGACGAAGCATGGGGGTTCTCCGTGAGTCGTCATTGGTCAGGAACTGCGGCGGTCGGCTGCGTGGCTGCAGGCGCGGGTATCGGCTTCCGGTGCACCCGGGCCGGCGAACAGGCAGATCCCGACGCTCGCTCCAGAATGTCGGCGGCAGCGGGCGCGACTCGCCGCCTCAAGTACGCTCCTCCGCGTCGGATTCGGTACCCTTCACCCGTCCGGCCGAAGGATTGCCCGTTTCCCCGGAACAAACGAGTACCTTGCGTATCATGACCCGGATCGCATTTCTCGGCACCGGCCTGCTTGGCAGCGCCTTCGTTGAGGCCGCGGTTGAGCGCGGCGAGAACGTCACCGTCTGGAACAGGACCGACGCCAAGGCCCGTGCACTCGAGCCGCTCGGCGTTCGTGTGGCGTCCACTCCGGCTGAGGCCGTTCGCGGCGCCGACGTCGTCCACCTGGTGCTCAAGGACGACGAGGTGGTGGAGGACGTGATCGCGTTGCTTCGAGCCGGACTCGAGAAGCATGCCATCATCCTGGACCACACCACCACGCAACCTGCCCCCACCGCTGAGCGGAGCGAGCGGCTGAACGGGGAGGGCGTGGCGTACCTGCACTGCCCCGTCTTCATCGGGCCCATGGCAGCCAGGAAGTCCGAAGGTTCCATACTGGCGTCCGGCCGGCGCGACCTGTTCGAAGCCGTGAAGGACCATCTCGAGCGGATGGCCACCAGGGTGGAGTTTCTCGGCGAGCGCCCGGATCTTGCCGCCGTGCACAAGCTGTGCGGCAACGCGATGATCATCGGCATAACCGCCGTGGTCGCGGATGTCATGGCGATCGCCACCGGCTCCGGCGTTCCTGCCACCGAGGCGCTGCGCAGCACGGAGTTCTTCAACCCCGCAGGCACCATCACGGGACGCGGAGGCCGGATGGCGAGGCGTGAGCTGACCGCCACCTTCGAGCTCACCATGGCTCGCAAGGACGTTCAGCTCATGATTGACACGGCGGGCGATATCCCGCTCGCCACTCTCCGCTCGATCGCCGCGCGAATGGACGAGCTGATCGCAGCCGGACACGGCCACGAGGACCTGTCAGCCATAGGTCGGGAGTCAGTGGGGGCCTGACGGCTTGCGTCACCCCAGCCGCGAGCCATCGTTCGCCGTCAACGCCGCCGACGTACTCCGCCCTGGCGGCGTTCCTGTCAGACTCCTGCCATGGCCGGCGCAAGCACGCCTTCGTGCTCCAGCAGCCAGCGCTTCCGTTCCATCCCGCCCCCGAAACCGGTGAGCGCGCCGCCGGCGCCGATCACGCGGTGGCAGGGAACCACGATGGACAGTGGATTGCGCGCATTCGCGCCGCCCACCGCGCGAATGGCCTTCGGTTTACCCAGCCGGGCCGCGAGGTCCGCATAGCTCATGGCTTCGCCGAAGGGGATTCCCCGCAGCGCGTTCCAGACCTCCAGCTGGAACGGCGTACCCTGCGCCGCCAGGGGAATGCTGAATTGCCTGCGATCGCCTGCGAAGTATTCGGCCAGCTGCCTGGCTGTTGCGCGCAGCGTCTCGGCAGCGTCGCCCGTGGAGGAGGCCGTGATCGGCGAGGTTTCGGGGTCCGGCCGCCCGTGGCGATGTTCCTCGAACCAGACTCCCGTGAGGCCTTCGTTCCTGGCGGTGAGGAGGAGATTTCCCACCGGGCTCTCGATTGTCATCTGCAGTGCTGACATTCGCGGACTCTCACGCTGTTCGAGGCTGGACTGCTGACGGTGATGCAGTATGGAGTCGTGCCCGACCTGCGGTACAAGCCGAACACTGCACTGAGCATAGATTCCCCGCTCCACTTCGACAAACTCGGCTTCAGGTTCAGGTGAAGATATCCGTCCGCGGTGGACTCTCGGGAGTTGCGCTCCTCGCGACGCTCGCCCTGTGCGCGAGTGCGACGCCAGCGCTGGCGCAGGCATCGGTGCCGCGCCCGGTAGGTCCGGAGCTCGCGAGCGCCCGGCCGCCTCGTGAGGCATGTCCGCTTCCCCAGGGGGATTCGGGAGAGGAGCTGGCACTCGTATTGTCGGGCGGCGGCGCGCGAGGCCTGGCACACATTGGAGTGCTCCGTGTGCTCGACAGCCTGGACATTCGCCCCACGATCGTGGTGGGCACGAGCATGGGTGCCCTGGTCGGGGCGCTCTACGCAGGCGGAATGTCCGGCGCAGAGATGGATTCACTGGCTCGGACGCTCCCATTCGAATCGCTGTTCCGGCGCTACTCGCCGATGACGTCCCTTTCCACGGGCGACTTCGACCAGGCCCTGCAGGTCCGCACGCCACTGTTCGTGGTGGAGGAACGCGGCTCGGTGCGCAGGCTGCAGAGTCCCGTGGCCCGTGAGTCACGCATCAACGCGCTCTTCAACCAGCTGTTCCTGCGCGCGAACCTCACTGCTGCAGGCGACTTCGACAGACTCCCACGGCGCTTTCGTGCGGTCGCCACCGACCTGCACTCTCGCTCGGCCGTAGTCATGCGCAGTGGCGACCTGGCCGAGGCGGTGAGGGCGAGCGTATCCATTCCGGTGGTGTTTGCGCCACTGCAGCGGGAGGGTCGAACCCTGCTGGATGGCGGCCTGACCGACAACGTTCCGGTGGACGTCGCCCGCCGCATGGGCGCGGACAGGGTGATCGTGTCGGAGGTATCGCAGCACCAGGTGGACGAGACCACGGGCCTGACGACCGGCTCGATGCTGGGCTACCTGCTGGACGAGCTCTTCAGGCAGCCACTGGACTCACTGGGTCCGCATGATTTCCGGCTGCATCCGCAACTGGAGGGCTTTGGTCCGCTGGCCTTCGACCGTCGTTCCGTGGGTCCGCTCGTCAGGCAGGGCTACGATGCCGCGGTGAAGGGGCTCGCGACGTGTGCTCCACCCGGGCGAAGTGCGCCGGGCCCGCAGCTGCCTGCCGAAAGAGTGGCCGGGAGCGACGTAATAGCGGAGCGGCTCGCGCGGTTGGCGGACGAGGGGGTATTCGAGGCGGTGTGGCTCAACCCCTACCTTGCAGGAGCCAGCGACTCCCCCGCGGACTCCGCCGCTGCGTCACGAGACCGGCTGTCCTTCGCGCCAGTGGCGATACCCTCGCCGCGCCGAATCGGTGCGGTGGGCCTGGCATATGACGGCCATGAGGGAGCCCGAGCGTGGATCTCGGCCACCGATGCAGCTTCGGCGGATGACCGGCTCGCCTTCACCGGCCTGCTGACGCTTGGCGAATACACTCAGCAGCTGGTGATCACGGCCTCTGCGGTGCGTCGCCATCCGCTTCGCCCGCCCGGCAGCGAGCCGCCTGACGACCGCGGGGCGCGGATGATCCTGCCCGATCCGCGCACCGATGCCGCGCCCTGGTCCACCCTCGTGAGCAACCTGCTGCGGCCCGAGATGAGCGTCACGGCCACCCGGAGGATCGTGGAGCTGCACAGCGGAGACGGGAGGCGCCTCGACAGGCCCGCCACGCGAGACGTCGTGGTGCTCGCGGGCTTCGGCGCCACGCCGTCGGTAGGCCGACGCATCGCGATAGGCCCGGCACTGCACCTGTGGTCAACTCGTGCGGCAGCGCTCGACAGGAACGACCGCGGACGGTCCGCGGGTGCCATGCTGCGGGCGGCGAACATCTTCTCTGCTCCCGCGGTGGGCCCCCATCCGTATCGGCTGCCGATGGCTGCGGTGGAGGCCTTCTGGATGGATCGCTACTATCGCGCGGGAGTCGAGGCAGACTTGCACGTGCAGGTGGGCGACGTGACCCTCCGGCCGCGCGGCGCGTTAGGCTGGGGCGAGGAGCTGCCCCTGGCCGCGCAGTACACGCTGGGCGGCAACCGGGGCTTTCCGGGGCTTCAGGTCCACGAGCGACGCGGCAATCGCGTGGGTTACGCCGCGCTGCAGGCGGCACATCCGATAGTCGGAGCGCTTCACGCGACGCTGGAATTCGGCGCCGGATTCACGTCGGCCGCGCGCTCGCGCCTGCCGCTGCTCATGGACGGCGCGGCAACCGGCAACGTATTCGGCGGAGACCTGGGACTCGCAGCCTCCACGCCACTCGGCCCGCTCAGCATCTCGTACGGCATCGCGAGCAACGACCGGCCGGTGTTCAAGCTCAGGCTGGGAGACTGGTGAACACGGAACAGGGACCGGGGCAGGTGAACTGTGCTGTCGTCCCTCGTGAGCCCGCAGTCGTAATCCCGCGCTTCGCTCCCCCGTAATCCCGAGCTTCGCTCCCCTGTCATCCCGCGCTTCGCTCCCCTGTCATCCCGCGC
>CAYQAO010000095.1:0-10521 GCA_964415485.1 uncultured Gemmatimonadaceae bacterium
AGTCCCGAGTCCCTAATCCCCGAGCGCCCCTACCCCTTCAACCAGCCTCCCGACTTCCTCCTCCGTCGTGTAGCACGCACAGCCCGCGCGGAGCAGGCCGTCCTTCTCGTGGCCCAGCAGCCTGACGATGGTGCTCGCGTAGAAGTCGCCGTTGGAGGCGAACACACCGCGTGCGGCGAGGGCCCGGGAAATCTCCTCCGAGGTGCGGCCGCGCATGGTGAACGACACGGTGGGCGTGCGCGGAGTGCCGGGCCGCGGGCCGTGAAGCGTGACGCCGTCAATCGCCTCCAGCCCCGACCACATGCGCTGCAGCAGGCTCTCGCCGTGCTCGTGCAGGCGCGCGAAGGCAGTCGTCAGGCGTTCGCGCCGGGTGGAGCCGGTGCCGAGTGACGCGAGGAAGTCCACTGCGGCGGCGGCGCCAGCTATCGCCTCGTGGCTCAGCGTGCCGGTTTCCATACGCTCCGGCGCGGTGTTCGGCGCCGGCTGCAGCCTGGGCACGTCCAGCTTCTCGAGCAGCTCCCTCCGGCCGTAGAGCACGCCCAGGTGGGGGCCGTAGAACTTGTACGGGCTGCACGCGAGGAAGTCGCAGTCAATGGCCCTCACGTCCACCAGCTCGTGAGGCGCGTAGTGCACCGCGTCCACGAACACCAGCGCACCGGCCTCATGCGCCATCCTGGTGGCCTCTGCCACGTCCGAGATGGTACCCAGCGCGTTGGACGCGGCGCCGATTGCCAGCAGACGCGGCCCGCCGGCCAGCGCGTCGCGCAGGTCGTCCATGTCCAGCCGGCCTTCACCGACGTTGACACGCACGCTGCGCACGCGCAGGCCACGGTCGCGCGCCACCTCGAGCCACGGGTCCACGTTCGCACGATGGTCCAGGTCGGTGACGACGATCCCGTCCCCCTCGTTCCAGCCGCGTCCCAGTGCCCGCGAGAGGTGGAACGTTAGCGTCGTCATGTTCTGGCCGAAGGCGATCTCGCCCGGGGTCGCATTCAGGAAATCCGCCAGTGCCTCACGAGCGCGCGCGATGACCCTGTCGGTCTCCTCGCTGGTGGGATACGCCCAGTGCGTGTTCGCATTGTGGTGCAGCAGGTAGTCGGACATCGCCTCAACCACCGCGCGCGGCACCTGCGTGCCGCCGGGTCCATCGAAGTAGGCCACCGGGTGTCCGTTGTGCACTCGCTCGAGGGCCGGAAACTGAGAGCGGATTCGGGACAGGAGTTCTTGCATCGGGGTAGCGCGGAAAGCGTGCGTGAGGTAAGAACGAGATCGTTCCGTTCAAGCTAATCCGTACGCTATCCCGAACTACGCCAGCGCGTGACATCCACCGTTTCGTACGCTCGGCGCATAGGCGCCTTCTCTGCCACGATGATGGTCGTTGGCGGCATCATCGGGTCGGGGATATTCCTGAATCCCGCGATAGTCGCGCAGCGAGTGGGCTCGCCCACCCTCATCATGACCGCCTGGGCTATCGGCGCAGCTGTCGCGCTGCTGGGAGCGTTCGTCTTCGCCGAGCTGGGCCAGCGGATGCCCGCTGCCGGTGGAGGGTACGTGTACCTGCGCGAGGCGTTCGGACGGCTGCCTGCGTTCCTGTACGGATGGGCGTTGCTACTGGCGATAGCCACCGGGGCAATGGCCGCCGTCGCCGCAACCTTCGCACGCTACGCCGCGCCGCTGTTCGGGCTGGGGACCGAGGCACACGTGCCGCTGGGAGTGGGCGCCATCGCCCTGCTGACGCTCGTGAACGCAGTGGGTGTCAAGCCGGGCGCAACCACGCAGAACGTCTTCACGATACTCAAGCTCGCTGCACTCGCGGCGCTGATAGTGGTGGGGATGGCGTCGTTCGGCATGTACCAGGATGCATCGCTTCAGCTGACGGAAGGAGCGCACGCTCACCCTTCGGGCCTGGCGGGAGTGGTCGGCGCGATGGGAACCGCACTGGTTCCGGTGCTGTTCTCGTACGGCGGCTGGCAGCAGACGAACTTCGTGGCCGAGGAGATCGTGGATCCCGAGCGGAACCTTCCGCGTGCGCTGGTGCTGGGAGTCGTGATCGTCGGCGTGACGTACCTGCTCGCCAATGCCACGTACGTGCACACGCTCGGCGTGAGCGGGCTTGCCGGCAGCAGTGCTCCGGCTGCCGACGTGATGGCGGTTCGCTTCGGTACGGCGGGACGGAACCTTATCGCGGCAGGAATCGCCATCTCCACGTTCGGCTTCCTGAATCTCGTGATTCTCGTGACGCCGCGCGTATACCAGTCCATGGCTCGCGACGGGCTGTTCTTCCGTCGCCTTGCGGAGCTGCATCCCCGCTACCGCACTCCGGTCGCCGCGTTAGGTCTCCAGGGTGTATGGGCAGTGGTGCTGCTGCTTTCGGGCAGCTACGGAGCCCTGCTGGACTGGGTGACTTTCGCCGACTGGATCTTCTTCGGAGCGACTGCCGCGTGCCTGTTCGTCGTGCGGCGGCGGGACGCAGCCACCACCGCCGATCGAGGATTCCGCGTCCCCCTGTACCCCTGGAGTGTGGTGATCTTCATCCTCGCGGCCGCGTACGTAGTAGCCGGTTCGATCATCTCGAACCCGATGAACGCGGTGAGGGGTGCGTTGCTGCTGGCGGCTGGAGTGCCTGTGTTCTGGATTTGGGGCGGGAGAGGGGCGAAGGGAAGAGGTACCAGGGACTAGTAGCTGGCTCCCCTGTCATCCCGCATGAGTGCCGCAGGCACGAATGCTGGGATCTACTTGCAACTGGTAGTGGCCGGCTTCGGCGAAGGGCGGGTAGATCCCAGCACTCGCTACGCTCGTGCGGGATGACAGCCAGCCAAGGCAGTTCCGCTAGTCCCTGGTCCCTCTACCTTCTTCCCTGACGTCCCGCCATCTCGCGTACTCCACGTGATCCGCCTCTTCGCCCAGGTCGTGGCGCGCCATGCGCCACAACTCGCTCGCGAGCTGCAGCATGGGCGACGGGACCTTCTGTTCGCGGGCGATCCCAGCCGCGATTCCGAGGTCCTTCTCGAGGAGGGCCAGGCGGAACGTGCGCGGAAATGCGCGCGTGACCACACGTTCGGGAAAAAGGTTCTCCGTCACGTTCGAGCGTCCGCTCGACGCGTTGATCACGGACAGTGCCAGGCCCATGTCCACGCCTGCTTCCGTCAGCGCGCGCATTCCCTCGGAGACGGCAGCGATGTTCACCGCGAGCAGCGCATTGTTCACCGCCTTCACTGCGTGGCCTGCGCCAACGTCTCCGCAGTGCACGATTCGCTCGCCGAACGCCTTCAGCACCGGTTCGGCCCGAGCCAGTACGGACGCGTCGCCGCCGCACATCACGGTGAGCGTCCCCTTCTCCGCCCCGGTAGTTCCGCCGCTCACCGGCGCGTCCATGAATGCCACTCCGTGCTGCCGCAGCAGACCAGCGATTCTCCGGGACGCGGCCGGGTCGCCGCTGGTGCAGTCCAGCAGCAATCCGCCTGACGACATGCCTGCCAGCAGTCCGGAGGCACCGTCCAGCAGCGCCTCCACCTCCAACGAAGTCGGGAGGCATGTGATCACGACTTCCGCACCCCTCGCCGCTTCTGCGGGAGATTCTGCGTGGCTGACGCCGAACTCCCGTGCAAAATCCGCCGCACGCTCCGCCGTCCGGTTCCACACGGTGAGCGAGAACGGAGGTCGCGTGAGGTGGGCTGCCATCGGGCGGCCGATCGCACCGAGTCCGAGGAAAGCGACTTTCATTGCACGAGCGGTAAGGGAAGGGGGTGAGATACGCCTGCTTCGAGATCCAAACTAGCGCAGTGCCGCCGTCGCATCTAACCGCGTCGCGTCGCACCCGGTTCCCGGAAGATTACCTTGAGGGCATGCCCCGAATGCGTGTGGAAATAGGCGGAATGCGCACGGTGCACTGCGTTCGCGCAGTGTTCACCGCGCTCACGGGCGTGCCGGGAATTGACCGTGCCGAAGTGGACCGCAACGTCGCGGTAATTGACCACGACGGCCGCGCCACCGAGGCATCCGTGCGCGAGGCGGTAGCCTTGGCGGGATACGAAGTCCTGCGCGTGAATGAGGAAAGACGGGGGCTCACGGTGCTGGAGGGGGAATGAGGCCTGCGCGGGATGACAGGGGGAGAGACGCGCGGGATGAGGGCGACCGGGAGGCAGTTCCTCTTCCCTGACACCGCTTCCCTAACCGCCACCTGATCGCGTAGCTTCCCCGCGCCCGCCTCCGGCCCACCGGGCCGGCAAGTCCGCCACCGCGCTCCTCGAGCGCCGCATACAATCGCCCTTATGGACGCTCCCGAGCGCACCGATCGGCCGATAGCGGCGCTCCTCGCGCCGGACATTCTCGCGCTGCTGGACGACGATCCGGCAAGCGTCGCCGCGGAAACCGAGGAGCTGCACCCCGCAGACCTCGCCGACGTCGTGGAGGCGATCCCGCGCGAGCGGGTTCCCGACCTGCTGAACGTCCTCGGGCCTGCACGCGCAGCAGACGTTCTCGAGTACCTCGACGAGACCGTCCGCACCGAGACCATCGAGGCCATGACCGCGCGTCAGGCGGCCACGATCGTCCGCGAAATGTCGCCGGACGACCGCGCCGACGTCCTCGAGGAGATCGAGGAAGCGCACGCGGACGACATCCTCGCGGAGATCCCGGCAGACGAGCGGCGCGCCACGGAGGAGCTGCTCTCCTACGACCCGGACACCGCCGGTGGACTCATGACCACCGAGTTCGTTTCCGTACCGGAGACGGTCTCGGTGGAGGACGCGCTCGGTCATGTGCGGGCCGCCGCACGATCCGGACGTCGTGAGGCGATGTATGCGATCTACACCACCGACGACACCGGCCGGCTTCGCGGCGTCATCTCCCTTCGCGCACTGCTCGCCGCGCCCGAGGGCACCAGCATCGCGGAGAACGCGTGGAGCGAAGTCGTCACCGTACCCGTGGACGCGGAGGCGGCCGAGATCACGCGCATCACCTCGGAGTACGACCTGGTAGCGGTGCCGGTGGTGGACGCGGACAACAGGCTGGTCGGCGTCATCACGGTTGACGACGTCATTGACGTCATGCAGGAAGAGCAGACGGAAGACGTTCAGAAGCTCGGCGGTATGGCGGCGCTCGACGAGCCGTACATGCAGATGTCGCTCGGCGCCATGTTTCGCAAGCGCGTGGTGTGGATGTGCGTGCTCTTCATGGGCTCGCTCATCACCGCGAACGTCATCGGACACTTCGAGTCCGCGCTGAACGAGCTCACGATCCTCGCGCTCTTCATACCGCTCATCATCAGCTCGGGCGGCAACAGCGGGTCCCAGGCCACGTCCCTGATCATTCGCGCCATGGCGCTGGACGAGGTAAGCCTCAAGGACTGGTGGCGTGTGGCGAAGCGGGAACTCGCATCCGGACTGGCGCTCGGCGCGGTGCTCGCCGTGCTGGGCTTTGCGAGGATCGTCGTCTGGCAGATGGCGGGGTGGCATGACCACGGCGCACACTACCTGCGCTTCGCCCTCACGATCGGCCTCGCGCTGCTCGGCGTGGTGACCTTTGGCTCGCTCACCGGCTCCATGCTTCCCTTCGTGCTCAGGCGCCTGAACCTGGACCCCGCCAGCGCGTCAGCCCCGTTCGTTGCAACGCTCGTAGACGTCACCGGACTGATGATCTACTTCGGCGTGGCAGTGCTGGTGCTCGGCAACCTCAGCTGACCGACTGCCGCCTGGCTGCCTGACGGCTTCGCCTGAGAGGGTGTGAAACGCGAAGGGCCGCAGCGGCGCCAAGATGGCGTCCACTGCGGCCTCTTGCGCGCCGTGCGGAAGCAGCGTCGCCTCCGCACGACACTTCGGCGATCAAAGGTCGGTCAGTATGATCGCGCGATGAGGGTCCGTTGATCCGGTCGGGTTGTCGGCCACGATGATCGTGCGAACCGATCCCGCCGGGAAGGTCTGCGTGCCGCTGTCGAGCAGCACGTCGGTCGTGCCCGTAGCAACGACTCTCACCTGATAGTCGCCACCGGCCACCTCGGCCAGCGTCTCGAAATCGCCGTTCGCAACATTGGTCATGACCGGCGTTGCGGTTTCGAGGTCGGCATCAGGCTCGGTTACGTACACATCCACGCTGCCTGCAGTGGGAGACGCGTGCACTACGCGCACGCGGGTCTGCCCCGAGGCCGGCGCGGAGTTGTCGTCATCGAGGATGAGCGCGGAAAGCGCATCGGCCTCGCCGACTACCACGAAGGTCACGGTCTCGCCCTCGACCATCGTGCGTACGGTGTCGAACGCGGCCTCGGTCGCACCAACTTCCGTAACTGCAAAGGTGCGCGACCCTTCCTCCACATCCTGATAGGCGGCCGAGGTGCCGAAGGCCAGGTTGTTGGCGACCGCATCGCCATCAACCGTGATGTTCACTGCGGGGCTGGCACCTGACGCATGCACGAAGCGAACATCGGCAACTGCAGGTACCGGCTCGATCGGGTCATCGTCATCATCACTGCAGCCCATTACGAGGGCCGAGCTCATCACGAGCGCAGCTCCGAGTCGCCACTTCGTCATCTTCACACTCCTTGTTTCCCACGTCCAGGTGATGCTGTGCACGTCCGCCCCCGCGAGATTCCGAACTCGGCGGGAGTGCATGCACTCCGGTTGCGGGTACAGGAGGCAGAACGCGTACCGACAGATCGGGTGGGCCACGATCACGACTGCATGATGGTGCAGCCACGGTGACACCGATCACAGTGAACCAAAGAGTTCGCCTTCCGCGAACCCTGCGCTGTGCATCAGGCGGTGCGCACTGCGGACCCGCCTGGACTCGTTATGCAGCAGAACGGCCGACACACCAGGCCGCCATGGGTGCCAACGTGGATTCGGAATCGGTCGTGCAGCGGAGCCGCACGCTGCAGTGACGCGGCCAGCTTCTCGTCAGGCGTCCCGAGGCGGTGCTGCCGCATCTGCGACCTCGTCCGTCGCGGATGCGGACTCGGCCGACCTGCGCCTGCGCATCTGCCTGTCGAGGAAGTACGCCCCGACAAGTGCTATGGCGCCGAACGCGAACCACTGCATCATGTAGCTGAGGTGTGCGCCCGTGCCCATCATGGGCTCGGGCAATCGCGCCGGGAGGCTGTCACGGATCGCGGCTTCGGAGCGTGCCACTTCATGCTCCACGGAGAGCGCGACTACATAAAAGGGGGCGATGTCGGCGTCTGCGGCAGCGAAAGGTGCTCGACGCGCGCGTCGCATCACCCGATTCGCCGGGTCGTCGGGAGGGCCGTCCTCACCCTCGAACTCCATGGCAAAGCCGCTGACGGTGACCTGACCCGTCTCGCGAAACCGGGTTCGATCCACTGTCTTGCCGTCCGGCGCGTAGGCCCAGCCGCGATTCACGACGATCACCTCGCCCGTTTCCGAGCGGAGCGGCGTGAGGAAGTTCACTCCGGGCGAGCCGCCATTCGACCGGTTCGCCAACACCCACTCTCCGCTGGGCTCGAAGCGGCCGCGCAGCTCCACACGACGGTACTCCCGCAGTGCACCATCCGGCGGCAGGAGGCCCGGACTCACCGGAGCAGCGGACAGCCGCTCCTCCACCATCTGGTTGTACGCGGCACGCTCCTGGTGCCGGGAGTACTGCCAAAGGCCCAGGCGAACACAGACTATGGCGACGACGAGGGCAACGGCGTAGAGCAGCAGGGAACGTCGCATGGCTGGCGAAATGTACGAGTGATGGTTGCGGCCGCTGGCTTCAAGATATGCCGCCGACTGGCGAAGCGCGCCCGTTCGGCGTACGCTTTCGGTCTCCGTCACCCCACAACATCGAACGACATGCGTCTCGTTTCACTGGCTGCGGCGGTCGCCGTGCTGGCGGCAACGCTATGGGCCGGCGCCTCTTCCGTGGGCCCGCTTCCTCCGCTCGGACCACTGCTCGATCCGGCAAATGGCGTCTGGCGTCTGGCTGTTCCAGCGTCTGCGCCGAGCGACATCACGGTTCGGATTCCGGAGTTGCGAGACTCGGTGAGCGTGGTGTACGACGATCGCAACGTGCCGCACGTGTGGGCAACGTCGCGGGAGGATGCGTGGCGCGCGCTGGGCTACGTGGTGGCACGCGACCGCCTGTTCCAGCTGGAACTTCAGGCGCGAGCGGGCGCGGGCACTCTCACCGAGCTGGTCGGTGAAGCCGCACTGCCCGCGGACAAGCGAACTCGTGCGCTAGGAATGCCGCGTGCAGCGGAACTGCGCTGGGCCGCGATGCCGGAAGCATCGCTCGGCCGCCGCGCCAGCGTTGCGTTCGCCGAGGGAGTGAATGCGTGGATAGCCGGCCTGCGCGCGCGCGACCTGCCGGTGGAGTATCGCCTGCTCGGCCGCGAGCCGTCGCGCTGGGAGCCGGTGAATACCATGCACCTGTTCAACCGCATGTCGTACACGCTGTCGTACATGCCTGGCGAGCTGGACCTGGTGACGGCGGCTGCGCTGGTGGGTGAGGAGGCGGCAGCGGCGCTGTATCCGGTGAACGCGCCTGTCGAGGAGCCGATACAGCCGAGTGCGCGGAAGATGCCGAGCGTGACGCAGCTGCGGCTCCCGCCGCCCGGCGTGCCATCCGCACGAGCCGTGGGAATGGCAGCTGCAGCACGGGAGTTCACGCCTGACGACTTCCAGCTGGCATCGCGCGGGGACGCCGTGCTGGGTTCCAACAACTGGGCGGTGGCGCCCTCGCGAAGCGCGACTGGCAACGCGCTGCTGGCCGGCGATCCTCACCTCGAACTCACGCTCCCGTCCATCTGGTACGAGGTGCACATGGTGGTGCCCGATACGCTCGATGCGTACGGCGTTACGATACCGGGCGCGCCTGCAGTGATCATCGGCTTCAATCGCGATGTCTCGTGGACGTTCACCAACACGGGTGCCGACGTGGTGGACTTCTGGTACGAGACGGTGGACGACACTCTCTCGCCGCGCCGCTACCTGCTGGATGGCGAGTGGAGAGACCTGGAACTGCGCGAGGAGACGTACGTGGACCAGCGCGGCAGCGTGCTGGCGACGGACACGGTTCGCTACACGCACCGCGGGCCCATGCGCGGCGAGGGGAACGGGTGGCTTTCGATGCGCTGGACGGCGCTGGACACCTCGGACGCGGCAACTCCATTCCTGAGCGGCGCGATGGCGCGCAGCGTGGACGACTTCCTCACGCTGACGCGCGACATCATCGCGCCGGCGCAGAACATGCTCGTTGCCGACAGGTCGGGAGCGATTGCCATAAGGTCTACCGGACGCTACCCGATTCGCGCGGGCGACGGCCGCGGCAACGTCATCCGCGACGGGAGCAGGAGCTCCGAGGACTGGCAGGGCTGGTGGTCGCCTGACGAGTACCCGCAGTCGGTGGCGCCCCCACAGGGCTTCCTGGCTTCTGCGAACCAGGATCCGTTCGCTGCGGACGACGCCCCGCGCTACCTGGGCTTCGACTGGCCAACCCCCTGGCGGGCGATGCGCATCAACGAGCTGCTGCGCGCCAACGCGGCCGTGACGGTGCAGGACATGGCCGCGTGGCAGACGGATCCCGGCAGCGCGCGTGCGGACATGTTCGTGCCGGCGCTGGTGTCCGCGGCGCAGGGCATCGCGCCTGACGACACAGCCTCTCTGGCTGCTGCGAGGCTCGCCGCGTGGAACCGCCAGTATGTGGCTCAGGACACCACCGCAGTTCTCTTCGAGGCGGTGATGGATGCACTCGAACGGCTCACGTGGGACGAACTTCGCCCCGAGGATGGGCCTCGTGCGCAGCTTCCGACCAGCACCATCACGGCGATGCTGCTGATGGAGCCCGACAGCGAGTGGTGGGACATCCGTGCCACATCGGAGGTGGAGACGCGTGATTCCGTACTCGTGAGGGCCCTGCGGAGCGGATGGGCCTATGCCGTCCGCAGCCACGGCGAGCCTTCGGCCAGTCGCTGGCGGTGGAGCAACATCCGGCACGCCAACATTCGCCACCTGCTCGGCTTCACGCCGTATTCCCGGCTGGGAATTCCCGTTCAGGGCGGGCCGGGGCTGCTCAACCCGTCGTCAGGCTCCGGCGTGCATGGGGCGAGCTGGCGCATGGTGGTGGAGATGGGACCTGAAGTCAGAGGCTGGGGTGTGTACCCGGGCGGTCAGTCTGGCAACCCGGCGGACGCGTCCTATGACGACCGCCTGACGGCGTGGCGCGAGGGCAGGCTGGACAGCCTTCGATTCCCGGCGTCGGCCGGTGAGCTGAGCGAGAACTCACGGCGCGGTGCGCTGCGCCTCGTGCCGAGGTGAGCGGGATGACCGTGCGACTGATACTGATGACACTTGCGCTTGCAGCCGTCATGGCGCTCAAGACCGTTCTTCTGGGCTGGTGGGCGGTTCCCGTGCTCGGCCTGCTGTTCGGGGTGTTTGCGCCGGCGCGTGGTGCCGCGTCAGGCACGGCTGCGATGGCCGGTGCGGCTGCCTGGGCATTTCTGCTGCTCGCGGCGGCCGTGCGTGGTGACGTGGCAGCCGTGGCCACGCAGCTCGGCGGCATCATGATGGTTCCGTGGTACGCCGTGGT
>CAYQAO010000096.1:0-2612 GCA_964415485.1 uncultured Gemmatimonadaceae bacterium
GCGATCGGCATCAGTCGCCTCCGGTGATGGGGTCGAGGCCGTCCGGATCCGTCTGGCGCCGCTGCCTGAGCACCTCCTCGGCTGCCTCACGACCCCTGGCGGTAATGGTCCAGCCGCCACCGGATACCTGTTCCGCCATTCCCCGCTCGGCAAGCTTTCGCAGCGCGGGTGTCACCGCACCGCGAGTGGGGCCAAGGGCCTCGATGGAACGCGCGTCGTGGCCGTGACGCTGTCCTGCATGCTGAACGCTGAGTGCGTAGAGGTCGGAGAGAACCGTGTCGGTGCGAAGCTGCCGGCGGTTCCTCGCGTAGCTCGCGGCCTGCCACACGACTCCCCGCTCGGGTGCAAACGCTATTGACACCACGACCACCGCCGTGGCCACGAGCACGATGGACGGTCCGGTAGGAAGGCCCGGCGTGGCAGCGCTCACCACTGCGCCCACCAGCCCCGACAGCGCTCCGAACAGGGCGGATATCAGCACCATGCTGCCCAGCGAGTTGGTCCACTGGCGGGCTGCCGCTCCAGGGGCGACAACCAGTGCACTCATGAGCACCACGCCGACCGTCTGGAGTCCGATGGCAATCGCAATCACCAGCAGGGATACCAGCGCAATGTCCAGCAGCCTGACGCGATAGCCGAGGGTGGCAGCAAACGCAGAGTCGAATGAAAGCAGCTTGAACTCCTTCCATCCCGCCAGCAGCGCCAGGATTGCCAGCCCGCCCACCGTTGCGATCGCGATCACGTCCCGCTCCAGCAGGGTGGCGGCCTGTCCGAAAAGGAACGTGGTGAGGCCGGCCTGGGACGCGTCCTCCATACGCTGCACGTGCGTGAGGAGCAGCAGGCCGGTGCCGAAGAAGACTGACAGCACGATGCCGAGCGCACTGTCCTCCGAGACGCGGGTCTGCCTCACGATCGCGAGCACCAGCAGGGTTCCCAGCCAGCCGGCGAGCGCCGCACCAGCGAGCAGCGGCAGCGTCGCCTTCGTGCCGGTGAACAGGAACGCCATCACTATTCCCGGCAGCGCGGCGTGCGAGATCGCGTCGCCCAGGAGCGCCTGACGACGGAGCACCGCGAACGCCCCCAGTGCACCGCTCACCGCACCCAGCGCCATGGCGCCGAGCGCCACGATCCGGAGGGTGTAGTCCGAGAAGATGTCCAGCATTACCGATCGGGCGACTTGTCGTCGCGTGCCACTTCCAGGAACGGAACACGACCCCCGTACGCGCGGCGCAGGTTCTCCTCCGTGAACACTTCCTCAACGGGACCGTCCGCTATGCGACGCACATTGAGCAGGAGCACCCAGTCGAAGTACTCCGGCACCGTCTGAAGCGCGTGGTGCACGGCCACGACCGTACGGCCCTGCGCACGGAGGTCCTGCAGGACGTTGACGATCGCACGCTCGGTCCTGGCGTCCACGCCCTGGAAGGGCTCGTCCATGATGTAGATGCGAGCATCCTGCACCAGTGCACGCGCCAGGAATACGCGCTGCTGCTGTCCGCCGGACAGCTGGCTGATCTGCCGTCCGGCGAAGTCCTCCATGCCCACCTTCACCAGCGCATCCATGGCAGCCTGACGCTCGCGGGCACCCGGACGACGAATCCACCCGAGCGAGGCGTAGCGGCCCATCATCACCACGTCGAGCACGGACGTGGGGAAGTCCCAGTCCACGCTGCCCCGCTGCGGCACGTATGCCACCTCCCGACGGAGTGCCTCGTACGGCTCGCCGAACACGAGCACCTGTCCGGCCGCCGGCTTCACGAGCCCGAGGATGGCCTTGATGAGCGTCGTCTTCCCTGCCCCGTTAGGCCCGACGATGGCCATCAGCACGCCCGATGGAACGGTGAGGTCCACGTCCCAGAGCACGGGCTGGTCGCGATATGCCACTGTGAGGTCGTTCACGACGATCGCCGGAGTGGCGCCGTCGGAACTCGTCATGCGAGCCGCTGCAGAGGCGGTATCGAGGCGACGATCCCGCCTGTGCGCCTCGTCGAGCGCGCTGCGCGCGTCGAGCGAGCCGTGAACCGGAGCCGGTATCCTGCCATCCGTCATGACACTGCCTCACGTGTAAGCCCCTGAACTATCGCACGCACGTTGTGCCTGACCATCCCCACGTAGGTGCCCTCCGGCGTGCCGCCGGTGCCGAGCGCGTCGGAGAAGAGCGGCTCTCCTATCATGACATCCGCGCCGAGCGACCGTGCGGCTGCACGCACAGCCTCGATGGTGCGCCGCGGGATCGAGGTTTCCACGAACACGCACGGTATGCCGCGTGTCGCGATGAGGGTCGCGAGTCGCCTCACGTCCGCCGTGCCGGCTTCGGTGGCCGTGCTTATCCCCTGCAGACCCTCCACCTGCACGCCGTAGGCCCGCCCGAAGTACCCGAATGCATCATGCGCCGTAACGAGCACTCGTCGCTCCGGAGGGACGAGCTGAATCTGCTCCCGAACCCACTCGTGCAGCATGGCCAGTTCCTGCAGATACTCGCGGGTCTGCTCCAGGTAGTAGGCAGCGTTTGCGGTATCCGCCTCGGCCAGCGCCTCTCCCGCGGCGCGCACGGCGAGCGACCATAGCGAAACGTCGAACCAGACGTGCGGGTCGTACGCGCCGCCGAACGC
>CAYQAO010000096.1:2712-10431 GCA_964415485.1 uncultured Gemmatimonadaceae bacterium
CCCTGAACGAACGGCTCGAAGATGCGTTCCAGCTGCTCGGCCGCGATCCCGTCGCCGGTGTCGGTGACCGTTATGGCTACCGCGCTGCCAGCCGGGGCGCATGCAAGGGAGATTCGGCCTCCCGGTTCGGTGAACTTCACCGCGTTCGACAGCAGGTTGAGCACGATCTGCTGAAGCTTCTCGGGGTCCACGCTCACCACGAGGTCGCGGTCGCACTCGTCGAGCGTGAGCGAGAGTTGTCTTGCCAGCACCTGCGGGGCGACCAGCGCCTCGCATGCGGTAAGGATCTCGCTTATGTTCGCGTTCCGGATGTCGTAATGCAGTGAGCCAGCGTCGATCCTCGAGTAGTTCAGCACGCCGTTGATGAGCACCATCAGGTGACGCTGGCTGCGCTTGATGCGCTCCAGATCCGTGTGCTGCTCCGGCGTGACAGGGCCCCTTAGTCCAAGCTCAATCAGCTCGATGTAGCCGGCGATCGCGTTGAGCGGGGTGCGGAGCTCGTGGCTCATGATCGCCAGGAAGTCGCTCTTCGCCTGGTTGGCCGACTCCGCCACTGCCTTGGCCTCCTCTGCCCGGGCGCGCGCCTCGTCCGCTTCCTTCCGGAACTGCAGCGCGGCGGTGTGAAGCCGGGCATTTTCCACTGCGAGCGCTGCGCGAGCAGCCAGGTCTTCGGCGAGGGTGACGTCAATGTCGCCGAATCGGCGGCCTTCTTCGGCTGTCACGAAGGTCATGGCCCCAAGCATCCGCCCGCGAACGACCATTGGGGCGATGACGTACGCGCTGATGCCGAGCTTGCGAATCAGGTGAAGATGTTCAGTGTCCCGAGTCGTGCCTTCCAGCGCCTCCTCGCTCACGCCGACCGTTACTTCCGGGCGGCCGGAGCGAATGACGCGCGGCGCGCCGAAAGGGTCGTCGCTATTGGGTGGATACCGCTGGTGCAGTTCGCGAGCGACCGCCTGCTTGTCCGGATCCGGGTGGAGAACTGCGAGTCGGCAGATGTCGCCGTCGTCTTCGCAGAGGTCCACGATGCACCAGGCGCCGAAGTACGGCAGGGACATTCCCGCAACGGTGGTGAGCGTCGTTTCGTAGTCGAGCGACTGTGCGAGGCATCGGCTGGCTTCGGCGAGGAATGCGAAGCGATCCCGGCTGGTCTCGGCGACGTCGCGCTCGTGCTCGGCCTTCCGTCGTGCTGCCATTTCGCGGGTCGAGGCGGTCGTGGAGCGTTCCCCGTAGGGAGAACCTTCAAAGCTGGCGGTGTGGTCTTCTATCACGGGGTGGTTCGGGGGAGACGCTCCCGCCTGGTGGGTCGGTGGCCTGCCGGGGCAGCTGCTCGTTATGCACGGACTTCGGCACGGTCATGAGATGAATCACGACCGTCGAAACATTGACTGATAGTGGCCGGAACCGGGCCACCGTCAGGGGAAGCTCTGCAGAAGGCACGCCACCGTCCCTGCAGCCGGCGTCCCGGATACCCCGCGGTCCAGCCGGGCGACACATGAACTCCCGCACGGCACTAATCTGCGACCCGCTGGAAAAAGTCTCGCAGAATCCGCTCCGTCATTCCCCAGATGGTGTAATCGCCATGGCGGATGCCGGCCACGGTGCGATCCTGGCCTCGCACGTGAACCGTGGCGTCGAAGGTGGATGCAGGGTGCCTCAGCGAGCTTACCGGTGCCCAGAACGCCGCGGCCACCTCGTCGCTGAGCGTGAGCTTCGGCTTCCCGGGCATGAACACCACGTGTGGTCTCACCACGATGCGCGGAAGCTCGGGAGTCTGCGGGTAAAGCTCGTCCAGCGTGCCGAGGAGACGGGCATCGCGCAGGATGTCCATGCCGGTTTCCTCGCGGGTTTCGCGAGCGGCGGTGTGCCACAGCGTGGGGTCCGCCGACTCGCTTCGTCCGCCTGGAAGGGCGACCTGGCCACTCCAGGGATCGCCCTCCCATTCGGCCCGCCTGATCAGCAGCAGTTCCGGGCCGTTCTCGTCAGGCGCCAGCACTATCGCGACTGCAGCCCGCCGCACTTCCGCCGGCGCGTCGGCCAGCCGCCCCGGCCGGTGCTGCAGCACGCGCGACAGGCGCTCCGTGAAGCGCTCGGCCTCCCGTAGCGCGGAGCCGAACGTGTCGTCCCTGCTCATTCCCACGTCACCGATTCGCGGACCGTACGCGTGACGCCGGTGTGCGTCGCCGGCGACCGACCGCGTCAATCCTCAACCGGGCCGCCGACCTGCATCCACCCGCGCCACCCGTCCGCCATGCTTGCCACGTTCCTGTATCCCATCTGCTGCAGCGTGTCCGCCGCGAGCGCAGACCTGTTCCCGCCAGCGCAATACACCACCACCTCACGGTCGCGCGGAATCACCTGCTCCACCCTGGTCTCCATGGTGCCGCGCGGGATGTGAACTGCGCCGGGAAGGTGGCCGAGGTTCCACTCGTTGGGCTCGCGCACGTCGAGGAGCACGACATCCTCCTTGCGCTCCAACATCTGCTTGACCTCTGCAGGCGTGACCTCCCTGATCCGCTGCTTCGCTTCGTTGATGAGGTCCATTCCCGACTTGTTCGACATCACTTCTCTCACGTGTTGAATGTTGGCATGTCGCACTGCCTCACGATCGCCAGGGGCAGTGGTGCTACACGAGTTCGACGTTCAGCGTGCAGGCCGACGCATCGAAGGCGGCGCGGGCGCCGATGGGGAGCGTCCACTGATCGTCTATGTGCCCAACCGGTGCACCCATGGCGCAGGGGACGCCCAGTTCCTCAGCCACCTCGAGCAGCAGGCCGAACAACTGACCGTCACCGTTGCCGTCCACCTGGTCGGGACACTCCGTGAAGCGCCCGGCCAGCAGCCCGCGAATTCCCTGAAGCGCACCGGACAGCTGTAGCTGCTGCAGCATGCGGTCCACGCGATACGTGGCCTCGCCCACGTCCTCGATGACCAGGATCGCGCCTGCGAGATTCGGAAGGTACGGCGTTCCGGCGAGTGCGGCCAACAGCGCGAGGTTCCCGGCCATCAGCCACCCCTCGGCGCTTCCTCCTCGCAGAGTGGTACCGTTGCCGTGGAACGCTCCGCAGGGGTCGGCTCGCTCCGTGGTTGCGCGCTTGAGCGAGAAGGCCGAGAAGGAGCTGAGCGGCGCGCGGGCCACGGGGGCGTGGTAGCCGCCTGTCCCCGCCCTTGCCACGAGCGCCGACAGCAGCGCGGTGACGTCCGAGTAACCGAGCAGGGGACGGGGACGCCTGGCGATGGTGTCCCAGTCGAGGTGACGGAGCAGGCGCATGACGCCGTAGCCCCCGCGGAGGCACCACACGCCGGCCACGTCCGGAGACTCGAGCGCCCAGCGCAGGTCCTCTAGCCGGTCGGCGTCGGAACCCGCAAGGTACCCGGTGCATTCCAGGGCATGCCTTCCGACGACCGGAACCCAGCCGAGCGAGCGGACGTTCGCCTCCGCAATCTCGAGGTCCTTGCCGCCGCCAACCGGGCCGGCGGGTGCGATAAGCGCGACGCGGGAACCTGGTGGCAGGGACGGCGGAACGGCGGGCCGAAGCATGTGGCAAAAGGGGGAAAGCTGTGCGGTGCTGGGTCACGCGAAGCCGTGAGCAGCACCGGCAACGTAGGTGCAGCGGCTGTCGCGGGCAAAGGTCGCGTACCCCGGTGGAAGCGATGACTCTTGCGCGGGACGGAGTGGGCTGCGCGTCGTGAAGCGAGGCGAGTGCAGCGGAGGTCCGCCAGATGGTGCGGTCCGGAGCGTGGAGGCTGGCACATGCGTTGCCCGACCTGGTGCCGGGTAATCGGCATGCGGCAACCGCGAGCCGACTCACCGGCGGCCAGCCGCCAAGCAGCGAGGAGGAATGAATGGCCAGGCGAAACAAGGATTCCGAGCGCCAGCGATCCATGGACGAGAGTGGCGAGCGCGACCTGAGGGATGCGCGTCCGTCGAGGGATCGGCAGCAGGGCGACGGTTATCGCGGCTCCAGGCCGGAGGACGAAGGATCCGGCGAGGGACGTGAGGCGTCAGGCAGGAAGCGCAACCGCGAGGGGCGCCAGGGCTCGAGGAACTGGACGCCGTCGGCGGGTGACGAGCCGCAGCGCCGGGAAGGGATGCGAACGAGCGAAGGTGAGGAGCGCGACGGACGGGGAGTCGGAAACGAGGTGGAGCGGAACGGACGGGAGGGGCCGCACTGACCCGGGCGGCTTCACGGCACGATACGAGAGGGGCGCGGATTCACTCGAATCCGCGCCCCTCTCACGAGCTGGCTACTGTCCGACCGATCGGTGGCTTATGGGAGCACAGAAAGCGCTCCGAACCGCCGCCCGCGGAATCAGTGCGCTCCCGCCCCTGCTTCGCCCGCCTCCGCGGCCGGAGCGTGCTGCCCCGGAGCTCCCTTTCCGACGAAGCGCAGGTCGCGCGGGTGGTAGTACGTGCTGCTGTGCAGCCAGTACACCGCCAGGTTCGTCACGATGGCGAGCAGAACGATCAGCCCGGCGAACCCCCACCCCTTGTTGGGCTGTGCTTCTATATAGCGATCCTGGTGCTCCATTACCCCAGTCTCCTTCGGTCACGGTTGCGGCCAACGACGACAATGTAGCACCGGAAGTTCCAGCGACAAGCCGATGGTGCTCGGGCCGGTGCGCCTGCACGGCTCGAGCCCGCGCGTGTTTCGCCGCCGCGCTGCGTCCTTCCGCATGAGTTTGTGCCGATCTGCCGGTATCCGGTGGCGAACGAGCGGCCGCCGCAGACCAGAATGGCGGCGTGCTCCACCAAAGGGAAGCTGCCCGCCTTCTCTCACCTGCCAACGGGGTGCTCGGCCTCGCCGCGCTCGCTCGCGTCTTCGGTTGTCACGAACAGCCGCTGCCGCTCGACACCGCCACCAGGCATGCACTCCACGCGCCGGCTCGCAGTCGAGTCTCGGTTGTTTCAGGTCCGGACGAGCGCCGCCTCCTCCTGGTCTCACTCCCCCGAAGCACGAACGTACGTCAGGCGGTTGCCGCGCTCGCGAAGGGCGTGATCCGCGAGTCGCCGCACCTGTACTGGGCCATCGTCGCGCGCGCACGGGAAGGACAGGAGCTGATCATCGCCGCATGCGGCTCACACGGCGGCGGCGCCCGAGTCTCCGCGCTCACCGTCCGGATCGGGAGGATCTCCAGTTCCGACATCGAGACCGTTCGGCTGCTCGCCGATTCGTCCATCGCCAGCGCGGCAATGGCGCATGCCCGATGGATGGAGATACTCGGCCGCGAGGGGATAGGTCGGCGGTTCTTCCTCACGCTGGCCGGCGTGGTGGAGCGGATGGCACTGGAGTCCGCGAGCGCTCCGCGAACGACGATGGCCGAGTCCAGGGAGGTGGCGCTGCTGTGCGTGTCGCGCCTCCTGTTCCTCGCCTTCCTCGAGGCCAAGGGGTGGCTGGACGGCGATCACGACTTCCTTCAGCGCCACTTCGCGCGCGTGAGCTCCGGCGGGAAGTCGCTCCACACCGGGCTGCTGCGTCCACTGCTCTTTGGCACGCTGAATACTCGTCATGCACGGCGAGCGCCCACGGCGCGGGCTTTCGGCCGCGTGCCGTTCCTGAACGGCGGACTGTTCACGCCCACGCCACTGGAGCGGCGCTCGCGCGTTCAGTTCAGCGACTCCTCACTCGGCGCACTGTTCGGCGACCTCCTCGCGCGCTGGAGCTTTACCGCGCGCGAGGATTCAGCCGCGTGGAGCGGCGCCGCGGTGGATCCCGAGATGCTGGGACGCGCGTTCGAGTCGCTCATGGCGGAGGGAGAGCGGCGTCGCGGCGGAGTGTACTACACACCGCACGAGCTGGTGCGGAGGACCACCCGTGAGGCACTTGCGGATGCGCTGGCGCGCGACGGTGTGCCCGTGGAGCGGGTGCTTGCGCTGCTGGGCGGTGGGGCTTCGCCGGACTCGCCGTCGCCTGCCCGCGGGGCCATGTCGGATGATGCCGTTCGTGGGGTGCTCCTGGAACGCGCGCGCTCCATTCGCGTACTCGATCCGGCATGTGGCTCGGGTGCGTTTCTCGTGCACGTTCTGGAGACGCTTGCCGACATGCGCGGCATGCTGGGCGACTCCAGGCCCGTGAGCCTCAGGCGCCGCGAGGTGCTCGTAAGGCAGATAGTCGGGGTGGACATGAACCCTGTGGCGGTGTGGCTGTGCCAGCTGCGGCTGTGGCTATCGGTGGCCGTGGAAGATCAATCCACCGACCCCTCGAAGGTGCTTCCTCTGCCGAACCTGGATCGCCACATACTCGTGGGCGATGCACTCGATTCAGACATGGCACCTCCGGGGGTGCGGCGTTCCGCAAGCGTGGATGACCGGGGCCTGGAGCGAACTCGCGAACGCTACGCGCGCGCGACGGGCGTTCGGAAGCGCACCCTTGGCGGAGTGCTCACGCGCGCCGAACGTGCGCGGGCGGACAGGCTGCTGGGCGACGCACTGGAGCTCGTTGCACACAGCAGGCGCGAACTGATCGTGATGCTCCGCTCACGAGACCTCTTCGGCGAGCGTGCCGAGGGGTCGCGTCAGGCGCGTGCGCGGCTCGACTTGCTGAAGGAGCTGACTCGTGAACTGAGGGCAAGGCGCCGGAGGCTGCGGGACGGGGGAGCGCTGCCCTTCTCCTTCGACGTTCACTGTGGCGGCAACGCCGGCTTCGACGTGGTACTCGGCAATCCGCCGTGGGTACGGGTGCACGAGATTCCTCCCTCCGTGCGAGAGCGCCTGCGAGCGCGCTATTCGGTGCTTCGAGGCTCGGGGTGGCAGCCCGGATCTCGAGCGGCCGGAGCGGGAGGCGGCTTCGGTTCGCAGCCCGAGATGTCCGCCGCGTTCGTGGAGCGTGCGCTGGAACTGGCAGCTCCGGACGGGACGGTGGCGCTGCTGCTCCCCGCAAAGCTGTGGCGGACCCTCAGTGGCGCTGCACTCCGCACACACCTCGCTCGTGAGGCGCGGCTCGTCGCGCTGGAGGACTGGAGCGATGCACCTCCCCTCTTCGATGCCGTGGTATATCCGTCCCTTCTCGTTGCGCGTCGAAGCCAGGACGTGCCTGACGCCGACAGGCCTCCGGCTCGGATCACCGTGCACCTCTCACCCTTGCCGAACGATCGAGGCCGGCAGGCACCCTTCCCCACTCGCGGCCTCCGTACGGGGTTCCCGAGTTCGTGGGATGCATGTGCAGCAGACCTTTCGCTCGATCGCGGCGACCCGGCCTCGCCATGGCTGCTGCTTCCGCCACATGCAAGGTCAGCCTTCGACACGCTTCGCTCGAGAGGCATCGCACTGGCGGAATCGGAGCATGCAGGACGTCCGATGCTGGGAGTCAAGACCGGCTTCAACGCGGCATTCCTCGTGGACTCGGTGGCGAACGGAAGCACGTGCGCTCACTCGGCGGGCATGGCTAAGGTGACTGCAGGTGCGCGCAGCGGGATGGTTGAAGCGGAGCTGCTGCGATCCGTGGCGCGAGGCGAGGACGTGCGACCCTGGAAGCTGGCGCAGGACCGTCCGCAGCTGGTTTGGACTCACGACCGTTCCGGGTCGCCGCTGGACAGGTTGCCACCCGGCGCGCTGGAGTGGCTTCGTCCGCACCGGGCGAGACTCTCAGCACGTGCGGATGCGCGGAACGCCTCACGATGGTGGTCGCTGTTCCGGTTGCCGGCGGCGTCCAGCAGCCGCCCTCGTGTAGTGTGGGCCGACATAGACAGGCGGCCGAGTGCGGCGTTCCTGCCCGCTGG
>CAYQAO010000097.1:0-10283 GCA_964415485.1 uncultured Gemmatimonadaceae bacterium
CTGTGAACAACCTCTCCGTCATCTACAACTAGGGACCAGGGGGGCGGGTCTCGCTTTGGCGGGGGTCGCCCTTTTCGTTTCCGATTTGCTACTGCCTTCATTCGTCCTTCCTTTTCCTGCGCGTGGGCGAGCGCGTGTCCGGCTTCCCATTCTTCTGCTGCTGCCGCCTTTTCTGTTCCAGCGCCCTTATCAGCCCACCGAGCAAGCGACCGACTTGCCCGGATCCCTCCAGTAGCTCGGATGCCTCCAACGCCGGGATGATTCCTACTGCGCGAGCAAGAAGCAGTTGCGTTTGATATTCGCCAAGCGAACCTCGTGCGACACAGAGAAAGTGCACGTACTCCGTGATGGTTCGACGCGAGTTCCCCTCCGCTATGTTCGAGGGAACGGAGACGATTGCACGTTCGAGCTGCGCAACCAGTCCGAAGCGATCGGGCGGCGGCAGCACTCTGGTCACGCGATACGTTCTCTCAGCGAGGCCCATCGCTCGCCGCCAAGCCAGAAGCTCGTGGAAGCTCTTCATGGCGGAGGCTTGTCCGGGTATGGGTATGTGAAGTGATCGCCGGCATGTCCAGCGACCACTGCGAGCGATGATACTCTCCCCAAGCTCCGCCCCAGACACCGAAACCTCGCTATCCGGCCCTCCCAGTCCCCAATCCCCAGTCCCCAGTCCCTGCCGTCATGACGTCTCGTCGCACATTCCTCCAGGTCTCGGCCACCGCTGCTGCGGTGGCGGCCATTCCGCGGCAGTTGCATGCACTGCCCACGCTTATCACGCCGGTTCCGACACGCGCGTCGGCTGACATCGTCGCCCAGGCGCTGGACGCGGCGCGGGACGCCGGCGCCTCCTATGCCGATGCCCGCGTGGGGCGTTACAGGCGCCAGGGGGTGAGCACCCGCGAGCGGCAGATCACGGGGGTGTTCGACACCGAGTCGTACGGCCTGGGCGTACGCGTGCTGGTGGACGGCGCCTGGGGTTTCGCGGGCACCAGCGACCTCTCCCCCGATGGCGTGCAGCAGGCCGCTCGCGAGGCGGCCCGGATTGCCCGGGCGGGCAAGCGCGTGCAGAAGCGCCCCGTGGAGCTCGCGCCGGTTGCACCCCAGCGTGGCGAGTGGAAGACTCCCGTGCAGCGCGATCCGCTCGAGGTGCCTATCGAGGAAAAGGTGGAGCTGCTCTTCGCGGCAAATGAAGCAGCGCTCAGGGTGCCGAACGTTCGCTTCGTGAACTCCGGCATGCAGCTCCTGCGCGAGGAGAAGACGCTCGGCACCACCGACGGGACTCTCGTCACGCAGACGTTCTATCGCGTGGGTCCCAGCTTCACGGCCACCGCGATCGCTCAGGGCGACTTCCAGAGCTACACGCACGAACTCGCGCCGCGCGGTTCCGGCTGGGAGTACATCACCGGCTGCGACATGCCCGGCAACGCACCCGCGTGGGCCGAGTTGGCTGCGGAGAAGCTCACGGCGAAGTCGGTGGAGGTTGGGCGCTACGACCTCATCCTCGATCCCACGAACCTGTGGCTCACCATCCACGAGAGCATCGGTCACCCCACGGAGCTGGATCGTGCGATGGGATACGAGGCCAACTACGCCGGCACCAGCTTCCTCGCTCCGCCGGAGGACTTCCTCAACAAGTTCCGCTACGGCCCGGACTTCATGAACGTGCGCGCTGACCGCACCGAGGAAGGCTCGCTCGCTCGTGTGGGATGGGACGACGAGGGCGTGCCCGCCGACGAGTGGATGATCGTGGAGAACGGCATCTTCAAGGACTACCAGACCACGCGCGAGCAGGCCGCCTGGATCGCTCCGCTCACGGGCGTCACCCGTTCGCACGGTTGCTCGTTCGCGCAGTCCTGGAGCGACGTCCCCTTCCAGCGCATGCCGAACGTCTCGCTGATGCCTGGCGAGGCCGACATCTCCATGGACGACATCGTTGCGGACACGCAGCGCGGAATCATCGTGAAGAACCGCGGTTCGTGGTCCATTGACCAGCAGCGATACAACTTCCAGTTCTCCGGCCAGGTTGCGTACGAGGTTCGCAACGGGCGCATAACGGGAATGCTGAAGGACGTGGCCTACCAGAGCCGCACGCCGGAGTTCTGGAACTCCATGGACATGATCGGCGGGCCGAGCAGCTACTGGCTCGGCGGCACCTTCAGCGACGGAAAGGGTGAGCCCGGACAGGTGAACTCCGTGAGCCACGGCTGTCCGCCGGCGCGCTTCCGCAACGTGAACATCCTCAACACCGGAGGCAGCGTCTGATGTCCCCGCGCTCCCTATTCGAACTCGCACAGGCGCGGGAGGTGCTTTCCCGCGAGGCAGTGAAGGCGATCACCGATCGCGCGCTTTCCTACAGCAAGGCGGACGAGGCCCGCGTGGTGGTGCGCTCCGGCTGGAGCGGCAACACGCGCTTCGCCGGCGGCGAGATCACCACGGCCGGCGGCAGCAATGACACGTCGGTGACGATCATCAGCACCATCGGTCGTCGTCAGGCGTCCGTGTCCACCAACCTGCTGGACGACGAGGGCCTGCGGCGCGCTGTGGAGCAGTCCGAGCGGCTCGCTCGCCTCTCACCGGAGGATCCGGAACTCATGCCGGAGCTCGGTCCCCAGGAATACGCAGACGTGGACGCATACTCCGCGGCCACTGCGCAGCTCGGCCCCGAGGCTCGCGCGCAGGCGGTGGAGGGAATCTTCGCCGCGGCGCGTTCCGAGGCGGGCGGCTCCACCGGAATTGCGCCAGACAGCCTTTTCGTGGGCGGGTTCCTGGAGGCGGACGCTGGCGTGGGTCTCGCCGTCGCAACCTCTCGCGGGCTGTTCGCGTACCACCCCTCCACCAACGTGTCGCTGTCCACGACCGTCCGCACGCCTGACGGCACCGGGTCGGGCTATGCGTCCATCGGCTCACGCGACTGGAGCAGCATAGATGCGCCCGCGATCGGTCGTCAGGCGGCGCGCAAGGCGATCGCGTCGCGCAACCCGCAGGCCGTGGAGCCGGGCCGCTACACGGTAATCCTGGAGCCGCGTGCGGCAGCGGACTTCGTTCCGCTGCTTCGCGGGTCGCTGAATGCCCGTTCGGCAGACGAAGGACGCAGCGCCTTCAGCGACGGCCCGAACCAGCCCAGGATCGGCCAGAAGGTGATGGACGAGCGCGTGACACTCATCTCGGATCCCTCCGACCCCATGACGGCCACCACGCCGTTCGACGGTGACGGGCTGCCGCTCAGGCGAGTGGTATGGATCGAGGACGGCGTGCTGCGCAACCTCAACTACAACCGCTACTGGGCGCGCGAACGGGGTGTGGAGCCGTCAGGCGCATCCAATGCGCTGATCATGAAGGGCGGCACGAAGTCCATGGACCAGCTGATCCAGGAGACCGAGCGCGGCATCCTGGTGACGCGCTTCTGGTACATCCGCTTTCTCGATCAGCGCACGGTGATGGTCACCGGCCTGACGAGGGACGGCACGTTCCTCATCGAGAACGGTCGCGTCACGCGTCCGATCAAGAACCTGCGCTGGAACGAGAGCCCACTGCTGGCACTCAACCGCCTGGAGGACATCGGCCAGGCGGAGCAGGTATCGGCAAACATGGTGATGCCGGCGCTGAAGATCCGGGATTTCCAGTTTACGTCGCTGTCGGACGCGGTGTAGTTGTTTTTATGAGGAGTACGAAGCGCCCCACCCTTTTGGGGGTGTCGGGGCTCGGGGCTCGCATGCGCGACCGTCTGACTCGCCGCTGCGGGCCATGTGGTGCGTAGTGCGAGCCGAGCCTCACCCTAAGCCCCGAGCCCCGACCCCCAACACCCCCAAACCGACGGGCGCGGCGAAGCCGCGCCGCGTCTCCGCTTCTCACGGCACCGAATCCCTCTGCGTATCCGACGCCAGCGTGGCCGTCTCGATCCGGAACAGGAACGGAATCTGGACCAGCTGGCGAACTCGCGTGCCGTTCGCCTCCGCCGGGGTGAAACGCATGCCGGGGAGCGCCGTGCGCACCGACATCGCGAACTCCTGATGGCTCGTCTGCAGCACCTGGAAGCTCGTGGTATCGGCGCGGCCGGTCGTGTCCACCACGAACTGCACTATCACGCCGCCCTCCACGCTGCGCGCGCGGAGGAGCTCGGGGTACATGGGTGCGGCGCTGGTCGCGTCGTAGGCTGCGGGGTTCTCGACCTGGGACTCCAGGTACACTTCGCCCATTTCCTGGTCGCCCTCGGCGCCAGCCAGGCCTTTGCGCTGCTCCAGTGCGGCCAGCTCCTCTGCCTCACGAGCCCGCCGGCGCGCGGCCTCCAGCTCCTCCGCAGTGGGGCCGGCGTCCGCCTCGGCATTGGTACCGCCCACCCCTCCGTCGAGGCCCACGTACGTGATCTGCTCCATTCGCTCCGTACCGCCGGTTGACTGCGGCGGTGCGAGATAGATCACGCTGCTCCAGGGCGAGTCCTCGTCAGGCGCCAGGGGAGGCTCCAGTCCGCCGGCCACCGCTGCGGCAGCGAGCACCCCGTGAACGCCGATACTCACCAGCCAGCCCGCTACGGAAGCCGGACTCGCCGACGACCCGGCCGTCAAAGTTCTGAAGAGCATGGCAGACCTGCCTTATGCTGACTTCCCACCAGCCCCGCCGGACAGCACGCGCTACGCATCGAACCGCACCGGCAGGTGCACAAGCTGGCGCACCAGTCTACCCTCACGAACCGCGGGGATGAACCGGGCTGACCTGAGCGCCGCACGAACCGCATCAATGAACTGTGGATCGGCGGGCGTCACGACACCGAACGTCTCCAATTCGACCTTGCCGAGCGTGTCCACCACGAACTCGGCCAGAACCGAGCCGCGAACGCCCTGTTCCTTCAGGGCATTCGGGTATACAGGCATGAAGGCCACGGACTCGTCCAGCCGCGCCTGCTGGTCCACCTGCTCGGCCGTATAGATCTTCAACGACGATACGAGCGCGGCGAGGTCGGCTGCCGAATATCGCGAACCTCTGGATCCCCGCGTAGGACGGTCCGGCATCATGGACCAGAGCACGATCATCCCGCACGCCATCTTGTCCCGCGGGACCGAAAGCTCGGCCGGAACCGTGGCCGCGCTCGAATAGATCTCGATCCCTTCCAGCGAGTTGGGCTCGAAGTTGTCCAGGTCCACGTAGCCCGCCATCGCGGGGGTGTTGTCTATCCAGATGAATGGCGTGCAACGCTGGCCGCGAAGATACACGGTGTTGCTCGCCATCCTGCTGGGACGGATCTGCACACCCGGGAGCGAGCGAAGAAGGTCCGTGGTGCGAGTGGCGTTCCGGCGCTCGATCTCCGCACGCGTGATGAAGCGTCCGTTTCCACGCTCCATTCGCTGGTAGAACTTCGCCGCCCAGCCGGTGTACAGCTGCTTCGCGTCCGCGGACACGACCACCGGATCGATGTTCAGCGGCACGCGCGAGAGGACGACGTCCAGCTGAATGGACTGCCCGGCCTCCACCGTGAAGTCCACGGTACGAGGAGCGTAGCCCAGGCGCCGAATCCGGAGCGTCCCCCGCCCCGCCGGCACACCCAGAACCCGAAATCCGCCCGTGTCGTTGCTGAATCCGCCCGCCCGGCTGTTCAGTACGGTCAGGTCCGCGCCCACCAGGTGTTCCCCGGAGGAGTCGCGCACCACACCCACAAGGACGCCTACATCACGCGAGGCCTGGGCCTGAGCGGTGGGCGGTGCGGCCGCGGAGGCGAGGGACGCGAGCAGCAGGAAAGACACGCGCAAGCGTGTCCCGGCGCGCCCTGGAAGCGCGCCGCAACCTCGGACCTTCGATCGTTGCTGGCGCATATGCGCTCCCTCGTGCTGAAGTGCGAGTGCGACTTTGCCCCATTATACGACACGGGAGCGCACCCCGCGAGCACGCAATTGCGTCCCTGATTGTTGGACACTCGCCGTGACCTGCAGGTTCCCCGCCATGCGGCCGCTTTTTCCGGCCGGCGAGGGGTGTGGAGCCCGGTCCGGGCCGCCCTCCCAGAGAAAATGCCGCGTCCTTCCGGACGCGGCATTCACTCCAGAGACCCTCGATCAGATGCGCCGACGAGTCTCGTCCGCCTTCCTCTCGCGATCGGCGCGCTCCAGATCCTCGCTGGCCTCGCCAGCCTTGCGCTGGGCGCGGCCCAGACGATCCTGCAGCTCGCCTTCCACCCGATCCGCCTTGGCGCGCAGGTCATCGGTGGGGCTATCCGTCAGGTCGGCCGCCGCATCCCGGATCTTTCCGGTCGCCTTCTTCATCTTCCCCTCGGCCTGGTTGCGAAGACCGTCTTTCTTCATCTCGTCCATGATCTCATCCTCCTGTGGTTAGGCACGACCCAGCGGCCGCGGCCCTCTCAAAGGCAAGACGTATTCCGTATGCCGTGTTTCAGAGTGGCCCCTCCCGCGCACCTCCACTTGTCCATCCGGGAGGACAAAGGCCGCGGCCGCCGGGCCCGAACGCCATTCGTAAGTCTTTGTCCTTGTGATACTTGCGAGCCAAGTGCCGGCTGACTGGAGCTGGCCCCCGTTCTGCCTCTTGCCACAGGCAGGAAGGCGGCATTGGGGCCGCCGACAGGATTCAGGAGGTAGCCATGCTTCGCACTTTCCTTCGACCAGCCGCAATAGCGCTGCTCGCCACCCCATTGGCCTTCGCAGCCGCAGAGGCACAGGGACGCGCCACTGGCCGAGCGATCCCTCCGGGCCACATGCCGCGTGCTGGCGAGTGCCGGGTATGGTACGACGGACGCCCGCCGGGGCAGCAGCCCAGACCCACAAGCTGCAGGGAGGCCGAGCGAATCGCTCGGGGCTCTCGGAACGCGCGTGTCATCTACGGCGACAGCCGGCGCGACGGGCGCTGGGATCGACGCGACGACCGGCACGACGGCCGCTACGATCGCGACCGGAACCGCGGCATCCGAAGTCCAGCGCCCAGCCGCCTGATGCTCCCCCGCATGCCGCGCGTCTCGGACCTGCGCGGAAACCGCATCCCGTCCGACGTACAGCGCCGCATTCGCGGCAATGCCGCCTACGCCCGCTATGAAGACAGGAATCGGGACGGCAGGCCCGAGCGGGTTGTCTTCTACGATCGCCGGGGCCGGGCACTCGAGACCTGGTATGACCTTCGAGGAGACGGCCGCGCGGATCGGATAGTCGTGCATCGCGGCTGAGTGGGCGGCGACGCCTCGCGGGGTCGCCGAGGCCATCTTCGGGCCGCGGACGTCCCGCCCCTCGCGTACTCGCACGCAGTGACAGAGATTGGATGAGGCACCCAGCGCGGCGCCCCCGGATTCGGTGGCGCCGCGCGAGCGTTACTCCCAATCCTTTCAGATGCGACCAGTCTATCGGTGCTACACGAGCGCGCGTTCCCCACGCGCCGCAGTCCTGCTGTCAGCTCTGCTGCTCCTGCTTGCGCCCGCCGGCACCTCCGGCGCGCAGCACCCGGTGTGGCTCGATTCTCTGCGCAGGCACGACACTTTCGACTTCTACGCCGTCGGCCCGTATCGTCAGGGCATCCCCCGCCCCGACTCCCTGCTGGGATACCCGCTCGGCATGCGGCAGACGCAGTACTCCGACCAGCAGCGGGTTCTCCAGGCGATAGCGCAGGCGGCGTCGGACCGCGTGCACGTGGAGGAGTTCGGCGCCACGGCCGAGGGTCGCGTGATGCGGCTGTACGTGGTGAGTGCACCCGAGAACATCGCCCGCCTCGATGCCATCCGCACCCAGCTGGAGGCGCTGGGCGACTCGCGCCGCACGAGCGAGCAGGAAGCGGCGCGTCTCGCGGCCGGCCTGCCTGCCGTCGTCATGCTGTCGTTCTCCGTGCACGGCAACGAGTCGCCCGGCTTCGAAGCGGCCATGTCGGTGCTCTACCAGCTGGCGGCCGGAGAGGACGCGAATACCCGCCAGGCGCTCCAGAACACCGTGGTGGTGATCAACCCCAGCTCGAATCCTGACGGACACGAGCGGTTTGCCGTGTGGTACAACTCGGTGGCGCTGGGGAACCCAGATCCGGCTGCGATGGAGCACAGCGAACCGTGGAGCATCCAGGGGCGGTTCAACCACTACCGCTTCGACATGAACCGCGACGTGATGTCCACCACCCAGTCGGAGGTGCAGGCCATCGTGCGCGCCATGATCCGGTGGAAGCCGCAGGTGGCGGTGGACCTCCATGGCCAGACCACGCAGTATTTCTTCCCGCCTGCCGCACGACCGGTGCACCAGCACATTGCCGGTTCGCTCAGCGAGAAGTGGATGACGGCGATAGGCGCGGGGAACGCCGAGGCCTTCGACAGGAACGGCTGGCTGTACTACGTTCGCGACCAGTTCGACCTGTATTATCCGGGCTACTTCGACACGTGGCCGTCGCTCACGGGCGCCACCGGCATGACGTACGAGACGGACGGCGGCGGCTGGAAGGGCCTGCTCTGGCGCCGGGACGACGAAACGCTGCTCTCCTTCCGTGACGGCATAGCGAAGCATCACGTTGCGGCGCTGGCGACGATCGGAACGGTCGCCGAGCGCAGCGCGGAGCGCCTCCAGGACTGGGCCACCTTCCGTCGTCAGGCGGTGACGGCCGGACGCTCCGGCCGCATGCGTCGCATCATCTGGAACAGCAGCGAGGACCCGAAGCGCGCCGCGGAGCTGGCAGCGCTCCTGCTTCGCGCAGGCATCGAGGTCCGTCGGGCCGACGGCGAGTTCGCGTCCGCGCGTGCGCACTCGTATGCCGGCGGCCGCGTGCAGGGGCGGCGCTTCCCTGCCGGGAGCTACGTGGTGGACCTCGCCCAGCCTCACGGGCAGATGGCGCGCGCCATGCTGGAACCCGTGGCGGCTATGGACGTGGAGTTCGCGCGCACGCAGCTGGACCGCTTCCGCCGCAACCAGCAGCGGTCGTCAGGCACCGAGGGCTACGAATTCTACGACGTCACCGCCTGGTCGCTGCCGGTAGCCTTCGGCCTGGATGCATGGTGGACCGAGGACACGCAGCAGGTGAGCGGCGAGCTGCTTGCCCTGCCCGCAGCGCCCACGGGCGCAACGGCGCTGCTGCAGGCGGCGCGGGGTCCCGAGCAGCTTCCCGTGGAGATTCGGGGGGCCGTCGCCGGAGGCACCGCACGAACGGCCTATCTCTTCACCTCGGAGACGAACAGCTCGGCGAGCCTTGCGTATCGTCTCATGGAGGCCGGACATCGCGTGTCGGTGGCTGCGCAGCCCATCGAAGCGGACGGCTACGCGTACCCGCGCGGCACCTACGTGGTTCGAGTGAACCGCAATGACAGCACGCTGCACCGGAACATCGCCGACCTGGCGAGGGAGACGGGCGTGATGGTGCGAGCCGCGAACACCGCCTGGACCGGACAGCAGCAGTTCGGCATCGGCTCCGGCTGGGTGGTGCCGCTCAGGCAGCCGCGTATTGCGATCGTGGCGGACGAGGGCATCTCGCAGACCAGCTACGGAGCCATCTGGTGGTCGCTGGAACGGCGCTATCGCATTCCGTTCACGCCGCTCACCTGGAGCAGGCTGTCCGGTTCGCTCTCGCAGTTCGACGTCCTGGTCATCCCTTCCGGCTCGTCAGGCGCCATCTCGTCCAGGCTCGGCAGCGGCGGCATGTCGCGCCTGCGCGAGTGGGTGCGTGCCGGCGGAACGCTGGTGACGATGGCCGGCAGTGCGGCGTGGGCTGCAACCGAGTCTGCGGACCTGACGTCCACTCGCCTGGTGGGCTCCTCCGACGACTCTTCGCGCCGCGCCGGCAGCGAGGACGCGGAGGAGAGCGAGCGTCGTCAGGCGGACTCGCTGCTCGCCGTCGTAAGCCCCGGTGCGCAGGACGCGCCCGCACCCGTGCCGGGAGCGCACTTCGAAGCCCGGCTGGATCGCACACACTGGCTCACGTTCGGCTACGAGCGTCCCAGCCTCACCGTGATGGTGGACGGCAGGAACTTCTTCACGCTGTCCAGCGAGGGAACCAACGTGGCGGTATTCCCGGACGAGGACGGATTCCACCGCGCAGGCTTCGTGTGGCCGAACAACACCGAGCGACTGCTGCGCGGCACTGCCGCAGTGGTGGTGGAACCGCAGGGCCAGGGACACGTGGTGCTCTTCCAGCAGGAGCCGATGTTCCGGGGCTGGTGGCGCGCGATGGACAGGATGTTCCTGAATGCGCTGCTGCTGGGGCCGGCGTTCTAGGGAAGAGCTACTGCCCTGTCATCCCGCACGAGCGCAGCGAGTGTCGGGATCTGCTTTCTACTGGTAGTGGCCGGCATCGGCGAAGGGCGAGTAGATCCCGACGCTTCGCGCGGGATGACA
>CAYQAO010000098.1:0-10100 GCA_964415485.1 uncultured Gemmatimonadaceae bacterium
AGCGAATGCGGGATGACAGATGGGGCTAGCGAATGCGGGATGACAGGTGCGTTCGCCGGCAGCGGGCGCCGATAACCGACAACCGATGACCCCTTACTCCATGCCACGACTGACAGGTGTAATCGCGCTCTGCTTCTTCCTCCTGGCGTCGTCAGGCTGCCAGGCGGCTGATACTGCGGAGAATCAGGCTGCTTCGGATCAGGCCGTGCAGGCCGCGGGCGGCGCTGACGAGCATGCCGGCGATGACCACGCATCGCACGAGGCGCATGAGGGGGAAGGTCAGGCGCTTCTACCTATCATGCAGCGGCTGGGCAGCGAAATGGTGACGCTCACCCATGCGCTCATGACGGACGATGACTCGACGGTCGCTGCGAGTGCAGAGGCGATCGCTGCCCATGCGCCGATCTCGAGCGAGGAACTGGCGCGCATTCGAGACGAGCTGGGTGCTGAACTGGCGGCATTCGAAGCCGTTGACGAATCCGTGCACGTGGCATCGGTCCGACTTCGCGACGCCGCCCGCTCCGGAGACCGGCAGGAGGTCGTGCGGCAGCTGGGCGAGGTGCAGCGCGGATGTGTCTCGTGTCACGCGCAGTTCAGGGAGCGGTTGAGGACGAACAGATAAGGATTAGGCGTCTGTTTGATCGGTGTCAGGGGGCAGGTGTCAGGGCTAAGGGCGGGGCCGGCTCGCCAAGGCTGTCATCCCGCATGAGTGCCGCAGGCACGAATGCCGGGATCTACTTACCCTGCACCGAAGCAGACCACTACACCGTGAGAGTGGATCCCGACACTCGCTGCACTCGTGCGGGATGACAGAAAGTGAGGCGCGGGATGACAGCTCGGGAGGCAGTTCCTATTCCCAGTCCCTGATCCCTCTTCGCTGCCGTCAGGACGCCTGATCCCTACAAGTCCGGCGCCCTCTCCCTGGCCGTCGGGAACGGCGGCGCCGGCCAGGTTCCGATCTTGTCGGGGGTGTACTCGGAAGCCCAGAAGTCCGGGGGGCCCTCGCTGTCCGGCACGCGGTTGCTCACGGGCCGCACGCCGTGCTTGAGGTAGGCGATGATGGCGCGGATGTCCTCGTCTGGCAGGTGACGGAACGCTATCCAGGGCATCGGGGGAGCCAGGTACTTCGGGTTCTGCGGGAAGTTGCCCTGGCCCGGAACGGTAGAGGTGATCGTCACGTCAGGGGTCTCGCCTGGACGCAACCCGTAGCGCAAGGCATTGAACAGCTGACGCTCGGTGAACCTGCCGATACCCGTCGCGTTGTCCGGCGTCAGGTTGCGGGGGTACGTCTTGAACGGCCCGATGAGGAACGGAGTCTCGGGAGGCCTGAACCCCGCCAGCCATCCCTCCGCCGCCGGATTGCTGAGGCCTCCATGGCAGTCGGAGCAGCCGCTGGTGAGCAGTACCTGTCTCCCCCGCGCGACCTGTTCTGCCAGTGGATTGCTCGGGCCTGCAGAGGCGGCCTGCCCGGCCATGCCGGATTCCGCTTCCATGCGCAGCTCTGTACCGGCACTGCCGGAGCGGGCGCACGCCGCCAGCATCACCGTTGCCAGCAGGTACGCGGAGAGCGATCCAGGATTCGGGTGTCTCATGATTGCCTCGCCGGTGCGTGAAGGCCTTTCGTGACGGATTCACCTTCGCGTCAGGCTGAAGCGTCCGGCCACTGCAGCACCGGGGCGGCAGGGTGCCTGACGAATCCTGCCGTGCTCCTAGGGATTCCCGCGTGCCACCTCCAGGACTCCCATCATTCCTGCGTCCTCATGCTCCAGGATGTGGCAGTGGAACATCCACTTCCCCTCGAAGTCGTTGTAACGGACCACGAGTCGAACGCTGCCATGCCTCGGCACGTTCACCACGTCCTTCCAGGTCCTGGCCGTCTCGGGCACGCCGTCGCGCTCCAGCACCTGGAACCTGAACCCGTGCAGGTGGAATGGGTGGTCCATCCCCACCAGGTTCTCGATCTCCCAGATGTCGGTGTCGCCCACGTTCACGCGCACGTCCACGCGATCCATGTCCATGGCCCTGCCGTTGAGCAGCGCCTGGGTTAGCACCACCACGTGAGTCTGCCTGACGACTGCCGTGTCCAGTGGTGGAACTGCACGGTATGATCGGGGCAGGGCGGGGGATGGCACTCGCGCCTCGGGTGAGTACTCGATGCGCGCAAGCTCCCGCGTGACGTCCCAGTCCGCCGGTTGCGTCTGCCGTATGTACCTGTCGTAAGGCAGTGCGACGAGCCTGGCCGAGCTGCCCGGTTCCCCGGTGGCCTGAACCAGAAGCTCCACCCGTTCGCCGTTGCCGATCAGGACTTCGTCAACTTCCACGGGCGCCTCGAACAGGCCGCCGTCGCTGCCGATGTGCAGCAGCCTGTGACCCGTCAGCGCAAGGCGGTACATCCGCGCTCCGGAGGCATTCACCACTCGCCAGCGCTCCACTTCGCCGGCACGGACACGGTACGTGGGCATGAGCTCGCCGCTCACGAACAGGCGGTCGCCCTCGCGACCGTTCTCGCGATCTATCCGCCAGGAAACCGTTCCTTCCTCGGCGAAGTCAACCTGGCCGTGCTCGTTTAGCCGGTTGTCCGACAGCACAAGCAGGCGCTCGCGAACGCCGGCTGGTACGGGATCGTCGGCGGACCTGACGACGATCGCACCGTACAGTCCCATGGCGACCTGGCGCGAGGTGGCATGATGCGGATGAGGATGGTACCAGTAAGTGCCGGCCGTGCCCTCGCGAATCGTGAACTCGTAGTCGAACGACTCACCGGGTGCTACCGGATGAAACGGGCTTCCGTCTGCCACGAAGGGGAGATGCAGCCCGTGCCAGTGAACCGTCGTCGGTTCCTGTAGCCGGTTCGTGAAGCGCACGACGACGCGATCGCCCTCGTGAAACTCGAGGGTCGGGCCCGGCACCTGGCCATTGTATGCGTAGACGTCCGTGTCCGTGCCCGGTACCAGCTGAAGCCGAGCGGGAGAGGCGGTAAGGCTGACGAGGACGGTTCCGTCGGCGGTGCGCCTGACGAGCGGATCGTCGGCCTGTGCGATCGTGGGCGACGCACGATCTGCAGTGGATGCCGCGTGTCCGGTGTGCGTCCCGGACTGAGCTCCTGCGGGTAGTACCGCGAGAAACAGTGCGGAAAGCGATAGAATGGCGTTTCGCCGCGTAACACCGCTTGCGACGACATGGCTCGCACGACGAACTGGAAACACCAGGCGCACGAACATGGTGACTCTCCGATCGAGCACGCCGAAAGGTGGCGCCTGGCTCTCACGGCGTCGGGAGGCACGCGAAGCGACATGTGCGCGGCCTCCGGCCCCGACAAGTCAGGACTCGAATGCGTCCTCGCAATCCGCGCGGCGGGAAACGCTTCATTCCCGCTCCATCGCGGCGACGATGATAGCGATCGCCGATGTCGCGGTCAATAGAAAATTTGCGGCTCTGGTCGCTGAGGACACATGAGCACAGCGGATGGCTCTTCACACCGTCGCGCGTACCACACACGAACCGTGGGCCATTGAGGGGATGAGCGTTCCCTCGGGTCACATCCACGAATCCGACGCCCCCTCGTGAGGCATGCGAGCCTGTCCGCCAGGTCACACATCAGGCGCGAATCAGCTGACTCAACCCTCTCACGGCATCATCGTGACAACCCTACACGGCCGAAAGCAGTCGGGTCAGAAGCCCTCCCGGCGCGTAATCGCGCAACACTCACAGCCCGACGGGTACGCTGAGCACGGCTGCCGCCCCGGAACTGCCCGGAACGGTTGTCGCATGACCGTCGCTTAGATTTGTCCCCACGATTCGAAGAGGCTATGCAGCTCGGCGGCCAAGTCCTTCCCGCACAGGGGGTTGCGGGTGTGCACGAAGTCCGCGCGCAGGATGCGTTCACCAGCCGCTACTGACCTTCCCCGACAGAGCCATTCATGGAAATCGAATTCTCCGGCGCCGCCCGCGAAGTCACCGGTTCCTGCCACATACTCCGCACCAACGGCAAGACCATCCTCCTCGACTGCGGCCTCTTCCAGGGCAGGCGAAGGGAGTCCAACGAGAAGAACCAGAAGCTCCCGCTCCCCGTCGAGGAGATCGACGCGGTGGTGCTGAGCCACGCCCACATAGACCACGCCGGACGCCTCCCCTTCCTCGTCAGGCACGGCTACCGCGGGAACATCTGGGCCACAGCAGCCACCCGCGACCTCTGCGCCATCATGCTCGCTGACTCGGCATACCTCCAGGAGAAGGACGCGGAGTACCTGCAGCGCCAGGGACGCGAAGCCGTCGAGCCCCTCTACAACGTCGCGGACGCCACCCAGACCATCGAACAGATGGCAGGCCTCCCCTACCACCGTCCCTTCGAGGTCCTGCCCGGCATAAAGGCCACCTTCACGGACGCCGGCCACATCCTCGGCTCGGCATCCGTCGTGCTCGACATGAACGACGGCGGTGCCTCACGACGCCTGGTGTTCTCCGGAGACATCGGCCGCAGCGGACTCGCGATCATCCGCGACCCCGAACCTCCCGAAGGCGCTGACGTGGTGCTCCTGGAGTCAACCTACGGCAATCGCGACCACGAGTCCGTGGAAGGGGCACGCGAGCACCTGGCGCGCACGGTTCGCGAGACTGCCGCACGAGGAGGCAAGGTCCTCATACCCGCCTTCGCCGTGGGACGCACGCAGGAGATGATCTACAACCTGCACGCACTCGCGCGCGCCGGGCAGATTCCCGAGATCCCGGTCATCATTGACTCACCCCTCGCAACGTCCGCCACCAGCATCTTCGAGATGCACCCTGACACCTACGACCGCAGCGAACGTCTCGTGCAGCAGGTGGACGACCTCTTCCGCTTTCCACTCGTGCGCTTCACGCGCAGCGTGGAGGAGTCCAAGGCGCTCAACACGGCGCGCGGTCCCATGGTCATCATCGCAGCCAGCGGAATGGCCGAGGGCGGGCGCATAGTGCACCACCTGAAGAACCACGCGAGCGACCCCCGCAACACGATTCTCGTGGTGGGGTTCATGGCCGAGCACACGCTGGGACGGCGGATCGTGGAGCGGCGCGAGGTGCTCAAGGTGTTCGGGGACGAAGTGCCGCTGCGCGCGCATGTGGAGATCATCAACGGCTACAGCGCGCACGCCGACCGCACGGAGCTGCAATCGTGGCTGGACAGGGTGAAGAAGACGTCGCCCCACCTGAAGACGGTCGCGCTCGTGCACGGGGAGCACGAGGCACAGGAAGCCTTCCGCGACCAGCTCACCGGTGCGGGCTATGCGGATGTGCGGATCCCGTCTCCCGGCGAGCGCCTGAAGTTCTGAACCTCTCCCGGGGGTGAATCCGCGCGCGGCCCTTCCGTCAGGGTGCGCCATGGGGCATCCTAGCTGGGCTGACTCTCACCAATGCCCCGTTCGCATGCCCTCTCGCACCGCGCTGGACCAATCACGCTCGGCCGCAGAACGCATCGTGCAGAGTGCCATCACCCTCGCGGTGGCACGTGGCGTCGCCCACGTCAGCCTTCAGGACGTGGCGGAGGAGGCGGGCGTGAGCAAGGGCCTCATCCACTATCACTTCCACGATCGGGAGACGCTGCTCGCGAGACTCGCCGAAGCGCTCGCGGTGCGTGCAGTTTCGCGCCAGCGGGCAGCGCTGCAGGATGCCAGCATCGGGTCGGCGGTGGACGACCTGTGGGCGTGGGTGGATGAGGAGCTGCGGCGCGGCCAGATTCGCGTGCTGATCGAACTGGGGCGCGAGCCGGGCGAGCTCCCGCGCCGGGCCGCTCGTGAGGCCGCGACCGTGCGTCGTGAGGCTGCGGCCGTCATGATCACGGAGCTGTTCAGCGTCCTGGAACTCACTCCGCGTCTTCCCGTGCCGCTGCTGGCTGACGTCATCACCGCCTTCGTGGACGGCCTGGTGGTTCGCGCGGCGCTCGAGCCGCAGCAGGAGCTGCGCACGGTGTTCGACGCGTTCTGGCTCTCCGTGCTCAGCCTGGCCGAGTGACCCGCAGAAGGGGTGCGGCGGCCTACCCGCCTGTCCGAAGCCGGCGCTAGCTTTAGCCCATGTCCCCTCGTCGCAGCCCGGTGCGTCGCTTCGTCACCGGTGTTTTCGCTCTCGCCATGGCTGCCTGGGTGTCGTCTGCGCTCGCCGTCTACGCATGGGGAAAGCGCGACGACGCCCGGGCCTCGGACGCGATCGTCGTGCTCGGCGCCGCGCAGTATTCCGGACGCCCGTCCCCCGTGCTCAAGGCCCGGCTGGACCACGGAATCGCGCTCTGGAAGGACAGCATTGCGCCAGTGCTCGTTCTCACCGGCGGAACCGGCGACGGCGACACCACCAGCGAGGCAGCCGTCGGAAGGCGCTACGCGATGAACCAGGGCGTGCCGTTCGAGGCGATCCTGGTGGAGGCATACGGCCGGACCACCGTGCAGTCCATGCGAAGCGTGGCAGACATGGCATCACAGCACGACTTTCGCAGTGTGGTGCTCGTGAGCGACCCGTTCCACATGCTGCGCGTGAAGCTCCTGGCCATGCGCTATGGCCTGGACGCGAGCACGTCGCCCACGCGCACCAGCCCGATCTCGGAGCAGAGGCAGTGGTCGTACGTGATCGGCGAATCGCTGAAGGTGCCCGTGACGCTGTTCTGGATTAATGAATGATCATTGTGTCATCCCGTGCTTCTCTCCCCTGTCATCCCGCGCCGAACTCCCCTGTCATCCCGCACGAGCGCAGCGAGTGCCGGGATCTAATTGCAACCTGTAGTGACTGGCTTCAGTGCAAGGTGAGTAGATCCCAGCATTCGTGCCTGCGGCACTCATGCGGGATGACAGGGGAGTTCGGCGCGGGATGACAGTCGTTCATGCAGTTACTGACAACTGACGACTGCCTTTCAGATGCGCATTCCGATACAGACCTACGAGCTCCCCAACGGGCTCTTCGTGACGCTCTCGGAGGACCACACGGCACCGATCGTCGCCGTCAACCTCTGGTACAACGTGGGCTCGGCGCACGAACGGCCCGGGCGCACCGGCTTCGCGCACCTGTTCGAGCACATGCTCTTTCAGGGATCCGCGCACGTGGAGGCGAACGAGCACTTCGAGCTCGTGCAGCGCGCCGGGGGAACGCTCAATGGGTCCACGTGGCTGGAGCGCACCAACTATTTCGAGACGGTGCCATCCAACCAGCTGGCCATCGCGCTCTGGCTGGAAGCCGATCGCATGGGTTACCTGCTTCCCGCCATGACGCAGGAGAAGCTGGACACGCAGCGCGACGTGGTGAAGAACGAGCGCCGCTGGAGCATGGACAACCAGCCGTACGGAACCTGGTGGGAGAAGCTGCCCGCACTCGTGTTCCCGGAAGGGCATCCGTTCCACCACTCGCTCATCGGGTCCATGGAGGACCTGGACGCCGCGAGCCTGGACGACGTGTCCGAATTCTTCCGCACGCACTACACGCCCGACAACGCGGTCCTCACAATCGCGGGCGACTTCGATCCTCGGGAGGCACGCGAACTGGTCGAGAAGTTCTTCGGTCCCATTCCGCGCGGGTCCGGTCGCCCGCCGCTGCCGGACATGAGCCTTCCGCCAGTGTTCGGTGAGCCCCTGCGCGAAGTGGTGGAGGACGACGTCATGCTTCCTCGCCTGTTCCTGGCCCTCCGCTCTCCGGTATTCGGCAGCGAGGATTACTGGGCTGCAAGCATCTGCTCGGCAATCCTGGGACTCAGAAATGGCAGCCGGCTGCACAGGTCCCTCGTGAGGGAGCGGCAGGTGGCGTCGTCGGCCAGCGCATTCACCTTCGACCTGACGAAGGGCAGCGACATCCTCGTGCTGGACGTGACCGCCCGTCCGGAGATAACGGCCGACCAGCTGGAGGCGGAAGTCGCGCGCGAGCTGGATGAGGTGCACGAGAACGGCGTGACGGACGCCGAGGTGGAGCGCGCTCGTGCGCTGATAGAGACGTCGCTGGTGTCTGCGCTGCAATCTGCCGGAACGCGCGCGGACAAGCTTTCCATGTACGCCACGTACTTCCGCAATCCCGAGCTGGTGAACGAGGAACTGGACAACTATCGCGCGGTCAGTCGCGAGCGGGTGAGTGCGTTCGCGCGCGAACGCCTGGGACGCGACAATCGCGCGAGCCTGCTGTACGTGCCGCGCACCGGCACGAGTGAGCTGCCTGAAGCCGCTGGTGAGGCGGTGGAGGTGGGCGCATGACGACGACAGTCCAGGTCCCCGAGTTCATGGCGGAGCGTCCGAAGCCCGGTGATCCACGTCCGTACAGCTTTCCGTCTTTCGAGAAGCGGCAGTTGTCGAATGGCATGAGCCTCGTGGTCGCGCCGGTGCATACGCTTCCCATCGTCACCGTTCTCGCCTTGATGGAAGCGGGCGCCAGTGCGGACCGCAGCGGTCGTGAGGGTACGGCGGAACTCGTTGCCGGGCTGCTGTCCGAAGGTACGGCAACGATGGATGGGGCGACGATTACGGAGAACTTCGAGCGGCTCGGTGCTGCGCTCGATGTTCATGCCGACTGGGATGCGGCGATAGCGAGGGTAACGACGCTGCCGTCGCGCCTGCCTGACGCGATGGCCCTGCTGTCCGAGGTGCTCCAGTCGCCGAGCTTCCCCGAGCGGGAGGTGGAGAGGCTGCGCGCGGAGCGTCTCTCCGAGATCCTGCAGCAGCGTGCGGAGCCGCGCGGGCTTGCGGACGAGATGTTCGAGCGCTTCGTGTACGCTCCCGGCTCGCGCTACGCGATCCAGGCGGATGGCGACGAGCAGTCGGTGAAGGCCATAACGCGAGACGACATAGTTGCCTTCCACGCCGAGCGCTATCGTGCGGCATCCACCACGATAGTGGTCGCGGGCGACATTGGAGTGGACGAAGCCACTGCGCTCGTCGAAAGCGTGTTCGGCGGCTGGTCCGGGGATGCCGCACCTGCCGTTCGCGTGCTGGATGCACCGGCGCGCCTGGTGCGCATGACGCACCTGGTGAACAAGCCGGACGCACCCCAGAGCGAACTGAGGCTCGGCCACGTGGGGCTTCCGCGAATGCACCGGGACTACTTCCCCGTCACGGTGATGAATGCGCTGCTGGGCGGCCTGTTCAACTCGCGGCTGAACCTGAACCTCCGGGAGCGCAACGGCTACACGTATGGCGCTCACTCGGGGTTCGACTGGCGTCGCGGCGCCGGACCGTTCGTGGCCGGTGCGGCGGTGCAGAGCGAGGTGACGGCTGCCGCGGTGCGCGAGGCGTTAGGCGAGATGGAGCGATTCCCGACCGACCCGATCCCGGAATCCGAGCTCTCGCTCGCGCTGGACTACCTGGACGGCGTGTTCCCCATTCGCTTCGAGACCACCGGCGCGATAGCGAGCGCGCTGGCAGGCATGGTGGTGTACGGACTGCCTGACGACTACTACGACACGTACAGGGCGAACGTTCGTTCGGTCACGGTGGACCACGTGAGGCGCGCGGCGCGCGAGCACCTGCACCTGGATGCGCTGCAGCTCGTGGTGGTCGGAGACGCCGACGCGATCCGGGAGCCGCTGGCGGACCTGGGCTTCGGCGAGATGCAGGTTTACGACTCGCAGGGACGGCCGTCCGGTGCCTGACGAATCGCCCTCGTCCGACTGGAAGCCGGAGGAGGGCTGGGTGGAGGTGGCCAGCTACGCCTCTGCCCTGGAGGCAGAGATCGCGCGGGCCGTGATCGAGGCCGGAGGCTTCGACGCCATCGCCCAGGGCGACGACATGGTGGGCCTGTTCGGCCCGAACTTCATGGGACGCAGCCAGCGCGGTGCGAGAGTGCTGGTGCCCGCCGAGCAGGCGGCGGCGGTGCGAACGTTCCTGGCGAACAGGGGCTGAGGAGACGCGGCGCTGCTTCGCCGCGCCCGTCGATTTGGTCGGTGTCGGGTGCTGGGTGTCAGGTTTCGGGGCTTAGGGAGAGGCTCGGCTCGCCTGGCTGTCATCCCGCACGAGCGCAGCGAGTGTCGGGATCTACTTGCAACTGGTAGTGGCCGGCTTCGGTGCAGGGTGAGTAGATCCCGACGCTCGCGGCTACGCCGCTCACGCGGGATGACAAGAGACGGGGAGGCAGTTCCACTATTCCCTAGTCCCTGTTCCCTCTTCCCT
>CAYQAO010000099.1:0-10000 GCA_964415485.1 uncultured Gemmatimonadaceae bacterium
GTGTCATCCCGCACGAGCGAAGCGAGTGTCGGGATCTGCCTGCAATTGGTAGTGGCCGGCTTCGGCGCAGGGATAGCAAATCCCGACGCTTCGCCCGGGATGACAGTACAAACACACCCGAGCTCCCACGCCCGGCCGAGCGCCGCCGTTTCGCGCCTCCCTACTTCAGAATCCCCACCTTCCTCCCAACCGCCTTGAACCGATCCACCGCGAAGTCGAGATCCTCGCGCGTGTGCGCTGACGAGATCTGGCAGCGAACGCGTGCCTCACCCTGCGGAACCACGGGGAATCCGAAGCCCGTCACGAACACGCCCTCGTCCAGCAGCATCTCGCTCATACGGATGGCGTCCGCGGTTTCGCCGATGATGATCGGGATGATCGGCGTCTCGCCCGGCAGGGGCGAGAAGCCCGCCTCGGTGATCGCATCACGGAAGTAGCGGGCGTTCTCGTGCAGCCGGGCAACACGCGACGGGTCGGCCTCCAGAACGCGCACCGCCTGCAGCGCGCTCGCGGCAACGGTTGGAGGCAGTGCGTTCGAGAAGAGCTGCGGACGCGACTTCTGCGTGAGCATGTCGCACAGCGCGTCGGAGCTCGCCACGAAACCGCCGGCTGCACCGCCGAGCGCCTTGCCGAGCGTGGACGTGATGATGTCCACCTCACCCAGCAGGCCGAAATGCTCGGGCGTGCCCCGACCGTTCGTGCCAAGCACGCCGGTGCCGTGCGAGTCGTCCACGATGACGATGGCATCGTGGTCCCGGGCGATCTGCAGGATCTCGGGAAGCTTCGCGATGCTGCCTTCCATGGAGAACACGCCGTCCGTCCATATAACGCGACGCCTCGCCGAGCGGTTGGCCTTGAGCAGTTCGACGAGGTGGTCCATGTCCGAGTGCCGGTAGACACCGCTCGTGCACTTGGTGATGGACTTGGCGAGGCGGATGGAGTCTATGATGGAAGCGTGGTTCAGCGCGTCCGAGACTACGAAGTCGCCTTCCTGGACTATGCTGGACGTGAGTCCTTCATTCGCGTTCCACGCGGAGACGTAGGTAAGCGACGACTCCGTTCCAACGAGACGGCCGAGTGACTTCTCGAGCTCGCGATGTATGGTGAACGTGCCGCAAATGAAGCGGACGCTTCCGGTTCCCGCGCCGAAATCACGCAGTCCCTGGATTCCCGCCTCGATCACGCTGGGCTCGTCGCAGAGTCCCAGGTAGTTGTTCGAGGAGAGGATCAGTACTTCCCCACGCCCTTCCATCTGAACGCGCGGAGCCTGCGGAGATGCCAGGTAGTTGAGGCGCTTGTAGACGTTGTCCGCCTTGAGCTGCTCGATTCCGTTGCGGAGTTCTGAGTGGAAGGTCGGGTTGAGAGACATGTAGGCAGGGACTGGGGACTGGTGACTGGGAACTGCTATGGCTGCGGTAGCTCCGTCATCCCGCACTCGCGCAGCGAGTGTCGGGATCTGCTTTCACTTCATCGAAGCTAGCAACTACACAACAAAAGTAGATCCCGACACTTCGGGTGGGGTGACAGGGAAGTGGAGTGTGGGACGTCAGTCGTCAGTAACGGCGGGCGGCGGCCGGCAAGTCTGCTGTGGGGTGAAGGCAGAGTCAGGCGAGACGAACGACCGCGCACGGGAGCCCCTTTTCCCTAGTCCCCAGTCCCTCTTCCCTTCGTTCCTCAGTCCCCGATCTCGAACACCACCTTGCCCGCTTCGCCCGATTTGATGGCCGCGATGGCTTCGTCGTACTGCTCCAGCGGGAAGCGGTGCGTAATGACCGGGGTGGGGTCGAACTTCCCGGAGCGCAGGAACTGCTGCATCTGGATCCAGGTGTCGTACATGCGGCGTCCCACCACTCCGTAGAGAGTGATACCCTTGAAGATGATCTCGGTGGCGAAGTCCACGTCCATAGGCCTGGCGGGAATGCCGAGCATGTTCACGCGTCCTCCCACCCTCACGAGGCTGAAAGCCTGGTGAATGGCTGCGGGTACGCCGGACATCTCGAGGACCACGTCAACGCCGAGTCCGTCGGTGGCGCGGTGCACGGCTTCTGCGGCGTCGGTGGCAAGGACCGCTTCGTGTGCGCCCATGGTGCGTGCGAGCTCCAGGCGACGCGGGTTCACGTCGGAGGCGATCACGCGTGAGGCACCCGCGGCAACGCAGATGCCGACGGCGAAGCAGCCGATAGGTCCGCAGCCTGTGACGAGCACAGTGGAGCCCGGTATGTTCGCTGCGAGGGCGGTGTGGAATGCGTTGCCCATCGGATCGTGAATGCCGCCAACCTCGTACGACACGTTGTCGTCCAGGTGCCATACGTTGGTTGCGGGCATCGCTATGTAATCGGCGAAGCAGCCATCCCTGTCCACGCCGATGATCCTGGTGTGCGGACACACGTGGGAGTTGCCGGTTCTGCAGAGCGGACAGCGGCCGTCCACGATGTGGCCTTCGGCAGTCACGCGATCTCCGACCGAGACATCGGTGACCAGGCGTCCGACTTCAACGACGTCGCCGGCGAACTCGTGTCCGACGATGAACGGAGGGCGGCAGCGTCCACTGGCCCAGTCGTCCCATTCGTAGATGTGAACGTCGGTTCCGCAGACGCCTGCTCGTCGAACGCGGATCAGGACTTCGTCCTCGCGGATGGTCGGAACCGGAACTTCCTGGAGGGAGAATCCCGGTGCTGCACTGGTCTTTACGAGCGCTCTCATGGCGCGGTGTGCTCGAGTGGAGATGAAAGGTGCGCCGCTCGCGCATGTCGCGGCGATACGGCGAGAAAGCTGGCGTGGAGGAAAGTTGAGAGGAAGGGCAACTGCGGTAAGTCGGCTGGGGAGCTCCCGTCAGGCATGCGGGGTGCAGGGGGATCGGGGCGGGCGAAGGGAGTGCGCGGCTGTGTTCCGGCGTATTGCGCGCGCCGCGTACTGCAACCTATAATTGCGCGACGGTGAACGACGCCCTTTCCCGAGGTGATTGTGTGAGCAGCACACGGCGCGACTTTCTGAAGAAGACATCCGCTGCTGCCGCGGCGGCCGGCATCGCAAGCATGCTGCCCTCGCTCCCGCTTGGCGCGATGTCGAGGCAGACGGCAACCCTCACTGCCGATCCGTTCATCAGGGAGCTGGCGATGCTGGCGCTGGACGCGGCTCGTGGAGCGGGAGCACAGTACGCGGATGTTCGCTTCAGCACCAACCGCAGCCAGTCCATTTCCACCCGCGAGCAGCGGGTGCAGGGATTGTCGGACAGCGAGACCACCGGATTCGGCGTGCGCGTCCTGGTGGATGGCGCATGGGGGTTCGCGGCGAGCGCGGACGTGAAGCGCGATGAGGTCGCCCGCATCGCCCGTCAGGCGGTGGCGCAGGCGAAGGCGAATCGGTCCGCGCTCATCAGGCCGGTGGAGCTGGCGCCCGCAGAGGTGACTCCGGACGGCAGCTGGCGGAGCCCGGCGCAGATAGATCCGTTCGACATAGCGATCGAGGACAAGGTGGCGCTGCTTCTCGCGGCAAACGAAGCGGCGCTTCGCGTACGCGGTGCCAGGTTCGTGAATTCGAACATGTTCTTCCTCCGCGAGGAGAAGACGTTCGCCAACTCCGAAGGCACCTTCACCGTCCAGACGATCTACCGCGCACAGCCGCGAATGAGCATCACCGCGGTGGCGCCGGACGCGTCGGACTTCCAGTCGCGCACTTCCACGGATGTGCAGCCGATGGGCCGCGGTTACGAGCACGTGCTCGAAGCAGAGCTCGTGGAGAACGCGCCGCGCTGGGCCGAGGAGGCCGTGCAGAAGCTTTCCGCGAGGCCGGTCGAGGTGGGACGCTACGACCTTCTTCTCCATCCCACGCACCTCTGGCTCACGATTCACGAAGCGATCGCTCACCCCACCGAGCTCGATCGTGCGTTGGGCTTCGAGGCCAACTACGCAGGCACCAGCTTCGTTGCGCCGCCCGAAGATCAGCTGGGCAAGCTCAAGTACGGTCCCGAGTTCATGAACGTGGTCGGCGATCGGTCGCAGCCGGGTTCACTGGCCGCATGCGGATGGGACGACGAAGGCGTGAAGCCCGACGAGTTCCACATCATTCGCAACGGAGTACTCGACGACTACCAGACCACGCGCGAGCAGGCACCGTATCTGGCGTGGTGGTACGAGCAGCAGGGTCGCCCGGTTCGATCGCATGGAAACTCATATGCGCAGTCCTGGTCGGACGTGCAGTTCCAGCGCATGCCGAACGTTTCGCTCATGCCAGGTGAGGAGGATCACACCTGGGAGGACATGATCGCCGCTACCGATCGCGGCATCGCGATCGTTGGCGACGGCTCGTTCTCCATCGATCAGCAGCGCTACAACGCGCAGTTTGGCGGGCAGCTGTTCTACGAGATTCGAAACGGGAGAATCGTCGGAATGCTCAAGGACGTGGCCTACCAGATTCGCACGCCGGAGTTCTGGAATGCCATGGACATGATCGGCGGTCCGAGCAGCTATGAACTCGGAGGAGCGTTCAACGACGGAAAGGGTCAGCCGTCGCAGTCGAACGCCGTGAGTCACGGGTGTCCTCCAACCAGGCACAGGCAGATCAACGTGATCAACACCGGGAGGCAGGCGTGAGCGTGCCGCGTTCTCTTCAGCAGGCGGCTCGCGTGCTTTCGCGCGCCGAGTGCGAGGCGATTACCAGTCGGGCGCTCTCATTCGCGACCGCGGATGAGACTCGCGTCACCCTGTCCAGCGGTTCGGAAGGCAACACGCGCTTTGCCGTGAACCAGATCTCCACGGCGGGTGACAGCTACAACACGGTGGTGTCTGTGCGTTCCACCTTTGGAACCAGGACGGGTGTGGCAACCACGAACCGCGTGGACGACGAAGGGCTCCGCGAGGTGGTGCGCAACTCCGAGGCGCTCGCGCGGCTTGCGCCGGAAGATCCGGAAGCCATGCCGGAACTCGGTCCTCAGCAGATCGCCGAGGGACGTGCGTGGTCGGACGCCACCGCGTCGCTGGAACCCGGCGGACGGGCGGAAGCGGTGCGGGCCATCACCGGTCCGTCGCGTGAGGCCGAGCTGATTTCCACGGGCTACCTGGAGACCCAGGCAGGTGCACAGGCCGTAGCCAACTCGCGTGGGCTCTTCGCGTACGGAAGGTCCACCGGTGCGGCATTCACCACGACGGTCCGCACACCTGACGGCACGGGATCGGGATGGGCCGGTGCTGCGAGCCACGACTTCTCGCGACTCGACCCGGAGGCTCTTGCCGCACGGGCCATCGAGAAGGCGCAGCGATCGCGCAATCCGGTTGCCGTGGAACCGGGGCGCTACACGGTGGTGCTCGAACCGACCGCCGTCGCGAACCTCGTGCAGCTCATGGCGTTCGCCATGAACGCGCGCGCCGCCGACGAAGGCCGCTCGTTCTTCTCCAAGGCAGGCGGCGGTACGAAGCTCGGCGAGCGCGTGGTGGATGAGCGCGTCACGATCATCTCCGACCCGATGTCGCCTGAAGCGCCCTCGATGACCTTCACGGGTGAGGGGCTGCCGATCCAGCGAACGGTATGGCTGGAGAACGGCGTGGTGAAGAACCTGTCGTACGATCGCTACTGGGCGCAGCAGAAGGGCGTGGAGCCCAGGTCGCTCGCGGGCACCCTCACGATGAGCGGCGGTGACAGCTCGGTGGAGGAGATGATCGCATCCACCGAACGCGGAATCCTGGTCACTCGCTTCTGGTACATCCGTGCCGTGGATCCGCGCACGATCCTGTACACCGGCCTTACGCGTGACGGCACCTTCCTGATCGAGAACGGCCGGGTCACGCGCCCGATCAAGAACCTGCGATTCAACGAATCGCCCATCTTCCTGCTGAACAACCTCGAGGCGCTGGGCCGTCCGGAACGCGTGAGTTCCAGCGAGAGCGGGAGCGTGGGTTTTGCAGTCGTGGTGCCTCCGGTTAAGGCACGGGACTTCACATTCACTAGCCTGAGCGACGCAATCTGACCTCACGCGGGTGAGCATTTCCCCGCACGATCCTGTTCGCCGGCGCGTCAATCGCGTGCGAACGAAGTCCCTTCAGGAGTTCCTGAGGGGAGCATCAGGGTCCTCTCGCGAAACGCGAGTGATGTTCGGATCGTCCTCACGCGAGTCGCACGGACTTCGTGCAGGCGGCGGCATGCTGGCAGGTGTCCGCCGTGAGGCATGGATGACGCGTGCGATGGTGACGACCGGCGAAGTGGAGCGGGTCGTCGAGCGCACGGGAGTCACATACCCGTGCCGTGGTAGTGCATCGGCGGTGGTGGGCGAAGGATGCAGCGTCGTCCACCCAAACAGCCGCGGTACCGGAAGGTACTTCGGCGCATCAGGCATGCATGTACCGGTGCCTGGCGCGGCTCGACGCTCCACCGGGGGAGCGTTCGGGCGGTTCACCTCAGCTCAGGAGAGCTGACCATGCCTCCCATGGCGAAGAAGTCCGCACGGAAGGCGGGCCGCAAGCGCGCAGCCCGCAAGACAACCACTCGCAAGCGCACCACCGCGAAGTCGATGGCGAAGAAGGGTGCGCGCAAGAGCACGATGAAGCGTGCAACCGCGAAGAAGACGGTTCGCAAGGCGACGAGGAAGGCGTCCGCGAAGAAGGGTACGCGGAAGCTGACCATGAAGCGCGCAACCAAGCGCACCACTGCGAAGCGGGCAACCGCCAAGCGGGCGCGGAAGACGACTTCACGGAAGACGGCTGCGCGCGGCGCATCGTCCCGTGCAAAGAAGACGTCTGCACGCAAGACGGCAGCTCGCAAGCCTGCTGCTCGCAAGACGGCCGCGCGGAAGCGCACCACTCGCAAGGCCGCGAAGTCCTGATGTATAAGCAGTACGGGTGATGCCGGCCCGAAGCCGGGGCCGGCAGCCTGACGACACGAAGCCGCCGACGGGAACGGACCGTCGGCGGCTTCGTCGTTCAGGCGCAACGCGCCTGGTCAGGAGCAGGGAGCTACGCGGCGCAGCGCGGAGCCACCTCCGGCTGTGCGTACTCCTCTCCGTCGCTCCAGACGTATGCGATCACCCGCGGAGTGGCCTCCTCGCGCGAACCGCGCGATATGACGATTCCTACGGGCTCGTCCTGCGTGATGAATTCCTCGGCGTACTGCATCGCTTCCTCGATTGCATCTCGGCCCACCGGCGGCTGCCCCGTGCGCGACAGGAACGGTCCGTCGAGCACGGTGCGCCGCGATGCGTGCGGCGCTGGTGGAGCCACGCCTGAGTGCAGCTAGGGTGCCAGCAAGGCCGCGGATTCTAAGCCGCTGGTATGCAAGGAGTTACGACGCGTGTCCCGGTTGCTGAGGTGGGCGTGTGTAATAAAATGACACACCTGTTGGGGACAGCGTGTGTCGGAGGGACACGGGGCGAGTGACTGGGGACTCGGGATCAGGGACTGGGGACTCAGGTCTGCGCGGACGACGGCGGATGGCACGGCCTACCAGGGCCTTCAGCCAGGGCACTTCCCAGTCCACAGTCTCCAGTCCCCGGCCTCAGGCTGCCCCCTTCCGCGCCACGAAGGTCTTCCCGTTCGACCCGTCCGACTGCACGCTCACGCGCCAGCCGCGGTAGCGCTCCTCCAGCTCCTCGAGGGTGAGCACCTGGTCGCCGGCCACGAGAGTCTCCACCAGGTGCACACCGCCATCCAGGGTCGCACTCTGGAGCACCGCGATCGCACGGGCCCTCGCTTCGGGCGTGAGGTGTGCGAATGCGGCCGTGCTGCACACCACCGCCATCAGGGGCTCGTCCGGCGCGAACGCGTCCAGGTACGTCACTCGTGGAGTGACCTTGCTGCTCAGCCCCACGGCCTCCGCAGCAGCGACGACACGCTCCACCGCATCCTCCTCGGCCTCCACGGCGATCACGGAGCAGCCGTGAGCGGCGAAGTAAAGCGCGGAACCTTCGGTGCGCGGCGCGCTGAGCAGCACATGTCCGTCGGCTGCGGCATTCACCTCGCGCATCAGCGGATCGTCCGGCGTAAGCCCCCAGTGCTCGGGACGACGGTAGGCGGCCAGGCGGCGCAGGCGACGACGTCGCCATGCGGAGTATGACGGGAGCCGGATGCGCTTCGAGATGATCCTGTCCACCTCCTCCCAGAGGATCATCTCCGTCAGTGCAAGCTGGTCCTGGCTGGCCAGCGAGCGTACAGCTTCATCGCCGATTCCGAGGAGTACGGAGCGGGGGACACTCTCCTTGTACGCCTCGATCTCGCGCTCGACGTACAATTCGTACTCGTGGCGGAGTGAGCGAGTCTGCTGCGACATGTAGTTGTTGGTGCGGTCGGCGAAACGTACTTCAGGTACGCATATGCGCAAGGAGCAAGATTACCGCTTCAATCCATGGCTTCGAGGACAGCTCCCTTCAGGTAGCCTGTTTCGGGGATGGTGAGGATCTCCGGATGGTCCAGCGGCTGCCCGCGGACCTCGCGGAGCGAGAGCGCACGCCCGCAATCCGCCGCAGCACTTTCCAGCATTTCGAGGAACAGTGGCCTGGTCAGGTGATAGCTGCAGCTGGCCGAGAACAGCAGGCCGCCCGGTGCAAGGAGTCTCATGGCGCGGAGGTTCACCTCCTTGTAGCCGCGAAGGGCTCCCCGGAGTGCCTGACGCGACCTTGCAAAGGCCGGCGGGTCCACCACGATGGTGTCGAACCGTTCGCCGGACCGCTCCGCGTCACGAAGCCAGTCGAACGCGTTCGCTTCCACGAACTCGATCGTGGTGACGGAGTTGAGCTCGGCATTTCGCTTCGCGCGCTCGAGCGCGGCAGCGGAGATGTCCAGCGTCGTCACTCGTGAGGCAGAGCGCGCGAGGTGGAGCGCGAATGACCCGTGATACCCGAAGCAGTCCAGTGCGCGTCCCCGTGCGAGGTTGCCCATGAGGATGCGGTTCTCCCGCTGGTCCAGGAATGCGCCTGTCTTCTGGCCGGTCCAGGGGGCGGCCACGTAGCGCACGCCCCCCTCGAGCACGGTTATCTCCTCCGGAACTGCTCCGTACAGCAGTTCGGTACCCACGTCGAGCCCCTCGCGCTTCCTGGCCGGCGTGTCGTTGCGCGCGAGTATCCCGGACGGGGATGCGAGCCTGACGAGTGCATCGGTGATCTGCTGCCTGTAGCGTTCGAGTCCCGCTGACGAGAGCTGAACCACCAGCCAGTCGCCATACCTGTCCACCACCAGCGAGGGGATGCCGTCACCCTCGGCATGCACGAGTCGGTATGCGGTGGTGTGCTTCCATGCGTTCTCTCGAGCCTTCGCGTCCCCGGTTTCACCAAGCGGACTGCGGCGTGCGAGCGCGTTGGCGATACGCCGGTCCCACCAGTCCTGGTTCAGGGTGGCGTGCGGGTCGCGGTCCACCAGGCGCAGCGAGATCTCGGACGTGTCGCTCCAGAGAGCGACGCCGAGTGGTCTGTCGCGCGGTCCGAGTACGAGTGCGGGTCCGGAGGGGGCGTCAGGCGGGCTGATGACGTCGCTGCGGTAGATCCATGGGTGTCCGGTATTCCAGCGGGCGGCTCCACGCGCGGACACTCTTGTGGTGGGCATGTCTGGCATGCGCGTGAAGGTAGTGAGTGGAGGTGGTGGTGCGGGTGGGCGCGCGAGGTGGTGTGGGGTTTGCGCGAGGAGTTGGTGTATTGCGCTGCAGGCCTGACGACGCAGTGGGTGTGCGAGAGGGACGGGGTTGAAACGCGGCCGGGGTGGCGATAAGATGCGCGTCCCGCTGTTGTTCGGCTGTTCGGAAGTGGCAGGATGGTGTGTCCGGGCAGTTGACGACCTCGGGAGTGTTCTGTATAATTAAAGGCTGTTCGCTACGGTGAGGCCGTGGCGGTGCTTTTTGACAAGTGAAGGATCAGGTAGATCGTGGGAAAGTGATCCTCATCCGCTCGTCGCCGGTGTGCGGCGGGCGAATGACATAGCCGAGGATACAGATATTCATGCGCGTGCTTCGCTTGGCCGGGATCGTCAGATGACGAGGTCAAGTGAATTAGGGCATGTGGGGGATGCCTTGGCACACGGAGGCGATG
>CAYQAO010000100.1:0-9777 GCA_964415485.1 uncultured Gemmatimonadaceae bacterium
GTGATCTTTGCGCAGAAGACTCGACTCTTCGCAGAAGTTTCCTCCGCGCCCTCCGCGTTCTCCGCGTGAGCCTCGGGCCGCCACGCCGATCCGAGCCTCCAGACTCTCGGCGTGAGCCCACTGGTCATCCGTGAATCGAGCCAGACCTGCGAGGCAACTATGTGACTGATGGTCGGCCATACGACATCGTCCCGACCCCAGCAGCATCAGTCGGACGCCGCGCGCCGGTTCGGTTAGCTTTCGCAGACAACCTCAAACCGCAGAAAAGACATACCGTGGCCCCACAGTTCATTTATGTGATGAAGGGCCTGAGGAAGGTCGTACCGCCTTCCCGGGTCATTCTGGACGATATCTGGCTCTCCTTCTATCCCGGCGCCAAGATCGGCGTGCTCGGCCCCAACGGAGCGGGGAAGTCCTCGCTGCTGCGCATCATGGCCGGCGTGGACCAGGACTTCCAGGGCGAAGCCTGGGCGCACAAGGGGACGAAGATCGGCTACCTGCCGCAGGAGCCCCAGCTGGACGAGACGCTGGACGTGCGCGGCAACGTGGAGCTCGCGGTGAAGGAACACCGTGCGCTTCTGGATCGCTTCAACGCGATCAACGCCGCGTTCGCCGATCCGGATGCCGACTACGAGAAGCTGATGGACGAGCAGGCGAAGGTGCAGGAGCAGATCGACGCGCACGACCTCTGGAACCTCGACAACAAGATCGAGGTCGCCATGGACGCGCTGCGCCTGCCCCCGCCTGACGCGGACGTCACCAACCTCTCGGGTGGTGAGCGTCGTCGTGTGGCGCTGTGCAGGGTGTTGTTGGAGGAGCCGGACATGCTGCTCCTCGACGAGCCCACGAACCACCTGGACGCCGAGAGCGTCGCGTGGCTGGAGCGCTTCCTTCACGACTTCCCGGGCACCGTGGTGGCGATCACGCACGATCGCTACTTCCTGGACAACGTGGCGAAGTGGATCCTGGAGCTCGACCGCGGCCGCGGCGTGCCTTACGAGGGCAACTATTCGGGCTGGCTGGAGCAGAAGCGCGAGCGCCTGGCGAGCGAGGAGAAGCAGGCTTCCGCACGCCAGCGCACGCTGGAGCGCGAGCTCGAGTGGGTGCGCATGGCCCCCCGCGCTCGTCAGGCGAAGAGCAAGGCCCGCGTGCAGCAGTACGAGGAGCTGGCCAGCGAGAAGCAGCTCGAGAAGGTTGCGCAGAACGAGATCGTCATCCCGCCGCCCCCGCGGCTGGGCAACGACGTCGTGATTGCGGACGGCATACGCAAGGCGTTCGGCGACAAGCTGCTGTTCGAGGACCTCTCCTTCTCGCTCCCGCGCGGCGGCATCGTGGGGATCATCGGTCCCAACGGAGCGGGCAAGACGACGTTGTTCCGCATGATAGTGGGCCTCGAGAAACCTGACGCGGGCGCGCTGCGCGTGGGCGACACGGTGCAGCTTGCGTACGTGGACCAGAGCCGCACGCTGGACGCGAACAAGACGGCGTGGGAGGAGATCAGTGGTGGCCAGGAGCAGATCATGGTTGGCAACCGCGAGATCAACAGCCGGGCCTACCTGAGCAGCTTCAACTTCAAGGGCACCGACCAGCAGAAGCCCGTGGGCAAGCTCTCGGGTGGTGAGCGCAACCGCCTGCACCTGGCGAAGACGCTGATGGAAGGGGGCAACCTGCTGCTGCTCGACGAGCCCACGAACGACCTGGACGTGGATACGCTGCGTGCACTGGAGGAAGCGCTGCTGGACTTCGCGGGTTGTGCGGTGATCATCTCGCACGATCGCTGGTTCCTGGACCGCGTGGCCACGCACATGCTGGCTTTCGAGGGCGACAGCGAGGTGGTGTGGCACGAGGGCAACTACCAGTCGTACGTGGAGGACCTGAAGCGGCGTAAGGGCGCTGATGCGGACCAGCCGCACCGGATCAAGTACAAGAAGCTGGTGCGGGGGTAGGTGAACGAAGGCCCGGCATGATCATGCCGGGCCTTCGTGCATCTCGGTCGTCGCCCCCATCTCCGCCAACAGCTCGCGATACCACCTCACTGCCACACGAACCCGGTTTTCGAATCCGGCGCACCCCCAGATCACGCTCAGCGTGGATCGCGTGCCCGCGTCGGTTTTCGTTCGCTGCGCATCACGCACAGCGCTGGCACATGGACCGCTCGCGTCGCTCAGGCAGAGAAGTCCGGACAGGTCTATCTCCTGTCCTGACGCATTGAACACGTACGAGGCTCCCTTCGGTGCGATGGCGACCCGGAAGGGAGGCCTGGCGCGGTCCAGGTCCACCACGCTGATCGGGAAGCCGCTGTGCAGCGACACAGCGTTGCACGCATCCACCGCGGGGTTGATCGCGCCGAGTGTACCGTCGGTGGCTGCGCGTACCAGGAACTCGGATGCCGGCTTGCCGCGACCCGTGGGCTTGTAGCCTCCATGGCGCAGCATGTCGCGCACGGCTGACCGCACGCTCTCCTCTCGCTGGAGGGGCGCCGGTGCATGGATGCGAAGCAGGTCGAGGACGGCGGGCGGGGTCACCAGCTCCCCCAGCGGAGCGGGGAAGGTGGTTACGAACGCCGCCGCATGCAGCGAAGGGTGGTCGTCTGTGAGGAGTTGGACGGGCATGCGGGCAGTATAACGTCGGCTGAGACGCAGCTTCTGGTGCGGTGAAGTGGAACCGGCGGAAAGCGAACTTGCACATCCGTCACTCGGTCATGCCGGGCCGACTGTCGCAGTCAGGCTCGGTGGACATGACTATCGCAGTTGCTTATTTAACGTTCTTGGTGAAACGTTAATTAAGGCGCGACCTTAATAATCAACGCTTAATAACGGTCCATGTCCAAGCGCATCACCGGCCGGTGGCAGACAATCTCCACGGTGGGTGGCGAAACGGTTCGGGCGTATGTACCGGACCCCCTTCCGCCTTCACCGCCCCTGGAGATCGGCGGAGCTCTCCGGGACCGACTTGACGCTGCGCATCTCGCGTTGGGACGACTCGACTGCATTTCCACGCTACTCCCCGATACGCGGCTCTTCCTGTACATGTATGTGCGGAAGGAGGCCGTGCTCTCCTCCCAGATCGAGGGGACGCAGTCTTCTCTCTCGGACCTGCTTCTGTACGAGGCGAACGAATCACCTGGGGTACCGTTGGACGATGTGGTCGAAGTGTCGAGCTACGTGGCCGCGATGGAGCACGGGCTCAGAAGGATCAGGGAGGGATTCCCGCTCTCGAACCGTCTGGTGCGCGAGATACACGGCATTCTGCTCGGGCACGGTCGTGGTGCGGACAAGAATCCCGGCGACTTCCGCCGGTCCCAGAACTGGATCGGTGGAACCCGGCCTGGCAACGCGCACTTCGTTCCTCCCCCGCCGGAAGAGGTACCGGCGCTGATGGGAGCACTGGAGCGCTGGCTGCACGACGATCCCGAGCGTACACCGACGTTGCTGAAGGCGGCACTTTCACACGTGCAATTCGAGACGATCCATCCTTTCCTGGACGGCAACGGTCGTGTAGGTCGGCTGTTGGTGACCCTGTTGCTGTGCGTGGAGGGAGTGCTGCAGGAGCCTCTGCTCTATCTCAGCCTGTACCTGAAGCAACACCGGCAGCAGTACTACGATCTGCTAACCCGCGTGCGTACTGAGGGCGATTGGGAAGCGTGGGTCGGATTCCTGGCCGATGGAGTCACGGAGAGCGCAACCGGCGCGGTAACTACGGCTCAACGCCTCACGACACTTGCTCGCGACGATCGAACACGAATAGAGCGTGACGCGGGGCGTCTCGCTGGTACGATGCTGCGACTTCACCAGTCGCTGCTGGAACATCCCATTCAGTCGGCCACTCAGCTTGCCGAGCGTACGTCGGTCTCGATGCCTGCAGTCAACAAGGGGCTCGCCGCGCTCGAGGAGATGGGCACTGTGCAGGAGATCACCGGCCGTCGCCGTCGTCGGATCTTCAGTTACTCGCGATACCTGCAGATCCTGAGCGAAGGTACGGAGCCGCTCTGAACGCCGGGCGGCTCAATCCTCCCGGAGCACCCTCGCCGGTTCCAGCCGCGACGCCCTTAGCGTCGGCACCGCTGCCGCGATCATCGCAACTCCACCAAGCAGCGCCGCCACACCGACCATCACCACCGGATCACTCGGCGACGTCTGGAGAAGCAGCGGGCCGATCCACCGCCTCAGGAAGCGAGCACCGTCGAACCCCTGCGCGGTCCGGTAGGAGTGTCAGCTACCATGTGCTTGGGAGTAGCGGGCGCCGAGTCTGAGATTTGCGCCCCGCGCCTCACGGGGCCAATGTCTGTCGGACAGCGACGCTCGGTCTCGCGACTTCGAGCGCGGGGCGGGGCAGGGGCCTCGCTCGCTCACAATCTCCTCGGACGTCATGCGGACATTCCTCTACCTGTCGCTCCTCCTGCTGGTGCCCGGCGTGTCGCAGGGGCAATCCTGCAGCGAGCTCGATGACGACGCCGGCTATCCGGTGGTAGCGACCGCCCTTGCAGAGTCGGCGGATTCCGAGTGGCTCACGGCTGTAGCTTCGGCTGCTGCCTACAGGTGGCGGGTGCCGTCCAGACGTCGGAACGCATACGAAGGCTGGGAGCGCGTCCAGCACCGCATCCTTCCACCGGAGCCGCGCTGGGCAGACGACTGGGACCCCAGGGACTCGGGCCGGGCGGTCGTGCGCCTGACGATTCGACGGGATGGCCGGCAGCACCGGGCAGAGGTGGTCCAGGGTTCGGGAAACCGGGCGTTCGACAGGAGTCTCGAGACTATCGCGTCCCATCCGATGCCTGGCTCGCCGGCGCTTCCAGGCCTGCCTCCGGGCGAGACGGGCGATTCGGTGGTGGTGACACTCACCTTCGGTGATACTCCGGATATCGACCCACGTGGCATCGTCCGGTTCGCGGCGGTCCAGACTCGAATCGAGCTTGAGACCCGCTCACTGGCGGTTCAGCGCCCGCCGGGATATTCCGGCAATTTCCCCCGGATGACGGTCAAGTACGACGTCACGACAGAGGGCAGGGTGGATCCGGTCTCCATCGAGTTCGTGCGCACGAGAGGCGCGGAGTTCGAGCACCAGATCCGGGATGCCCTAATGAAAGCCCGCTTCAGGCCTCCTACCTCAAACTGTCGCCCGATTGCGCAGAGCGTCGTGCAGACGATCGGCCGCTGATTCGGCCCGCGTTGACGACGGAGCATGACGATGCCAACCGAAACCGACCTCAGACACCTGCGCCGCTGCGTAGAACTCGCGGCCGAGGCCCTGGACTCGGGCAACGATCCCTTCGGCTCCGTGCTCGTTGCGGCGGATGGGACCGTGCTGTTCGAGGACCACAACCGCGTCGTGGGTGGTGACCTCACGCGTCATCCGGAGTTCGAGATCGCGCGCTGGGCTGCGGCGAATCTCTCAGCGGAGGAGCGGGCGAAAGCGACCGTCTACACCTCGGGCGAACACTGCCCCATGTGCGCCGCCGCGCACGGATGGGTGGGGCTCGGTCGCATCGTGTACGTGAGCTCCGCCGAGCAGACGGCGATGTGGCTTGCGGAGCTGGGCGTGCCGCCGTCGCCCGTCAGGCCGCTGCGCATCCAGGAGGTCATCCGCGGTGCGCTAGTGGAAGGTCCCGTTCCCGAGCTGGCTGACGAGGTGCGCGAGCTGCACCGTCGTGCGCATCTTGGGTGATTTCACGTCGTCCACTCTGCATCGCACATGCATCCAACGCACTCCCGTTCATTCTTCGGGCTACTTCTCACCCTGCTGGCGGTTTCTGCCTGTGCCGACGCGCAGGTGCGCGGACGGCTCGTGGACTACCGCACGGACGCACCGATTGCGAACGCCACGGTCACCCTGTCGCAGCGTGGGTGGGGACGTTCCGGAGGGCAGCTGGTCTGGGACAAGGAGTATCGGGCGACGACGCGCACCGGGCCTGACGGAACCTTCGAGCTCTCGTTCCCCGGGCCGCGCGTGCTGACTGGACGCGGTGGCACGCTCTCGGTGGAGGCGCCGGGGTGGCAGCGACTGACCGAGATCGTGGTGCCCGATCGCGCCACTGTGTACCTGCAGACCTTGCCAATGCCTGACGTCACCGTACCAGGTGGCACGGCACAGTTGGGCGTGCTCGAGGACGGACGATACTTCGGGTGGAGCTTCGTGGACGATGGTCCCGTGCTGGATCCTGAGCAGGCGGACATCTTTCCCGTGATGATTTCCCGCGACCATTTCGGTCTGGCGCTGTATGTGCCGCGGGGAGGAGGCATGCACTTCGTGTCTCAGGAAGAGCAGCGGGTGGTGAGGGCATCGTACGGACACCTGCTGCGCTACGTGAGCGAGGCGCCGCCTGACGGCTACGCTTCGGCGCTCACTCTCGATGGCCGGACACCCGGCACCATCTTCGTGCGCACACCCCATGGGCGTTACGCGAAGCTGGCCTTCGACCCTGAGCGACTCATGACCGGCAGCGGACAGCTGCCTGGCTTCGACGGGCCGGTCCGCTACTCGATCATGCTGCCATACGCGTACAACCCGCGTCCGGGGCGCGACCTGCCGTTCGACCCCACGGGTGCACCCGTACGAGTGGATCCGAGCGTTTCATCAGTTCTAGCGGACCTGCCGGACGAGGGTGAGATGCCGCGAGTCGCGCGTACGTACCGCCTCACGATGCACGATGACGGCGGCGCCCTTGTGGACTCGCTCGTCGTCAGGCTGGAGCCGGGAGTGGCGCGCGACCTGGAGGGGGCACCCCGAGCTGGGAGCGAGCGGTTCTCGTACCGCGGCGTGCGACTGGACTACGGCGACGACGGGCTGCCGCGCGTGCGGCTCTCAGTCCGCGGGGAGCACTTTGCGCATAACAGCGCTCCCATGGCGGTTGGGAGACGCCGGCCGACGGTGATGGAGGTCCACGTTTTCGCGCCTAACGTGCCGGCGCGACGCTTCGAGCTGCGGCTGCAGGAGGTGGGGGAGCAGTAGGAGCGACGCTGTCAGCCTGCCGGTGGCGATATGTCGCGGACGGCGACGTCACTGCGTGCGACAACTGCCCCCAGCCATGCACGGAAGCGCCGGCTGACCCAACGCCATTCGCACGCCGACAATGGCCAGCACCAGGGTGAGTGCCGGCTGCTCCCGCCAGAAAGCGACAGCCGCGACGATCGCCGCAACTCCGATCGCTCGACGCACGGTCGCCCCAGTAGCCCCGGGCTCCCGCTCCACAGCACCACCCGACGCTCGCCACTCCAGCACGCCGCCTTCGAGAATCCGCAGGTCGCGCACGCCTGCCTCACGAAGGATCGTGTGGGCTGTGCGCGCACGCACACCCGAACGACAGATGATGACGATCGGCTCCCCGGCCGACGACAACTCCTCCGCTTTCTCACGCAGTTGGTTGAGGGGCACGTTGCGCGAGCCGGCGATGTGGCCGGAGGCGAATTCCGCAGGGGTGCGAACATCGAGCAGAGTCAGACTGTCAGCACTCTCGATGCTCTTCCTGAGAGCAGCCGGCCCGATAGTCACTTGACGGGCTCCCCTGCCTCACGAGCCACGTGGCGCGGCGTGCAGCCGAACGCTCCGGCGCGTCCGAGCATGCGCTCGAGCGGGCAGAATCCGGTGAAGCTGGACTGAAAGAGGTTCACGCCAACGAAGGCCGTGAACAGGAACCACGCCGGGTTCACCCACCAGCCCAGTGCAAGGGAAATGAGCACGAAGGTGCCGGCGAAGCGTCGGATGATGTTGTCGTTGCACATGTTGAAAGCTCCTGTTGCGGTTAGAAGAAGGATTCGGTAGGCAGCACCGCCACGTGCAGGCGTTCCCCAGCCGGCAGCCGGGAACTTTCGCGCTGCAGCGAGTCGAACAGGCGAGCTGCATCGTCGGCTGGTACCACGCTCACGAAGAGGGTGGACCTGCCCGGCCATGCGCGGCTGCCCTCGCGCCGGCCCGTGCTTCCAACACCGTGCACGCCGTGGAACTGCGTGTAGCCACCGGCGCCGCAGTCGTCCAGCATGCCCGATATGCGCTCCGGGTCCGCGCCACTGTATACAAGCATCAGCATCTTCATTTGAGAGCTCCGGTGGTCAGTTGACCGTCATGGCGTGCCGGCACGGGGGGCATGCCCGGCGCGCACGCTACGGCGTCGTCAGGTGCGCCTGCGGCAGAGACCTGCCGGCGACGCAGCTCCCAGTACAGCAGCGGCACCACGACCATCGTCAGCAGTGTCGCAGCCACGGCGCCGCTCATCAGCGCCACTGCCAGACCCTGGAAGATCGGGTCGAGCACCATCACCATCCCGCCCACCACGACTGCTGCGGCCGTGAGCGCGATGGGACGGAAGCGCACCGTGCCCGCCTCGATGACTGCCTCACGAAGCGACCTGCCGCGCTCCTCGGCGAGCTGGATGAAGTCCACCAGCAGGATGGAGTTGCGCACGATGATCCCCGCAAGTGCGATCATCCCGATCATGCTCGTGGCGGTGAAGAAGGCGCCGCTGATCGCATGTCCCGGCAGGATGCCGATGAGCGTGAGCGGAATCGGCGTCATGATCACGAGCGGAATGGTGAAACTCTGGAACCAGCCCACCACGAGCACGTAGATGAGCAGCAGCACGATGGCGAACGCGATTCCCAGGTCGCGAAACACCTCGATCGTCACCTGCCACTCGCCGTCCCACTTGATCGCCGTCTCGGAGAGCGATTCCGGCTGCACCGCGTTGTAGCGGGCGATGCCGGCGCCGTGCACCTCGATCTCATCGAGCTTCCGGTTCATCTCCATGATGGCGTAGACGGGACTCTCGATCGTGCCGGCCACGTCACCGGTGACATAGATGGTCGGCCGCAGGTCCTTGCGGATCCGCAACGATTCGCGCGCGGACTCCTCGACGCTCACGAAGCGCGCGAGAGGCTGCGGGCCGGTAGCGGTGGCGATGGGTACGGAGAGCAGTGCGTCAACGGACGACCGCCTGTCGAGCGGGAGCCTTGGCACTACCGGAATGCCCTCCAGCGCCGTGGTTGACGACGCGAGACCGGCTGGTGCACCGGAGAGTGCCATGTACAGGGTCTGCGTGATCTGCTCGACGCTCGCGCCGGCCTCCGCCGCACGAACGCGATCCACGCGGAATGCACGCGACTCCTGCGGCGCCTCCACGGTCCAGTCCACGTCAACCACGCCCGGCGTGGACTCGAAGACTTCCTTCACCCTGCGCGCCGCCTCCAGCCGCGTGGAATCGCTGCCGGCGTACACTTCGGCAACCAGCGTGGAGAGTACGGGCGGGCCAGGCGGAATCTCCGCGACCTTCGCCGAGGCGCCGTGCGCCCTGGCGATGGAATCAATTGCCGGGCGAACGGCGACGGCGATGTCGTGACTCTGGCGCGAGCGCTCGCCCTTGGGCAGGAGGTTCACCTGCACGTCGGCGACGTTGGCGCCCGAGCGCATGAAGTAGTGCCTGACGAGTCCGTTGAAGTTGAACGGCGAGGCCGTGCCCGCGTACACCTCGGTGCTCACCACCTCCGGAACTGTGAGCAGGTAAGACGCCACCTCGTGCCCAGCGGCGTTGGATGCCTCGAGCGTGGTTCCCTCGGGGAGATCCAGGATCACCTGGAACTCGCTCTTGTTGTCGAACGGCAGCATCTTCACCTGAACCGCCCTTACCGCGACCAGCGCCATGCTGCCCAGGAGCAGCGCGCCCACGATGCCGTAGAACGCATGTCGGCGTGGAGCGCTCTCCATGAGCGGGCTCATGATGCGGTGGTACAGGCGGCCCATGCGGCCGCCGTCATCGGCGTCGTCAGGCTGGGTCGTGGCGACACCGTC
>CAYQAO010000101.1:0-9418 GCA_964415485.1 uncultured Gemmatimonadaceae bacterium
ACTATCGTGTCTGCAGGAGCCGGCGGGAAGATGTTCTCGACGGCGGCAGCGAGCGCGAGAATCGCATACATCGCCGAGGCGGGAAGCCCCGCAACCATGTCCAGGAGGTCTGTGAGCACGGGCGCAGCCGCAGTGGCGACGAAGGAGCGGCTCGTCAGGCGCTGCCTGACGGTGACGATCCGCGACGCACAAGCGTGGCGACAGCAATCACCGCCAGTCCCTCCTCCCGGCCAATCCAGCCGAGCGACTCGTTCGTCTTGCCCTTCACGAACACCCGGGACTCGTCCACGGAAATGGCCGTGGAAAGGGTTTGCCGGATTGCCTCGCGGTGTGGTCCTATCCGCGGCTTCTGGGCGATCACGGTCACGTCAACGTTCCCCACCTCGTAACCGGCAGCCCTCACTCGCTCCATGGCCGCCTGGAGCATGTGGATGGAGCTTCTGCCGGCATTCGCCGGGTCGCTGTCCGGAAACAGCTCGCCTATGTCGCCGAGCGCAGCTGCGCCGAGCACGGCGTCGGTTATCGCGTGACATACCGCGTCCGCGTCGGAATGCCCAACGAGGTGAACGTCGGCCGGGATCTGCACGCCGCCCAGCAGCATCGGCCCGCCGCTGGCGAACCTGTGCGAGTCGTATCCTATGCCTGTGCGTACCATACGCGTCAGGCGGCCAGCGTTGAGGTGCGGGCCGCCTGATCAGGGTTTCGTGCCCCGTTGAGCGTCATCGGCTGGAAAGGGATCTGCTGCCTCGTGTCTCGCCAGGGTTACTCGCTGAAGCGGCGGATGGCCAGCACCGCATTGTGGCCGCCGAACCCGGAGCTATTGGTGAGCGCAGCGCGCACCTCACGCTCTCGCGGCTTGTTCGGCGTGTAGTCGAGGTCGCACTGAGGATCGGGCTCGAAGTGGTTGATGGTCGGCGGCACCACGCCGTCCCTCAACGCGAGCACGCTCGCCAGGAACTCCACGGCTCCGGCGGCACCCAGCATGTGGCCCGTGGCCGACTTGGTGGACGAGATGCTGAGACGTTCAGCGTGCTCGCCGAACACGGCGCGCACCGCCAGCGACTCGTTGGGATCGTTGAGCGGCGTGGAAGTTCCGTGCGCATTGATGTAGTCCACCTCATCCAGTGACAGCCCGCCATCGGCGATGGCGCGGCGCATGGCGCGCTGCAGCCCCTCGTGCGCGTCAGGCTGCCCGGTGAGGTGGTACGCATCGCCCGTGGCGCCGTAGCCCACGATCTCGGCGTAGATCTTCGCACCGCGCCTGCGCGCGTGCTCCAGCTCCTCGAGCACCACGAGCCCCGAGCCCTCGCCCATCACGAATCCGTCGCGATCCTTGTCGAAGGGTCGTGAGGCGGTCGACGGATCGTCGTTGCGCTCCGACAGCGCCTTCATGTTGGCAAAGCCGCCAATGGACATCGGCGTGACGGAAGCCTCCGACCCGCCCGCGAGCATCACGTCTGCGTCACCGTACTGGATGGCGCGGAACGCGGTGCCAAGGGAGTGCGCGCTCGTGGCGCATGCGGACACCGTGGCGAAGTTCGGCCCCTTGCACTGGTAGCGCATGGAGATGACGCCGGCCGCGATGTCCGAAATGAACATCGGGATGAAGAACGGCGAGATCCTTCCGGGGCCGTGCTCGAGGAACGTGGAATGCTGGGTCTCGAAGGTATTCAGGCCTCCGATACCACTTCCCACGATCACGCCGGCCTGCTCGGGATCGAAACCGCCGTTCTCCAGCCCCGCGTCTGCCATGGCCTGCGCGGCCGCGGCAATGGCGTACTGCGTGTAAAGGTCGGAGCGCTTCACTTCCTTGCGATCCATGTACAGCGATGGATCGAAGTCCTTCACCTCACAGGCGAAGCGTACCGAAAACCCGGACGCGTCAAAGTGAGTGAGCGGGCCCGCTCCCGAAACACCGTCCAGGAGCGCACGCCAGGTCGCCGCCACGTCGTTTCCGACGGGCGTGACGGCCCCGAGTCCGGTGACGACGACCCGACGACGCTGACTCACTCTGCGCCCTTCTCCTTCAGGTAGGCCATCGCATCACCAACGGTACGCAGCTTCTCCGCGTCCTCGTCGGGAATGTCAATGTTGAACTCCTTCTCGAACTCCATGACGAGCTCGACTATGTCGAGGCTGTCAGCGCCCAGGTCCTCGATGAAGCTTGCGTCGTCAGTGAGCTTGTCACGCTCGACTCCGAGCTCCTTCTCGATGATGTCCTTGACCTTCGCGGAGAGGTCAGCCATGAGAATCCCTCTAAGTGTGAAAGTGGAACGCAGCGATGAAATAGAACACTACCGACCCTACATCACCAGCCCACCGTCCACGACGAGGACCTGCCCCGTAACGTAGGCGGCGTAATCCGAGGCCAGGAAGGCCACCACACCCGCAATGTCCTCCGGGCGGCCAAGCCGCTCCACGGGAATCTGCGAAGTGATCGCATTCCGGGCGTCGTCCGTCATCGCGGCAGTCATGTCGGTCTCGATATAACCGGGAGCCACGACGTTGGCGAGCACGTTCCTCGAGGCCAGCTCGCGGGCCACGGACTTGGTGAGGCCGATGAGTCCGGCCTTGCTGGCAGCATAGTTTGCCTGCCCCTTGTTGCCCATTATGCCGACCACGCTGGAGATGTTGATGATCCGTCCCCAGCGCCGCTTCATCATGCCGCGAGAGGCGGCTCGAGTCGCCACGAATGCAGCCTTGAGGTTCGCGTCAAGCACGGCATCCCAGTCCTCGTCCTTGATGCGGACCAGCAGGTTGTCACGCGTGATGCCAGCGTTGTTCACGAGGATGTCCACCGGCGCGAGCTCCTTCTCCACGCGCTCCACGAGCGCTGCGACCGAGGCCGCGTCGGTGACGTCACAGGCGAAGCCCGCGGCTTCGCCAGGCAGCTCCGAAGCCACACCGGAAGCACGTGACTCGTCGCGACCCACCACTGCAACCCGCGCGCCGGCTTCGGCAAGTGTCTGTGCAATCCCGCGGCCTATTCCGCGAGTGCTGCCTGTCACCAGTGCGGTACGACCCGCAAGATCAATTCGCATCAATCTGGCTCTGAGAGGAGGGCCTCGACCTCTGCCGCGGTTCCACACGTGCGAACGCGTGCATCCGGCGCTATGCGCCTGACGAGGCCCGTGAGGACGTTCCCGGGACCCAGCTCCAGGAACTGCGCTTCAGGGTGACTTGCAAACATGCGCTCCACCAGCTGCATCCAGCGCACGGGAGACGTGAGCTGTTGCCTGAGCAGGGTGCGCGCCTGTGCGCCATCGGTCACCGGTTCTCCGGTCACGTTGGACCAGACGGGATACTCCGGATCCGCCAGCCCCGCCGCGCCGAGCGCCAGGTCGAGGCCTTCCGCTGCGGGCTCCATGAGCGGCGAGTGAAAGGCTCCGCTCACGTTGAGTCGCACCACGCGCCTGGCGCCCGACTCCTTCGCGAGCTCCATGAGTCTTTCCACTCCGGCAACGGTGCCGGATACCACCACCTGGATGGAGTTGTTGAAGTTTGCCGGAACGACGACGTCGGCTTCGGCGGTGGCGCGCTCGCAGAGCGCCTCAATGCCGCCTTCGACGTCGCCGAGCACTGCGGCCATGGCGCCGGGGCGCTTCACGCCGGACTCGTACATGAGCTCGCCGCGGCGCCTCACGAGTCGCGCGCCGCCTTCCAGGGTCAGGCTGCCGGCAGCATGGTACGCCGTGAACTCACCGAGCGAGTGACCGGCGGCGGCAGCCACGCGACCTGCCAGCCGCTCGCGAAGCACCGCCATCAGCGCAGCACCGTGAAGGAAAAGCGCCGGCTGCGCGTTCTGCGTGAGCGTCAGCTCCTCCGCAGGCCCCTCGAACGCCAGAGAGCTTATCGAGAAGCCGAGCGCCTCGTCGCCACGCATGAACGCCTCACGAGCCGCCGGATACGCCTCGGCGAGGTCACGCGCCATTCCAGGTGTCTGTGATCCCTGTCCCGGAAACAGAAGTACGAAGGTCATCTCCAGAGAACTGCGCTCAGAAACGCACTACCATGGAAGCCCAGGTGAACCCGGCGCCGAAAGCGCAGAGCAGCACCACGCTTCCCGGCTGAATACGTCCCTGCTCGATCGCCTCGTCTATCGCGATGGGGATGGATGCCGACGAGGTGTTCCCGTAGCGATCCACGTTCACGAACACCTTCTCCATCGGAACGCCCGCGTGCTTTGCCGTGGACTCGATGATGCGGATGTTCGCCTGGTGCGGGATCAGCAGGTCTATGTCTGCACCGGTCATTCCGGCGCGGCAGAGGGCCTGGTCGCAGGCGTCAGCCATGGACCTGACGGCGCTCTTGAACACCTCGCGTCCCGCCATCTTCACCAGGTGCGTGCGGGCTTCCAGCACCGCCTCCGACATCGGCTCCACGGCACCGCCAGCCGGACGATACAGCAGGTCGCCCAGCGTACCGTCGCTCTTCATGTACGTGGAGAGGATGCCGCGCTCGTCGCCCGGTTCGCTCGCCACCAGCACGCCGGCTCCTGCGCCGTCGCCGAACAGCACACAGGTACTGCGGTCCTTCCAGTCCACGATGGCGCTCATCTTCTCCGCGCCGATCACCAGAACGGTGCGGGCAACGCCCGTCGCGATCAGGCCTTCGCCTACCGTCAGGCCGTAAAGCCATCCGGAGCATGCCGCCGCGATGTCGAAGGCCGCTGCGTTCATCGCGCCGATCTCCGCCTGAAGGTCGGCTGCCGTGGACGGCAGCAGGCGGTCCGGCGTCGCGGTACTCAGGACGATGGCGTCCACGTCGGCGGCTGCCAGTCCGGCACGCTCGAGTGCCTGACGAGCCGCCTCGGCCGCCATGGAGGTGGTGGTCGTCTCCTCGCCACCGAGCCGGCGCTCAACGATGCCCGTGCGCTCCACGATCCAATCGTGCGACGTCTCGAGGCCCATGGCCGCGAAGTCGTGGTTCGTGAGCACACGATCAGGAACTCCCCGGCCGATTCCGGCCAGCCGTGCGAAGGGGCGCCTCACGCCGACTCTCCCAGAGCCGCTGTCTGCTGGACGGGGGCTAGGCGGCTGCCCATATGCTCGGACATCCGCGACTCTACCGCGCGAATGCCCACTCGAATGGCGTTCTTCAGGGCTCGTGGGGACGACTTTCCGTGTGAAATAATGCTTACTCCCTTTACGCCGAGGAGCGGTGCGCCGCCGTACTCGGAGTAGTCCAGGTGACCGAACGCCTGCTCCAGCTGCTCGCGATCGAGGCCGGCGTGACGCCCGACGAGTCCGACGATGAGCGGAGCGGCGGCCTCATAGAACTTGAGGAGCACGTTGCCCACGAAGCCGTCGCACACGACGATGTCAATGGGGCCGCGGTCGCTGGCGCCGGCGGGAATGTCCCGGCCTTCCACGTTGCCCTGGAAGTTGATGCCGGACGTGGTCGAGAGGAGCCGGTTGGCCTCCTTCACCACGGCATTGCCCTTCTCCGCCTCCTCGCCGATGCTCAGCAGCCCAACGCTGGGATTCTTCCTTCCGAGGATGGTTTCGGCGTACACGCTGCCGAGCCGCGCGAACTGCACGTACTCGTCAGGCGAGCAGTCCACGTTGGCGCCGGAGTCGAGCACCAGCACGGGGTCCAGGGCGCTCGGGAACAGGGTGCCGATGGCGGGACGGCGCAGCCCCTCGTGCAGCTTGAGGATGACAGTTGACGCGGCCATCTGGGCGCCCGTGTTGCCGGCCGACACGAACGCGTCCGCCAGCCCTTCGGCGTGCCGACGGAGGCCGACGATCATGGAACTGTTGGGCTTGCCGCGCAGCGCCGCAGCGGGCTTGTCCAACATTGACACCACGTCCGGAGCCTCGATTATCTCGATCGAGGCCCGTGCGCGTTCGGCCACGTCGGAGAAGTCGCCGGCAAGCAGCTCTTCGAGCGCCCTGCTGACCACCGCCGTCTGGCCGATGAGCTGGAAGGTGTGGTCGCCGCCGAACTCCCGCAGGGCCAGCAGCGTGCCTGTTACGGGAGCCTGGGGGGCGTAGTCGCCCCCCATCGCGTCCAGCGCGATCCGCGCCAAGGTCAGGCTTCCTGAGCTGCTACCCGTTGCTTGCCGGCATAATAGCCGCACTCGTCACAGACGCGATGCGGGCGCTTCATGCTCTGGCACTGGGGACAGGCCTGCAGCGCGATCGCCGGCGCGACCTTGTGCGTGCTGCGGGCGCGCTTCTTCCGCTTGGAGGTGCGGCGCTTCGGGACAGCCATTTACGTAACCGAAAGAAAAGTGTGAAAATCGCTCAGATGCCGGCGTCACGGGGCACGCGCAGGGCGTCCCAGCGACTGTCCGACGGCGGCGGGCAACTGCAGGCGACAGTGTTCAGGTCTGCACCGCAACTGGGGCAGAGACCCTTGCAGTCCTCGCGGCACTGCAGGAATGCAGGAGCGGAGAGCAGCCACTGCTCCCGGATGGCCGGGCGCAGGTCCAGCTCCCCCTCCCTGGTATCGAGCATGAAGACGTCGGGATCGTCCAGGATCTCGTCGTCCCCCGACTCGGCAAACATCGCGTCTACCTCTTCGTGCACGTCGCACGAGGCGGAACCCAGGCAGCGCCTGCATTCCCCACTCACTGAACCGTGAATGTCACCAGTGAAGTAGTAGCGACCTGTGCCGGCGACCGACAGTCGCCCGATGACGATTACGCCTGCGGCAGGGCGCGAATCCTCGTCGTTCCAGACGGGATCCGAGCTCTCCAGGCGATCGTCAACGGCGACTGGCCCCTCATCGAGTAACTGCAGGTCGAAGCACAGCATAACCACCAAAAATACCGGATTTCGACCCGGGGATCAAGTTCAGGCAGTCGCGGCCGCTCGAGCGCCGGACCGGCCCGCAGCACCTATCCCAGAAGCTCGGACTCCGAAAAGAAGAACAGAGCCTCGCGCTGAGCGTTCTCGTCCGAATCGGAGGCGTGAATGGCGTTCCGCTCCTTGGACTCGGCGTACAGCTTGCGCACCGTTCCCTCCTCCGCCTCGGCCGGATCGGTCGCTCCGATGGCCTGGCGCAGCGAGGCTACCGCGTCGTCACGCTCCAGCACCACGGGCATGCAGCGGCCCGAGGTCATGAACGTCACGAGCGACGCGTAGAACGGACGCTCCTTGTGCACCTCGTAGAAGGACTTCGCCTGTTCGCCGGTCAGGCGCATGACGCGGGCAGCCACGATCCTGAACCCCTTCTCTTCGAGAAGTGCGAGAATCCTGCCGGCCTTCCCCGCCTCGAACGCGTCAGGCTTGATGATGGTGAGTGTACGAGTTCCAGCCATGTTCACCGCAAGTGTTGTTCGTTATCGGTTGGTGTAGTGCACCCTGTAACAGCCTCAGTTTCCGAGCAGCTTGCGCACGATGTTTCCGCGGGTGAGAACCCCCACGAGACGCCCTTCGCTCACCACCGGGACGCGATCCACGTCCCTGTTGATGATCAGCGAAGCCACGTCGGCCAGCGGTTGATCGGGCGACACGCACAGTACCTGCCGGGTCATGGCATCGCGCACGTGTTTCTGCGGCATGCTCTGTCCCTTCGTGGAACCCTGCAGGTACAGCGTGAGGAGTTGCCGCATGAGCTCGCGTTCCGTGAGAAGGCCGATCACCCGATCGTCCTCGGCAACCACCGGAAGCGCCGAGAGTCCCGCTCGAACCATCGTGCGGGCGGCGTCCAGGAGCGGATCGTCGGCCTCCACCGTTCGCAGGCGCTCGGTCATGAGGTCGCGCACCGTGAGCTGCTCCGGCAGCTCGATAGCCGAGAACTCCGGAATCGACACGAGCTCTTCCGGGGTCTCTGCGGCGAGGATCGCCGCAACCGTATCGGAGTTGGACAGGGTGCGCGACAGGGCGCTGAGCAGCTGCAGGTAGCGGGCGGCGAGGCGAGGTGGCGCCACGATGAGCACCACCATCCTCGGGCAGCTGTCGTCAGGCGATGCAGCATCCCGGCAGATGGGCTCCCGCGAGGTGCCTATCGCCAGGCAGATGTCGTTGACGGCATCGGACCGCACGTGAACGAGCCACGCGCGGTCGCCCAATGCCAGTGTGTCCTCGTTCCGAAGCTCCGCTACACGCTGCCTGAGCTTCAGTGCATCCTGCACGGCGCCGGAGGTGACCAGCCGCGCCACGAGCGCGTCAGTCGCCTCCGACAGTGAGGCCGACTGCAGCGACGTGACCACCCGGTCAGCCGCGATGCAATCGGCAAGTCTCACATTCGTGCCTGGAGAAGTCCCACCACGTCGCGGGGACGCTCTGCCACGCCCATGCCGGCTTCCTGGAACGCGGCGATCTTCTCGGCCGCCGTGCCGCTGGAGCCGGAGATGATTGCGCCTGCGTGACCCATGCGACGTCCCGGGGGTGCCGTCTGGCCAGCGATGAATCCTACCACCGGCTTCTTCATGTTCTCCTTCACGAAGCGGGCTGCCTCCTGCTCGTCGGTTCCGCCGATCTCGCCGATAAGCACGACAGCCTTCGTGTCGGGATCCGCTTCGAAGGCAGCGAGGCAGTCTATGAAGTTCGTGCCGTTGATCGGGTCGCCGCCGATGCCCACGCACGACGTCTGGCCGAGTCTCGCGCGAGTCATCTGGTTAACCACCTCGTAGGTGAGCGTGCCGGAGCGGCTCACGAGGCCCACGGGCCCGGGCGTGCAGATGTTGCCAGGGATGATGCCCACCTTGGACTGTCCGGGCGAGATGGCACCAGGGCAGTTGGGTCCGATGAGGCGGGCGCCGTGCTCCTGCACGTAGGGGTAGACGCGCGTCATGTCGAGCACGGGCACGCCCTCCGTAATGCAGACGATGAGCGAGATGCCCGCGGCAGCCGCTTCCATCATCGCGTCGGCCGCGAACATCGGCGGCACGTAGATGACGCTGGTATTTGCGCCGGTAGCCGAGACGGCCTCGGCAACGGTGTCGAACACCGGAACCTTGTCCTCGAACTTCTGGCCGCCCTTGCCCGGAGTCACGCCGGCTACGACCTGCGTGCCGTACTCGATCATCTGGCGCGCGTGGAACGAACCGTCGCGGCCGGTTATGCCCTGGATGAGGAGCTTGGTGTCGTTATTGATGAAGACGCTCACGACGCCTCCTTGCCCGTGGCGAGCGCAACGGCCTTCTGAACGGCCTCGTCCATGTCTGTCATTGCGGAGAAGCCATTCTCCTGAAGGATCTTCACAGCCTCTGCCTCGTTGGTTCCCGTCAGGCGGATTACGATCGGCACCTTCAGCGGGTTCTGCTTCGTGGCGGTGACGATGCCGTTCGCCACGTCGTCGGTGCGCGTGATGCCGCCGAAGATGTTGAAGAGGATTGCCTTGACGTTCGGGTCGGACGTGATGATGCGGAGCGCGTTCACCACCTTCTCCGGATTCGACGAGCCGCCGATATCCAGGAAGTTGGCGGGCTCGCCGCCGTAGTACTTCACCAGGTCCATGGTGGCCA
>CAYQAO010000102.1:0-9388 GCA_964415485.1 uncultured Gemmatimonadaceae bacterium
ACCCTGCGCCGAAGCCGGCCACTACGCGCTGAAGGCTGAAAACGACGGGCTCACGCGGAGAACGCGGAGGGACGCGGAGAAAAGCCTGGCGCATGGAGCTCCAATCGCCGTGCAGTTCTCCGCGACCTCCGCGGCTCCGCGTGAGGCTTTTTCTCTTTGGCTCCATTTGCAGACGAAGCTCCGCTTCGCCTCACCCGAGCTTTCACTACGGCCGAGCGCCGAGACCCGATCAAACATGCGACGCCGCGAAGCGGCGATGCACTCCTCAGCCAAAGCAGTTCCCTAGTCCCGAGTCCCCAGTCCCTAGCCCCTTCGTATCTCCTCCACCAGCTCCGCCAGCAGATTCAGCGCCTCACGCGGCGTGAGCGCATCCGGGTCCAGCTTGCGCAGACGCTCCAGCGCCGGGTGGGGCGCACCGAACAGGCCGAGCTGCTGGTCGTCCACCGCACGTGGGGCGGGCACGTGGCGCCTCACGAGCCGCTTCCCCTCCCCACCCTCCACGCCTGACGCCAGCTCGCGCGCCAGCTGCTCGCTCTCCAGCAGGTGCAGAACCTCACGGGCGCGCGCCAGCACCGACTCGGGTAACCCCGCCAGGCGTCCCACCTCGATTCCGTATGAACGGTCCGCGCCGCCGGGGCGCAGGCGGTGCAGGAACACTATGCTGTCACCCGACTCGCGCACCTCCACCGTGAAGTTGCGCACGGCGGGGAGTTCGTCCGCCAGCTGAACGAGCTCGTGGTAGTGCGTGGCGAAGATGGTCTTGCAACCCACCTTCTCGTGCAGGTGCTCGCTCACCGCCCACGCTATGGACACGCCGTCGTACGTGCTGGTGCCACGGCCGATCTCGTCCAGCAGCACCAGCGACCTGTCGGTGGCGCCGTGCAGGATGGCGCTCGTCTCGCTCATCTCCACCATGAAGGTGGACTGGCCGCGCACCAGGTTGTCGCTCGCGCCCACGCGCGTGAACAGCCTGTCCACCAGGCCCACGGTGGCGCGAGTCGCAGGAACGAAGCAGCCCACCTGCGCCATTAGCACGATCAGGCCCACCTGGCGAAGCACCGTGCTCTTGCCGGCCATGTTGGGGCCGGTGAGGATGATGAGGCGCGCGTCTTCCGTGAGGCGTACGTCGTTGGGGACGAACGCATCACGCGACATCATGCGCTCCACTACCGGGTGACGCCCGCCAGCGATGTCCAGCGCAAACTCCTCCGTTATCTCCGGACGCACGTACGACTCGCGTTCGGCCACCTCCGCGAAGGACGCCAGCACGTCCAGCTCCGCCACACGAGCGGCGATCGCCTGCAGCCTGCGGATCTCGTTACCTGCCCTGACGCGCAGCTCCTCGAAGATCTCGCGTTCGCGCCGCTCGATGCGCTCGGACGCGGACACCACCTTCTCCTCGTACTCCTTGAGCGCCGGCGTCACGTAGCGCTCGGCGCCGGTGAGCGTCTGGCGCCGCTGGTAGTCGTCAGGCACCAGGTGGCGGTTGGCGTTCGAGACCTCCAGGTAGTACCCGAACACGCGATTGTAGCCCACCTTGAGCGACGCTATGCCGGTGCGCTCGCGCTCCTCCTGCTGGATTCGCGCGATCGCGTCCTTGCCGCCCGCACGCAGCGAGCGCAGCTCGTCCAGCTCGGCGTCCACGCCTGCGCGAATCGTCTCCTCGTCGCCGATCTGCAGTGGAGGGCGATCCACGAGCATGCTGGTGATGTCCGCCGCCAGGTCGCCGCACGAGTCCCATTCCGCCGTGATGCTCGTCAGGCGGTCGGAGCCGCCGCCCGGAATCGCCTCCAGCACTTCGTCCATCGCGGGCAGACGGCCCAGCGAGTCACCGAGTGCGCGAAGGTCGCGCGGGGTGGCGCGTCCGGCGGCGGCCTTGCTGCCCAGCCGCTCGATGTCGCGCACGCCGTCCAGCACCTCGCGAAGGCGCGCACGCTCCATTGCCGCACGAGCGAGCCGATCCACCGACTGCAGCCGCGCCTCGATCGCCTCGCGCTCCACCAGCGGCGCGAGCAGCCACTGGCGCATGAGGCGCGCGCCCATGGGAGTGACGGTCCTGTCCAGCACGGCGAGTAGCGTTCCGGCCGCGGGACCGCTCACCTCCGGCTCGGGGCGCAGCGACTCCACCAGCTCCAGGTTGCGGCGCGTCATCTCGTCCAGCGGCATGGTGCCGCGCTCGCGCTCCAGCACTGGCGGCGCGAGCTGCGGCAGGCCTGACGGCTGCAGCTCGCGCAGGTACCTGACGAGCGCGCCGCCTGCCGCGGCGGCCGGATCATGCTCGGCCTCGATACCGAAGCCGCTCAGCGACATCACGCCGAAGTGCCTGGTGAGCTCCTCGCGCGCCATGGCAGGGTCGAACTCCCATGCCTCACGCTCGGTGACCAGCGCGCCGTCCACCTGCACGTGCGCATCTGCGCCGCGCGGTACCAGCAGCTCGCGCGGCGAGAAGCGTGCGATGAGCGCGTCCAGCGAGCCTTCGTCGCTCACCTGCGCAAGGCGGAATTCACCGGTGGAGAGATCCGCAGCGGCAAGGCCGGTCATTCCGGCGCCATACCGCGCCCCGCGCGCAGGGAGCCTCACGACTGCGCACAGGAAGTTGTTCCGGTGCACCTCGAGCAGGTCGTCCGCGAAGGCCGCACCGGGCGTGATGGTCTCCACCACCTCGCGCTTCACGATTCCCTTCGCCATCTTCGGGTCCTCCACCTGCTCGCAGATGGCAACCCTGTAACCCTGCTGCACCAGCTTCCGCAGGTACTCCGACACCGCCTTCGCAGGCACCCCGGCGAGCGGCACCTCCGCGGCGCCGCCGTTGTTCCGCGACGTGAGCGTGAGGCCGAGCACGCGTGAGGCGGTCTCCGCGTCCTCGTAGAACATCTCGTAGAAGTCGCCCATGCGGAACAGGAGGATCGAGTCGCGGTGGCGCGACTTGATCTCCAGGTACTGCTGCATCAGCGGCGTTGCGGCGGAGCTCACTGCCCCTGCACCTCCGCAACGAAACCGTCCAGGTTCTGGCGACGGAGGTCCTGCAGGCGCTGCATGGCTGCCTCACGCGTGCCGTAGCGGCCTATGCGAACGCGGAACGGCTCGGAGGTTCCATCCACCCGTGCGTCCAGGCCGCGCTCGCGCAGTCGCGCCGCGTAGCGCTCGGCGTTCGCACGCACCGGGAAGGCGGCCACCTGCACGGAGTAGGTGACGGCCGGCGCCGACGCCGATGGCGCAGGAGTCGCTGGCGCCGAGGCGACAGGCGCCGGCGTGGACGGCGCTGGTGCCGGCGTCGGGCTCGCGCCTGTACTCGCCGGCGCACCGACTCCAACCACGTCACTCGCCGCAGCCGGCCGCACGCCGCGGCAGCGCTGCGCGTAGTAGTCAATCTGCGTGATGAGCTCCACCGCCTCGCTCGGCGTCGCACTCCGCGCCGCCGAGAGCGCCGTGCACCCCTCCGCGATGCGGTTGTCGTCGAAGTAAGTGCGGCCTATCCAGTACTGCGCGCGCGGACGCTGCCTGCCCGTGGGATAGCGCAGCACCAGCGACTCGAAGCGCTGCATTGCCTGACGACGATTGCCGCGTGAGAGCTCCAGCATGCCAAGCCTGAGCAGTGCGTCCTCCGCAAACGGTGACGCCGGGTACTCCACGGACACGCGCAGGTAGTCGCGCTCCGCCTCGGCCGCAGTCTGCGCCAGCGCCGCGCGCCAGAAGAGCGCTTCGGCGTACGCGGGCGTTCCTGCCCGGGCCGTAGCGAGCATTGAATCCACCAGCGCACGTCCGGCCGCTCCCTCGCCGTTGCCCACGAGGTCCTGCGCCCTGATATAGACCTCCGAGCCTGGAGAATCGGCCTGTGCGTGAAGCGCCGCGGGCGCTGCGAATACCGCGCCCGCCACGGCCATCGTGATCCCGGCGGCCAGGCGAACATGAGGACTGAAGAACGACATTGCGATTCGAACCCTTGTTGATGAACGGTTTCGTCAGGCGGCGGGGCGCTTCGACCCGGCGTGCGAGTCGGACGCGCACATGGCGAGAATGCAGGTGGCAACGATCTGTTCCTCGCTGGCGATCGTCGTCTCCTTGAGCGCAACGTCTGCCGCCACCAGCGCCTCGAGCGAACGATCGAGCGCAGCGGCGTTCCAGTGCGGGAGCGAGCGCGCCCACGCCTTCGTTGCCTCTCCCCACGAACGGCCCGGGAACGCCTTCCCCTCCCTGAGGAGGTTGAAGAACTCCCGCTCCAGCTGCGAGGCGCTCATCCCTTCCTCTCGTGCGGCACGCCCCCACGCCATCGCGAGCGTCTGCACCGTGAGCGCCATGACGATGGATACACCCGTCACCTTCGGCTGTGCCAGAACCACCGGCAGCAGCGCCATCGAGCGCCGCGCGTTGCGCTCCAGCACCGCGTCGAGCAGGTCGCCGAGCGTCTCGCCATGGCGGATGCCCACGATCTCGCCCACGGCGTCGCGCGTGATCTCGCCACCGCCCGTGAAGCTGAGCAGCTTGTCCAGCTCCGCGGAGAGGAGCGCGGTGTCGTCGCCCACGGCTGACACGAGCATCTCGATGGCGTCCTTGTCTATGCTGCCGCCCAGCTCCGCGGCCTGGTGCTCGACCCATTTGGGCAGGTGCTGGCCGCTCAGGCGCGCGTACTCCACCTCGGACGCCTTCTTCGCCACGCCGCCGAGCCACTTGTCCAGCTTTACGCCGCCCGGCACGGTCATGAGGAGCACGACTTCCGGCGCGGGGTTGGCGAGGTAGCGGTCGAGTGCCTCACGAGCATCCTTCTTCAGCCCGTTCACCTCGCGCAGCACCATCACGCGCCGGTCGGCCATCATGGGCGGCGTGTTGAGCAGCGAGTGCAGCGAGTCGGCGGCCAGGTCCGCGCCCCGTCTTACCTCGTAGTTGAAGTCGCGCGTGGCGGGGTCCACCAGCGCGTCCACGGCGATGCGAAGGTCGGCGTCCTTTCGGAAGTCGTCGTCGCCGTGCAGGAGATATGCGGGCGCCACCTGGCCGCCTTCGATCGCCTTGCGAAAGGCGCGAGGGGTGGCGGGAGGCATGGCCCCAATATAGCTACGATGGGCAGGGTGGGCCCGACGCGGCGGGTCCGGACGAAGGTCGTCCGGACGGTCGCGTCAACACTCAACGGGAGGTTGGATGCAGCAGCTGAACAGCCGCTGGCGAGCCGGTGCCGCGGTCGCAATCCTGGCGGTTCCGCTCCTTGCCGGCGCAGCAGCGGACAGTTCCGCCGCGCGTGCCGAGGGGACATACGCGATACTTAGCGGCGCGGATACGGCGGTGCTGGAGCGCTGGGTGCGCTCGGAGGACTCGCTGGACGTGACCATGGAAGTAGTGGGTCAGGCGCGCCTGGAGTTCACGGCCAGCGTGAACGGCGACGCCACCTTCTCGAACCTGAGCATGCAGGTCTTCGCGCCGGGGCAGGCGGAGCCGGTGGAGGAAGCCGAGGCGCAGTTCCGCGGAGACAGCGTGATAGCGCTCCAGCGCACGGGGGCGGGCATGGACACGGTCCGCCGCGGTACGCGCGCTGGGGCCGTACCGTATCTGTCGCCGAGCGTGACGCTCACCGAACAGATTGTGCGCCGGGCGCGTGCCATAGGTGGTGACTCCGTGGCGGTACCCGTGTTCGTGGTGGGAAGCGGCGGGCAGACGGTGGACGCCACGGTACTCATACGCGGCGACAGCGCAGTGGTGCGACTGGGTCCGAGCGAGATGCACGTGGGGCTGGCGACGGACGGGACCCTTACGGGAGGCGTGATTCCGCAGCAGGCCGGCGTTCGCATCGTACGGGTCGGAGGTTGAGCCTGGCGGCGACGTCGAGGTAAACCTTTGCCTGCCCGGGCACTGTCCGAGAGGCAGGCAGTCCGCAACCGAACGTCTCGACCGGAGCCGAGAATGCTTCACCACAGGCAGTGTGTGTCGCGGCTGGCTGCTACAGCCGCGATCCTTTCGCTTGCAGTCCTGGCCGCGTGCCAGCGCGCAGCGGGCTCCGACACGGGCCTGGCGTTGCGCACCGTGACGGACAGCATCGGCGACACGCTGGTGGTGCGCACCATAGGCTCCGGCAACGCGGGTGTCCGCGACCTGGTGGAGGAAGTGCGCATCGGCGAGATGGAGGGTGCCGAGGAGTACATGTTCGGCGCCATCTCGGAGATGCTTGCGCTGCCTGACGGGAGCGTGCTCGTCTTCGACAGGCTGGCGCCCGCGCTTCGCCACTACGGCGGTGACGGGCGGCTCATTCGCACCATCGGTCGCAAGGGTGCGGGTCCGGGAGAATACGAGGCTTCCGGAGGGTTGGCGCTCCTGCCCGATGGGCAGGTGGCCATGTGGGACCCGCGGAACGGACGCATCCAGCTGTACTCGCAGGACGGCACCGCAGGCGAGATGATTCGGCTGCCGGGCGGATTCTTCTCCAATCGGTCGGTCTGGTCGGACGCAAGCGGACGCATCTACTACCGCGCCGTCCTGCGGGACGACGATCAGGCCTCACGCCCGAGAATGGGCATCCGCACCGGAGTCGGACGTTTCGCGATAGGCGATACCGCGCACGACACCCTTCCGCCTCCCGTGGAGGCTCCGGACAACCTGATTCTCAGCGCCCGGTCGCCTGACGGCGGCTCGTTCAGCACCAGGTTCGTGCCATTCTCCGCGGCGCCCGCATGGACCGTGTACGACGGAGGTTTCGCGTTCACGACCGACAGCAGGTACCGCATAGTGGTGCAGCGCGACGGACGGTTGATGGCGATAGAGCGCGAGACGGACGCAGTTCCCGTACAGGGCGCGGAGCGTGCGAACCATGAGGAAGTGACCACGTTCGACATGCGGGCGGTCAATCCGGGATGGAGCTGGAACGGTCCGGGAATTCCGGATACCAAGCCGTTCGTCAGGTCGCTGCACCCCACATCGGACGGGAAATTGTGGGTGCAGACGTCTGCGCCGGGCGTCATTGACAGCACGCTGATCGAGGAGAATCGGGCGGAAGACAAGCGCCCGCCGCTCATCTGGACGGAACGGGTCACCGCGGACGTCTTCGGGGCTGACGGACGGTTCCTCGGCAGGGTGGTGTTTCCCGAACGGGTGCGCTGGTGGACTCTGTCGGCGCACGGCGACCATGTGTGGGCCGTGCAGACGGACGAAGTCGGCGTAGAGCAGCTGGTGCGCTGGCGAATCACCCCGGGACTCGGGGACCACGCCGCCACGGCCTCCGTACACTGAAGCACCTCGTGCTCTCGGCGTCCCGCTGCCTCCGGCCGTCCCGGGCATTGCCCGAGGTCAGCCGGCGGCTTGCATCTGCGGGCATCGCGGCGGAGAATGTGTAGTTCCCCGACCAACCAGAGATGATGACACGATCCGTACTCGTAAAGCGCATGAGCGCTACCGCAGGCGCTCTCCTTCTTTCGTTCGCCCCGCTCGCGGCTCTCGAAGCCCAGGGCGACACGATCCGCTACGTGGCCGAGTTTCCCAATGCGGTGCACCACGAGGCTCGCATTACGGTGACGTTCCCGCAGGTGCAGGCGAACACGCCGCTCGTGGTGCGAATGAGCCGCAGCTCGCCGGGTCGCTACGCGCTGCACGAGTTCGCGAAGAACGTGTACGACGTGTCCGTAGTGGATGGCGCCGGACGTGCGCTCGAGATCGAGCGGCCCGACCCGCACTCCTGGCGCGTGGCGGGGCACGACGGCACCGTGCGCGTGACATATACGCTGTACGGCGATCGTGCGGATGGCACGTATGCGGCGATAGACCGTACGCACGCGCACCTCAACGCCCCAGCGGCGTTCATGTGGGCCGACGGGCTGGAAGCGAGGCCCATATCGGTGCGCATCGTCCCTAACGACAGCGCGTGGACGGTGGCCACGCAGCTCGCCCCCACGAGCGACCGCTACACCTTCACCGCGCCGGACCTGCAGTACCTGCTCGACAGCCCGGTGATGGCAGCGCCGCACATGTGGCGCGAGATGAAGGTACCTGGCGAGAACGGGGAGCAGACCATCCGCTTTGCGCTGCACCACACGGGCACCGCTGCGGAGTTCGACAGGTACTTCGAGTGGACGAAGGGGGTGGTGCGCGAGGCGACGGCCGTTTTCGGCGAGATGCCGCGCTTCGACTACGGCACCTACACGTTCATCGGTGCGTACCTTCCGTGGGCGTACGGAGACGGCATGGAGCATCGGAACTCCACGGTGCTGAGCAGCTCATCCAGCCTCGCGAACAACGCACTGGGCCTGCTCGGCACCGTGTCGCACGAGTTCATCCACATCTGGAACGTGGAGCGCATGCGTCCCGCGGAGCTGGAGCCGTTCGACTTCACGCGCGAGAACATGACGGGCATGCTGTGGCTGGCGGAGGGCTTCACGAGCTACTACGACCAGCTGCTGATCACGCGTGCAGGCATCGGCGATCGCTCGCGTTATGCAGACAGGATCGGCGGCCAGGTGAATGCCGTGGTCAACTCGCCGGGCCGCAGGTTCTTCTCGCCGGTGGACATGAGCAGGCAGGCGCCGTTCGTGGACGCGGCTACGTCCGTGGATGCGCAGAACCGCCAGAACACGTTCATCTCCTACTACACATGGGGCGCTGCGATCGGCCTTGCGCTGGACCTCGAGCTCCGCGAGCTGGGCGAATCGCGCGGCAACGATGAGCTGTCGCTGGACACCTACATGCAGGAGATGTGGCGCGTGCACGGAAGGACCTTCGCGCCGTACACGATTGACGATGCCCGCGCCGTGCTGGGAAGGGTGGCGGGAGACACGGCGTTCGCGAACGGCTTCTTCCGCAGGTACATCACGGGAAGGGAAGCGCCGGACTACGAGCGTCTCCTGGCGAGGGTGGGCATCACCGTGGAGCCCGCGTCGCCCGGCGAGGCGTGGATCGGTGCATTGGCGGTGAACCAGTCGAACGGAAGGCTGCTGCTCACCGCGACGCCGCTGATCGGGTCGCCGCTGTACGAGGCGGGCCTGGACCGCGGCGCGCATCTCGTGTCGCTAGGCGGCCGCGCGCTCTCGAGCCGGGCGGACCTGGAGGCGGTCATCGCATCGAGCAAGCCTGGCGACCAGCTGCCGCTGGTGTTCGAGTCGCGCGGGCAGCGTGTGGAGACGACGATCAGGCTGGTGGAGAACCCGACGCTGCGTTCGCGACTCTTCGAGGAGGCGGGCCGCATGCCTGACGCGGCGACGCTGGAGCGTCGGGAGAGGTGGCTGGGGGCCAAGGGCTGAGGGGTGCTGTCATCCCGCGCGAAGCGTCGGGATCTGCTCGCCCTGCGCCGAAGCCGGCCACGGTGAAGTGAAAGCAGATCCCGACACTCGCTTCGCTCGTGCAGGATGACAGGGGAGGCGGCAGTCCCTCTTCCCTCTTCCCTACTCCCTGTTCCCCAGCCCGTAAGCCACGCCCGCAC
>CAYQAO010000103.1:0-8965 GCA_964415485.1 uncultured Gemmatimonadaceae bacterium
CGACGCTTCGCGCGGGATGACAGTAGAGGGTGGAGCGCAGTCACTCTTCCCCAGTCCCTGTTCCCTCTTCCCTGCCTCCTTGTTTTCGGGCTTTCTTCGGGCTACCTTGGTCCTCCCGATTTCGCCGGAGGAGCCATGACGAGGGTGGAGCTGGAGTTCGCCGCAGGAGAATATGCGACCGTCGCGGAGCGCATCGAGGCGTTCTACAGCCGGTACCCGGAAGGGCGGATAATCACCGAGCTGATCCAGCGAACCGATGCCGAGGTCACCTTCCGCGCCAAGGTGTACCGCGGTGCCGGCGACCTTCGTCCAGCTGCCACCGGGTGGGCGTCGGAGCGGGAGGGAGACGGCGCCGTGAACGAGTTCGCCTGCCTGGAGAACACGGAGACGTCGGCCGTGGGGCGGGCGCTGGCGAACCTGGGGTTTGCGTCATCGGTGAGGCGGCCGAGTGCGGAGGAGATTGCGCGGGTGGAGCGGTTGAGGTCGCGAGCGGCGCGGCGCGTGGGCGAGCCGGGCTCGAACGGAGCGTCCGACGCGCGCGTGGCGGCGCGTCAGGTGGCGGCGGACGCCCTGGCGGACGTCTACCGGCTGCTTGGAGAGGCCGAGCGTGTGGGGATGCGAGGCGCGCGGGTGGCGGCGCTGCGCGAGCGGCTGGCGGCGTCTCCGAACGAGGAGGAGGTGGCGCAGCTGGAGGCCGCGCTTCGCGACTACCTCTCGCGGCGGGATCGCGAGCGTCTGGGCGGCACGCTGGGCAGTCGAGGCGTCCGCCGGTCCAGCCGGGCCGCGAACGGGTGAGGCGGTGTCCATGCATGGTGTCCATGTAGTGAATGCGTCCGCCCAGGTTCACATGCCCGGTTTCAGAATACGCTCGGAAGTGCCTGACGACACGCTCGTCGCCCTCATGCAGCAGGGGGACGAGCGCGCGTACACGGAGTTCGTGCGCCGGTGGCAGCCGCTGCTCACCGACGCCGCGCGGAGGCTGGGCTTCAGTCCGGACGACGCGGATGACCTGGTGGCGGACGTGCTGGTGGAGGTGGCGACGGCGTTCGGCGCCGGTCGTGAGGCGCCTCGCACCATGGCATCGTACCTGGTTACGGCGCTTCGCAACCGCGCGCGAAACCACTGGCGCAACGAGGAGCGCCGCCGTGCTCGTGAGGCGGCCGTGCGCGAGGAGCTGGAGCCTGCCGCATCCGGGCATTCATCAGGCGAAGACGCGGTGCGCGAGTATCCGGCACCCGACCACACCCGGGCGCGCGTCGTGCGGGAGGGCACCGTTCCCTCGGCAGTCGCGGAGGCGCCTCGTGCCGCGCCGCCCTTGCTGCGCCTGGCGCAGGCACTGACGCGTGGACTCTCCCGTGAGGAGCGACTGCTGCTCATCTGGGCCGGACATCGCGTCCCACATCGAACCATTGCCGAGTGGCTGGGGAGCAACCCGGGGGCGGTGTCGAAGCGGATAGAGCGGTTGCGGACGCGGCTGCAGCGGGCGGCCGAGGAGCACCTGAAGGACGTGTCGGAGACGGAGCGCGCGGCAATCCTGCGAGTCATCCGGCGCGGTGAACCGGCGTGGGCGAACGTGTCCACGCCGGATGGCAGACGTGGTGTGCGCCAGCGCGCAGCGCGCTCCACCCCAGGCCAGGAGTGAGTTACATGGAACCAGACAGGGAAGCGGTGCGAATGCGTCGCACGGCAGAGCTGGACGAGACCCTTCTCGAGACACTCGGCGCCCTTGCGGCGGAGCTGGGTCCATCGGCTCCCGGGGACGACCACGAGGAGTACCTGAGGTGGCGGGCGGCGGAGCTCAGGCGGGGCAAGGCTGCGGGGGCCGCGCCGTGGAGCGAGGAGCGTTCGCTGGCGGTGGCGCGCAGGGCGTACAGCGCTGCGATCGCGCAGCGTGCCCGCATGCGTCTCGTGGGCGGCTCACCGGATGCCATACCGGCTCGGCGGCCCTCGGGAGGTATACCGACGCGGGGCGGGGGAGTGGTGCGGGTGAGCGGGCCGCCGCGTCCTCGTGAGGCGCTGCATGCGGCGGCTGCCGAGGGGTGTGCGCCGTGGCTGGACCTGGGGGTGGCAGCCGGTGTGGGGCGCGAGTTGTGGGACGAGCCATGCGAGCACTGGGTGCGGCTGCCTGACGACCTGCCGCGCGGCCGCTTCGTGGCGCTTACCGTGGCTGGCGACAGCATGGAGCCACTGCTTCATGCCGGCGACGTGGTGCTCACGCAGGTGGGTGCGGCTCCGCGTCGCGACTCGATAGTGGTCGCTCGCCGGCCGGACGATGGCTACGTGGTGAAGCGCGTGGGGGAGGTGGCCGAGCGTGAGATCGAGCTGCTGTCGCTCAACTCCGACTATCCGCCGGTGCGCATCCCGCGTGAGGCTGATGCCGTGGTGGGCACGGTGGTGATGCGATGGTGTTCGCATGGACAGTGAGACTCCGAGAGGCGGTGACCGGCCGTGCCGGGCTTCACTAGATTTGCTCCCGTGGATACGCAGCTCTCGCTACTGAACGACGACACCCCGCCCGGTGCCGGGGTCCACACGTCCGAATCCCGCTCCGGCAGCACCCGTGCGCAGGAGAAGCGCACGGGTGGGCTGCGTCTGCTGCCGGCGGCCTACGCTCCTGACAACGGCAGGCCGGTGTGTCCACGCTGCTGGTCCACCCCGCAGGTGAAGCGCTACACGCGCGGCATACGCGGTGCGCCGCGCGGATGGGGTGCGTCTGCGGTAGGCGAGTTCGAGGAGGTGGACGGCCGGCAGGTGGGTGCGGTGGAGTCCATCTATCGCTGCTCGAACACGGACTGCGACACGGCCATAGCGCTGCGCATGCTGGTGACGGGTGGCTACGTGCCGCGGCTTGTGGGCGAGAACACCGTCTCCGGTGCGGATGCGGTGCGCTTTCGTGCCGGCCGGCACCGTCGCGACGGTGTGTGGCTGGCGTCGGACGGCAAGCCGCGCACGGCACGCGCGCAGACGGAGCTCAAGCTGCCCTGATCGCGCGGGCGTGCCTGACGACAGCCAGTCGTCAGGCACGGGCCTCACGACATGTCTCCCTGTGGTGTTCTCCTGATGAAGACCACCATCAAGGAGAATGCAGATGAACAGTCCGGATACTGAAGCCCGCAGCACGCGGAGCCGCCCGATGCTTCGCCCCCGTTCGCGAGCCACGCTCATGGCTGCAGTGCTGACCGCGATCCTCGCGCTGGCGGAGTTCGGCGTGCTGATCCCGGGAGCGACGCTGGGCGTCAGGTGCGAGGTGCGCGTCGGGGAGGAAATGAGTCAGGTGCCGGAGATGTAGTTGGGACTGGGAAGGGGGAATGCCGTGGCTGCCGTCATCCAGCGCTTCACTCCCTGTCATCCCGCGCTTCACTCCCTGTCATCCCGCGCGCAGCGTCGGGATCTACTCTCACTGCGCCGAAGCCGGCCACTACCAGTAGAAAGCAGATCCCGACACTCGCTGCGCTCGTGCGGGATGACAGGGGATGACAGAAGCGGAGGCAGTTCCTCTTCCCCAGTCCCTCTTCCCTCTTCCCTTGTCAGCGTTCTGCGCCATTCACCGCAGCAGGATGACGAAAACGATGGGGGAGCAGGCCCCGAGTCACGGGTCGAGGTCGCTGTGTCGCGCACCGCGAGGCGGCGTCGCACTCCTTCCCCCCAGTCCTTATCTTACCGGGAAGTCACCGCGGAGCATCTCATGACCTTTCCCGAATTGCCGCTACCAGACGACGACGATGATCGCCACGCCGTCTTCGTGAGCACCGCCATACCGGTGCCTCTCGACGTGGCGCCACTCGACGACGAGCGCGCACCTGAGGGCTCCGTACTCGGCACCTTCATCGGCGCGCGCCTCATAGCGCGCTGTGCCATGCCGCGCGAGGCCATAGATCAGCTCATGTCACTCAGGCTCTTCGACCAGCCCGTGCCGCTCGCTCTGCTAGCCGTGGAGGAAGACCCCGGGATCCAGGCGCGGCTCTTCGCACTCGTTCCGTCCGAGCGAATCATCGAGGCGCAGCAGGAGAGCGAAGGCGCGGATGAACCGTGGAAGGCCAGCGTTCCGTCCTTCGAGGACACGCTCGAGGAGGAGGACGACGAAGATGACTTCGACGACCCCGCCGCCGGCGACGACGAGGAGGGGGAAAAGATCGCGTCTATCCTGCTGGGCCATATCGTCCGCTTCAGCGGCGACAGGCGCCACGCGGACGACCTGGCCGCGGAAGCCGTGGACATCCTGCAGAAGATCGTGAACGGCGGTGACCTGCGGGACGCCGACGCTCGTGCGGTGGACGACCTCCTGGATTCCATCTGAATCGTCGTGCACGAGGGGTTTGGTTCGGGCAGCGGATTCATGCGGGTGAACGGGTGCTGAGGGAGCGCGCCCGACCCGCGGCGAGGGAGTGGTGAAGCTTCGGGCGACGCGGGCGTGTCTCACTGCCTGCCTCGCCCTCACGCTCGGTGCCTGCGCCAGCGGGCGTGCCGCGCCGGTGGGAAGCTCATCCGCCCCGGCGGCCCCAGGGGGCACCAGCCGCGCCAACGCCACGCTCGGCAACATCGGCCGTGCCGACTTCGAGTACCTGATCGGGCGCGAGCTCATGGTACCGGTGCACGGCGTGGCGCCGTCCTCACTGCGCGACGACTTTCTTGCCGCTCGATCGGGCGGGCGCCGGCACCACGCCATAGACATCATGGCGCCGCGTCTTACGCCGGTGCTGGCTGCCGATAACGGCACCATCCTCTCGCTGCGCAGCAACACGCTGGGCGGGCTGATCGTCTACCTGTTGGACGAAGCGGAACGTTTCGTGTATTACTACGCCCACATGGATTCCTTTCGCGAGGGACTCCGTACGGGCGAGAGGGTACGAGCGGGTGACATTATCGGCTACGTTGGCAACACCGGCAACGCGAGCGGTACCGTTCCCCACCTGCACCTTCAGATCATGCGCTACCAGCCGCGACGCTATTGGGAGGGCGTTCCGGTGAATCCATTCCTGCTCCTGCAGCGCCCGGGAACGGCGCGACCCAGATGACCGCCATGACCGGAAAGGAGCGAGCGGCACTCCGTTCGCAGGCTCACCACCTGACGCCAGCGGTGCACGTTGGTGCGGCCGGGCTCACGCCGGCCGTGTTCAAGTCGCTGGACGAGGCGCTCGCAGCACGCGAACTGGTGAAGGTGCAGATCAGCCGCAACCTGGACGTGAAGCCGAAGGACGCAGCCGAGGCGCTGGCACTGGCGACCAGCAGTTCGGTGATCCAGGTGATCGGGAGGACGATGACGTTGTTTCGGAAGAAGGACTCGGCGCCTGTTTGAGGGTGTCGGGGGTTGGGGGTGGGGTGTCGGGGCCCAGGTCGAAATCCCTGCGCCGAGCACACCACGTGGCCCGCAGCGGCGAGTCAGACCATCGCGCATGGGATCCCCGACACCCGACATCCAGCACCTGACACCGATCAAACAGACGCCTGGTCCTCAGCCTCATTATCTTCCCTCCACATTCGCCCGACTATTCCCAATCATGCCGTACGTCATCACAGAAGCCTGCATAAACGTCAAGGACAGGTCCTGCGTGGATGTCTGCCCTGTGGACTGCATCTACGAGGGACCGGACCAGCTCTACATCCATCCGGATGAATGCATCGACTGCGGTGCATGCGAGCCGGAGTGCCCGGTGACCGCCATCTTCCCGGATGAGGACGTGCCGGTGCAGCTGCGGTCGTACATCGCGAAGAACCGCGACGTCTTCGAGAGCGATAATCCGCCGGGTCCGCCGCAGCGGTGACACCGCAGCACCTCGGCGGCAGGAATGGTGATGTGCCGCTGAAGGCCATCACCTTCGATTACTGGGACACTCTGTACCACGGACACGTGCTTCCGGAGCGTGTCCGTTTCCGTCAGGAAGCGCTGCACGGCCTGCTGTCAGCGCTGGGAAGGAAGCTGGAGTGGCCCGAGTTCGAGGCGCTTTACGTCGAGAGCGGCCGTGAGGCGGAGCGCTGGTGGCGCGAGGAGTCGCGCGGCTACCACACGCGCGACCGCATTCGCTGGATGCTCCGCCGGCTGGAGCTGGACGCGCCTGACGACTCCGAGCACCTGGCAGCGGCAGTGGCAGCGGTGGACGAGGCCCTCACGCGCTGGCCGGCTCCGCTCATCTCCGGCGTGTCGGACGTGGTGCAAACGCTTTCCGGAGTCGCGCGCCTCGCGATAGTGAGCGACACGGGCTTCGCGTCAGGCACCGCGCAGAACGTGCTCCTGGAGCGCGACGGCCTGCTCGACTATTTCGCGGTAACCACGTACTCCATGGACCTGGGGCACGCCAAGCCGAGGCGCGAGCCCTTCGAGCACACCCTGCAGGCCCTCGGCATCCGTCCCGAGGAGGCGCTGCACGTGGGCGACAACGAGCGCACCGACGTGCGCGGCGCCCTCGAAGCGGGAATGCGCGCAGTGCGCGTGGATTTCGTCAGGCCCGGCCCGCCGTCCACGAGCGCCGAGTTGGTGGCGAAGTCGGTGTCGGAACTGGGCGAGTACCTGGAGAGGGTCGCGAACGGAGGCGAGGGGAGGGGGAGGCGGCATTGAACTGTCATCCCGCGCTCGCCAGCTGATTGTCATCCCGCGCGAGCGAAGCGAGTGTCGGGATCTGCTTTCAACTGGTAGCGGCCGGCTTCGGCGCAGGGTGAGTAGATCCCGACGCTTCGCGCGGGATGACAGGGGAGTCAGGCGCGGGACGACAGGGGAGTGAGGGCGGGACGACGGCAACCACGGCAGTTACCAGTCCCGAGTCCCTGTTCCCTTTTCCCTACTTCCTGATCTCTCTGCCGAGCGGAAACCAGGCCAGCGCGCCGATCAGCGGCAATACCGCGACTATCACCGTCCACAGGAACTTCGCCTTGCGCGAATGGAGCGGGCTCGTCCAGATGGACCCCAGCGCCACGAGGTCCACGATCAGGATGACGATGCCGATCCAGGTGATCTGTCCGAGCTCCATGATCCGGGCGTGCGTCAGGTGGCTGGATTTTCGGAGCGCGCCGGGTCGTCAGCGGGGAGGAACGCCACGAAGTCGCGCAGCGCGCGCGTGAACGCGGCCGGGCGCTCGATGTTGCTAAGGTGACCCGCCGAGGGGATCACCTCCAGCTTCGCGCCGGGAATCGCGTCCGCCATGGCTCGCGAGTCCTTCACCGGAGTGAGCGCGTCCTCCTCACCCACCAGCACCAGGGTGGGCACCGAGATCGTCGCCAGGGTGGGCGTGGAGTCGGGACGCGACATCATCGCCTCCGAGGCTCCGACGATTCCCTCCACGCGCGCCTGCGCGAGCAGCGCGCGGGCGGTCGCGACCGGCTCGCCGTCCTGCTCCCGGGTCGTCTTCCCAAGCAGCCCGCTGATGGACTGCTCGGCCACGGCCTGCGCGCCTTCCTCACGTGCGGTGCGGATGGTCGCGCGCCGCTTCTCGCGACCCTCGTCCGAGTCCGCCCCGGCCCGGGTGTCCGCGAGTACCAGCGCTCGCACCCGATCCGGATGCCGGCGCCAGAAGGCGAGCGCGATATAGCCGCCGAGCGAGAGGCCGCAGACGATGGCGCGGGGCACCTGGAGCGCGTCCAGCACGCATGCGAGGTCGTCCGCGAATCGATCCATCGTCCAGCTGCCGTCGCCGGATTCCTCGCCGGGGGCGCCGCCGATGCCCGACTCGCCGAAGCCGCGCAGGTCGGGAGCAATGCAGCGCAGCTCGCCGGACAGCGCAGCAATCTGGGGCGCCCACATCCGCCTGTTCAGCGGGAATGCGTGCACGAGGAGCAGCGCGTCGGTGCCGCAGCCGGTGTCCTGCACCGCGAGTTCGACGTCACCGCAGGCGATGCGCTTGATGCTGGAGGATTCCTGTTTCACGACACTGAGAATGTGGTGATTGGTTGAGCGTGGGAAGGGGTCAACCGCAAGGGACGGGCAAGCATGGCCGCGTCGCCTGCGTCCCCGCTCATTTCCACCATTCGGCGGCGTGCGCCACCTCGCGCGCATCGAAGGTGGACCAGAGCATCACCGGGCGTGGAGCGCGATGTGTCGCGGCGGCCAGCAGGGCCTTGGCAACGTACGTGGCGTCTGCGACGACGCCGGTTCTCTCGTGCAACTCGGCGGCGAGAGTCGCGGCATCGGGGTGGGGGCGGCCGTAGGCGCCACCGTACGCATGGTGCTCGATCACGAATCGGGTTGGCCGCGGCAGGGGCACGTCCCCACGCGTGAGGCGCCTGACGAGGGCCGCCGTCCGCGCCGCTAGACGCATCACTCGCCCGTGCGTGATCCCCGCACGCGGGCCGCAGCGGGCGCCGATCACGGTCGTGTCCAGGCCGGCAATCGACAGTCCGAGCAGCAGGCCGGCCGCAGTGCCCGAGCTGCCTACGGGAACCACGATCGCGGCGGGACGTTCCAGCTCGCCGCGCTCGACTCGATCCGCGAGCTCGAGTGCGGCTCCCAGATGGCCGAGTACGCCGGTTGGCGAGCTGCCGCCGAACGGCACCCAGTGGAGGCCTCGGGAAAGTGCCGCGCGGAGCCGAAGGGCCGCCGCGGTCGGCACCGCGAGCGGCAGGGGCAGGTCGTAAACGTTGCGACACCTTTCGGCCGCGAGGCTGCCTATCGCGCGCGAGAGGGAGGTGGTCTCGTGAGGCCACCTGACGGCCACCGTGGACGCGCCCAGCCGCGCGGCGTGCGTGGCCGTTGCGTAAACGTGCGTGGAGCCGACTCCGCCCACGACGGCGACGGTGTCTCCCTGCCTGACGTTTCCCAGCAGGTACTCGAGCGCGCGAACCTTGTTGCCGCCGGCTACCGGCGCATTGAGGTCATCCCGCCAGATCCACATCTCCCCCGCGTGAGGCAGCTCGACGCGCACCACCGGCGGCGAGACGCGGCCGAGTTCCGCGCGAGGCAGCCGAGCGAGGGCGGGAAACCGGCGGGTGAGAAAGTCCAAGGTTGGAAACGGGGAGGGAGGAGGGGTGAGGGGTTGGG
>CAYQAO010000104.1:0-8460 GCA_964415485.1 uncultured Gemmatimonadaceae bacterium
TGTTTGCCGAGGTGAGGGAGCTGCTGGAGGAGAAGCGCCTCCTGCTCAGGGCCGGAACCATAGTGGACGCCACGATCATCCAGGCCCCGAGTTCGACGAAGAACGAGGAGCGTAAGCGCGACCCCGAGATGCGGCAGACGAAGAAGGGCAACCAGTGGCACTTCGGGATGAAGGTTCACGTGGGCACGGACGTTAAGGGCGTGGTTCACCACCTGTCGGTGACCGATGCGGCCCAGGCGGACATCAACCAGCTGCCTGATCTCATGCACGGCGACGAGAGCGTGCTCTACGGGGACAAGGCGTACTGGAGCGAGCGGGACCGGGTCGAGCTGGAGTCGGTGGGTGTCAGGTACCGCGTGAACCGCCGGGGGACGAAGTCGAAGCCGCTCTCGGATGAGTGGAAGGAGATCAACCGGTCGCGCTCTCGCGTGCGGTCACGCGTGGAGCATCCGTTCCATGTGGTGAAGCGTCTCTGGGGCTTCACGAAGGTTCGCTACCGGGGCCTCAGGAAGAACGCTGTGCGGGCGTACGCGGCGTTCTTCCTGGCGAATCTGTACCTGGTAAGGAAGCGACTTCTGGGCACTTCGGGGGCGAATTACGCCCTGTAGGGTGGGAATCCGGTCGTCAGGCCACCATTGAGGCCTGAAAGGACCGGATTGGGGCGCTTCAGGCGCTCGGTTGCGGTGAATCCGGAGCCCTCGAACCACTGGTTGTCCACATTCAGCTGCTCAACGCGAACGACATACCGTCAGGCGTCGTTGTGCAGACTTTCCTTAAGGCGCAGTCCGGCGCTTTTCTGTTGCTACGCCGGTGGTGTAGCACTTGTAGCAATTCTTGTAGCAGTCCAATGGTCGACTTCCTCAGCCGAGAAGTGCGGGACTGTCCAAATATGTGTCTAAATGGCCATGGCTGATAACCCCCACTGTCGGAGTGGACCATGGCGAGGAAGAAGGAGCGGGTTGACGAGCTGTTGGACAGTCTCCTCGAGGGTCGAAAGCCTGAGGGGATCCTCGGTCGCGAGGGACTGCTTGGCGAGTTGACCAAGCGGCCCGTGGAGCGGACGCTCATCCGCAGTTTACTAATCCCTGATTGTCCACATTCTTCTGCTTAACGCGCACGACTGGCCGTCAGGCGCAGTTGTGCAGACCTTCCCTGGGTGCTTCGCTGGCGGGGTCGTCAGGGTAGAGCCGCATCCTTTCGCAGCCCCCGCACCTACCCGAGCTTCCCAGAATCGGCCACGCGACGCATTGTCAACGCGTCGTCCATCGCCGTTCGCTACCTCAGGTATGCCAATCCACGCCCGGGTGACCGCATGACGTTCAATCTTTCACAGGCCCGCTCCATCCTCGAGCGAACACCGCGTACCTTCCGGGCGATGCTCGCCGGCCTCCCCGCCGAATGGACGGAAGCCGATGAGGGACCCGACACATGGAGTCCCACGGTCATCGTCGGGCATCTGGTGCACGGGGAGCGGACTGACTGGATCCCGCGCGCAAGGATCATCCTCGAGCACGGTGAATCGCAAGCCTTCGAGCCCTTCGACCGGTTCGCACAGCTCAGCGACTATCGCGACAGTTCGCTCACCGACCTCCTGAACGAGTTCGCGAACCTGCGGCGGGAGAACCTGGAGATCCTCGCGAACTGGAAGCTCGCCGAGGCACAGCTCGACCTCACCGGAAGGCACCCGGCTCTCGGGGTCGTTACGCTCCGACAACTTCTCTCGGCGTGGGTTGCGCACGACCTGGGTCACCTCGCGCAGGCTGCCAGGGTCATGGCGAAGCGGTATCGTGAGGCGGTCGGGCCGTTCAGGGAGTACCTGACCATCATGGACCGCTGAGGCCGGGCGGGGGCGCAGCGCTCGGACTGTCAGACCCCCTTGGCATCGTTGACCTCACCACCCACACCGAGTGAGGAGCCACGTGAGCGCCATTCGTGATGCCATCGCCCGCGTCGAAGTCGGGCAGCCGCAGGGACACCGCAACCTCACCGTGGTGCCGCTGCTCACTCGTACAGCGGCGTCCTCTGCGGATTCCCGAGCCTTCGCAGATGCGCATTCGGCGGGGGAAGCGATGATCACCGAAGTGTCGGAGCAGGGTGTGGTGCCCCAACTCCGCTTCGTGAACCGCGGGCGTGTTCCCGTGCTCCTCGTGGACGGCGAAGAGCTGCTGGGCGCCAAGCAGAACAGGATCGTCAACCTGTCCATCCTTGTGCCGGGCAGCTGACGCTCGACATCCCCGTGACGTGTGTCGAGGCGGGGCGATGGTCGGCGCGCTCGCGCGATTTCTCGGTGTCTTCGCACACCATCTTTGCGCGAGCGCGCGCGCAGAAGCTCTCCGAGGTAAGCGCTGCGATGGCGCGGGACGGTGGCCGACACGCAGACCAGGGCGCGGTGTGGAACGAGATCGGGCGAAAGGCGAGAGCGATGGGCGTGTCGTCCCCGACCGCGGCGATGCACGACATCTTCGAGGGCCACCGTGCACATGTGGAGGATTACGCTGGTGCCGTGAACGCGGTGATGGGACAGCTGGGCGCTGTCTTTGCCATCGGCAACCGGGTGGCCGGCCTCGAGCTGTTCGACGCCGAGGAGACGTGCAGGCAGTACCTCCCGCGGCTGGTCAGGAGTTTTGCCCTGGACGCGCTGGAGCACGCGTCAGGCAGCCGCCTGGGCGCTGGCAAGCAGGTCAACCCGGAGGCACTTGCTCAGGCGCTGGAGGAACTTCTCGCTGCTGACACTCACTCATATGCGTCGATCGGAATCGGTGAGGACCTTCGCATGTCCGGCGAGCGAATGAAGGGAGCCGCACTCATTCGGGACGGCATGGTGGTTCACCTCACTGCGTTCTGGAATGATTCGGACAGCAGCCGGCCGCGCAGGAGTGAACGGAACAGTATGCCGCGCAACCGCGAGGCGCTCGAGAGACTTGCGCGGGAGGGAGGCACGGAAGCTCGCATGGGCGCCTGGCTGGATGAGCCACCGCAGGCGCTCGCGCCTGACGCCGACCGGATCTGGGACCGGGTGGAGGGCATGCTGCTGGGACTGGCAATAGGCGACGCACTCGGGAACACGTCTGAGGGCCGGCTCCCTGCCTTACGCGAGCTGCATCACGGCACCATCCGGGATTACCTGCCTAACAGGCATGCACTCGGCATGCGTGTCGGGCTGCCGAGTGATGACACGCAGCTGGCCTTCTGGAGCCTGGTGCAACTGCTACACGATGGCGAGCTCGTTCCGGAAAGGCTGGCGCGGAGGTTCACGCAGGGACGGATCCTCGGGATCGGTAGCACCGTGCGCGCGTTCCTGCGTGACCACAAGGACGCGAGGCGTCCGTGGCACGAGTCGGGTCAGCGCTCCGCCGGAAACGGTGCGCTTATGCGAATCGCGCCCGTACTCGTACCGCATGTATCGAGACCGAGCGCTGCGCTGTGGTCCGATGCGGCGATCGCGGGGTTGGTAACGCACAACGACGCCGCGTCCATGGGAGCGTGCGTTGGTTTCGTGAAGGCACTGTGGGGTGCCATTTCCATGACTGAGCTACCCGAACCCGGGTGGTGGACGCGAACCGTGTGCGAGACGATGCGCCAGGTGGAGGGTGAGACGCGGTACCGGTCGCGCGTGCCGCACCTGGAGTACGAAGGGCCCATGTGGCGCTTCACCGAGATGCAAGTCACGTCGGCGCTCGATGCGGGACTGTCCGCGCGGGAAGCGTGCAACCGCTGGTACTCGGGTGCATACCTGCTGGAGACGCTTCCGTCGGTGCTCTACATCCTCGAGTGTCACGCTCGTGACCCCGAGGAGGCGATCGTTCGGGCGGTGAACGATACCTGGGACAACGACACGGTGGCGGCGATAGTCGGCGCGGCGGTCGGCGCGCTTCACGGTAGTTCGGCGCTACCGAGGCGGTGGGTGGCGGGCCTCCTGGGGCGTACCGCAGCGGATGACGACGGGCACGTCCACCGACTCCTGGCGGAGGCGCGGCGCCGGTGGGGTCCGGGCAGCGTTCGCACCGCCTGACGAATCCTCTGCGCTTGCCGGGTTTCGAGTGCTCCGGCCTGGCGAGCGCAGCCGGGGCCAGCCGCACGAAGGGCCCGCCTTGCAGGATCATGTACCGTGTCGTATGCATTGCGAACGGCCGGCTTCCAGGGAAGGCCGCTCGGCAGTCTCGGCGCGCAGCAGACGTTCCCCACACGCAAGGAGGGGAGTGCATGGGACCCACCGACGTTCGCGATCCGCGCTACTACCACCAGGTAGTGGACTGCCAGTGGGCGTGTCCCGCCCACACCAACGTTCCGGAGTACATCCGGCTGATCGCGCTCGGCAGGTACGACGACGCCTACATGCTCAATCGGGAGTCCAACGTCTTCCCGGGGATACTCGGCAGGACGTGCGACCGTCCGTGCGAGCCAGCATGCCGGCGCGGACGTGTTGACGGAAAGCCGGTTGCCATCTGCAGGCTCAAGCGCGTGGCCGCGGATAACCGTGGTGACATCACCGCCCGTCTTCCTCGTGCGGCTCCGGAGAAGAACGGCAAGCGTATCGCTCTCGTGGGCGCGGGTCCCGCGTCGCTTACAGTCTGCAACGACCTGCTCCCGCTCGGCTACTCCTGCACGATCTTCGAGAAGCTGGACAGGCCCGGCGGCCTCATGCGAACCAACATCCCGTCGTTTCGCCTGCCTCCCGGTGTGCTCGAGGAGGAGATCGGCTACATCCTCGACATGGGTGTTGACCTGCGGCTCGGCACACCGGTGAGCAGCATGCGTGAACTGCTGGCCGAGGGGTGGGATGCGGTGTTCGTCGGAAGCGGAGCGCCCAAGGGGAAGGAGCTCGAGCTGCCGGGCAGGCATGACTCCGACCGCATTCACATTGGCATAGACTGGCTGGAGTCCGTGCACTTCGAGCACGTGGACTCGATAGGCGAGCGGGTGCTCATAATCGGCGTGGGCAACACCGCCATGGACTGCTGCCGCACCTCGAAGCGCCTTGGCGGGCGTGACATCAAGGTGATGGCGAGGCGTGGGCGGAAGCACTTCAAGGCCTCGCCGTGGGAACTGGAGGACGCCGAGGAAGAAGGGGTGGAGATTATCGAGAACCATGCGCCGAGCAGGTTCATCGTGGAGGACGGTCGGCTGGTGGGAATGGAGTTCGAGCGCCTGACGTGGAGCGAGGTGAGCGGGAGGCAGCGCAGCGAGGTGATTGATACGGTCACCATCCCGTGCGACGATGTCATTCTCGCGATCGGACAGGAGAACGCCTTCCCCTGGATCGAACGCGACATCGGGATGGAGTTCGGCGAATGGGACATGCCGGTGGTGGATCGCACCACGTTCCAGTCAACGCTGCCGGGAGTGTTCTTCGGAGGTGATGCGGCTTGGGGACCGGAGAACATCATCTGGGCTGTGGAGCACGGGCACCAGGCGGCGATATCAATCCACAACCACTGCACAGGTCAGCCACTCGAGCAGCGTCCGCCATGGGGGATGAACCTCACGAGTGCCAAGCTGGGCATGTTCGCGTGGGGTTACAGCAATGATTACGATCCCGTGCCGCGAGCGCGCATGGTGCACGTGGACCTGGAGCAGCGCTTCCAGGACCTGGGAATCGAGGTGGAACTCGGCTTCGATGCCCGGCAGACCGCGCGCGAGGTTCAGCGCTGCCTGAACTGCGACATCCAGACGGACTTCACTGCCAGCCTGTGCATCGAGTGCGACGCATGCATAGACGTATGCCCGGTGAACTGCCTGACGATCACGGTTGGCGGTGACGAGGGGGACCTTCGTTCGCGGCTCACGGCTCCGGCGATCAACGAGTCGCAGCCGCTGTACGTGTCCGAGGAACTGCCGCAGACGCGTCGGCTGATGATCAAGGACGAGGACGTATGCCTGCACTGCGGGCTTTGCGCGGACCGCTGTCCCACGGCCGCATGGGACATGAGGCAGTTCGAGCTTCTGCTGCCTTACGCGGGCAGGGAAGCCGGGTCGCAGCGGAGGGCGGGCGGACCGCCGTCTCCTGCCAGCTCTCCCGTTGACGCATTGCCTGCTTCTGGCGCGCCTCGCAGGCAGGCGACGTCATGAGTGCCTCTGTACTGCAGCCGGGGGTGACTGGTGAGCCCGAACGAGCGGCGCCGATTCGGGTGAACGACTTCGCGTTCCGCATCGGCACGGTGAACGGTACCGGTTCGGCGAGCGCGAACGGGTTGCTCATGCAGGCCATTTTTCGCATGGGCGTTCCGGTAACGGGAAAGAATGTGTTCCCGTCCAACATCCAGGGCCTGCCCACCTGGTACGAGATTCGTGTGAGCGGACGCGGCTACACGGCGCGCAGGTCGCGCTTCGACCTGGTGGTCGCGATGAACCCGGCCACTATCGCGCAGGACATCGCAGGGGTGGAGAGCGGCGGCTGGGTGCTGTACGACTCGTCCTGGCCACTGGCCCCGGAGCTGCTTCGCGAGGACGTAACGTTCCTCGGCGCTCCACTGGGTCACATGTGTGTGGAAGCGTTCGAGGGAGACCGCGAGCGTACGCTGATGAAGAATATCGCGTACACGGGAGCCCTGGTTGCCCTGCTGGACATAGACATGGGCGTCGTGAAGGCGATGGTGGAGGAGAAGTTCTCCCGCAAGCCTGCGCTCATGGAGTCGAACTTTCGCGCGCTGCACCTGGGCTTCGATTACGCCAGGGCGAACTTCGACTGTCCGCTGCCGATCCGTCTGGAGGCAATGGACGGCACCCGCGATCACATCCTGCTGGACGGGAACAGTGCAGCGGCGCTGGGTTGCCTGTATGCGGGTGCGACGGTGGGAGCGTGGTACCCTATAACGCCTGCAACGTCCCTGATGGAGGCGTTCGGCAACTACTGCGAGCGCTTCAGGAAGGATCCGGAGACCGGCAGGCGAAACGCCTGCATCGTGCAGGCAGAGGACGAACTCGCGGCAGCGGGTGTGGTGATTGGGGCGGGCTGGTGCGGTGCCCGCGCGTTCACTCCCACGTCTGGTCCGGGCATCTCGCTCATGAGCGAGTTCATCGGGCTGGCGTACTACGCTGAGGTGCCTTCCGTGTTCGTGGATGTGCAGCGAACGGGTCCCTCCACGGGAATGCCCACGCGCACGCAACAGGGTGACCTGCTGTCCATAGCGTACCTGTCACATGGAGACACGAAGCACATAGCGCTGTTTCCGTCGAATCCCGAGGACTGCTTCCACATGGCGGTGAAGGCGTTCGATGCAGCCGATCGGTTCCAGACTCCGGTGTTCCTGGTGAGCGACCTGGACATCGGGATGAACGACTGGATGTGCAGGCGCCTCACGTGGGATGACGCTTACCGCCCGGACCGCGGCAAGGTGCTCGGCGCAGGCGAGTTGGAGCGCGTCGGGAGATTCTCGCGCTACCTGGACGTTGACGGTGACGGCATTGCTGCGCGCACATTTCCCGGTGTGCATCCCAAGGGCGCCTACTTCGCGCGCGGCTCCGGGCACGACAGGCATGGATCGTACACCGAGGGTGCCGCGGAGTACTCGGAAGTGGTGGAGCGGATAGCGCGAAAGGTGAACGGTGCAGCGGAGTGGCTGCCGTCGCCGGAGGTGTGCGAGCGGGGGAGCTCGATCGGCATCATTGCCCTGGGCAGCCCGCATGCTGCGGTTCTGGAAGCGGCCGACATGCTGCAGGAGCACGGGGTTCCGGTGGATTGCATGCGAATCCGTGCATTCCCCTTCGCAAAGGCGGTGCGCGAGTTCATAGATGCGCATGAGCGAGTGTTCGTGGTGGAGCAGAACAGGGACGCGCAGCTTCGCTCCCTGCTGGCGCTGGAGCTTGGGGTGGCGAGGGACAGGCTCGACTCCGTGCGCGACTTCGGAGGCGTTCCCCTGAGCGCGGAAGTGGTGATGGATGGAGTGCTGCGCGGCCTGGAGGTGCCGCAGTCATGAGCTACTCCATTCGCAAGCCCGGAGTTCGTCACCCCGCGCTGCCGAAGAACGCGCTGGGCCTCACGAGGCGCGACTACGAGGGTGCGATGTCCACGCTGTGCGCGGGGTGCGGACACGACTCCGTGACCGCCGCGATCGTGCAGGCGTTCTGGGAGCTGGACGTGCAGCCGCACCGCGTGGCCAAGCTGAGCGGGATCGGATGTTCGTCAAAGACTCCGACGTACTTCCTTCGTGAGGCGCACGGCTTCAACAGCGTGCACGGAAGGATGCCGTCCATGGCCACGGGCGCGAACGCGGCGAACAGGGATCTCCTGTATATCGGTATCTCGGGCGATGGCGACTCGTTGTCCATCGGGCTGGGACAGATGTGTCATGCCATCCGTCGCAACGTGAACATGCTGTACGTGCTGGAGAACAACGGCGTGTACGGACTCACGAAGGGTCAGTTCTCGGCATCCGCGGACGTTGGTTCGAAGTCGAAGCGCGGGCAGCCGAACATCCAGCGTCCCATAGATCCCGTGCTGCTGGCGCTCACGCTGGGAGC
>CAYQAO010000105.1:0-8397 GCA_964415485.1 uncultured Gemmatimonadaceae bacterium
TAGAGCAGCGGACTGAAAATCCGCGTGTCGGCGGTTCGATTCCGTCCCTGGCCACTCGTTGAAAATCAACAACTCAGGTGGATTCAGAACGCCCGGCTCACAGCCGGGCGTTCGGCGTTTGGAGGGCCTGACTGGCATGGTCGGTTGTCAGTCTCCGAGCTCCGATGCGACGAAAAAGAGCCGGTCGAAAGGCAGCGCGCCTTCCGACCGGTCACCCCTCACCCAACGACGCCCAGCCTCACGCCGCCTCCACGGCCTCCGCCGCTTCGAGCGCGTCCTGCTCCGCCATCTCCTCCGGCGTCAGCTTTTCGATCGTGAAGCCGGCAAACCCGTAGCCCGCCGAGACGAGCGGGTTGATCAGGTTGAAGAACGCAAAGGGCGCGTATGCAAATGTCGCGACGCCAAGCGTCTGCGCCATGAACGCACCGCACGTGTTCCACGGCACCAGCGGCGACGTGAGAGTGCCTGCGTCTTCCAGCGCTCGCGACAGGTTCTTCGGATGCAGACCACGCCTGCGATACTCGGCCCGGAACATCCGCCCCGGAACCACCACCGAGATGTACTGGTCAGAGGCGATGACGTTCGTACCGAACGCAGTTGCCAGCGTGGCGGCGATGAGGCTCCCGGTGCCCCGCACACCACGAAGTATCGTGGCTGCAAGCCTCTGCAGCAGGCCGGTGCTCTCCATCACGCCGCCGAACATCATCGCCGACAGGATCAGCCACACCGTACTCAGCATGCTCGACATGCCGCCGCGCGTGAGCAGCTCGTCCAGCGCCTCGTTGCCTGACGAGATGGAGTAGCCGTCGAACAGCGCAATCCACGAACCCTTCAGCAGCCTGCCGAAGGTCCCCATCTCCGACTCGCCGGCAAGGCCGAGCACCGCAGGCTGCTGGAAGAGCATCGCGAACACGCACCCGATCAGCGCGCCGATCAGCAGCGCGGGGAACGCCGGCATCTTCTTCACCACGAGCACCAGCACTATCACCGCCGGCAGCAGCATGTGCGGGCCTATGGAGAACACCTCCCGCATACCGGTCGTCAGGCCCTCGAGCTGCGCCGTCTCGGTCGGCGCCGGAGACATGAGCCCGATGGCGATAAACAGCAGCACGGCAATGACGTAGCTCGGCCCGGTGGTCCACGCCATGTGGCGGATGTGCGTGAACAGGTCCGTACCGGCCATCGCCGGCGCCAGGTTAGTCGTGTCGGACAGCGGAGACATCTTGTCCCCGAAGTACGCTCCGGAGATGATCGCGCCGGCCGCGAGCCCGAGGTTGAGGTCCTGGGCTACGGCGATTCCGATGAGCGCAACTCCCACGGTGCCCGCCGTCGTCCACGAGCTGCCGGTAGCGAGAGACACGAACGAACAGATGATGCACGCCGCCGCGTAGAAGATGGCCGGCGTCAGGAACATCAGCCCGTAGTAGATCATCGTGGGCACCACGCCGCCCAGTATCCACGTGCCGATCACGGAGCCCACCACGAGCAGGATCAGGATGGCGGCCATGGACATGGAGATGCCCTTCACGATTCCGCGCTCGACCTCCTTCCACGTGTAGCCGTTGCTCAGGGCTACGACCGCACCGGTGGCCGCCGCCAGGATCAGCGCGATCTGGTTCGCGCCGGAGGAGGCGTCGTCGCCGAACATGTACACCGCGGACGCAAGAAGGCCGACGAGTACGAGTACCGGCAGGACTGCCTGGCCAAGGGATGGCTCTCGCTTCATGAATGCAATTGCGCAGGTCCGGGGTGCGGCTGCGCAGCCGTCCCGAAGCCTCGGTTGGAGTTGAGGTCGCAGCGGATCCGCACGAATCTAGCGGACCCCGGTGAGGGACGCGTGATCGGTGCTCCACCGGCTAACTTGCGCGGCTGAAGCCGCTGGCGCCACCGGAGAAACTTCGGACGCCTCAGCGCTTCACGGCCGCCGCGCCCGTCGAGGCGCGGCGGCTCCACGCGCAACCCGTACCCCGCTCCCGCACTTCCGTGTCCGATCGCAAGGTTCTTCTGACCGTCGCATTGCTCGCAGCTGCGTCCCTGGCAGGCGGATTCTTCCTGGCGGAGAGGGCGCTCCGCAGCTCGCAGGAGCGCGAGCAGCGCAGGTCGGCCGGCGCAGCTTCGGCCTTCGGCGCCGCCGCCGCTCGTGAGGCGCTGCAGTCTGCCCTGGACTCCCTCGCCCGGGTGGCTGCCGGCGAACGCGGCCGCGTGGGGATCGCCGTCCGAGACGTGCGCTACGGCGTGAACGTCCTGGCCGGCAGCCACGACACCACGTCGGCCTACCCGATGATGAGCGTCTACAAGGTGCCGATCGCGGTTGCCGTGCTTGCGAACGACGCGGAAGGGAAGCTGGCTCTCGAGGACACCGTGGATTTCCGGGCGGAGGACGTGCGACCGTTCCACAGCCCTCTCAGCCAGGCGCACCCGAGTGGCGGCGTGAGGCTCACCGTTGACTCGCTCCTGGCACTCGCCGTGAACTCGAGCGACAACGCCGCGAGCGATCGCCTGCTCGCCCTGCTGGGAGGCGCGGACAGCGTGAATGCACGCCTCAGGAAGCTGAACCTCGAAGGCATTCGCGTGGACCGTTCGGAACGCGAGCTGGCCTTCGACATGCTCGGCGTGAGCAGGGACGAGCGTGAGGGTATCCGCACTCTCGCGCAGTGGGACTCGCTCATCAACGCGGTGCAGGACGATCGGGCCGCCGCCTCACTCGACGAGTTCGTGAACGACGAGCGCGACACCGCGCAGCCGATCAAGGCGGCCGAGATGTTCGCGCGCATGGCCACGGGCACCCTGCTTCCTCCGCCGCACACCGAGCGCCTGCTGCAGCTGCTGCGAAATCCCAACTCTCCGCCGCGCCTTCGCACGGGAATTCCGGGCGACTGGCGCGTCTGGAGCAAGTCGGGAACTTCAACGTCTGCAGGCGGCCGAGTGGGAGCATTCAATGACGTGGCCCTCGTGGAGCTGCCGGGCGGGCGTTTCGTTTCCATCGCGCTGTTCGTGGCGGGCAGCGACGCGGAGCGGAGCGTGCTGGAAGACGTTGCGCGCGCCGTTGCAGAGGCGGTCGTGGACAATCACGTGAACCGGGAGTGACATGACCCTGCTGGGCAATTCGGATCTCGACATCACCCGGCTGGGATTCGGCACCTGGGCGATAGGTGGACCCGGATGGGTGTCGGGGTGGGGCGACCAGGATGACGACGACTCGGTGCGCGCGATTCATCGCGCACTGGAGCACGGCATGAACTGGATAGACACCGCCGCGGTGTACGGGCTCGGACGCGCGGAGCGGGTCGTGAGGCGCGCGCTGGACGAGTGGAGCGCCGCGCGCCCGTACGTGTTCACCAAGTGCGGCCTGGAGTGGGACGCGAACGGCGACGTGAGGCGGAACATCAGCCGCGATCGCATCCGCAGGGAGTGTGAGGACAGCCTGCGTCGGCTGAACGTGGACGTGATCGATCTGTACCAGATACACTGGCCCACGAACGGCCCGGGAGAGATCGAGGAGGCGTGGGAGACCATGGAATCACTGCGCACCGAGGGAAAGGTGCGCTGGATCGGCGTCTCCAACTTCGATGCGCGACAGCTGGAGCGGGCGCACGCGATAGCGCCGGTCACGTCGCTGCAGCCGCCGTACTCGCTTCTGCGCCGCGGGATCGAGGAGGAGGTACTGCCGTGGTGTGCGGAACATGGAGTGGGCGTGATCGTGTATGCGCCCATGTATTCCGGCCTCCTCACGGGAGCCATGACGCGCGAGCGTGCAGCGTCGCTGCCGGCTGACGACTGGCGATCGCGCAACCGGGAGTTCCAGGAGCCGCTCCTCAGCCGGAACCTCGAGCTGGTGGAGAGGCTTCGTGAGGCGGGAGAGCCGCTGGGCCGGTCGCCCGGTGAGATGGCCATCGCCTGGACTCTGCGACGGCCGGAGGTGACCGCGGCGATCGTGGGTGGCAGGAACGCCGGGCAGGTTGACGGGATCGTCGGTGCGCTCGAAGTGCCTGCGATGGACTGGTCGGAGCTGGAGCGGCTGGAGAGTCCGGACTAGCGGCCGCGGCGGAACGGGAAATGCCGATCCCGCGGACCATCACGGTTCGCGCCGTGCATGCAGGAGGGGCCGCGGAGATGATCCGCGGCCCCGGTTGCCTGTCACCCCACTTGCGAGCCGGAGCCGTCAATCAGGATGGAACAGAATGCCTCTCACGAAGCAGCAGCTTGAGACGCTCGAGAAGCGCCTCCTGGAGGAGCGTGAGCGCCTGGTGCGGTCACTGGAGCGCTACGAGAGCGAAGCGTCGGTGTCCAGCCGAGACGCGGATGGTGACCTCACCGCGATGCCGTTCCACATGGCCGACCAGGGAACCGACACCTTCCAGCAAGAGCTGGATGCGAGCAATGCCGCCCGGCAGTCCCGCGAGCTGAGCGAGATAGACTACGCGCTCCAGAAGCTGTACGAGAGACCCGATACCTACGGGATCTGCGAGAACACGGGTGTCGAGATCCCTTACGAGCGACTGGAGATAGTGCCCTGGGCGCGAACGGCCGAGTGAGTCGCGTCAGGCGACCCACTCGGCCGTGGTGATGCGCAGCCCGCTCCGCCGTAGTACTACGCGGCCCACTCCTCCTCGAGGGTCTTTGCCTCTTCCGCGTTGCGGAGGCGGTCGAGCGCACGGTCACGAAGCTGGCGCACGCGCTCGCGCGTGATGCCGAAGCGCTCCGCGATGCTCGTGAGGGTCAGCGACTCCTCGCCGTCCAGGCCGTAGTACATGCGCAGGATGGCACGCTCGCGAGGCGGCAGGATCTCGAGCGCGCGGCCGATGGCGTCACGCTGCGATTCCTGCTCCAGGTCGGCGATCACGTCCTCGGCGTCGTCGTCAGGCGATGCGATGACGTCGCCAAGGGTGCGCGAACCGTCGCGACCGCGGCTGCCGCGCATGGGCTCGTCGAGCGAGTGCGCGGTGGCGAGTACGGGGCGAAGGGCGCGCACCATGTCGAGCGGCACCTCGCTGGCGGCGGCCACTTCCTCGTCGTTCGGCGCGCGACCCAGCTCCTCGTGCAGGCGCGACTCGGCGCGCGAGATGCGGCCCACGTCACCGCCGCGGCCGAGCGGCAGGCGAACGAGGTGCCCCTGCTCTGCGAGCGAAGCGAGGAGAGCCTGACGAATCCACCACACTGCGTAGGAGATGAAGTTCACGCCCACGTCCGGGTCGTACTTGTCGGTGGCGCGGAGCAGGCCGGAGTTCGCCTCGGAGACCAGGTCCTCGAGGTTCACGCCGCGGTGCTGGAACTTCTTTGCGACTGAGAATGCGAAACGCAGGTTCGCGCGCACGAGTTCGCTGCGCGCGGCCTCACGCTCCTCTTCGCTGCGGCTCTCGTCGCGCATGACGCGTGCGAGGTCCTTCTGAGCGTCGGCGGAGAGAACCGGGATGCGCGAGAGCTCGGCGATGTAATCGTCGAGCAGCTCGAGCGACGGTCCTGAAGAGGCTGCGGGAGTGATGCGTGCTGTAGCTGTCTTGGCGGCGCGCGAGGCGCGCTTGCGGGGGGCGGTGCGCGTAACGTCAGGCATATCTATGTAATCTCCGGTCGGGCCGCACCCGGGGCGTTAGCTTGCGAGTGCTGGAGCGTGGCTTTGAACGGCACCGACCGCGCCTCGAGCGACAGAAATGGACGTATAGCGCACGTTATCGGGCACATGGGACATGCTCGATAACAGTCCACGCGCCTGCTCCGGTCCGGAAGGGACGTGAGGAGCGGCGCGTGAGACGGCAGTCTATGTACGTCGCGAGCGGTCGCGGAAGTGGTGCCAGAGCGCCGGCACGTCGGATTACGCGCAGGCGTTCGTGTATTTATACAATTATCAAAATGCGGAAGTTCCGCTAGTGGTTGAGGGCAAAAAATTGGGAATGTCCCACTCGGAATTGCCGAGCTCGCCCCCTCGGAACCACGCGCCGCCGCTCGCTTCGGCGCGCCTGCCGCGACCTACTGCCCGCTGCGCCCCGCCACCCCAAGCCGCGTCGCAAGAGTGGCCAGATACTGGCGCATGACTGTCGGCATGAACCGGTAGTACACGAACTGCCCGTCACGCCTGGTCTCCACCAGCCCCGCCAGCGCCAGCTCCTTCACGTGGTGCGACACCGTGGCCTGCTTCACCGGCAACTCACCGCAGAGGAGCTGGCAGGCGATCTCCCCGTGTGCGGCGATGATCTCGAGGATCGAGAAGCGGCGCGGATCGGAGAGCGCCTTGGCCACCCGCGCGAACTGGTCGTCGCTGAGCCGGGTGGCCATGGTCGAGCCCCCGGAGTAGGAGGCGAGGCCTGGCCCGGTGAGTCCGACGGCGAGCGGGGACGGGAGGGGTGTCACGTCCAGCAAAGCGTCATTGGCCACACCGGTCGCGTCGCCAGTGGCGTCGGCGAACGCGGCAGCGTTCCCCTCGTAAGGGGCTTCGCGCTGCTTTGGATGCGGGGTGACGCTCATTCCGGATGTGTCTCCTGCGGGTTCTGTGCTCTGGCTACCACAGACGAATAGATAACTGTCGAAGTACGGGGGCGGGAGAGAGAAGCACCAGTCGAATCGCGGGACCATCGAGCGGCGAGGTTCGCCGGAGATGAGCGGCGACGGGGACCGCAGGCGCGACCGGGCGCTGAAACACCACGCCTCCGGGGGCGTAGGGGCCTCATACCACGGCAAGCAACCCTCAAAGGATCGATGAAAACCTCGAGCATTCTCCGAGTCGGCGTCGTTTCGGCGCTGGCCGCATCCGCGTTCCTGTCCTCTCCTTCCGCCGTACTCGAAGCGCAGAGCCTGGATCTCACCGTGGACGACGTGGGCGTGAGCTTCGGCGATTCCCCGCGCATTCAGGGCCTGCGGTTCAACTTCCGCGACAGGCGGATGGAGGAGGTGAAGGGTCTCAACGCGACCATCTGGTTCCCCTACAAGGACGCCGTGGGCGGAGAAGTGACGGGCATTGCACTCGGCCTGCCGGTCACAGGTGCACGGAGCATCCGTGGCATCGCACTCGGCCTCGGAGGTGTGGGGGCCACCGACCGGCTGGTGGGGATCGGCGTGGCTCCGGCCGGCATCGGCGCAGGCGGCGACCTCCGCGGGATAATGATGGGCGCCGGAATCGGGACTGGAGGGGGTTTCTCGGGAATCGGGTTCGGCGGGCTGGGAATGGGAGTCGCAGGCGACGCACGCGGCGCCATGCTCGCCGGGCTCGGCGCGGGCGTCGGGGGGTCCACGCAAGGGGTGACGGTCGCGGGACTGGGTCTGGGGTCGGGAGGAACCGTCCGCGGCATCACCGTGGCAGGTCTCGGACTCGGCGTCGGGGGCGATGCGGGCGGTGTGACGGCGGCGGGGCTGGGTGCGGGTGTGGCCGGCGACCTGTGGGGACTGACGGCCGCCGGCCTGGGCGCGGCGGCAGGCGGCAACGTGCAGGGAGTGTCGCTGGCCGGCCTGGGCTTCGGCGCGGGCGGTGACATCTCCGGCCTCACCATCGTGGGACTCGGCGCTGGCGCGGGCGGCAGCCTTCGCGGGATCACTGTCGCGGGGCTCGCCGCCGGCTCGGCCGGCCCCGTGAGCGGGCTGACGATCGCCGGCATCGGACTTGGCTCCGGGACGGAGGTGAGCGGAGTTGCGATCGCCGGCGGGGGCATCGGCGCGCCGCTCGTGAGGCACCTGACCATCGGCGGAATGGCCGTCGGCGCAAGGGAAGCGCGTGACGTCACCATTGCCGGCGGCTACCTTCGGATAGCGGATGACGGCGCGCTTCACGGCCTTGGCACTGCCATCGTCACCGACGTGCGGGGCACGCAGCACGGCCTGACGATCGGCCTGGTGAACATCGCGGACGAGCTGCGCGGACTCCAGCTGGGCCTCGTGAACATCGCACGGAGCAACCGGCCCGGAATGCGCGTGCTTCCGCTGTTCAACGCGGAGTTCAGGTAACCGAACGCCGACAACCGAGAACCGACAACTGTCGTCATGCTTTCCCTCAAGGACACCGGCTTCCTCCTGGCCGCGCTCTGCGAGCGCTACGGACTCTGCCTGCCGCCCGAGGATCGCCTGCGCATAATCGAGCAGGCCCCAGCCGACGCCGTGAGCTTCACGGAAGCGTTCTTTGCATCCGAAGGGCTCGTGGTGCGAGCCGGCAAGCGCGCTTTCTACACTGAAGCCCTCGCGCTTGCCGAAGAGGCGTTCGGCGGACAGCGCGACTCCAGCGCCTGACGGGAACGCCGCAGGCGTACGTGTCTCGCGGGGGCGTCACCCGAACCCGCGAGGCGTGGTCCCCACCGCGAGGCCGAGTCCCTGCAAGGAGCACGAGGTTTTCACGCTGCAATCGCAGCTGCGCTCCCGATTCTTCCACTCCGCTACAGCGCTTTCTCGCTCGAAGCACGATTTCGTCCGTAGTGCTTA
>CAYQAO010000106.1:0-1257 GCA_964415485.1 uncultured Gemmatimonadaceae bacterium
CGCGGGATGACATAAGGGGAGCATGCCGGGAACTCAGCCCCTCACCACCCCTCTCACCTCCCCCAGCCCCAGCTTCGGTGCGCCGTTCCCCCCGCACCACCCGCGCATTATCACCTCGTCGCCATCCTGAAGGAACGTGCGCGTCTCACCGTCAGGCAGCTCTATCGGGTCGCGGCCGCGCCAGGTGAGCTCCAGCAGGCTTCCGCGCGAGTCGGGAGTGGAACCGCTGATCGTACCGCTCGCAATGAGGTCGCCGGGGCGCAGGTTGCAGCCGTTGCTCGCGTGGTGCGTGAGCATCTGCGCGAACGTCCAGTACATGTCCGTGAAGCTGCCGCGGCTCAGCACGTGGGGCTTCGCATTCGCCTCGCGCATGCGCGCGGTGCGGAGGGACACCTCCACCGTGATCGCGATGCCGCCAGACGTGCGGTCGCGCTCGTGGTCCAGGTACGGCAGCGGACGCGGGTCGTCAGGCGCGCGCTCGAACGCCGGCGCGCGGTAGGGGGCGAGCGCGTCCATCGTCACAACCCACGGCGAGATGGAGGTGGCGAAGGACTTCGCCAGGAACGGACCCAGCGGCTGGTACTCCCACGCCTGGATGTCGCGCGCGGACCAGTCGTTAACCAGGCACACGCCGAAGAGGTGGTCCTCCGCGTTCTCGATGGAGATCGTCTCGCCGAGCACGTTGCCGGGACCGACGAAGACTCCGAGCTCCATCTCGTAGTCGAGCATGCGACAGGGCCCCACCGCAGGCTCGGCCGCGTCAGGCGCCTTGCGCTGCCCGTGCGGCCTTCGCACCTCCGTGCCGCTGGGCACTATGCTCGACGCACGCCCGTGGTAGCCGATGGGCACCCACTTGTAGTTGGGCAGCAGCGGGTTGTCCGGGCGGAACATGCTGCCCACGTTCGTGGCGTGGTGAATGGAGGCGTAGAAGTCGGTGTAGTCGCCGATCCTGGCGGGGAGCGTGAGCTCGGCGTCTTCCAGGCGCGTGAAGAGCTCCGTCGCTCGTGAGGCAGCCCGCCCGTTGAGCTCCGTGCCCTCGGTGAGCAGCTCGGTGAGCGCGGCGCGCAGGGCGCGCCAGTGGTCGCGTCCCATGGCCATGAAGCCATTCAGCGAATCCGCCTCGCACGCCTCCGCCGCCTCACGAGCCGGCGGCGCGATCAGCCCCGCGCGCAGCGCTGCGCCCACGTCCAGTATCGAGTCCCCTATCGCAACCCCAACGCGAAAGCCGTCGTCACTGTGAAGGCGGCGGAATACGCC
>CAYQAO010000106.1:1357-3604 GCA_964415485.1 uncultured Gemmatimonadaceae bacterium
ACCGGCTCCCGGAAGCTGCACGACCCGAAGCCCGTCGCCAGGCGGCGCGCGTCGCCCAGCGCCACCTCGTCGAACGTGTGGTCGCGCCACGTGACCGCGTGCTCGCTGAACGAGATCGCGTTCGGGTCCGTCTCCTCCAGCAGCTGCACCGCCTCCTCCTCGCTCCCGCCGGCGCGCAGCAGCGCCACAGCAAGGAAGGCGTTCAGGAAGCCGTGCATCACGGCGCGTTCCGGGTTCTCGTCGTACGTGAGCGGGTACTCCGCCCGGATGGGGTGATGCAGGCCGGCCGTGAGCTTGAAGGGCACGTTCTGCCTCACGCACTCGGCGAGGAACCTCGCGAGCGCCTGCGGGGCGGGAATAGCGTCCGGCTTCACGCCGCCCGTACGCGCCTTCGCCCGCGCGCCCGCGTCCCTGATGGCCGAGATGAGCGGCGCGAGGTCCGAGTTCAGCGGCACCTCCACGTAGTGCTCCTGCGCGAACTCGCCCAGGAACCCCACGGCCTCCGCCACCTGCGAGGGGTCGCTGGCCTTCGTCTCGATCCCCGAGATGATCAGCGGACGGATGGCGCCCTGCTGCGCAGCGTGCAGGCGTCGCATGGCTTCGGCGTCCGACTCGTTGTCGCCGCTGGCGATCACGGTGATCGGCCAGGGGTCCTCGTCCTCGGAGATCTCGTTCCGTACCGCGGCGCCCACGTCTATGAACTCGCGCAGCCGGGTGACGGGCACCACGAAGCGGCCGAGCATCCAGCGATCGCGCGTGACGCGCCTGGCGGCGTACTCGCGAACCGCCTCCTCCATGGGAAGGGAGGCTGGGGGGAAGAGTCCGGCATAGTCCACGATGCCCGACAGCAGCGATCGGGCGACGGATGATATGGGCATGTGCTGAATCTACACAGTCTGGAGGGTCGCGGGCGCGACCCTGCGGCTCAGGCGGGAGTGCTCTCCTGGAGCCGCTCCGCCAGCTCCGCGTCGCTCATCCCCGCGAGGGCACGTTCGGCGTCGAATTGGCTCTCCTCGGCCATCACCAGCGAGCGCGGCTGCCCGCCGCCCCGCGGGATGAAGAGGAGCGAGAGCGTTCCCCACGACGCCTTGGAGACCATGACGTCCCAGGTGACGCTCCCGACGTTGAGCGAGCGCATGAGTGGTGCCGGAGGACTGCGGGTGAGCGCGGGAACCGGCGCGCTACTCGAGGCGCGCCAGGTTCCGGTCGAGCACTTCCACCGCCATGATCACGGCGCTGGCGGCGCGTATGTAGAAGGCGGGCGTGATCTCGCTGGCGTCGTCCGTGGGCTGGTGATATCCCGGATGGTCCTCCACGCCGAAGTAGAGGAAGGGAATTCCCGCGGCGTGGAAGACGCCGTGGTCGGACTGGTTCGTCCAGTCGTCGCGCGGCGTGGGGTTGGGCGTGTCGTGTCCCTTGAGGAGGCTGATGCTGGTCTGGGCCGCCACGGAGTCCACGAACTGGCCGAGCTGCGGATAGTGCGAAGTGCCCGCCACGTACAGCTCGTTGCTCTCGCTGCGGCTGATCATGTCCATGTTCACCACCACGGCGATGGCGGCGGGGTCGAACGGCGGGTCGTTCAGGAACGCGCGCGCACCCTGGAGCCCCATCTCCTCCGCGTCCAGCGCCGCGAACACGATCGTGTGCTGCGGCATGGCGTACGCGAAGTGCTGGATCATGGCGAGCAGCGCGGCGGTGCCTGACGCGTTGTCGTCCGCGCCGTTGTACACCTGCCCGTTCCGGACGCCCACGTGGTCGTAGTGGGCGACGACCAGGATGACCTTGTCCGACGTCTCGCCGGCCACCCAGCCGATCACGTTGACGCCGTTCACCTGGCTGCTGTCGCGGCGGTTGGTGAAGGTGAAGGGGTGTTCGAAGGAGTCACCGAACGGCTGCACGCCGGAGCGCTGGAATGCGCTGACGATGTAGCGCCGCGCCATTGCGTTCCCCTCGGTGCCGGTGGCGCGCCCCTGCATGGAGTCCGCGGCCAGGGCGTGCAGGTCCGCGAGCAGCATGGCGCTGTCCACGAGGACGTCCTGTCGGGGCTCGGCGACGACGAGCGGTCCCGACCGGCCGCCGGAGAAGCAGGCGGCGGTGGCGAGTAGGAGGATGAGGAGGGCTGGGCGCATTCGTCTGGCTGAGGAGTGCGACGCCGCTTCGCGGCGTCGCGTGTTTGGGGGTGTCGGGGGTTCGGGGTGCCGACACTGTCATCCCGCACGAGCGAAGCGAGTGTCGGGAACTGCTGGC
>CAYQAO010000106.1:3704-7729 GCA_964415485.1 uncultured Gemmatimonadaceae bacterium
GGGGTGCCGACACTGTCATCCCGCACGAGCGAAGCGAGTGTCGGGAACTGCTGGCACTGCATCGAAAGTAGCCACTGCACGCCGAAATCAGACCCCGCACTCGCGGCTGCGCCGCTCGCGCGGGGTGACACGGTGCACCTGCCGATCCCTTACTCGCCGTCGAGCACGATCTCGATCGGCGCTCCCACCGGGGCCATCTTGACCATGCGGTAGGGGGAGTCGAGCGAGATCCAGATGTTCGTGGGCGCCTGGCCACCGGAGATGCTGATGCGCCACGTCCTGAAGGTTCCGGCGGGTACCGTGATCTCCTCGGCGGCCTCGACGGTGACCTTCTGCGTGGTGACGGCTCCGGAGCCTGACGAGAACACCGGCACGTCGAACGTTGCGCCCTCCGCCAGCGGCAGTGCGCCCAGCAGCGAGGGGAAGGAGTTGTCGTCCACGGTGGCCGCGGAGATGGTGGCGTTCACGGCGCGCTCCTCGAACTGCGTGAGCGGGCTCACGGCGGTGCCGGTCGCGGTGCCGTTCGACACGGTGACGTCAATTCGCGTGTCCCTGCCCTGGATGCTGCCGCGCTGGCTTACGGACTGCAGCGACAGGTCGCCGCCGAGCCTGACGACGGTGACCTGGCTCACCCCGGCGATGCTGCTGGTGTCGGTGAGCACCCACGAGCTGCCGTCGCGGCGCAGGTCGCGCACCATGGAGCCGAGCGCGTTGCCCTGCATGACGACGCTGTACCTGTCTCGAGTGGCTGCCACTCGCGAGGGGTCCAACTGCGACGGCGCCTGCATCGCGGCGCTGCCGGCCGCCAGGTCCGACGGCTGCAGGGTGTCGCCCTCCGCGTTCACGATGGTGATCGCGCCGGGGGCCACGCGCCGGAGCGGTTCGTAGATCTTCGTGCCGTCGCCCACCACCACGACCACGGCTCCCTCGCCGCGCGTGATGAAGTCCGCGGCACCCATGAGCTCCTGCGCGGTCACGGCCGCGAGCCTGGTGCGGTACGCCTGCAGGTAGTCGTCAGGCAGCCCGTACAGCCGCGCGTCGCGCACGGCGCCGGCAACCTGGCCGGCCGTCTGGATGGTGAGCGGGAACTGGCCCACCAGCGTGGACTTGGCGAGCTCCAGCTCCTCCTGCGGCATGGGCTCCGAGCGCAGCCTCACGAGCTGCGTGATGATCTCCGCCACGGCCGAGTCGGTGACCTCGGTGCGGACGTCCGCCTGCGCGACGAAGTAGCCTGTGCCCGCACGCCTCACGAGGCTCGAGTAGGCACCGTACGTCCAGCCCTTCTGCTCGCGCAGTATCTGGAAGAGGCGCCCCTGCGACCCGCCGCCGAGTATGCGGTTGGCGACGACGGAGGCGTAGTGGCGCGGGTCGTCAGGCGTGTAGGTGGTGTTGCCCGCCATGATGGTGCTCTGCACCGACCCCGGCCGGTGCACGAGCACCACCGTCGCATCCTCGCGCTCGGGTATCGCGGCCTGCGCCGGCGCCGCGGGCGGTGCACCCGTCCATCCCCGGAATGCGTCTTCCGCAAGGCGACGCGCATCCGCAAGGCTGATGTCGCCCGCCACGACCAGCAGCGCGCCCTGGGGCTTCAGGTACCGGTCGCGAAACGCAACCAGCTCGGCCCTCGTTATGGCTTCCACCGACTCCGGCGTGGACTGCCGCGCGTAGGGATGGCTGCCGTACAGCGTGGAGATGAACGCGCGCTGCGCCAGCGAGGACGGCTGCCCCTGCGCCAGGCGCAGCCCGCTCAGCGTCTGCTGACGCTGCAGCTCCACCTCGGACTCCGGCAGCGTTGCGCGGGCGACCACGTCGCCCATGAGCTCGAAGGCGAGCGGTGCGGCGCTGCTGAGGCCGCCCACGTCAACCGTCAGGAAGTCCGAACCGGCGCCGGCGGATATGGAGCCGCCGGCGCTCTCGATGGCCTCGGCGATCTCGTCTGCCGAGCGTTCGCCGGCGCCCTTGGTGAGGAGCGCTGCGAGCATGGAGGGGAGTCCTTCCCTTCCCTCGGGCGCATGCACGCTGCCGGCGGGCATCGCCAGGCTGAGGGAAACGATGGGGAGGACGCGGCTCTCCACCACCACGAGCCTGACGCCGTTGGAGAGGGTGGCCTCCTGGAACGGTGGGAACTCGGCCGGCCTGACGGGAGCTGCCGGTGGCGGCGACGTGGGGAAGCCGGTGTCGGCCGGTGCGGCCGCTGCCGCGCGCGCGGCGGCCGCCTGCGGCTGGGGCTGCGGCTCCTCGGCCACGCGCTGCTGGCTGGAGGTGGCGCATGCCGCGAGCGCGAGGGCGGCGGCGGGGAGTGCGCGCCTGACGAGCACCAGCCTCCCGACGCCTGACGTGAACGTGCGCGGTGCGAGCTGCGGGCCTGCGGCGGATGTCACGGGTGACCGGCTCACTGTGCACGCTCCGTCGTTGCGAGGAATACGAGGGAGTTGTCCGGAACCAGGTACTTGCGGGCGACGCGCTGCACGTCGTCCAGCGTGACCGACAGGTACTTGTCCAGCTCCGTGTTGATGGCCTGCGGCGACCCGCCGAACATGATGTTGCGCTGAATGGCCTCGGCGCGACCGAACGCCGTCTGGCGTTCGTAGATGAGCTGCGCGCGCATCATGTTGCGCGCCTTCTCGAGCTCCTCGGCCGTGATGCCCTCGTTCACCACGCGCGCCACCTGGTCGGCGACCAGCCTGTCGAGCGAGTCGGCGGTGGCGGCGCCGTTCGAGATCGCGAGGATGGTGAACGTGCCCGGCCCGCGGCGGGGGCCGAGTGCGTTGAGCAGCACCTGCGCGCCTGACGCGGCGCGCGCCTCGCGAACGATGGCGCGGTTGAGGCGCGAGCTCTGGCCGCTGCCCAGCACGGACGCGAGCAGCTCCAGCGCGGGGTAGTCCTCGCTGGTTGACGGCGGTGCGCGATACACGTGCTGCGCGGCCGGAAGCGTGGCGTTCACGTCCGTCACCGTGCGGCGCACCTGCCCGGTGTTGTAGGGCTGGTTGCACGGCGCGAGGTCGGGCGGTGCCGGGCCGCGCGGAATGCCGCCGAAGTACTGCTCCACGAGGCGCTTCGCCTCGTCAGGGTTGAAGTCGCCGGTGATGACGAGCGTGGCGTTGTTGGGTGCGTAGTACGTGTCGAAGAACTGCTGCACGTCGTCGAGCGACGCGGCGGAGAGGTCTTCCATGGAGCCGATCACCGAGTGCGCGTAAGGGAAGCATGCGGTGGTGTCGGCGACCGCGTACTGGTACTCGAAGATGAGCTTGAGGTAGGGCGGATTGTCCACGCGCAGCCGGCGTTCCTCCTGCACGGCGTTGCGCTGGACGTTCAGGTTCTCCTCGTTCACGTTGAGCGACCGCATGCGATCGGCCTCGAGCCAGAGCGCGAGGTTGAGGCGGTTGGACGGGACGGTTTCATAGTAGTTCGTCCGGTCTTCCGCGGTGCTGGCGTTGAGCGACCCGCCGGCCGCGTCAATGAGTGCCATGTGGTCGCCGGTCTTCACGTTCTTGGAGCCCATGAACATCATGTGCTCGAAAAGGTGGGCGAAGCCCGTGCGTCCGGGCCGTTCGTTGCGCGATCCCACGTCGTACCAGATGTCCACCGCGACCACCTGGGAGGAGTGATCCTCCGCGAGGACGACCGTGAGCCCGTTAGGCAGCTCGTAGGTCTCGATAGGTATTGGAGCCGGAGTTTGTGCGCCGGCGACGGTGGTCGTGAGGAGAAGTGCGAGGAGGGTGAGGCGCATGTGAGTCCTTGGATAAGGAGCGCGAAGCGCTTCGCGCTTCGCATTATTCGATCGGGTCTCGGCGCTCGGCGCTCGGCCGGGGGTGGAAGCTCGGGTGCGCCGGGACTGCCAGCTCATTTCGCCCGCGGCGATATCCCTGTTCAGTACGTTATTCGCGGGGCTGGCGCAAGCTGAACAGGTGGGGACCAAGCGTGTTGACGGAAGGGACTGGGGACTTGGAACTGTCTCCCGTTCACTGACATCCGGCGCGAAACGCTACTGTCATCCCGCGCTTCGCTCTACTGTCATCCCGCGC
>CAYQAO010000107.1:0-7614 GCA_964415485.1 uncultured Gemmatimonadaceae bacterium
TAGTTCACCGGATCGCCCGCCGCAAACCCATACACATTGATCCCGCCTGCGATCCCTATCGGGTCTTCCTGCGTCCAGCGGCCCGTTTCGCTATCATAGTACCGGTTCCGGCGGTACAACAGGCCCGTGGTACCGCTGCCGCCGTTGGCCGTCAGCGTGCCCATCCAGGTGTAGGTCGTCGGTGGTCCCGAGGAGGCGTAGTGCTTCGTGAAGTACACACCCCGGTTGATCGGCCAGTCGATAGGTGTGCACCCGGTGCCGCCGCCAAGCGAACAGTCGCCTGCCTCACCCGTGGGCGTTAAGCTCGACTCGCCAAGGCCGCGCCAGGTGTAGTTGACTATGTGCGTCTGTCCGGCCAGCACGGCCAGCGGTCGGTCGATGCCAGGGCCGTGAACGTATCGTACGGTGCCCGAGTTCGACGCGTCCGAGTCGCCGATGGGGGTACGCGATTCCTCGAGCATCTGGTCCCCGGCCCACAAAGTGTGTTCCACGTAAGAGCGGCACTTGGTGGGCGAGTAGTAGACCTCGCACAGGGCGGACTTGCCGGATGCGGGAGCTCCCGTGCGACGCACTTGCGTCATAACGCGCCTGCCGAGCGCGTCGTAGCGGTACTCCTCGAACGTGCCGTCAGCACTCCAGTACCAGCCCGTCACCGGATCGTACGCAGCCGGGAAGCCGCTGTAGCGCTGCACCATCGCCAGGCGGTTCTCACCGTCGTAGTAGTGGCGGCTCCCGGTGTAGCTCGTCCAATCCAGCGTGTTCGCGTCGCGAGTGTTCGTCGCACTCGAAGTCAGGTTGTTGCCGTCGTACATCTGGCTCAGCTCATCATACTTGACGCCCGAAGGCGGAGTCCCGGGAAGGGTCGGCGTCCAGCGCTGGTATAGCTGTCCCTTGCCCATGTAGGACGAGAGCGACGTCAGGTGGTCGCCAGAGGCACTCGACCGCGTGCGGCTATAGAGCACGTTGCCGTAGGCGTCGTTCCTGAACTCCTCTATATGGTAGTTCGGGTAACTATTCCTGAGGGAAGCCACCACAGCACCCAGGCCGTCGTAGCGGATGCTGTAGCTCTCTGTTGAGAGGCGGCGACTGCTGGTCCAGACCTCGCGGATCTTCCCACGGTGATCGTAGGAGAGCGAGTCCATCAGGATGCCGCCGTCACCCGGGAAGGCCTGGCTCCGCCGGTAACGATGGATCGGCTGTCCGACGAGGTCGTACACCCGCCGCTCGGTAATGCGGTTCGGCTGGGCGCTCGTGCCCACGGTCTGGAGCGTGTCGCGCCCCCAACGGTCAAAGTACCAGCGGAAGCGTGTGCCGTCTGGCGCATTGAGTTCGGAGAGCGACCCGGTATGCGTGTCCTCGTACTGGTAGCTCGTGGTGCCGGCCGCCCACTCCATCGTCACCGGGCGCCCGAGTTGGTCGTAAGTGTATATCTGGGCGCTAGTGCGACTGTTGCTGTGAGGGCTCGCCCAGTTGCTGCTCATGCGCGTGGTATCCGCCCTCAGCTGGCCGTTGGGCCAGTAGACGCGGCTGATCCTGGCACCACGGTTGTCGGCCCGTATCTGGTTGCCGGCCGCGTCGTACGCGAACACCAGGGTGTCGCCCGAGACCATGTAACCGTCTGCCGGTGTGTTCGGGAAGTAGGGGAACAAAAAGGAACAGGGGTAGCTGTTGAAGGGCCACAGCGCAATGCCAATGCACCCTTCCTGTTCGTAATTCCTTGCGGGAATGATGCGCTGGACCACTTGCCCGAGTGCGTCGTGACGCTGTCGGACCACGCTCCCGCTCGGCGTCGTCAGGCTGTCTACGTTCCCAGCCGGGTCGTAGTAGATGGCCCTGGGCGATCCAGTCGTCTGGCTAATGACCCGGTTCAGACGGTCGTAGCCCGTCACCGCGCTCACGAATGCGTCGCTGTCTCCTGACGAATAGGAGTGCATCGACGTCTGATTGCCTTCGGCGTCATAGGAAATCGATGCAGTAAGCGTGAGCGCGTGAATCGTGGCGGTATCGGGAGAGACGAGGCTGCCAGGCGGGAAGTCGTAGCTCCGAGCCGGCCCCCAGGTCACCACGCTGTCTGCGCGGTCCATCACGTTGTAGACCGTCCTCACGTACGAGCGGCTGTAGGAGGAGTCTCGATGCCGAGGCTCATAGGTGCGTGTGATGCGCCCAAGGCGGTCTAGCACCAAGTCTGTCTGCACACCGAGCGCATTCTCCACACGGCGCGTGTTGTGCGTAGCGCCCGTAGAGTCGTCGTACCAGAAGCGCTCGATTACGGTGTCGCGCACCGTTATCGTCTGGAGCTGCCCCTTTGCATTATGGGTAAAGTGCGCCTTCCGGCTACTGTCGCTGCCAGTAAGCTCCCACTCAAGGAGTCCTGTGCTCGCATTGTACTTCCGCGCGGTCGCCGGCCCTATGGGAGGCTCAATTCTCGTGACCGCGTTCCAGAGCGGATCCCATGTATATGTCGTGGTGACAGACGCCGGAGCGCCGCTGCCGGTCCCGTAGGGATGCTCGGCGATGCTCGCCACCAGATGTCCGCGAGAGTTATAGGAGGCTCGGGTCGTGAAGCCGTTGGGTGCGACGATGCGAGTGACCAGTCCTGGCAGCGAGGTCGAATCGCGGTACAGGCGGGTTCGTCCGCCGAGAGCGTTTACTATCGAGTCCGGAGCGCCCCGCGCGTTGAGGTAGAATCGCGTGATGTCCTGCTGACTGACCATGGCGCCATCGTGGCGTAGCTCGGCCGGAGCCAGTATTCCAAGCGTCAGGGTGTCACCACCGCCACCGCTCCACGCACTCTGGAAGGTCTGCCTGCTCTCGCCCGGCTGAAGGTCAGTCTCAGCCCACCTGAGATGCCAGGCGCCTGGCTCGCTGCTCAGGGTTGTCCACGTCAGACGGCGATCTCGGTAGGCGGTAATCAGCCCGGCCGGATGGCCGCCCGCGCTGCTCAACGTGAAGGACACCGAATGCGCGTCTGGCCCGGAGATACCAACGGGCGCGCGCGTGCTACGGTTGCTGTAGCTGAGCTTGACTACACGGGGGACACCACTCGAGACGCCTGGTGCGGATACGCTGTCCAGCACACCATCGCCGCCATAGTGGAACTGGTACGTGAGATTGGCGTCCGACGGCGCGACCGATATGGATGTCAGCCTGCGCGATGTACCGGCATAGCCGAAGGTCGTAGTGCGCGAGATACCAAGGTGCGGGCGCTCGGTCTTCACGTGACGGCCCTCTTCGTCGAACACGACCCACGCCCCGTCAGACATGCGGCGGCGATACTCGTTCGTGCCGTTGTAGATCAGGCTGTCGGGCGCAGTGCTGCCTGGTGCCACGAACCTTCGCCACCCGCTGTAGGTGCCACCGCTCAGGCTCCCGCTGCGCGTATACTTGCGGGTGCTACCGTCACCGCCCACCCAGAGGAGCGTGGAGTCTCCCCGGAAAGGCAGATCTTCCACCCCCGCCACGTGCCACCCTGCTGCGATGTGGCGACGCACGAGGATGGCCTCACCCACCAGGGGCGAGGAGGTGGCCGCGTGCCAGGTACCGCCGTACTTGAACGAGGTGGTCACCCGGTATCCCACGAGCGTCGTCTCGGTATCCGACAGCTTCGCCCACGGTACCACCACGACACCGCCGCCATCCCGAAGCGCACTACCCGGCCGCACGACGGTACTAACTATCGTGTAGCTGCCCCCAGCGTCCCGCTCCTCCAGCTGCACGCGCACGCTGTCCGGCCTGGGCGCCGAAGCCGTGCGCCGCACATCGACGAGGAGCCCGGTGGAGTGCGGCTGCTGATCCGCGTAGTACACGAGCGTCGGTGCCCGCACGGTGTTGAAGGTCCGAACCGCCGGGAGCGCGTGCGTCACCCTGAGGACACCGCACTCATTGGCCACCGAGCGCACAACGGCAAAGATCACGCACTCAGCCTTCTCCCGTGTGGCACTCCTGAGAGCAGGGTCCACGGCGACCGTGGCCAGAGCCACTCCGGAGGGCACGCCGCCTACACCGACCGCATCGGAATGGCTTACCTCAGGGAGAGTGTCATGAACGGCGCTAAGACGAATGCTACCTGAGCCGCCGCCTGAGGAGCGCTTGAAGTTCACACCAGTTGAAGTGCTGGCTCCAGGCGCCAGCGTGCGGCTCGCATGTATAGGATTGCACACGCCGGCGTCGAGCCCAGCACCATTGCACGAGGCGCTCAGGTTAAACTTCGCCTCAACATTTCCGTAGTTCGTGAGTGTGAAGTACGCGGTACCATTCTGCCCGGCTCCCGTGGACATCATCGGAGTCTGAGCACGCACGACGATACCTGGGATCTCACTCGGAACCACTTTGAATGTGTAACTGGCGCTACTGCTAGCCCCCGGAGGGTTGGCTCCGGGCAGAACTGCGACGCTCGCCACCATCTTCGCCGAATCGCCCGGCTGCACTGAGATGGTACCCACGGCCTGGTAGGCCAGCGAGCATGTCCACATGTCGAAGTCCCAGTAGCACTCGTCCGACGTTTTGGTGAGTGTGAAGTCGCTACGGTGATCCACGCCGTTAATCGTGATGGCGAACGTGGACGAGTCGGGACGGTTGTCCGGATCCATCCATGTGCATATATACGCTCCGCCGTCCCACTCGCACCACTCATACTCCCGACTCAGGCCGCTAAAGGTCACGGTTACCGTGTGAGATGTGTCGGTCGTCACGACAGGCGGTTTCTGGGAGAAGCTGATCCACTGACCATGCGCCTCCCGCGCAGGCCAGAAGGCCGTAAGGATCAGCACGAGCTGTATCACGATTCCGGGTCGGAGTCGAGCCACGCGACGTGCGCCGAAAGGCAGCCCGAGGAGTCCTCTCATGGCAGATTCCTCCAGGAAAGCGAATCAGCGGCCAGAAGCAGCATCGACGCCGCGCGCGCGCGGCCCGAGAGCCATGCTCTGCGCTGCTCCTCGTTAAGCAGCTCCAGCACCTGGGAGTGATGCCATTCTGTGATGGCCCGAAGCTCGGCTACCGCTGCCAGCGGCAGAGGCGTCTTTCGGACCGAGCCTGAATCGCCTGGTGAGATCCCCGCGCCTTTGAGGACCGTCGTCCGGCGCTCCCGTGCCTCCGCGCTTAGCCTCGCCCATGCCTCACGTTGGGCAGGCGAGAGCCCCAGGCCGCCAGTAGCCTCACGCGCGGCCCGCTCCAACGTCGCACGTGGCAACCTGTCAGGGGCCTGAGCTTCCACCCTGGTACTTCCGGCCGCGAGAAGCAGCGGAAGAGCGAACGTCGTGATCGCTATTGAGCGCGGAGCGTTGCGCACGCAACTGCACATCTGGAGCATCCTTGACATTAGGCCTCTCCGTAAGGAACGAAGACTGATGTTGCCGCTGCTGATTCAACGCCTGACTGCACACGTGAGGCGCTACAATAACCCGCGCACGGAACCGCGCAAGAGGCCATTTTGTGCCAGTAAAGGGGCACTTTTGTGCCAAAACGCCGCACGCTCAATCGGAGGCATGCACCACACCTGGCCAGTTCGATGACCGTCCTTGCGCTCCGTACTGCGCATCCACATCGTAGCGATGTGTGTCGGCAGATCACCCCTGGAGTTCTGCCACCGGATAGTCTGCGAACGGTGCCTCTCAGCGGCATCGGCAAGGAGCATGACAGATGGAGTCCTCCCATATCGACAAGACTGATCCACTCGCGCCGTTGCCTCCCTTGGCGGACGGCCTCACGAGAGAGTTCCTCCGTCATCACCGTGTCTGCCCGATGGGCTTCGGAACAAACCCTTCCCGGCTGCTGGTGGCAGCAACTGACGACTCACTGTTGGCCGGGAGTATCGGCGACATCTCGGTGGCCTACGGTCGTCCTGTCGAGATATCGCAGACTGATTGGGCGACCGTGGAAGCACTCATCGAGCGCCTTTGTACCGGGTCAGATCGTGCGATCGAGCTTTCACGTTCGCGCGCCGCCGCCTATGACGATTCGATGGACGTTAGGGACCTGGCGAGTCAGGCCCCAGTTGTACGCTTCGTCAATCTCCTCATTCGGGACGCATACGACACGTCAGCGAGCGATGTTCATCTCGATGCAACACCGGACGGCCTGAGGGCGCGCTTCAGAATCGATGGAGTGCTGGTGCCCGCGCCGGAGCCAATCGAATCTCTGGCTACGGGAGTGGTCTCCCGAATCAAGCTCCTCGCGGAGCTCGATGTCGCTGAGCGACGGCGTCCACAGGACGGCCGTATTCGCGTCCGCCTCGAGAAGCAGGAACTCGACCTCCGAGTCTCGACTGTTCCGACCGCCTTCGGAGAGAGTGTTGTCCTTCGGCTCCTGGACGGCGGAGGACGACCGACGGACTTGTCCGAGCTTGGGATGGCGCCCGCGATACTGAAGCGCGTTGAGCGGCTAGCCGCCCGGCCTTATGGGCTATTCCTGGTCACCGGACCAACCGGGTCGGGTAAGACCACCACTCTTTACTCATGCCTGCAACAGCGAGACGCGACTTCCGAGAAGCTGATAACGGTTGAAGACCCCGTCGAGTACCAGTTGAGCAACGTCACCCAGGTTCCTGTGAATGCCCAGCTGGGCGTCTCGTTCGCTGTCGCTCTGCGCTCCATCCTACGTCAGGACCCCGACGTTCTGATGATTGGTGAGTTGAGGGACCGCGAGACGGCAGAGATCGCCGTTCAGGCTGCGATGACAGGCCACATGGTATTCGCCACGCTGCACACCAATGATGCGATCGGTGCCATGCCAAGACTCATGGACCTAGGGATTCCCCCCTACCTCATCGCAGCAACGCTTGAATGCGTCCTGTCTCAAAGGCTTGTTCGCCGTACCTGCCTATCCTGCAGGTCTCAGCATCCTCCGTCGTCAGAATTGGCGTCACTTGCATCACGAGTTCTTGGTGTGACATTGGATCAGATATCGGAGGCGATGCACCATCTGGTAAGCGGGGCCGGTTGTCCGGTGTGTCGAGAAACCGGCTACCGAGGACGTACCGGCCTTTTTGAGCTGCTTGTTATCGACGACACAATGAAGGAAGCGATCGCGCGCGGCGCCTCGCACCATGAGCTCCGGCGGCTGGCTGATCATGCCGGACGCAGTCCGATGCAGCTGGATGCCTGGAGCAAGGCAACCATGGGCGTAACCACGCTTCAGGAGGTAGTTCGTGTACTGCAGACGTGAGTCCGGAGTGAAACAATTCCGGAGGGGCTTCACCCTCATCGAGTTGATTGTAGCCATCGCCATTATTGCCACACTTACTGCGGTGGTGGCGCCGGCTGTCTTCCGACACGTTTCCGATGCCAAATCTGCTGCCGCACAGAGCCAAATTGATATCTTTGCGTTGGCTCTATCTCAGTACCGGATGGATCTCCATAGCTATCCGACGACGGAGCAAGGCCTGGCCGCCTTACGCTCGCTGCCTCAAGCGATCGCGGCCGACCCATCGCTCAGGCACGCATGGCGAGGACCGTACCTCACTCGACTTATTCCCGTGGATCCATGGGGACGAGCCTACCGCTACGAGTCACCCGGCCGAATTAACCCGGACAGCTACGACCTGTACTCTCTGGGTAGAGATGGAGCACCAGGAGGGGAGGGAGAAGATGCTGACATAACGTCATGGGGAGGAACTCT
>CAYQAO010000108.1:0-2812 GCA_964415485.1 uncultured Gemmatimonadaceae bacterium
GAGAGCCCCCCAGCCTTCCGACTGGGGGGCGGGATACCGTCACGCCGTTCTTCGCGACGGTGTCCGACCGGCGCTACGCGCACCGGCTCCTTTCTTACCATACCGCCCGGAAGCGTCGTCGTCCATACCCGGACCGCCACAAAATCACAAGAAATCTGTGACCCAGGTCCGAACCCGCCCACATCCCGACCCCGCCAGCGACGCCACCAACCAGGACCAGCGGACCAAGCGAGCAAGCAGACCAGAGTTACTCCGCCTCGTCTCCCCTCAACCGCCTCGACACCTCCTCGAGCAGCTTCCGCTCCTCCGCACTCAGGCTCTCCATCCCCTCACGGCTGATCTTGTCCAGCAGACGATCCAGCTCGGGCGACGGTCGCTCAGGGGGAGCCGGTGCAACGGCAGGCGACTGCGTTCTTTTCCTCGCCACCGCTGCCTTGCTCCGCGCAACGATCTCGTCCACCTGGTCCTCGTGGCGCTCGCGCGGACGCAGCGGGGCGCGGGGGATCGCGCGAGGAGTCTCGTCCGGGTAGTCGGGCTGCGCGGCGATCTGCGGACGCAGGCTCGCACCCTCCTCGTACGTGAACACCCGGAGGTAGAGCCAGCCGGCCACCAGGCCTCCAAGGTGTGCCAGGTGCGCCACACCTCCTGTCTCGATGCCGCCACTCACCGTCGCCTCGCTGCCCAGGCCGATCACCACGCTGGCACCTACCATCCCGGCCGCCAGCCAGCGGGCACGAACGGGCACCACCGCGAACAGGAACATCACGTCGTCCGGCCAGCGGCGGGCGTACGCGAGCATCACTCCGAACACCGCGGCGGAGCCGCCGATCAGCAGGCTCTCGCGGAAGAAGAGCACCTGGGCGAGCAGGCCGCCCAGGCCGCACAGCACGAAGTAGCGCGCCAGCTCGCCGCTGCTCGTCTCCATCTCCACGCGCGGGCCGAACAGCGCAAGTGCATACAGGTTAAGCGCCAGCAGCCACAGGCTGCCGTGCACGAAGGGGTAGGTGAAAGGCGTCCACCACCGCCCCTCGAAGGTCTGCAGCGAGAAGCCCAGCCACTCAACGGGGCTCGGTTCCCGAACGACCACCAGCTGCAGGAAAGCCACGACCGCACTTGCTGTCATCAGCCAGCGCACTGCGGGCGTCAGGCGGCTGTCATTGATCTCGGTGTGCTCGGCAAGCGACATCTGCGACTCGGCGATCGGCGGCTTCGGGCGGGTACACTGATACTAGCGCCCGGCATGCATGGGTGTTCCGGATCCTGCTCTGCAGCCTGGCAGGCCCGTTCCACCACAAGCATCGTGCCGTCGCCCGAAGGCACTGCCATGTCCCATCGGCAGGCTGCTACCAGGGACGACGCGGCGGGCGATCATGCAGCATCGCATGCGCTCCGCGGCCGGCGAGACTCTCTCGAGCCGGCGCGACGGCTCTCATTGCATGTTCGCACGCGGAAAGCGTCTTCGCCAGTGAGTCCGCGCAGTGCGCCGGCCCCAATTTTCACCTGGCACTCGCGCGCGCCGGCGAACCGCGGGCGACGTTTTCCGACTCGCGCCTGGCCGGCGACTCGCAGCCAGCAGTCAGTCGTACTTCCGACCCGGCCCGCGCTCGATCGCCAGCAGGGCGATGCGCTCGCACAGCTCCGGAAACGAAATCCCGGCCGCCGCCGCTGCCTGCGGCACCAGGCTCGTACCCGTGAGCCCCGGCAGCGTGTTCGCCTCCAGGCAGTAGAGCTCCTCGCCCTCCGTCATGCGGAAGTCTATCCGCGCACACCCCTCCAGCTTCAGCGCCCGGAACGCACGCAGCGCCAGGTCCTGCGCCTCCTTCGCCACGTGCGCCGGCAGGTCCGCGGGAAAGATCTCGCGCGCCATTCCCGGGGTGTACTTGCACTCGTAGTCGTACAGCTCCTTCTCGGGGATGATCTCGCCCACCGGCAGCACGTCGCCGCCGAGTACGGAGACAGTGAGCTCGCGTCCCGGTACGAAGGCCTCCAGCATCACCTCGTCGTCATGCCTGAAGGCCTCGGCCACCGCGGGTTCGTACTCGTCCTGCTGCCTCACGAGCGAGAGGCCCACGGTGGAGCCCTGCTTGGACGGCTTCACCACCAGCGGCGTGCCGAGCGGCGCGACTTCTTCCCAAGTCGCCGGCGCCATCAGCCAGTCCGCGGTGGGAACGCCGGCGTCGCGGAAGATTCGCTTGCTCAGGTCCTTGTCCATCGCGAGCGCGCTGCCGAGTACGCCGCTGCCGGTGTAGGGTACGCCGGTGAGGTCGAGCAGGGCCTGGATGGTGCCGTCTTCGCCCGTTCCTCCGTGCAGCGCGAGGAAGGCGACGTCACACTCGCCCACCGCGCGAAGCGGCTCCACCGCGGCGGCGAGTGCCGTACGTGAATCCCTTGCGCGGCTCGCGACCTCAGGCGGCACACGCTTCACGGGTCCGCCCGCGAGCATCGCCGCCTCCTCGGCTTCCGTGAGCTCGCCGTGCGCCGTGTCCACGCAGAGCACGCGGTGTCCGCATTCGCGAAGCGCTGCAGCCACGCGGAGTCCCGATGCGAGGGACACGTCGCGCTCGGAGGAGAGTCCACCCAGGAGGACGGTTATGTACATCAGGCAGTCGTGAGGCGCCGGGGAAGAGGGAGGCTGCGTGAGGCGGTCGCGCTCGCGCGAACGTCAGCGAGCCATGAGGTGGTGGATCATGTCGGCACGCGTGATGATGCCCTTGAGTGCCTTGCCGTCGCGCACCAGCACCGCCCTGTTGCGCTTCGTCAGGAGGCCCATCACCTGCTCGGCCGGAAGCTGCACGTCCACCGACGGGAAGGG
>CAYQAO010000108.1:2912-7543 GCA_964415485.1 uncultured Gemmatimonadaceae bacterium
GTGTCGAGCATCTGGTTCTCGCGCATCCACTCGTCGCTGTAGAGCTTGGAGAGGTAGCGCTCGCCGGTGTCGCAGAGGAAGGTGACGACCATGGCAGACGGGTCGTTCACGCGCCTGGCGACCATGAGCGCGGCCTGCGTTATGAGGCCTGACGAGCCGCCCACGAACAGCCCCTCCTCCCTCGTGAGGCGGCGCGCCATGTGGAAGGCGTCGCGGTCGGTGATGGTGATGAAGTCGTCCATCAGCGACATGTCCAGCGTTCCGGGGATCTTGTCCTGCCCCACGCCCTCCACCTTGTACGGACGACCCTCGGACACCTGCTCCCCGTTGGTGCGCCAGTGCTCGGCGAGGATGGAGCCCACCGGGTCCGCGGCGATTATCTGGATGCGCGGGTTCTTCTCCTTCAGGTAGCGTCCCACGCCTGTGATGGTGCCGCCGGTGCCGGCGCCCGCCACGAAGTGCGTTATGCGTCCTTCGGTCTGCTCCCAGATCTCGGGGCCCGTGGTGGCGTAGTGCGCATCGGGGTTCGCCTGATTGTAGAACTGGTCGGCGAGAACGGAGTTGGGCGTCTCCTGTGCGATGCGCCGAGCCTTCATGACGTAGCTGTCCGGATGGTCCGGCGGCACGGCGGTGGGCGTGATGATCACCTCGGCGCCGAACGCCTTGAGCAGGCGCACCTTCTCCTGGGACATCTTGTCCGGCATGGTGAAGATGCATCGGTAGCCCTTGATCGCGGCCGCCATGGCGAGGCCCACGCCGGTGTTGCCGCTGGTGCCCTCCACGATGGTTCCGCCCGGCTGCAGCGCACCCGAGCGCTCGGCGGCCTCGATGATCGGAAGGCCGATGCGGTCCTTCACGGAGCCGCCGGGATTGAAGAAGTCCGCCTTCGCGTAGATGGGGGTGACGATGCCCCTGCTCACCGCGTTCAGGCGGATGAGCGGCGTCCAGCCGATGGTCTGGAGGACGTTCTCGTAAGGGTGGCGGTGCCTCGCCTGGGAGGCCGGGTCGGCCGTGTCGGGTGCGATGACGTTGGACATGTCCATTCCTGGAAGGACGGCGAGGCCGTTCGTGAGGCGGGGACTCAGCCCGAGGGAGTGCTGGCGCTGTCGGCGGCCGAGTCGTCGCTGTCTGGTACGTCGCGGTTGAAGAGCACCGGGACGAGGAGTGCGGAGCTCACGGGTCGCCCGCGGATGAGGGCCGGCGAGAAGCGCATCTCCGGAACGCCGCGCAGGGCTGCTGAGTCGAGCTGCGGCTCGCCGGAGGAGGTTTCCACGCGGGTGGAGTCGGAGATCACGGCGCCGGTGCTGTCCACGAAGAGCCGGAGGGTGACCTCGCCCCCCACGCCGCGGGCCCAGAGGGTTCCCGGGTACGCTACCGGGAGTACCTCGTTGAGGAGCCTGGGCGGCTCGCTGGCACCGGCGGTGGTGTCTGCCGGCGGAGGGTCGTTGGTGCTGTCACATGCGATGAGCCCGGCCGCGAGCAGTGCTGCGGCGACCGCGACCGGGCGGAGCAGGTTGTTCGCCATTCGGGGAATGTATAGCAAGCGGAGCGAGCGCGGGAACTGCGGGAATGCCGATAGGGAAGAGGGACTAGTCTAGGGACTAGTGAACTGCCCCTCGGGCTGTCATCCCGCGCTTCACTCCATTTCTCATCCCGCACGAGCGCAGCGAGTGCTGGGATCTACTCTCCTCGCGTAGTGGCCGGCCTCGGTGCAGGGTGAGTAGATCCCAGCATTCGCTACGCGAATGCGGGATGACAGAATCCAGGGCAGTCACTAGTACCGAGTCCCTTGTCCCGAGTCCCTTCGTTCCTGCCGTCTACTCCACGATGACCGTTGCCTTCATCTGCGGATGCGGCTCGCAATGGTACTCGTAGCGCCCCGGCTGGCCGAACGTGCGCGACCAGCGCTGTCCCGACTGCATGAAGCCCGAGTTCCAGCTGCGGTCGTTCGCGGTCACCGTGTGCACCACCGGGTCGTCGTTGCGCCACTCCACTACCGTTCCCGCCTTTATGCGGAGTTCGGCCGGCGCGAACGACAGGTCCTTGATGGACACGGTGGCGGTGTCCTTTCGTTCGGCCGTGAGCGTGGAGGGAAGCTTCGGATCGCCCCTCACCACCCTGCGCCACCGCTCGGCGCCGCCGAACGGCACGGTGAACACGAAGCCGTAGCGTACGTCCCCGGGGCCCAGCACCTTCTCGCGGGACACTCCCTGCAGCGTGGTGGCGCCGGCGTTGGTTGCGTGCAGGGTGAAGGTGTGGGGTGAGCCCGGGATGGCCACCGCCAGGCCTGCGCTCCACGGATCGCCAACGTCGTCCGTGAAGGCGCTTCCGATGTCTCCCTGAATGGCGAGGTACCGCGTGATGCGCAGGCTGGCGCCGACGGCCGCCGCCCCACCGCTTCCGTCTCCGAAGCGCTCGGTGAATCCGCGCGCCTCGGCCACCATCGTCAGGCGGCCGAGGTCGGCCTGCACGCCGGCGGCGCCATCGAGGCTCTCGGCGGCGGTGTTGTACGCGCCGGTGAGGGAGTACTGCAGCCGCCCGGTGCGCGGCAGGGAGACGCGCAGCCACCATTGCGTCTCGTTGCCGCCCGCGAGCGAGGGGACGCTCTCGCTGTTCGAGGTGTAGTCCAGGCCGGCGGAGATGCCGAACGAGCGCGGTGCGGGCAGTCCGAGCGCGAGCTGGAGCGTGGGGATGTTTATTAGCTCGTCGCCTCCGGCGATGAACTCGAAGCGGTGGGTGAAGACGAAGAGCGGCGACCAGCGGGGCAGCGTCCACGTGCCCGCCACGTTAGGCGTGCGGTCCAGGAGGGACTGTGCCCCCGCGGCGGACGCGGGGGCTGCCGATGCGATCGCCGCAGCGACCAGGATGAGCATCACCGGGCGCATCACTCCACCACTATGCGCCCGGTCATGCCGGTGGCGCGGTGGAAGACGCAGTGATAGTCGTAGGCCTGACCCGCCTGCGCGAACGTGAACTCGAACGTGTCGTCAGGGTTGAGCGTGCCGGTGCCGTCCCATGCGCCCGACTGGGAGTCGTCGTCAGGCGTGACCGTGTGCGAGCCCACGTCCACCTCCCACCTCACGGTGGTGCCTGCAGGTATGGTCAGCTCGTCCGGCACGAACGAGTTGGCGTTGAGGATCACCACGCGCGTGGTCGCGTCTCCCTCCGCGAGCCAGCTCACGGTGGAGGTCTGGCCGTTGCTCACCGTGACCATCTGCGACTCCGACTGTCCGGCGGCCAGCGTGAAGCCTTCGGGCAGCGTGACGGTAACGGTGTAGTCCCCGACCGGAACCGCAGCCAGCTGATAGGCGCCGGAGCTGTTCGTGGTGGCCGTTCGGGTGACGCTGCCGACGATCTCCACCTCGGCGTTCTCCACGCCGACGCCGCTTGCCATCACCGTGCCGGACACGGTGCCCGTGCTGGCCGGTGGGGTGGGATCGTCATCGTCGTCGCTGCAGGCGGAGAACGAGAGTGAGGCAAGCGCGAGGACGGAGATGAGCGCCGTGAGGCGCAGCGCTGTTCGCGGGCGCTCGAGTTGGCGAGTTTCAACCGGCGTGTGGTCGTGTTCGCTTCGGCCTGACATGAGGATTGGCATGCGCACTGCTCCGCTCGTGATGGTGGTGGACGCTGCGAGTCGCGCCCGCACCGGAACCGCAGGCTCGTGCCGAGGTACCAGTGAGGAGTCGCGAGGTACGATCGGCCGACATATGCGATGGAGGGGCGCGTCGTGTCTTGAACGGCGCGAGCGAAGTTGCCCTCCTCTTGCATCGGTTCGCGTTCGGCGGCCCTCACGACGTCGCCAGCTGAACGGCACGTTCGCATCGGCGTGCCGGACATCGAGCTCATCAACTGCCGTGACGCCAATCAGCTCCGCGCACCTTCCGGGACTCGCGGTCTTCGCGAGCTCGCACTCGGGCGGCAGCGTCATGCCGTGGCATACGCACGACGCCGCCACCGTGTGCTGCGTGATGAACGGCGCGTTCACCGAGTACTGGCGCGGCCACGCGCTGGAATGCTCCACGGCAACGGTGAAGGTGACGCCGGCAGGGGAGCCGCACTGGAACCGTTTCGGTGAAGCGGAGACGCTGGGGCTGATGGTTGAGGTTCAGCCTCAGGTGTATGCGAGGTCCCGTCCGATAGAGCGTGTGCTGGACAGCCTGGTGCACGTGAATGGCGGCGAGCTGGCCTTCATCGCTCGCAGGATCTGGCGGGAACTGGATGCGAGGGACGCGGCGGCACCGCTCGCCCTCGAGGGCCTGGTGCTGGAGCTGATCGCCGGACTCGTGCGGCAGGCGCACGCCGGTTCGTCAGGCACGGCTACCTCCGTGCCGGGCTGGCTGAGGATGGTTCGCGAGCGCCTGCACGAGCAGAGCGTGCCGCTGGTGTCCCTGCAGGTGCTGGCGGAGGAGGCGGGCGTGCACCCCGCGACCCTGACGAGGGCCTTCAGGCGTGCGTACGGCTGTCCGCCGGGTGAGTACCTGAGACGTCTGCGGCTGGAGCGCGCGACGCACGCGGTGGCGCACAGCGATGCGTCGCTGGTGGAGATTGCGCTGGAGGCGGGCTACGCGGACCAGGCGCACTTCACGCGTGCGTTCAAGCGGGCGACGGGGTGGACGCCGGGGGAGTATCGG
>CAYQAO010000109.1:0-7325 GCA_964415485.1 uncultured Gemmatimonadaceae bacterium
TCCCTATTCCCTATTCCCTATTCCCTATTCCCTAGCCTCTAACCGCCGTTCCCTCCCCCCTCCTCCCTGGACTTCCTCCACTCCGCAATCTTCTTGTGATCGCCGGACAGCAGCACCGGCGGCACCTCCAGCCCCCGGTAGTTCGCCGGTCGCGTATAGCTCGGCGCACTCACGCCACGGCCCCAGAACGAGTCCGTGCGGGCGCTCTCCAGGTCGCTCATCGCTCCGGGCAGCAGACGCACCACCGCATCCACCACGCACAACGCCGCAGGCTCGCCGCCGCTGAGCACGAACTCTCCCAGCGACAACTCTTCGGTGGCCAGGTGGTCGGCGACGCGCTGGTCCACGTCCTTGTAGTGACCGCACAGGAGCGTGAGCTCGTCTCCACTGGCGTAGCGGATCGCGTCCTCCTGCCGGAACACCTTGCCCCTCGGAGACAGCAGCACGATCGGGGCCTTCGCGCCGAGCGCCTCCACGGCCTCGAAGAACGGCCCCGGCTTCATCACCATCCCGGGACCGCCGCCGAAGGGGTAGTCGTCTACCGTGCGGTGGCGGTCGTGCGTGAAGTCGCGAAGGTCCACCACGTTGTAGACCACGCTTCCTGCAGCCCGCGCTCGCTGTGGTATGCTGATGTCGAGCGGCGTGGTGAAGAACTGCGGGAAGATCGTGACGATGTTGATGACGAGCGGCTTCTCGCGCGGAATGGCGTCCCGGCGCTCCTCGTCGCCGGCGACATCGCCCGAAGCCAGGCCAGGCTCGCTGCCGGCTTCCGACTGCGCCCTCGCGCCGTCGTCAGGCGCGCTCGAGCGTCCGCCTTCCGTGTCGTCCATATATCAGTCCAGCAGCCCGTCCGGCGGCGCCACCACCACCAGCCGCGCCTCACGATCCACCCGCGTCACGATCTCCTCGTTGAACGGGATCATCACCGTACCCTTCTCGCGGCGCACATCCATCACCACGCCCTGCGGCAGCTCGTACGTATCCTTCACCGTACCCACCAGGCTGCCGTCCTCCAGCTCCACCCGCATTCCGGGGAGCTCGTGCAGGTAGACCTCGCCATCCTCGAGGGGTGACAGCTCGTTCGCGGGCGCCAGCAGGTACAGGTGACGCCATGCCTCTGCCGAGGTACGGTCGGTGATCTCCTGGAACGACACTATGAGCCCGCCCTTGAACGGGGAGGTACGCACCACGTGCACCTCGCCGCCCTTCAGGTTCACCGGGTCAACGGTGCCCCCGAAAAGACGACGGCCGGACGCGAAGACCGCGTCCGGCTCGTCCGTGAGGATCTCCACGGCGAGTTCGCCGCGGAGTCCATGCGCATTCCGGACGCGGCCCACGACCAGCAGGTCGTGAGGCTCCGTCACGTCAGGCTTCCGCCTCGGCCTGAGCTTCCTCCGGGCGCTCCGCGAGCGGAACGGCTGCGGCGGTGAGCTTCGCCGCGAGGCGCTGCTCATGACGCTGCTTCAGAACGCCGGCGCGGCGCAGGAGGGAGCGGGCAGTGTCCGAAGGCTGCGCACCCACGCTCAGCCAGTAGAGTGCCCGATCGGTCTGTACGTTGAGTCCACCCTCGCTCGCGCGGGGATCGTACTGCCCGATCACTTCGATGAACTTCCCGTCGCGCGGGCTGCGCGAGTCCGCGACCACGATGCGGTACACGGGAGCCTTCTTCCGGCCGATACGGCGGAGTCGAATTCGAACCATCGTTTCCTCAACTGACTGAGTGTGTTTCCCACTTCCCGGCTCCTCGCGCAATCGGACGGTCCGATCCGCGCCGGGCACTTCCTGCCGCCCTACCTGAACATTCCGGGCGGCATTCCAGGCGGCATTCGCATTCCGCCACCAGCTGCCTTCTTCATCATCTTCTGCATCCCCTTGAACTGATCCAGAAGACGATTCACCTCCTGCACGGGACGACCGCTCCCCTTCGCGATGCGAAGCCGGCGAGCGCCGTTTATGATGCCGGGCGACTTCCGCTCCGCAGGCGTCATGCTGAGGATGATCGCCTCCACGTGCTTCATCCGCTTCGGGTCCAGATTCGCCTGCTTCAGCATCTTCGAGTTGACGCCGGGCAGCATCTTCAACAGACCCTCCAGCGGGCCCAGCTTGGACATCTGCTTCATTGCGGTGAGGAAGTCCTCCAGGTCCATCCCCTGCTTCCTCACCTTCTTCTCGAGCCGCTTCGTCTCGGCCTCGTCGAAGGCTGCCTGAGCCTTCTCCACGAGGGTGAGCACGTCGCCCTGCTGCAGGATCCGCCCGGCCATGCGCTCGGGGTGGAACTCCTCCAGGGCGTCCAGCTTCTCACCCACGCCGATGAACTTGATCGGCTTCTTCGTGACTCCGTAGATGGAGAGCGCGGCACCCCCGCGGGAGTCGCCGTCCATCTTCGTGAGCACCACGCCGGTCACTCCCAGCGCCTCGTCGAAGCCCTGGGCGATACGAACGGCGTCCTGACCCGTCATTCCATCAGCGACGAGGAGGATCTCGTCGGGCCGCACTTCCTGCTTCAGGCGGCGCAACTCCTCCATCATCTCGTCGTCAATCTGCAGACGGCCGGCGGTATCCAGGATCACCACGCGATCCCGTGCGCGCCGAGCCTCCTCGATCCCCGCCTTCGCTATGCGAACGACATCCGTCGTGCCCCGATCGGAATGGACCGGTATGTCGAGCTGGCGTCCCAGCGTTTCCAGCTGGTCAATCGCCGCAGGACGATACACGTCACCCGCGACCAGACGTGTTGCGCGCCCCTCGGCCTTCAGCTTGCGAGCGAGCTTGCCGGCCGTGGTCGTCTTTCCCGATCCCTGCAGCCCAACCATCATCACGATGGTCGGCGGGACGGAGTTCACCCTCAGACCCTCACGACGCTCACCGAGCATCGCGGTGAGCTCATCATGAACTATCTTGACGAGTTGCTGTGCGGGAGAGACCGTTCGAAGCGTCGCGATGCCGACCGCACGCTTCTCCACGCGCTCCAGGAATTCCCGCGTCAGCTGGAAATTGACATCGGCTTCGAGGAGCACGCGCCGAACCTCGCGCAGCCCTTCCTTGATGTCCGCCTCGGTGAGGACCCCGCGCCCGCGCAGCCGCGCGAACGTGGCTTCCAGTTTCTCTGAGAGCTCGTCAAACATAGCCTTGAAACGTAGACCCGCCGTCCGCCTGAATCAACCGAGCCCGTATTAGATGACTCGCGCGCAACGCAAGGATGAAATCCTCCGGTCGGAGCTCCCGCCGGTTCTCCCGTTGATGGCCCTCCGGTCCACCATCGTGTATCCGCTCGGCACTATAGCGGTGCAGATGGGCGCCCCGGAGAACCTCACCCTCCTGCGCTCCTTCGACGACGGGGGCCTGATCGTGGCGCTGGTCGTGGCCGGCGGCGACCTGGACGACCCGCTCGACTACTCGAAGTTCGAGGGCAAGATCGGCGTCGCGGCCCGGGTGCACGAGCGCATCAACCTGCCGGGTGACACCATCCAGATCACCCTGCAGGGACTGCGGCGAATCCGCATCGGCTCCGTCGTGGACACCGAACCGTACGCCACCGCCAACGTGTCCGCGGTGAGGGAGATCCAGCCCGAGGAGGAGGAGGAGCTGGAGGAACTCATAGATCGCACCGTCTCCGCCGCCGAGACGCTGGCGCAGATGATTGACCGCATTCCGGACGAGATCCCGCAGATCCTGCGCATGAACGTGGCGGACCCCGGCCGCTTCGCCGATCTGGCCGCCACGAACATGAACTTCCGCATTGCCGACAAGGACGAGGTGCTGCAGCGGCTGGACGTGAGCCAGCGCATCCGCTTCGTCCTCTCACGCCTGGAGCGCGAGGTGGCGCGCGCCCAGGTCATGGAGGACGTGAAGAAGCAGACCGAGGTGAAGATCGAGCAGCACCAGCGCGAGTTCTACCTCCGTCAGCAGCTTCGCGCCATCCAGGCGGAACTCGGCGAAGGCGACCCCGCCGAAAAGGACGCACATGACCTGCTCCGGCGCATGGAGGAGGCGAAGCTGCCGGAGAAGGTGGAGCAGGAGGCGCGGCGCGAGATAGATCGCATGCGCATGCTGTCGCCCGCGTCCAGCGAATACCATGTGATCCGCACCTACCTCGACTGGATCCTGTCGCTGCCGTGGAACCAGCGATCGGGCGACGAGGACATCGAGCTGTCGCGCGTGGAGAGCGCCCTGGACGAGCGCCACTACGGGCTGGACAAGGCGAAGGAGCGGATCATCGAGTACCTGGCCGTTCGCAAGCTTCGCGGCGGCGACCCGCTCGGTCCCATTCTCTGCTTCGTCGGACCGCCGGGAACGGGCAAGACGTCACTCGGCGAGGCGATTGCGACGAGCATCGGACGCGCGTTCTACCGAATCTCCGTGGGCGGCGTGCGCGATGAAGCCGAAGTGCGCGGGCACCGCCGCACGTACGTCGGCGCAATGCCGGGACTCATCATCCAGGCTCTGCGCCGCGTGCAGACGCGCGATCCCGTGCTGATGATTGACGAGATAGACAAGATGTCCAGCGGCGGGCCGTCCGGAGACCCGACGGCGGCAATGCTCGAGGTGCTGGATCCGTCGCAGAACAAGACGTTCGTGGATCACTACCTCAACCTGCCGTTCGACCTCTCGTCCATCCTCTTCATCGCGACTGCGAACAACCTTTTCGACATCCCGGCGCCGCTGCGCGACAGGATGGAGATCATCCGCATCGCGGGCTACACGATCGAGGAGAAGGTGGAGATCGCGTGGCGCTACATGATTCCGCGCCTGCTGGAGGAGCACGGCATCACGGACCTGGACCTGCAGTTCACGGACGAGGTGCTGGGCTTCATCTCCAACCGCTACTCGCGTGAGGCAGGGCTCCGCAACTTCGAGCGCAACCTGTCTGCCATCATGCGCAAGCGTGCGCGTGCCAAGGCGGAAGGCGAGGAGGGCGCGTGGATCGTGGACCTCGCTCGTGTGGAGGAGATACTCGGTGTACCGCGCTACGCCGTGGAGGAGGCGGAGCTGGAGCCCGAGGTGGGTGCGGTTACGGGTCTTGCCTGGACGTCCACCGGCGGCGACCTGCTCGTGATCGAGGCGCTCCGCATGCCCGGTACCGGGAGGCTCACCGTCACAGGGCAGCTGGGCGACGTGATGCGTGAATCCGTGGACGCCGCCTATTCGTACGTAAGGTCGCGCGCGAGCACGCTGGAGATACCCGAGCTCGAGTTCAAGGAGACGGACATTCACGTTCACTTCCCCGCGGGAGCGATACCGAAGGACGGTCCCAGTGCCGGCATCGCGGTGACGCTTGCGATCGCGAGCGTGCTGAGCCGCCGCCCGGTTCGTCGCGACCTCGCGATGACCGGCGAGGTGACGCTCCGCGGCCGCGTCCTCGAGATCGGCGGGGTGAAGGAGAAGGTGCTTGCGGCATATCGTGCCGGCCTCCGCGAGGTGATCCTGCCGAAGTCGAACGAGAAGGACCTTCGGGACGTGCCTGACGAGGTCAAGTCGCACATGGCGTTCACGTTCGTGAGCAACATGGACGAAGTCCTGCGGCTTGCACTGCTTCCGATACCTGAAGCCGCGCCGGCGGACCTTCCGCCGGTGGGCACCAGCGAGGGTGAAGGGCGCGCCCAGCGCGCGCACGAGGAGGCATCGCTTCCGGCCGACGTCGCGCGATAGTTGCTTTGGAAAGCGGGCGTCGCGCTACCGCGGCGCCCCGCACTCGGCCACAGGCGGCCGAGGTGCTCCCAACAATCCTGCACGCACGTGCCGCTCGATAACATCTGGGTCCAATTCGTCGTGAACGTGCTCGCCGGCTCCATAGCCGGCGGTGTCACGAATGCGGTGGCGGTATGGATGCTCTTCCATCCGTACGAGCCGCGCTTCCGTCTTCATGGCGCAATCCCCAAGAACAAGGCTCGCCTGGCGCGTTCCATCGGCCGCACGGTGGGAGAGCGGCTCCTCACACCCGCAGACGTCACCGCGGAGCTGTCGCGCTCCGGCTTCCGGGAGCAGTTCGACGCGAAGATCGAGGAAGTGATTCACGACCTGCTGGACGTGGAGCGCGGATCGGTTCGCGACCTGCTTCCACCCGCGGTATTCAGCGAGGTGGAGCGGGCGCTGGGCGGAGTGGGTGACGCCGCATCGGCATCGTTCTCGAAGTTCGTGGAAGGGGACGAGTTCGAGGAGCTTACCCGACGCTTCGTCGTACGGGCGCGCGCCGAGATTGCCGAGCGACCGGTGGCGGACGTGCTCACATCGGAGCGCCGTGACCGCCTGACGGGCAGGGTGTCGGAGTGGGCGGCGGAAGTTGCGGAATCGCCCGAACTGGAGCGCGGCATCCGGGAATACCTGGATCGAAACCTCGGCGCCATCCTGGCGTCCGAGACTCCGCTGCTCGACCAGGTTCCGGCTCCGCTCGTGGAGACGCTGGAAGGTGCGATAGACGACTACCTCCCGGTGGCGGTCGCAAGACTCGGCGAGTTCCTCGCGCAGCCGAGTGCCCGTGAGCGGGTGCGGGGGGCGCTGCACGACATCTTCCAGCGCTTCGTGAACGACCTGCGCTTCCACGAGCGAGTGATCGCGAAGCTCGTGGTTACGGAGCGCACGTTCGACAAGGCGCTGGCGTCCATCGAGAGAGACGGCGTGGAGCAGCTGGCGTCGCTGCTGGAAGACCCCGTGGTGCGAGAGGAGATCTCGCGGACCATTCACTCCGCGGTGATCGCGTACCTCCGCAAGCCGATGGCGGAGATCATCGGCACCTCCACTCAGCCCGAGCGGGCCGCGGGGATCACGACCGCCGCAGGCGACTACGTGGTTCGGATAGCCCGCAGTGAGAAGACGCGCGAGTTCCTTGTCGGGAAGCTGAACGAGATCCTGCTTCGCGCAGAGGGCCGAACATGGGGCGAGCTCCTGCACTCGCTGCCAGACGACCTCGTGGTGGGCTGGATACGCGACGCCGCCCGTGCGCCACGAACTGCGCAGCTCGTGGCGGACACCACCCGCGGCGCGCTGAAGGGTGCGCTGGACCGCCCCATCGGTCGCCCTGGCCGGTGGCTTCCCGAGGACAGCGCCGCGCGCCTCACGAGCACCGTTGCCCCGGCACTGTGGGACTGGCTGCACGCCCAGGTGCCTGCGCTCGTACAGCGCATGGACATCGAGCACATGGTAGAGCGCAAGGTGCTCGGGTTCAGCACCCAGCGAATCGAGGAGATCATTCGCAACGTCACCCAGAAGGAGCTGAACCTGATCGTGTACCTTGGCTACGTGCTGGGTGCGTTCATCGGGGTGATCACGTTCTCGATCTCGCAGGTGTTCGGAAACTAGGGACTGGGGACATGGGACTGGGGACTAGG
>CAYQAO010000110.1:0-7280 GCA_964415485.1 uncultured Gemmatimonadaceae bacterium
CTAGCGCTCCATCGGTCTAACAATTTTCAGGCGAGAGACGTACTGCACATCCAACTCATCCACTATGAGTATATACAGATAGTCCGCGGTGACATGCACCACGGGCAAGAGTCGCGATGCCAGCGCTGCCGGAGTGGGGAGAGTCAAGCGTCCGAGATATTCGCCACTATCTCTAAAGACATCAACTACGCTCCCTGCGGCTTCTCCAGCCACCTCAGCGAACACGAGAATGTGCCCCGCTTCGTCAGAGCGGATACGATGTATTAGAGGCTTGGTTTCAGGTAGCGCGTCGAGATACTCGGACAGGAGGGATGGCAGATGAGCGTATTCCTTTCGGATATAGTCGCGATCCGCATCTCCAATCGGCGCGCCCATTGCCGGAAGAGTGAAGACCAGTAAGGTATCGCCGTCGAGAGTTCGGTTATAGATACGATATTCGTCGGAACGTGCAAACCAAACCTTACCTCTCCGGTCCACCGCGACCGAAAGCTCGCCAGCATAGTGCCACTTCGGCATCCGATGACTCAATAGCATTTCCCATGTATGCTCAAGCGGAGGAAGCGTATCGATGTGCTCAGAAGCAGGTGTGAACAGAATGGGATGGTATACCACGCGGGGACCGAGAGGTCCATCTGGAGAAGAAGTCGCCCAATCCAGATATCGTCCATCGTTCAGCATTGTCCCCGGGGATGATGGCAGGAGTCCTCTAACTCTTCGCGTATGACTCCTTAGAAATGTTCCGTCCGGCGAGAAAACCGAGTAGCGTCCAGCTCCATCGTCCTGTACCCAGAGAGTATCTCCTCGTCCAATGCTCAACGACCGCGCCCCAGAGAATTCGCCGGGGCCTAGTCCTCTGCGCCCGATCGTGTGTGAGAAGGCACCGTCAGGACGGAAGACGCGAATTTCTTGCGACATTCCGTCGAGGATGTAGATCATTCCGCGCGAGTCCGACGTGACCGACAGGACCTCTCCGAACTGTTGTTCTGCCGAAACATCACTCGCAGCTACGCCGAGCCTAAGGTCTTCTTCAAGACCCCAGGCGGCTTCTTCATCCCAAAGCGGCGTGCCGTTGTTTGTCACTTCGACATGGCTCGAAGAATACGCGCTGGCCGATGAAGTTGACGCGCGATCTCCCATGTCACCGGTGCATGCTACAGTCGCGAGTATCAGAGTGGCGACGTAATGCTTTTCATACTCCATCTTCTGTACTGTTCATTGATGTATGGGGAGCGAACTACAGGAGGAGTCCTATCTCCGCTCGCTCGGGCGTTGCGGGACCGGCCGGTTGAAGTGCAAGGGATTGGTGCTTCTCGAGGAACCACTCGCACTAGTCGATGCGTCGCGCCAATGCGCAGCACCAAGACTCAAGCTAGTTCTGGTCCATTAGAATTGCGCCCTTACGCTTGCCCTGAGCTCTACGTTCTGCGACGCATGTTGATGGGATACACCCCCAGCACACGACTCTATCATGGCGCGGCGGCGATGCGTACGCTAGAGACCGCTGACTTCATGCCAAGGCATGAAAGAGGGAGGTAGCGCCTTCACTGCGCCTCCGTGGCACAACGAGATTATCCAGAGCTGAGTTGCCGTTGAGCTTTATACTGCGAGGCAACACCCTCTACTTAGAGTGATCGGGTCTAGGAAGGCGAGGACGCACTTGACAACGCACGCGCCCTCGCCTCCAACGCCCCCATGTTCAACTACTGCTCAACCGGTGGAAGTTTCCCGCATCGGAAGTCGACTCCTGAGCAAACATCACAACTGACTCGCCGGCACTGGGAGTTGTCAGTACAGACGTAGTCGATGCAACTCGTCTGGCTGGCGTGTACCTGCTGAAACGCCGCGCCTGTTGCCGTGACTACGGCGGCAACAAATGCCCCAAGGAGTGCCAAGCGAGTGAGGCGACTGCTCGAGTTGCTTCGGTTCAGCATTTCTTGACCTCCTGCCCCAAGTCGTCAAACGGCTTGGAATGAGTGAGACATCATGTCCTGACACTGAACAGCATCAGGACCCCGATACATTGACGAACAACCAGGCTCCAATCGCTGGCTAGGCTCCGGGCTGGGCCAATGTAATGCTGAGCGCAGATTCGATTGCCCTCCGTGATGCTTCCTTCATCACCCCCAACCAGACGGCCTCAATTGTCGCATCGGCACCTAGCAACAGCACCATCGGACTGAGACTGAGGCTGTAGTCAACCGCGCTTTGTGGATCTACCCTCGTGAGTACAAGGGCGTCCGGATGAAAGTGGTGCGTCCGGATGTAATGCTCAGGAAAAGAGGTCGCGATGTTTGCGTATACTAGCCGAAACCGACTCGTGTCTATCTGGGTTGCCATCGCCTCCCAGTATTCCCAGTTGGCATCCGCGAGCGCGCAATCCGTAGAGAACACCAGCAAGAGCGTCTTTCGAGGATCGGTAGAATAGTCCACAGTGACGACCTCACCGGCTGTCGTCCAACCCTGCATAGGGGGAACCTGAACCCCTTTCGTCGGAGCCAATGAGGCAGCTCGTTCTTGGAGCGCACTTTCCAGTCGATTGGTGTAGCGCAGAAGCATCCAGTCGGCTGTGAAGAGTGCGCCGATCGATGCGATCGCTAACCCCACGAGAAGCGGATGTACGCTGACCGAGTCCGAGAGCAGGCGTCGAAGCGGCTTCAGGAACCAGGCGCGCGTGGGGTTCATGAGCGACCTCTATCTCCAGTTGGATGTCAAGAAAGGGGGCTTGTTACATCTTGAGGGACGTGTCCTAGACCAGAGACTGATGCCTGCATATGCTGGCAAGCTCCTATCATCAGAAGCGCTTACACAGCCCGCCTGACGCCAGGCGTACAGCACTTGGGGCGTCATCCCAAGTTGTCGCTGGCAGTATAGACGACACCGACTCGTTAGAGGTTTAGTCGTATCGTGAATTCCACCACGAAGGAACTTTGCCATCGCACGGCCCATATTTTCGTGCCATCTTAGTGGCGACAAGGATGGACCGACCGCGCTCGGATGAATGCGTGATACGCCTTCGATATGGCACTTTACATCGCCGACAGATCGTCTCGTGTCCTCGGCTTCCGGACTCGCCGACTGGCCTTGGCAACGCTTCTCGTGTAGGCGAGTTAGCGGCTTGTGCTGGCGGAGCGAGTGTTCAGAGGCTGGCGTATGGCGTGAATGGCGGGCCGAGACTGGAGGGAGGTGTGGCGTTGCGGTTTTCTGTTCGACCTTCGCTCACCCGGACGGGCGGCGAGTCCTGCTAGCATTCACGCGGCGACATGTGACCGTTCTGGCGCTCACATTCGAATGCTGATAATCTGGTGAGCCGAAACCGGGCTGTCGAACACGGACAACGGCTTAGGGTGAGCCCAGGCCCGCGCCGCCGCTGGCTGAATACGTACAGCTTGGCCGCTCCCGCGGCCAAGGAGTCAGCGCAGGCACACGCGAGACGAAGCGTACGAGAAGCCGGTCATCTTTCCGGACTAGAATCCAGAGTGATGTGCTGGCTGACGAGGCCATCCTGCAGGTGTTAAAGCGCGCTTGCATCCCCTTCCGTCGCCAAGTGCACCTGGAACGACTTCCCAGTACTGGTCAGCCTTCGAGGACTCAATGCAGAAAGGGCAGATCGTTGGCAGGACAAACGCCCCGTGGCTCAGGCCACGGGGCGTTTGTCTCAATCGTTGCTGCGTTGTCGTTGTTACTGCCTTAAAGAGGCGCCGGCCGGAATCGAACCGGCGATGCGAGTTTTGCAGACTCGAGCCTTACCACTTGGCGACGGCGCCTTGAACTAAAACGTACTAAAACCTACCACATCTCGACCTGTCCGCGAGCCTGGTCCGAGTTGGTCTTGTCATTCGCGCTTGTCATTCGGCGCCTGCACGACCACTTACCCCGACCCTCGACCTAAAAAACTGCCCATGCTAACCTGTTGTACATCAACGCGTTCCGCGTGTAGCACCTCGCGAATGACAAGCTATCTGGACGCCCGCGGCCATCATCTTTGCAGACCCTTGCCTTACCACTTGGCTACGGCGCCATGCCACCTCGAACCAGCCAAGCTAACCGTTCCGGTAGCCAAGGCTCAAGAAGGCGGCGAAGACGGCAGGCGCTCCACGCTGCAATCCCGCAGTAAGTCGCTCGCCCCTTCACCCGTCATCCCGCGCTTCACTCCATTTGTCATCCCGCGTGAGCGGCGCAGCCACGAGCGTCGGGATCTACTCGCCCTGCGCCGAAGCCGGCCACTACGAGCCGAGAGTAGATGCCGACACTCGCTCCGCTCGTGCGGGATGACAAATGGGGGCGCGCACTCACACGGAATGGCAGCCCGGGAGGCAGTTCCTGTTCCCCAGTCCCTTCTCCCTCTTCCCTGCAGTTCTCCCTCTTCCCTGCCGTCAAGCCGCCCGCAGCGTCTCCACCAGCTCCCCGATCGCCCGCACCACCCGCTCGTCCCCCTCCCGCACCAGCGCCGCCAGCATGTGCTTGCACACCGCGTCGCGCCAGAGATGGTCGCCGCAGTCACACCGCGGAATGCGCTCGCTGTAGAGATCCACCCAGTGGTCCTGGGCCCCGCCGGTCACGTGGTAGCGACCATCCCCCACGCGCACCGCCTTCAGCCCCAGCCCACGCTCCAGCCGCGCCGAGTCCACCCCGGTCGGCAGCGCCACCTCGGATATCCGCACCATCTCCCTGCCCTCATCCCGCACGCCGACACCCGCGGCGCGCTCATTCTGTCCTGCACTCATCCGTCCCTCCGGGCTCATCCTGTCTGTGTCACCGGGCCACGACATCTCGCCCGGAACACCGATAATACCCCGAAATCTGGCCACGGTTCTGCCTCCCGCCAGCCCCGCACCCGAGTGACCACACTCCGGCGCCCCGCGTCCGCCAACCGACAGCGTCGCTCCGCCAATCGTTGCACCAGCGCCACCATTCAGCGGGCGCCAAGCCACACTGCCCCGGGGAATCTGCTGTTTCTGCACACCGGATCACACACTGATGCAGATTCCGACTACCATCTGGCCGAATCCTTGCCTATTTTTGCAGAATGAGCACGAAATGCAGCGCACCCTGACTCGCTGAACCTCCTCCCGACCCCGCCCTACCCCGATGCCCGCCTCCTCGACAAGCAACAGAAGCCGGATCGCCGCACCGCTCCTCCCCGACCGACGCTCCAGCGACCGCAACGGCGCCCCGCCGCAGACCTCCGTCTACTTCGGCCTCAACACCTTCGGCGTCCGCGAAATGCGCGACGCTCTCCCCCGCAAGGTCTACCAGAAGCTCCTGGCCTGCATCCGCATGGGCCACATGCTCGACCTGGACATCGCCCCCACCGTCGCCGAAGCCATCCGTGACTGGGCCGTCAGCCGCGGCGCCACGCACTTCACCCACTGGTTTCACCCGCAGAACGGACTCACCGCCGAGAAGCACGACGCCTTCCTGGACTTCGGCGAGGACGGGCAGCCGCTCGAGAGCTTCACCGCCGAACAGCTGATCCAGAGCGAGCCTGACGCGTCCAGCTTCCCCTCGGGCGGACTCCGCGCCACCTGGGAAGCTCGCGGCTACACCGCGTGGAACCCGGCCAGCCCGCCGTTCATCATGGAATCGGGCGGCACGCGCACGCTGTGCATCCCGTCCGTCTTCATCGGCTACAACGGCGAAGCGCTGGACGAGATGACGCCGCTGCTCCGCAGCATGGACGTCCTCTCCCGCAAGGCCATGGACCTCCTCGAACTGCTCGGCGACAAGGGGATGTACCGCGTGTACACCACGCTCGGCGTGGAGCAGGAGTACTTCCTGGTGGATCGTGAGGCAGCGCGCAGGCGCCCGGACCTCGTTATGGCCAACCGCACGCTCATCGGCGCTCCGCCGCCGCGCGGGCAGCAGCTGGAGGATCACTACTTCGGCGGCATCCCCGAGCGCATCCAGGCGTGCATCGCCGAGGTGGAGCACGAGCTGTACAAGCTCGGCGTCCCCATAACGACGCGGCATAACGAGGTGGCGCCCAGCCAGTACGAGATGGCCCCACGCTACCAGGAGACCGACGTCGCGGTGGACCACAACCAGCTCGTCATGGCAACGCTGCGCAAGGTCGCCATCCGCCACGGGTTGCACGCGATCGTGCACGAGAAGCCGTTCGCCGGAATCAACGGCAGCGGCAAGCACTGCAACTGGTCGCTTGCCATTGGCGCCGAGGACCCGGAGCTGGACGGCTTCAACCTGCTGCACCCCGGCAACACCCCGCACCAGAACATGCGCTTCCTGCTGTTCCTGGCCGCGGTTCTGCTCGCTGTGCACCGCAACGCAGGCCTGTTGCGCGCAGGCATCGCGTCGTCAGGCAACGAGCACAGGCTCGGCGCGAACGAAGCGCCGCCCGCGATCATCTCCGTGTTCATGGGACGCACCCTCACGAGGGTCATCGAGGACCTCGCGGAGGGACGCGAGAACAGCGCAGACGCCGCGAAGGCCATGCTGCACCTGGGAGTCGCAAAGCTTCCGCAGGTGACGCAGGACAACACCGACAGGAACCGCACGTCTCCCTTCGCGTTCACGGGGTCCAAGTTCGAGTTCCGCGCAGTCGGCGGTTCGCAGAACGCGGCCTTCCCCGTGATGCTGCTGAACTCGTGCGTCGCCCACGCCATCGCTGACATCACGGAGCGCATCCGCGCGAAGATGAACGGCAGCAGCAGGGCGGACGACGCCGCCCTCGCAGTCGTGAGGGAGGTGTTCCGCGAGACGGCCAACGTGCGCTTCGAGGGGAACAACTACTCGCAGGAGTGGGTGGAGGAAGCCGAGCGTCGCGGCCTGCCCAACCTGCGCCACACGCCGGAAGCACTCACCGAGCTCATGAAGCCGGAGACGCGCGACATGTTCACCTCGCTGGGCATCCTCACGGAGGCCGAGCTGGATTCGCGCTTCCACATTCACGTTGAGCGCTACGTGAAGGACCTGCTCATCGAGCACGAGATGCTCGTGGAGCTTGCCGACACCATGGTCCTCCCCGCCGCGTTCGGCTACATGTCGGAGCTGGCGGACTCGGTATGGAAGGCAAGCCAGGCAGGAATCAACGCCGCGCCGGTCGCCCGCTCGGCAAACGAGATCTCCGAGATGATAGATCGCCTGCACGCCGGCCTGGACAAGGAGCGCGAGCTCCTGGCAAGGGTGAACGACATGCACTACGCGCCGTTCCAGCAGGCCCGCGTGCTGACCGACGAGGGTGCCGCGGTAATGCAGGAGGTGCGAGCCGCCTGCGACGCGCTGGAACTGAAGGTGCCCGCGGAGAAGTGGCCGCTGCCGAAGTA
>CAYQAO010000111.1:0-7245 GCA_964415485.1 uncultured Gemmatimonadaceae bacterium
CCGCACTCACCGCATCAACAGCGCAGCCACCGTCGCCAGCACACCGAACACCTGCGCTCCGATCGCCACGGTCTCCTTCAGGTCCCGGCCCGAATTCGGATCCTTCTCCGGCACCACCACCGTCGATCCCGGCGTCGGCACCGGATTGTAGTCCGGCCAGAAGCGCCGCTTCACCACAGCCTCCACCTGGCCGTTACCCTGCCTCACGTAAGCCAGGGACTTGTCCGCCATTCGCGTGAGGCCACCCGCCGAACGCAGGTAATAGGCGAGCGGCGCACCCTCGCGATACGCAACCGCCACCGGCGAGTTCACCGCACCACGCACCATCACCACCGGGCTGTAGCGGGGAATCACCAGGGAGTCGCCGTTCTGCAGGATCAGGTTGTCACGGTGGTTCACGTTCTTCAGCACCTCAGGCAGGTCAATGCCGATCCGTCCCGCACCCTGCCTCACGAACGTCACGCTCCCCGCATGTCCCTCGGGCGTCATGCCGCCTGCGCGATCCAGCAGGTCGGTCACGCGATCCGCCTTCGAGGTCAGTGCATAACGACCCGGGAACTGCACCTCACCACCCACGTACACGGTGTGGTGCATCTCGAAGTCCGGCTGCCGCAGTATGAGCACGTTGTCGTAGGGCTGCAGGGGGACTTCCGGCGCTCCGTTGCTGGACACTCCCACTCCCGGAGGACCCAGGTACCTGCCGCCGGGGTCGCGGTCGAACAGGTAGGTGGAGTCCAGCTGAACGCGCATCGTTCGAGCTATGCGACCGCCCTCACGAGTGGCCGGAAGGCGCGCGATCTCCGCCTCACGAAGGTCCGCACCCTCCTCGAGCCCGCCGGCCAGCAGCAGCACGTCACGCAGGGTCATCCCCTCGTGGTAGGGGAAACGCCCGGGCTCGCGCACCGCGCCGGTCACCACCACGTGCCTCTCCGGACGAAACTCGACTCGCGAGAACACCCGGATCTCGTCGTCCTCCTGCAGCCTCAGGTCGTTCACTACGGATCCGGTCGTGTCCGCAGCCTGCGCGTGCAGCAGCCTGCGCGTGGAATCGGGCTGCAGGCGGCTCACGATCACGCGACCCAGGTACGCATCGGGACGCAGTCCGCCCGCGGCACGAAGCGCGTCCGACAGCGTCATTCCGGGCGCGAAGCCCTGCAGCCCCGGGGTCCACACGTGTCCTTCCACGCTCACGCGATTTCGCACGCGCTCCACCACGGTGAGCACCTTCACGTGATCGCCTGGCTCCAGCGGCATCGCGGGGATGCCGTCAACCGGCCCGCCATTGATCTCGCCGGCGGTCGCCACGTCTATCGTCACCCGGTCTCGCCCGCCGGGAACTCGCTGGGCAGGCGGCAGTATGCGGTCTACCTGCAGTCGCTGGCGCGCCGCCGTCGCGGTGAACCCGCCCGCGGATGCCACCAGGTCACGCAGCGTCTCGCCCTGGCGCAGCTCGTAGATGCCCGGACGAATCACCTCACCTTCGATTCGCACGCGTGCGCCATGCACCGGTACGAACACCACGTCGCCGTTCTCCAGGCGAGGGTCGCGAGACGCATCGCCCTGCAGCAGATAGTCGTAGAGGTCCAGCGTGTCCACGGTCCTGCCGCCCCGCCGGACGATCACCTGGCGCAGGCTCCCGTTGTCGGACGGCCCTCCAGCCGCGTACAGTGCGGTCAGCGCCGTTCCCGCCGCAGAGATCCTGTAGCTGCCCGGTCGCTGAACGTCACCCAGCACGAAAACCTGGTTGGAACGCATGCTGGCCACGCTGATGCTGAATCGCGTGGTGCTCCCAATGCCACTGTATGAACGGGACAGTCGCTGCCTGAACAGGCGCTCCGCGTCCGCCATGGTGAGGTTCGCCACGTGGATCTGCCCCACCTGCGGCACCACCACGAATCCCTCACGCGTCACGTCCAGCCCGTATGCAGCCTCGATGTCGCCCGTAAGCACGAGCACCAGGCGGTCGCCGGGGCCGAGCCTGTAGTTCGCGTCCACCGGGCCGGCCAGGTTCGGCTCGAACGCGGTAGTCGCACTGCGGAAGATGTCCAGCCCGAACACGCGGGGCGTGGTGTCCGCAATAGCCTGCAGCGAGTCTGCGGCAAGCGGGTCCACGGAACGGAGCCAGGCGATGGAGTCTGCCCTGGTGAGCATCTGCGGCACCGAATCCGGTATTCCAGCCGCGCGCTGCATCGCCGCAAGCTCCGAGTCCTCGGCGATCCCCAGCGCGCGCACCGCGGCGAAGACGTCCGCGTTGAGAGGGTCGGCGGTGGCGTAGGAGCTCCGATCCGACAGGTACGAGTCGAGGATGGTCTGCGAATAGCCGCTCGCAGCGAGGCGGTCACGGATCTGCGCCGGCGACAGGCCGGTGGCAGCGATGCGCGCGCGGAGGTCGGCGGTGATGTCGGCCCCGCCGGCTCCCATGGACGAAGGGATGCCCTGCTGCGCCATCAGGTTCCCGGCCGGCAGAAACATCACCAGGGCACAGGCCAGGAGAACGATACTGTACCAGCTGCGTCCGCGAACGGCAGCCTGCACGATGTTCAACGCTCCAGGGCCGGCCACTCGGCTCGGCCGCGGTGTTTCCAGGGTCATCTGAAACCAGCGGTGGGGTGTGCGAGGGGGCGGCGTGGCGGCTCCGCTGGCCGCGACAGCCCGAGCCCCGCCCGGAATGCGCTAGGGTGACGAGCCACCACCGTAGCGGTAACGCCACGATGTTGCCTCGAGTCAACACTGTTACACGCCCCGGCGCAGCCGTGCGCGGGTGGGCAGCCTGCGCTCCGCCGCGCCAGTCGTCAGGGCGCGCAACTGGCTTAATCTAGTGCTCAGTTCGCTTTACGCACCCCTCAAGCGAACATCCGGGCACCCAGGTCGCCCAGTTACCTACTGTAACCTGCCACCTCCGAGGTGGCTGACTTCCGGGGGTGACCTGTTGCACGGCAGCCGCGACTCCCCAGCACGGCTCGCGGCGCGCAACCTGCGGTTGAAACCGCGCTTCAGCCTCGATTCGCCTCCGCTATCGGCGCCTGCCCTCCCGGCAGGGCGAGTCGCGCCTTCTCGCGAAGCTCGCTCCTGCCAAATGGGGACGCTGATGTCAGGTCCGCAGTATCCGATCGACAACTTGAACGACAGCAACCTATTGTCGCGCGATCAGTTCACGCCCGAGTCAGGCGACCAGGAGCTGGCTCGCATTCGCTTCCTGGCCGCCGCGACCGACGAGCTGCTGGATACGCCCGAGACGGACGACGCACTCCGACGCCTCGTGCAGTTCACCGTACCCGAGCTCTGTGACTGCGCGTGCTACGCGGTGCCCTGCTGCCGGACGTCCGGCCTGCTGCGAACGGTCGAGTTCCACCACCGGGACGCGGCCACCGTTGCCACGGCCCGGGAACTTCTGAATCGCTTTCCGTCACGCGTTGACGATCCGTGGGGAGCGGGCAGGGCATTTCGAACGGGAGAAGCCGAGATTTTCGCCGTCACGGGAGCGGATCTTCAGCAATCCGTGGCACAGAGCGACGAGCACCTGTTCGCGCTGCAGGACCTGCAGCTCAACGCGCTCATGCACGTGCCGCTCGTGGTTCGCGGTGAGGTGGTAGGCGTGTTCGGCATGGCGCAGTGCGGCAGCCGCGTGTTCGAGCCGGCGGACCTGCATGTCGCGGTGGCGCTGTCTCGTCGGGCGAGTGCTGTCGTGGATCGGGCGCACCTGTATCTGGCAGAGCTGGAGGCGCGCAAGCGCGCTGAGGAAAGCGCGGCCCGGCTTCGCGACCTGGCGCACGTCACCGTGCAGGTGTTGCAGCATCCGCTGCTGGACGACACGCTCCGTGCGATACTGGAAGGCGCTCGCGGACTGCTGGCGAGCGACTTCGCCAGCATCATGCTTGCCGAGGTGCACGGGGGGCAATCGAGATTGCGGCTGGGTGCGTCGGTCGGCCTTTCGGAGCACGCTCGTCGGAATCCGATGGTTCCGCCCGGGGACGGCATTGCCGGCCGAATCGCCGAGACCCATGAGCCGCTGATCGTGGAGGACGTGTCCACGTTCGACCCCCACAGCCCGCTTCTCGCCGAGGGCATCAGGTCCGTGGTTGGGGTACCCCTCATGGCGGATGGGCGACTGCTTGGCGTGATAAACACGGGAACGCATGCGCCGCATTCGTACAGCGCCGAGGATCGCGCAATGCTCGAATTGCTTGCGGCCAGGGCATCGTCGGCGATCGTGCGCGCCAGATTGTACGAGGCCGAGCGAAAAGCCCGCGGCTATGCCGAGCGTCTGCAGCGCGTGACGGCGGCGCTGTCCGAGGCCGTCACGCCTGACGAGGTGATGTCCGTCGTGCTGGAGCATGCCCGGGAGGCGCTGCGCGCGCGGACTTCCGTCATGGCGCTTACCTCGGAAGACAGTGGGAGCATCATGGTGACGCGTGTTCTCGGGGACCCGATGCTCGCGCCCGTGGAGGGCAGCACGTTCGCGCTCACGGACGGATACCCGCTTGCCGATGTGGTGCGCGAGCGTAAGGCGCTGTGGCTCGGTGACGGCGACGCTCCCTCGGGCACGGGCGCGCGTGCGTGGGCGGCGCTTCCGCTGGAGGTGGAGGGACGGGCGGTGGGCGCGCTTACGGTAGCCTTCGGGGAGCCTCACGAGTTCAGTGAGGAGGACCGCGCCTTTGCGCTGGCGGTGTCGAGGCAGGCGGCCCAGGCCCTCGAGCGTTCGCGTCTCTTCGAGGCGGAGCGCGATGCGCGTCGTGAGGCAGTGGCAGGGCGCACGCGAGCTGCGTTCCTGGCCGACGCCAGCGCGGTGCTCGCATCAACGCTCGACTACCAGGCAACACTGGAGGCCGTCGTGCGTGTGGCAGTGCCCGCCCTGGCCGACTGGTGCGCGATTCACATGCTCGAGGGCCTGCCTGACGAGGTGCGCCCTTCCGCCCGCCTCCGGCGCCTGGCCGAGGCATCCACGCCGCCCCCCGACGGGAACTCCGGCCCGGCAGCAGGAACCGGAGCCGAGCCCGAATCCGACGGCACCGCCAGAGCGTGGCCGCCCACCGAGATGCTCGCCGGCGTCATGCGGCTCGGTCGCACCGCAGTGCACAGGCTCGCCGGGAACAACGCGCCTGCCGCTTCGACACACGCAGCGGCCGATTCGCGATCTACCTCGGGCGCCAATCTGCTCATCGTCCCGGTTCTCGCCCAGGGCCGCACGCTCGGAACGATCTCGCTGTGCAGGACGCACTCCGGCCGGCATTACGACGAATCGGATCGTACGCTCGCGGAAGAGCTGGCGCATCGCACGGCCGTGTCTCTCGAACAGGCCTGGCTGTATCGCGCGGCCCAGCAGGCAAATGCTGCCAAGGCGGAGTTTCTCGGTACCATCTCGCACGAGCTTCGCACCCCGCTGAATGCCATCATCGGCTATTCCGACCTGCTGGGCGACGGAATCTCGGGCCCCATCAACGAGAAGCAGGCGCACCAGCTGGATCGTGTGCGCAGCAGCGCTCGACACCTGCTGATACTCATTGACGAGACGCTCGCATTCGCCCGGAGCGAGACGGACAAGGACCCGGTGCTTCTGGAGGAGGTGGACCTCCGCACCCTGGCTCGTGAGGCGACGAGCGACTTCGCAGACGAGGTGTCCGAACGCGGAATCGTGCTGGAGTGGAGCGTGGAGCCGAGTCTCGAAGTCATCCACTCGGACCACGCCAAGATCCGGCAGATCCTCCGCAACCTTCTCTCCAACGCGAGCAAGTTCACGCAGAAGGGAGGCGTAAGCCTGCAGGTACGAGGCGATGGTGACGGAGTCGTTCTGGAGGTCAGCGATACCGGCATCGGCATCTCTGCCCAGAACCTTCCCCGGATCTTCGAGCCCTTCTGGCAGGTGGAACAGTCTCGCACCCGCCGCGTGGGTGGTACCGGCATCGGACTGAGCGTAGCCCGCAAGTATGCGGAGATGCTCGGAGGCACGCTCTCGGTGAGAAGTGCCCCCGGCAAGGGCTCCACCTTCACGCTGCGTTTGCCGCGAGACCTGCCCGGGGTGGTGTGATTCAACGCGTGGTGAGAGCACGTCCCGCCGTTCTCCACCAGTCCGCTCCTCCTCGTGCCGGATCGCCTCTGGCGATAGCCTGCGTCCGGGTATAGATCGATTGTCAGGTAATGCTGCCGCGATTCATGAGGATCCCCTACTCGGAGGTTCACCGCTGATGCTGCGCAAGATTCTCGTCCCCCTGGATGGTTCACCCTCTGCCGAGGACGCGCTGCCGATCGCGCGTCGCCTTGCGCGCCGACGCAATGCATCGGTGGAGCTCGTGATGGTTCGCGACCTTCCCGTGGAGCCGCTCACGATCCACACGCCGTCCACCGACGCGCAGATGCTGGACGAGACGGATTTCAGGATGGCCCAGGACTACCTGGACAGCGTTGCCAGGCGACTGAAGGACGCCGGGGTGGACGCGACCGGTACGGTGATGGACGGCGAAGTGATAGCATCGATTCGTCAGCGCGTACGCGAGACCGAGGCGGACATCGTGGTCATGTGCACCCACGGCCGCGGCGGCTGGAGCAGGTTCTGGCTCGGCTCGGTGGCGCAGGAGCTCGTGAGGCGCCTCCACGTTCCGCTCCTGCTGACGCGTCCGCACGGTGAGCTGGAGGGTCAGGCTTCGCCGCCTCCCGAAGATGGTGCGCTGCGTATCCTGGTGACGCTGGACGGCAGCCACTACGCCGAGCAGGCTCTGGATGCCGCGATCCGCAGCTTCGGCACGGAGACCACGGAGTACACGTTGCTGCGGGTGGTCGTACCGCCCATCGTGCGTCCGTATCGCGTGCCCAAGGCACACCCGGACTACGTGGAGCAGGAGCGCCTGACGAAGCTCGCCACGGAATACCTGGAAGGGCAGGTGAAGTCGCTGAGGGAGCGCGGCGTGAAGGCGGACTACGGTGTGATCGCCAGGCAGCATGTGGCGGAGGCGATCGCGGACTATGCCGTGGAGCACGGTCTGCACGGCATCGCGATCGCCACCAACGCGCGTCAGGGCATGCCCCGCCTGGTACTCGGCAGCGTGGCGGACAAGGTGCTTCGTTCCTCGATCGTTCCGGTGATGGTGATTCGCTCGCCGCATGCGGGAGAGGTGCCGGAAGGAGCGTAGCGGCAGGTAAGGGGGAAGAGGGACTGCCCCGGTTCCTGTCATCCCGCGCGGAGCGTCGGGATCTACTCGCCCTGCGCCGAAGCCGGCCACTACGAGTTGAAAGCAGATCCCGACACTCGCT
>CAYQAO010000112.1:0-7186 GCA_964415485.1 uncultured Gemmatimonadaceae bacterium
TGTCATCCCGCACGAGCGAAGCGAGTGTCGGGATCTACTTTCGGCTGGTAGTGGCCGGCTTCGGTGCAGGGTAAGTAGATCCCGACGCTTCGCGCGGGATGACAGAGTCCGAAGCCGTTTCTACTCCCTACTTCGCTCTGCCCTTCGCCTCCCCGCCGTCCTCCGGCCAGTCGTGCTTCGGGTACCGTCCCTTCATCTCCTTGCGCACGTCCCGGTAGCTCGTGCGCCAGAAGCCGGCCAGGTCGCGCGTAACCTGCACCGGCCGGCGCGCGGGGGAGAGGAGGTGGAGCACCAGCGGCACGCGGCCGCGTCCTACGGCTGGCGTCTCCTTCACGCCGAAGAGCTCCTGAATACGCACCGCCAATACGGGCGCGGCCGGGTCCGAGTAATCCACGGGCTCGCGCCTGCCTGACGGCAGCGTGATGTGCGTGGGCGCCAGTTCGTCCAGCGTCTCACGCTGCTTCCACGTCAGGCGAGACAGGAGCGCCTGCGAGAGGTCCACGCGCTCCAACTCTGCACGCCTGCGGATGCCGCCCAGGAATGGCAGCAGCCATTCGTCGAGCGAGTCCAGCAGCGCGCTGTCGGAAACGTCCGGCCAGTCGTCAGGCTCCAGCCACGCGGCGAAGGCCATGCGCTCGCGCACCCTGCGCGATGCGGGAGTCCACGGGAGACTCTCCATTCCGTGCGTACGCAGATGGGCGAGAAGTGCCTCCGCGATTCGCTCGTCGGACACATCCCTGACGGGGACTTCGCGCAGCACGATGGCGCCGAGCTGCTCGCGTCGGAGTGAGACGACGGCGTCGGTGCGGTCGTCCCAGCCCGTCTCCTCTTCGTGCACGACCTGATCACCGAACAGTTCAATCACGTCGGCTTCGTTCAGCGGCGCTGCGAGATAGATTCGCGCTTCGGGACGACGGCCGTCCGTCTCAGCCACCGCCAGCCACTCCTCGCGCGACAGTGACGAATGGCTGGACAGCACGGCGCCCACGCCGCTGCGCATGAGGTAGCGCCAGCCCTTCCCGTCCATACTGCTCTCACCGCGGCGCTGCCCACCGCCAGCACCGTCGCCGTCCTTCATGGAGCGTCTCCGTCTCGCGACGCGATCGGGGTAGGCGAGCGCCAGCACCCTGCCGGCGTCGGCATCGTTCGCGCGCGCGTGCGACGGAACGCCCATGCGGCGCCTGAGGTCCTTCGACTGGCACCTGACGCGCTCCAGTGCGCCGCGATCCACGTTGGCGCCTGCTGACCCTCGACCGCCACCACCGGAGACGAGCGCCAGGCGCAGCCTCAGGTCCGCGTCAGGCGGCCCATCCTCGCCGCGCAGCACGTCGCGTTCTCCCAGCAGCGCGGCAACGTCGCAAGCGGTTGCGAGTGCGCCGGTGCCTGCCTCACGAGACGCCAGCAGCATGTGCGCGATGCGAGGGTGCACCGGCAACTCGGCCATTCGCCTTCCATGCGGGGTGACGCGGCCGTCGTCGTCCAGGGCATTCAGCTCGTGGAGCAGCTCGCGGGCCTGCGACAGCGCACCAGCGGGCGGCAAGTCCAGCCACGCGAGTTCGCCAGGATGGCGTACGCCGGCCGCTGCCAGCTCCAGCGCGAGCGGAGCGAGGTCCGCCTCCATGATCTCCGGCAACGGGTGCGGCTGTAGCGCCGCATGCTCGTGTTCCGCCCAGAGTCGAATGCAGACACCGGGCGCCTGGCGTCCCGCGCGCCCCTTTCGCTGCTCGGCGCCCGCCTTCGACACGCGGACGGTCGTGAGGCGCGTCATGCCGCTGCGCGGGTCGAAGCGAGGGATGCGCGCGAGTCCGGCGTCCACCACTGCGCGCACGCCGTCAATCGTCAGGCTCGACTCGGCGATGGACGTGGCGAGCACCACCTTGCGCTCGCCCACACGTGAGGGTGTCAGGGCCGCGTCCTGCATCTCGACAGGCAGGCTTCCGTGAAGCGGGAGAATGTGCACGACCTGCTGTGCGGCATCCGTAGAGATGGACTCCGCGAGTATGCTTTCCGTCCGACGAATCTCCGCCGCGCCAGGCAGGAAGACGAGCACGTCGCCGTCGGTTGCGTCGAGTGCCTCACGAACGGCAGCTGCAGTCGCGGATTCCACGCGTTGCCCGCTGCGCAACGGTCGCCAGCGCACCTGCACGGGATGTGTGCGTCCCTCGCTGCTGACCACCGGCACGGGCTTCTCCGGACGGGAGAGCAGCGCAGCAACTGGCTCCACGTCCAGCGTGGCCGACATGACGACCACGCGCAGGTCCTCACGAAGCAGTTGCCGCGACTGCTGAACCAGCGCCAGGCCGAGGTCTGCGTTGAGCGAGCGTTCGTGGAACTCGTCGAAGATGACTGCGGCGTACTCCTCGAGCGCCGCATCTGATTGCAGGATGCGAGTGAGCACGCCCTCGGTCACGACCTCGATTCGTGTGGCTGCGGAGACGCGAGTCTCGAGGCGCATGCGGTAGCCGACGGTCTGGCCGGGCTGCTCCCCCTGGAGCGCTGCCATGCGTCGTGCGGCCGCCCTCGCCGCCAGGCGGCGGGGTTCGAGCATGACGATCCGGCGCCCCCTCACCCACGGCTCGTCCGCAAGTGCCAGCGGAACGACCGTCGTCTTCCCCGCGCCGGGCGGTGCCACGAGAACGGCCGCCGTTCCGCTTCGCAGCGCACGGAGCAGGTCGGGCAGGGCCTGGCGAATGGGGAGTTCGGGGAGCTTCAGGTCAGGGAGCGACACGATCTGTGTGACGGCGAGCTGCGAGCGGAATTGAAGGTCATGCAGGCGCGGAAGCGGACGCCCGCGGTTGGGCATCGCCGGCCTCCGCACTAATCTGTCAGCCGCGGGGAGCGGATTCGGCCAGGATTGGCGGATCTGCGCCCGTTGCGCCGATGCCGACCACTACGCCGTGAGAGTAGATCCCGACGCTCGCGGCTACGCCGCTCACGCGGGATGACAGTCAGGAAAGCAGCTCCTGGTCCCCGGTCCCGTGTCCCCAGTCCCTTCGCCCTCATGAACCTCCGCCGCCTCCTCCTCGCTCCCCTCGTTCTCGGCTGCACCGGAAACGCCACTCCGGACACCCCGGCTACACGCAGCGCGGACACCACGCCTGCGAACATTACCCTCACTCCCCAGCAAAGTGGCACCGACGCCCTGCTGCAAGCGGTGAGCGTCGTGAACGAGAGCGTGGTGTGGGTGAGCGGCCACCGGGGCACGGTGCTGCGCACCACCGACGGCGGCGGAACGTGGGAGCGCATCGTGGTGCCAGGCGCGGACTCGCTGCAGTTCCGCGACGTCCACGCCTCCAGCGCTCGTGAGGCATGGCTGCTCAGCGCCGGTCCCGGCGACGTCTCCCGCGTCTACCATACCTCCAACGGCGGCAGCTCATGGCGCCTCGTGCACCAGAATCCGGATTCGGCCGGCTTCTATGACTGCCTGGATTTCTGGGGCGACGGCACCGGCGTCCTCTACGGCGACGAGGTGGACGGCAGCCTGGTGGTGCTGCGATCGGCCGATGGACGGAGCTGGAACCGGATACCCCCATCGAGCCTGCCGCCGGCGCAGGAAGCGGAGGGCGGCTTCGCCGCCAGCGGAACCTGCGTCCTCACCGCGCCTGACGGCCACGGCTGGATCGGCACCGGGAACGCCGAGCGCGCGCGGCTGCTGCGGACGTCGGACGGCGGGATGACCTGGGCGGTGTCGGACGTTCCCATCGCGGCGGGCGAAGGCGCGGGGATCGCCGCGCTTGCACGAGACACAGCGGGCGTCCTCTATGCACTCGGCGGCGACATCGGCAACGCGGAAGCCGAGCCGGCGCCCATCGCCGTGTCGGAAGACGACGGCGACACCTGGACACAGGCGGGTGCCCCGCCGCTGTCCGGTGCCGTCTACGGAGCCGCGGCCAGCCCTGCCCATCCGGGGACGCTGGTGGCGGTGAACCCACGCGGGCTGGCCGTGAGCCACGACGGCGGCGCCACCTGGGAGCTGAAGAGCAGCGAGCGCTTCTGGGCGGTGGCGTTCGCGGAGAACGGGATCGGCTGGGCGGTGGGGCCGGCGGGTGCGATCTTGATGCTGAGGTAGGGACTCGGCGTCCGTATAAGGGGGCGGGTGCCGGTGGCGCGTGTCCGCCGCGACTCTCCACCTGAAACCCTTGCGCCTCCGGCCACGTATCCAAATATTAGACGCCCGTCTAACAATAGATCACGTGGACAAGACTCTTCGCGCACTGGCTGATCCCACTCGTCGGGAGATCGTCCGTCTCCTTCGGGAGGGCGACAGGACCGCGGGTGAGATAGCCGAACGATTTCCGATGACTGCCGCTACCATCTCTCACCACCTCTCCACCCTCAAGGATGCGGGGCTGGTGAGCGCCGAGCGGCATGGAAGAACCATCGTGTATTCGCTCAACGCCACCGTGGTGCAGGAACTGGTAGGCGACCTTCTGCGCAACCTCGGAGTAGGGAAACCATCATGAGCCGTCGCTGGATAGGACCACTCGTCATTGCCGTGATGTTTGCCGTCACCATTGCCGCCTGGAGCTCGCTTCCGGAGACGGTGCCGACGCACTGGAATGCGGCCGGTGAGGTGGACGGCTGGGGATCACGAAACTCGCTGTTCATCATGCCGGCTGTGGGCGCCGGGATGTGGGGGATGTTCATCCTCCTGTGGACCATAGGTCCCCGCCGGGCGAACCTGGAGAAGAGTTCGGAAACGTGGTGGCTGGTGGCGAACTTCGCGATCATCATGCTCGCCGCTCTGCATCTCGCGCTCCTGGGTGCTGCGCTCGGATGGCCCATGGACGTAACGCGCGTGATCTTCGTGATCACCGGGCTGTCCCTGGCAGTGCTGGGTAACTACATGCCGCGCCTGAAGCCCAACTGGTGGATGGGCATTCGGACTCCATGGACGCTGGAGAACGACGAGGTGTGGCGTGCGACCCACCGCATGGGTGGCAAGTGGATGATGTTCGGCGGCCTCGCTGCTGCCGCGGTCGCCCTGCTTCCTGCGCCCACGAGCACCTACCTGTTCATGGCGATAGTGCTGGTGTCGGCGCTGGTGCCGGCTGCCTACTCCTACGTGCTGTGGCGGCGGCTGGGCGGGGACGCCGGTCGAGGGCACGCCTGACGGGCGCCAGGCCGTGCGCAGCGTGGCTGCGTGCGGCGCGCTCGAGTCTGGCGGCGAGTTTGCGCGCCTGACGACTTCCCGAACGAACCACATTAGATTCGCATGAACGCCCTCATACTACTTGCTGCCTCGAGCATGGTGGCTGCATGCGCGTCCGCTGCCGGCGCGCCTCACGAGCGGTCGCCGTCGCCGTCGCGCGTCACGATCGCCATGCCCACGACAGACACTCTCACCATCCAGACCAGCACCGGTCCAGTGGAGGGGATCCTCGTACTCCCTGGCGGTAGCGAACCTGCGCCGGTTCTCCTGCTTCACGTGGGGTCGGGGCCAACGCTGCGCGACGGACAGTCAGCGGCGGGCAACGACAACTACTTCGCGCAACTGGCCGACTCGCTCGTGCAGCGGGGGATCGGCACGTTCAGGTATGACAAGCGCGGAATGGGCGCCAGCAGCGGCTCCAGGATACCCGAACAGGACTTCCGCTTCGACATGCAGGTTGACGATGCAGCGCAGTGGATTCGCACGCTGCGCGAGGATGCCCGGGTGGGCCGCATAGTTCTCGCCGGTCACAGTGAGGGGGCGCTGGTGCTGGCACTGGCTCACCATCAGGCGCCGGCGGATGCCTACGTCTCGATTGCCGGTGCGGGCCGCCCTGCCGCCGTAGTCGTCAGGGAGCAGCTCGCGCGACAGCTCCCTGAGCCGATGATGGAGCAGGTGGATTCCATCTTCGCAGCACTGCTGCGCGGTGAGACCGTAGACGACACACCGCCCTTCCTTGCCGCACTGTTCAGGCCGAGCGTGCAGCCGTATCTCATCTCGTGGCTGCCACACGATCCGGCCGAGATCGTCTCCAGGATCGAAGCTCCGGTGCTGATCGTGCAGGGAACCGCGGACATTCAGATCTCCGTGGAGGACGCACGCCTCCTGGCGGACGCCAACCCGCGGGCGCGACTGGCGCTCATCGAAGGCATGAACCACGTGCTGAAGGTTCCCGAGCAGGACGATCCCCAGCGCGGCTATGGACGGCCGGAGCTGCCCATCAGTGCCGAGCTGGTGGAGGTGCTGGCGAGCTTCGTCCAGTCTCAGTGAGTCGCGATGTCTCGCGCCCGAGGCTGGCTGTTGGCACGCCGATCCACGGCGCATCTTCGCGACGCGCGGAAACACAACGGCTTCAGTCGGCGTAGTGGCAGAAGGATCACGGGACTTGAAGACGCAGCATACAGGGCCAGCACGATGAGCAACGACTACACGACGGAGGGCAGGGCTGCGAGCGCTGCCTGGAGAACGACCGCGATTCCGGTGAGCGTGGCCGCTGCTGCCTCCATCTCGCCTGCGGGCGCGCAATCGCAGGGCGGCGTGAGCTCGGCGCGCATGCAGGAGCTGCAGCAGCAGACCATGGAGGCAGTCATCGCGTCGCTGCAGGCGGCCGTAGCGCGCGAGGAGGCCCGTGCGATGGCGGAGCAGCTGAACGGCAATGAAGCCCAGGCTGCGCGGCACAGGGAGATGGCGGAGCGGCTGAAGATGGGTGTGGAGCAGGCCCGGGCGCGAATGGGTACCGCAATCGCGCAGGCAGAAGTGCCGACTCCGCCAGCCCCTCCTCCCCCTCCGGTTCCCAACCCGATCCCCGAGATTCCGGCGGGCGCCGTGGTAATGACGCTGGCCCTCTTCGCGACCATCGTCCTCCTCGCCCTCGGCATCCCGATAGCCCGCGCCTTCCTGCGACGCGCGAATCGTCAGGCCGCTCCGGCCGTGCCTGACGCGGAGACGCAGGCGCAGCTGCGCGACATCGGGCTCGCCGTGGAGGCAATCGCGATAGAGGTGGAGCGAATCGGCGAGTCGCAGCGGAGCCTGGACAGGCTGTATTCGGGCGCCAGGCAGTAGGAAGGTCGAGGGAAGAGGGACTGCCTTTCCTGCTCTCTCCTGTCAACCGGTGCTTCACTCTCCCGTGTGATCCCGCGCTTCACTCCATTTGTCATCCCGCACGAGCGAAGCGAGTGTCGGGATCTCCTTTCACTTCGCCGTGGCCGGCTTCGGTGCAGGGACAGCAGATCCCGACGCTTCGCGCGGGATGAC
>CAYQAO010000113.1:0-7148 GCA_964415485.1 uncultured Gemmatimonadaceae bacterium
GGTGAGGCGCGGGATGACAGAAGCGGAGGCGGCTCACCAGTCCCCAGTCCCTATTCCCTAGTCCCTGTTCCCTCTTCCCTGCCTTCATCATCTGACCGGCAGGAGAAGCAGTTGGTGTGCCGCCGCACTGTCCACCGCGTCGCGGGAGTACACCAGCGGGAAGTATTCGCCACGGCCATAGCTCTCCACGAGGTTCGAGTAGAACGGGCTTCCGGGACGCGCGGACTGGCCGGGGGCGTTGGTCGCCATCGAGGCGTCCAGGTTGCCAAGATCAATGATCTCGCGGAAGGTGGCGCCTACTGCGGCCACGAAGCCCGCGCCGCCATGGCGTTCCACAGGCGGAATGTCGTACGCCTTCACCAGCGAATGCGGCAGCTGGCTCGTGTTCAGCCGTCCCCACCGCCACTCCGCGGAGTCATCGCCGAAGCGGTTGCGGAGCGAGTCCAGTGCGGTGCCGATCGCGTCTTCCAGCAGCGCCTGACGACGCTCTGCCGGCGTGGCCGGGTCGCGGGCTTCCGTGCTCATGTTCCGCGACAGGAACCAGTAGACGGCGGCAGCGCGGCTCTCCCTCCTGTGCTGCGCATCCCAATTGGCAAGCTCGCGACGCGCCAGCTCCACCTGTGCGTCGTTGGACGTCCACCCGCGGAAGAGGGGAACGTCCTGCGCACCCTGGGAGGAGAAGGCGTCGTGCTGCAGGGCCATCATGTCCTCCATGGAGAAACGGCTGCCACTCGAGAGCACCTGCTCGATGCGGTCCTGCCGGCCGCGCGAAGGTCCGTTCTTGAAGAAGAGCGGCGGGTCGAAGCCCTCCGGGTGAATGTCGTGGTTGGCGGTTGCAATCCAGCCGCGCTCGGGATTGAACTCCCTGGGGTGGTCGTTTCGCAGGCCATTCCACTCGTACTCGCCCGTTCCGGGAACCGGCAGGCGGCCGTCCCAGCCTTCGCGCCGCGGCGCCGCGCCGGAGGCATGCCAGGCGATGTTCCCGTGCACGTCGCCGCACATCATGTTCTCGGTGGGTGCCAGGTAGTACGCCTGCGCCTCCAGAAACTGCCTGCAGTCGTTCAGCGCATGGTAGCGAAGCGCGCTCACGTATCCGGCGCTGCCAGGCAGGTGCATGGTGGAGCGCACGGCGTACGCCAGGTTGCGCACGGTGTCCACGTGGAACACGGGCCCGTGCCGCGAGTACTGCTGCCTCACGACTACGGGGTCGGCGTCGCGCACCCGGATGGTGTCGTGCCTGACGGTGAGGCTTTCCCAGGCATCCCGGTAGCGCACCTGTTCGCGGTTGCCGGGATTCAGCTGTTCCACGTACACGTCGGACTGGTCCGTACCCACGATCGTGAGGCCCCACGCAATGCGTCCGTTGTGCCCGATGGCCACGCCGGGAAGAGGCGCCTCGGTGGCCCCGATGACGTTCCACCCCGGCGCATTCAGGTGAACGATGTAGCGGATGGACGGGTTCGACACGTTGCGATGCGGATCGTTCGCAAGGAACACGCTCCCCGTTGTCGTGAGGCGGCCGCTGAGCACCCAGTTGTTGCTGCCCGGCGAGTTCTCCTGCACGCCGGTGTTCTCGCTGGGCAGCGCGTCCGCCAGCGCGCGGTACTGCGGAAGCAGTGGCGGGCGCACCGTGCCGGTGCGCGCGCCATCCAGGCCCGCGAGCACCTCGCGGGTTATCGCCTCGGGCGAGAAGCCCTGCGGTACCCTCAGCTCTCGCCACGGAGACGGATTCGCCGCACGGTTGGCCGAGTCGGTGCCCAGTCGCGCGACGTTCATGGCGAGTTCCAGTTCGCGTCGCGCGTCTGGCAGCGGCATTGCGGTCTGCGTGCGGAGGAGGGCGATGTCCGCAGTCCATGGCAGCGGCCGGATGCCCGTCAGGCGGAACTCCACCGGCAGCCGGTCGCCGGCCTGCGCGATGTAGGCGTTCACACCATCGGCAAACGCCTGGAAGATCCGCCGGCCCTCCGGATGGTAGCTGGTCCACTCCTCATCAGTGAACGGACCGCGATACCGCATCAGCCGCATCAGCCTGTCGTGCGCCACGTACTCCCGGCCCATTATCTCGGCCAGTCGACCCTCGTAGGTGCGGCGGTACATCTCCATCTGCCACAGCCGGTCCTGTGCCTGCACGAATCCCTGGGCGAAGAACAGGTCATGAAGGTTGCCGGCATAGATGTGCGGCACGCCCCAGCGATCGCGAATGACGGCCACCGAGTCCTGGAGGCCGGGGAGTGCGATGCGGCCGTCGAGAATTGGCTGCGACTCGGCTGCCAGGCGCGCGAACTCACCCTCGGCCGAGGATGCCTGGCCGGCGCTGGCGGCCGACGCGGCTCGCTCCCGGGACGGGCTGGCTCCGGGCGCTCCCGGGGCGCCTCCGACGAGTGAACACGCTGCGAGGAGAAGGGTGCCGGACAGCCCGGCCACGGTTCGCCTGAACATAGAGGTCATCTCGTGCGTTTCCCTGATGCAGTCCACCAGCCGGTGCCCTTACCGCCGCTGCTCGCGACGGGTCATTCCGGCGAAGCTACGCAGTGCCTGGTCCGCCGCAACCGGTCCGGCCGACGCCTGCCGACTCCGAAGGCCGGCGTCGCTTCGCGCCGGCGCGGTGGCTGGCGGTGTCGGCCGCTCATGGCCGGTTCCGCCTTTGGAAGTAGATTGGGGCACCTCACTCCCAGCGACACCTGGAGATTCTCATGATCGTGTTCGGCCAGCACCGCCGCAGCCTTCTCCCGCTTGCGGCCGCCCTCTTGCTTGCGCTTCCCGCGTCGCTGGCGGCGCAGGGATCGGACTCCGCCGCAGGCGACTCGGTGGCGATCGCCGAGTTCGACGCTCGCTACGTTCAGCCGCCGGAGCCGATTGCCGAGTTCTTCAGGCGGGACGCCAGCTTCGCGGTGCTCGACGCGCCATCGCCGAACGGGCGCTACTTCCTGGTGCCGCGTGCCACGCAGCTCTCCACCCTGGAGCTGATGTCCCGCCCCACGTATCGGCTGGCGGAGCTGGAGATCCGGCCGGCCACGGACCGCCTGTGGCACCTGGACACGTACGGGATCAACGGGCTCCGCATCTACGACATGGAGGCGCGGCGTTACCGCGAGGTTCAGCTGCCGGAGGGGAGCTTCGTGAGCGATCCCGTGTGGTCGCCTGACGGCGCCCGCGTGGCGTTCCTGGCGCACCTGCGGAACGGCACGGAGGTGTGGACGGTGGACGCTGCCACGGGACGCGCCTCGCGCTGGAGCAGCGCGCGAATCATGGCCACCATCGGGACCTCGGCGCACGTGAACATAGATCCCGAGGTGTCGCTGCGCCCGTCGCGGATGCTGCAGTGGACGCCTCAGGGGACGCTGCTGACGCTGATGGTGCCGGCCAACCGCGGTGCGGAGCCGGTGCGATCGCAGGTGCCTGACGCGCCCACGGTGCGCCTCTCGCGGCCGGCCGCGACGCCGTCGCGCACGCTGCCGAATCTGCTGCGCGACAACCACGACGCGGACCTGTTCGAGTACTACACGAAATCTCAATTGGTGGAGCTGGCCTCGGGCCGGTCACCGACGGCTTTGGGCGAGCCGCGCATGTACGAGTCCATCTCGCTGAGCGCGGATGGACAGCACATTCTCGCGTCATACTACGAGCGTCCGTTCTCGTTCATCACGAGCTACCGCAGCTTTCCGCAGAAGACGGTGGTGCTCGATCGTCGCGGCAACACCGTGGCCACGCTGTCGGAGCGTGCGCTTCGCGAGACCGGTGGTGGCGGGTTCGGCGGAGGGCAGGGGGGTCTTCGCGGGCTGGCGTGGCGTCCCGACGGCGCGGGTCTCACGTACCTGAGGCGCAACGGTTCCAGCGGGGACCAGGTGATGCTGCTTGCCGCGCCGTTCGACACGTCCGACGCGCGAGCGATCGCGAGCAGCCGCGATCCGATCCGTAACGTGGTGTTCAGCCACGATGCCCGGCACGCGTTCGCGGCCGTGACGCGCAGCGGGCGCGTGGGATGGGTGCACTGGAGCCTGCAGCCGGATTCCGCGGCCGCGGCGCGCGTCGTGGTGGATTTTCACCACCCCGACAGCGTGTTCACGCACCCCGGCGACATCTGGACCGGCCGCACGCCTAACGGCGAGTCGTTCGCGATCATGTCTGCCGACGGAGCGTTCGCCTACCTGCGCGGTGACGGCCTGGCAGCGGACTTCCGTCCCCAGCCGTTCGTGGACCGGCTCTCGCTGGCGGACACCACCCGCACGCGCGTGTTCGAAGGTTCGAAGGACACGTGGGACAGGCCGCTGGTGGCGCTGGAGCCCGATCTCTCGCGCATGATCGTGAGCCGGGAGGGCAAGGAGCTCTACCCCGACAGCTACCTGTGGACGCCCGACGGCCAGATGGTGAACCTCACGAACAACGTGAACCCGTTCCCCGAGCTGGCGAACGTCAGGCGCGTGGACTTCAGCTTCAAGCGTCAGGACGGGCTGGAAGTGCACGGTCGCATCTCGCTGCCGGTGGGCTACCGTGACGGCGACAAGGTTCCTGCGCTGTTCTGGACGTATCCGCGCGAGTACACCACGCCGGAGGGCTACACGAGGGCAACGATCCGTTCCCGCAACCACAACGCCTTCACGCATGTCACCTGGCTGCGCTGGTCGGAGATCTGGCTGACGCAGGGTTATGCGCTGGTGAGCCCCGACATCCCGATCATTGGCCAGAACTACAACGACACGTACATCTCCAACATGGTGAGCGCCATGTACGGAGCGATGCGTGCCGTGGACAAGCTCGGCATGGTGGACATGGATCGGATCGGTCACGGCGGCCACAGCTACGGTGCATTCGCCACGGCCAACCTGCTGGCGCATACGCCGTTCTTCCGCGCGGGTATCGCGGGTGACGGCGCCTACAACCGTACGCTCACGCCGTTCGGATTCCAGGCGGAATCGAGGGACCTGTGGACTGCGCCGCAGACGTACATGGAGATGTCGCCCTTCTTCGTGGTGGACCAGATCAACGCGCCCATCCTGATGTACCACGGTGCGGATGACAACAACTCCGGAACGTGGCCCATGCAGTCCGAGCGCTTCATGGATGCGCTCATGAGCAAGGGGAAGACGGCGGCGCTGTACATGTATCCGTTCGAGTCGCACACGCCGCGTGCGATCGAGAACAACCTGGACATGTGGGCGCGGTGGATTGACTGGTTCGATCGCTACGTGAAGGGTGCGGGTGAGGTGACGGCGGCGAACGGGAGCTGACCCGCTGCACCATGGCCGAGATCTTCCGCGATCCCGACCGCTTTCGCGTCAGGCCCGGTGTCGAGTTCCGCCTCGCGGATCACGACCCGGGCTGGTGCGGTGACGGGGAAGACGGCCTGTCGAAGTCGGAGCGGAAGAAGCTGGCAAAGCGGGCGTTGCGCGCGGACGTGAAGAAGCTGGCGGAAGCGCAGGAGCTCCTTTACGCGGATGACTCGTGGTCGCTGCTGCTGATCTTCCAGGCCATGGATGCGGCCGGAAAGGACAGCACCATCAAGCACGTGATGAGCGGCGTCAATCCGCAGGGGACGCAGGTGTTCTCGTTCAAGCATCCGACTGCGGAGGAGCTGGACCACAACTTCCTCTGGCGGTGCATGGTGGACCTGCCCGAGCGCGGGAGGATCGGGATCTTCAATCGCTCGTACTATGAGGAAGTGCTGATCACCCGGGTGCACCCCGAACTCATCCATGCCCAGCGAGTGCCCGGCTCGGACCCTGACAGCGAGAAGTTCTGGGAGCATCGTTACGAGGACATCAAGGCCTTCGAGCGTCACCTGACGCGCAACGGAACCGCGATCGTGAAGTTCTTCCTGAACGTGTCTAAGGAGGAGCAGCGCGAGCGGTTCCACGAGCGCATGGACCGCCCGGAGAAGAACTGGAAATTCTCCGTGGATGACGTGAGGGAGCGGCAGCACTGGGACTCGTACATGCGCGCGTACGAGACGTGCCTGCGCCGCACGAGTACCGACGCGGCGCCCTGGTACGTGATTCCCGCGGACCACAAGTGGGTGACTCGGTCGCTGGTGTCCGGGATCATCGTCCGGACGATTCAGGCGTTAGGCCTGGAGTGGCCCGAGGTGAGTGAGGAGCACCTGAGGGACCTGGCGGAGGCGAGGAGGCTGCTGGAGGGGGAGGCGGGGGCGGAGTAGGCGGAGGAATCACCTTCGCGTTTGTGCGCCCCCTGCCTGACGGCGGCACCTCTCGTAAGATCGGCCTGCCTGGTGACGTGAGGCTGTACGAGCAGATGTGCCTCGCACGCCCACCTGTTCGTGTGGTCGGCAACGCCTGAGTCGGCCGTTGCCGGGTGAACGCCACCTGCGGGCCTCTCATTCCCCCTCACTCGTCAACTCAATCATGAGAACGATACTGCGCGCGTCATCATCGATTGTCAGCATATTGCTGGCGATGCTGGTGACTGCCGTTTCGGTCCCGTACGATCTGACGGCGCAGGCGCGACCGGCCATCGAGCACGCCGAGTCGATGTCGGCAAGGTGGTTGGTCGAGCCTCACGCGGGCCTGTACCACGACGGACGAGCCGGAAACAATGGCGAGGATCGCTGGGGGGTATTGGCCGGCCTCCGTCTCGAAAGGGCTGTAAGCGAGCGGATGTATGCTACTGGCACACTGACTTTCCTGCGGCGAGCTAATGCGCATCGCAACGTCTGGGAGAGCAGCGGACTGACGTATGCCTCCGAGGGGGTAGCGGCGACGATAGGCGTGGAGCGAAAGCACCCGATTGCCAGCGCTACCAGCGTCATGCTCGGGGCAGAGTTCGGAGCTGGTTGGAGCCGCTATCGCGAGTCCGACAGTTTCGGCAATCCGACCCCTGGTATGCGAACGAGCGAGAGTTGGGGCTCGGTGAGTCCTGTCGGCATGGTAGGAGCGGGACTTCAGCAACGTGTCTTCCGGCGAGCGGCTGCCTCACTCAGAGTGCGCTACCTGGTTGGTCCGTCGGAGGTGAGTGCATGGAAGCCATCGGTGGCGCTTGGGCTCGTCTTTCAGTGATGGGGGACGGCGGGGACGTCGGATGGGTGATGGGGGACGAGAACCACGACTGTTAATTCCGCGCCTAACTCACCTGTCATCCCGCGTGAGCGGCGCAGCCGCGAGCGTCGGGATCTACTCACCCTGCACCGAAGCCGG
>CAYQAO010000114.1:0-7140 GCA_964415485.1 uncultured Gemmatimonadaceae bacterium
GTCGGGATCTGCTTTCAACTGGTAGTGGATGACTTCGGTGCAAGGTGAGCAGATCCCGACGCTTCGCGCGGGATGACAGGGTAGTGACGCGCGGGATGACAGGGAAGTGACGCGCGGGATGACAGCCGAGGACTCCGAGTCCCCAGTCCCGTGTCCCCAGTCCCCGCAGTCCGTCCAACTCCCTCCTTGTCATTCCGCGTCTCCGGCTGTACTCTCGCGCGAGAAGCGCGTTCCCCCCACGTGATCATTCACCGGAGATCGCCATGTCCACGCACTCGCCGCCTCCCGCATACAGCTTCGGGCGCGCCGTACTCTGGATCGTGCTCGCCCTGATCGTTCTCTCGATCGCCTATTCGCTCTGGCACGTGATTGCCAACTGGAAGCACATCGCGGTCTGATCACGCTGGAAAACGCACAGTTATCGAGAGGGCACTCCGATGACCAAACGGCATACCCGTCTGTTCTTCATAGGCGGCACCGTGCTCTTTGCCCTGATCTTCCTGGGGCTCACGATAGACAGCCACCGACAGTTCGACACGCTCACCAACTCCGACATGATCACGGAGGAGGTAGCTGCCGGAAAGGACGTGTGGCACGCGAAGAACTGCATCAACTGCCACACGCTGCTCGGCGAAGGCGCGTACTACGCGCCGGATCTCACGAAGATCACTCAGCAGCGCGGCGCCGAGTACCTGCGTGCATTCCTGCGCGACCCGTCCCAGTTCTACTCGGAGCAGGTTCACCGGCGCGTGATGCCGAACCCGAAGCTGAACGAGGACGAGATCACCCAGGTGATCGCGTTCCTGGACTGGGTGTCGAAGATTGACAACCAGGGATGGCCGCCACGGCCCATCCTCGTGAGCGGGGGAGCGCTCCGGGGAGCCGAGTCCGTGACCGAACCTTCCGAGGCTGCGTCCGACGATCCCATAGCGCGGGGCGAGGTGATCTTCCGGCAGACGCCGCCGGCATGCTTCGCCTGCCACTCCACTGCGCCCGGCGTACAGCTCGCAGGCCCCAGCCTGGCAGGGCTCGCGACTCGTGCGGCGGCCCTGGTGGACAGCGCTCACTACACGGGGAGCGCGACCGACGCGGAGGGATACATTCACGAGTCCATCGTGAACCCGCATGCCTACCTGGTTCCGGGCGCCATCTATTCGTCAGGCGGCCGCTCGTTCATGCCGGACAACAACGAGGAACTGCTCACCGCCGAGCAGATCGACCATCTCGTGGCTTACCTGTCATCCCTGAGATAGGAGGTCGGCACCATGCGTTATCGCACGCAGTGGATCGCGTACCCCTATTTCGTGGTCGCGATGCTGCTCTTCGGCCTGCAGATGGTGTTCGGGATCCTCGCTGCCGTGAAGTACCTGGGCCCCGACCCGATGATCGACTTCCTCCCCTTCGACAAGGTGAAGGCGATCCACACGAACCTGCTCGTCGTGTGGGTACTCACCGGCTTCATGGGTGCCACCTACTACGTGGTGCCGGAAGAGTCCCGCACGGAGATCCACAGCGAGAAGCTCGCGTACTGGCAGCTCGGTCTCTGGACCGTGAACGGCGTGATCATCATCATCGGCTACCTGTTCGGGATCACGGCCGGGAACAAGCTCCTCGAACAGCCCTGGCCCAACAAGATGGTGATAGTGGTCGTGATGCTGATGTTCCTGTACAACATCCTCATGACCATTCGCAAGGCGGGAAGGTGGACGACCACCGAAGGTGTCCTGGTGGCAGGCCTCGCGCTCGCAGCAGTGCTCTACCTTCCGGCACTTCTCGTTTTCCACAACTACACGGTGAGCATCTTCTACCGCTGGTGGACCATCCACCTGTGGGTGGAGGGTGTGTGGGAGATGGTTCAGGCAGGACTGCTCGCGTACCTGCTCATACGTCTCTCCGGCGTGGACCGGGAGATGATGGAGAAGTGGCTCTACGTTATCGTGGGTCTCGTGTTCATTGCCGGCATACTCGGCACTGCGCACCACTACTACTGGGTGGGAGTGCCGCAGTACTGGCTGCCCATCGGCGGCATCTTCAGCGCACTCGAGCCGCTGGCGCTGTTCGGCATGGCGATGTTCGCGTACTACGCCATGAAGCGCTCCGGCCTTGCGCATCCCAACAAGCTCGCACTGCACTGGACCGTTGGCAGTGCCGTGTTCACCGCGTTCGGAGCCGGGCTGCTGGGGCTTGCACACACGTGGCCGGCCGTCAACAAGTGGACCCACGGCACCCTCATCACGCCCATGCATGGGCACTCGGCATTCTACGGCGCGTACGTGATGATCAACCTGGCGATCATCTCGTTCGCCATGCCGCACTTCACGGGTCGCAGTGAAGAGAGGCGTGAGAGCACTCTGGGATACTGGGCCTTCTGGCTGCAGACCGCCGGAATGCTCGGCATGACACTGGCCTTCGCCACCGCCGGCATCGCCCAGACTTATCTGGAGCGCATCATGGGTCTGGGCTACATGGAGACCCAGCTGAAGATCCAGGTGCACTTCCTGATGCTCATGGGGACTGGCGCGATCTTCACGATCGGGGTCGCCGTGTATCTCTACGACTTCTTCCGCTTTGCGCCCCTGCGTGCGCCCGCGATGAACATGTCGCCGGCCGATGCCGGACCGGAACCTGTACCGTCCGCAACATGACTTCAGCAGCTCGCGCCGGCGCCTCGGTTCGTGAGGCGCCGGAACTGCATCACCAGGCACTCCGCTACCTCGAGCGGGAGCCATTCTACCTGCCTGTCGGCGATGAAGTGACGCTGTTCGAGAAGTGTCACAAGCGTGGACTTGCCGTGATGCTCAAGGGCCCCACCGGTTGCGGCAAGACTCGCTTCGTTGAGCACATGGCGTGGAAGCTGGGTCGCCCCGTCATCACCGTTGCCTGTCATGACGACCTTGCCGCCAGTGACCTCACCGGACGCTACCTGGTGAAGGGAGGCGAGACCGTATGGCAGGACGGCCCGCTGACACTCGCAGCACGGATGGGGGCAATCTGCTACCTGGACGAGGTCGTCGAGGCTCGGCAGGACACCATAGTCGTCATTCATCCGCTCACCGACGACCGGCGCATCCTGCCGCTGGACAAGGCGGGCGAGCTCGTGGAAGCGGCACCAGGCTTCCAGCTCGTGATCTCGTACAACCCGGGCTACCAGCACGTTCTCAAGGACATGAAGCCGAGCACGCGCCAGCGCTTCGTCGCAATCGATTTCGATTTTCCGCCCGCGGAGCTGGAAACGCGCGTGGTGATGCACGAGGGCGGGGTGAGCGAGGCCACGGCTCACTCGCTCGTGTCCCTTGCCACACGACTCCGCAACCTGCGGGACCGAGGCCTGGCAGAGGTGCCGAGCAGCAGGGTGCTGGTTGCGACCGCCCGGCTCGTCGCCAGCGGAATACCGGTGGCCGATGCCTGCCGTTCGGCGCTCATAGCGCCGCTCACGGACGACTCCGAGCTTCGCGCGGCGATGCACGACATCGTGTCGGCCACGCTCGCGTAATGCCGACGACCAGCGACACGCGCAGGTGGCCATCAGGCTGAAGGATGTCGGAACCTGAAGAGGTAATTCTCGATGGTGCGCATGCGGCCACGACGTTCGCGGCAAGGTTGTGGCGTCGCCACAGGCCGGGACCGCCTGTCGTGCAGCTCCCCGATGTTCGATTGCGACTCGAGCTTCTCGTTGGCGCGCTGTTCGGGGGCATCCCACACGTGGTCGCATCCCAGGCGCCGGCCCGGCCGTCCTTCGCACGCCGCCTGGCATTCAGGATCCCGAGCCACCTGATCACGGATGAAGCGCACGCGAGCACCGACGGAACGCGCATAGGCCTTCCGGGCAGCATGCCCGCCTCACGAGGCATGGACGCGGCGGTCGCCCTATACAAGCTTCTGGCAATCGAGCAGGCGGCAAGAGTGGCTCGGGGGAGCGCAGCGCTGTTGCAGGAGACGCTCGCACTCGATGTGCGTGATCTATACCAGCTGAGCGAGGCGGTGGCGGTGGACGTGATGCTCTCAGCGGAGCTTCCCGGACTGGTGAGTGAACTGGAGTCCGCCAGGCGCGAGGCGATCGCGCTGCGTCCCCCGCTTCGCGCGTTCACGGAGCGGGAGCGCACTGTGGAGGCGCTCCTGCTGGAGGTACTGGCCAGCCATCCCTCGCGCGCGCCGCACGGTATGCCGGTGGCGGGCGCGCCTGACGAATCCCTGGCGTGGGCACGCGAGAAGGGGGCGCAGCTCGCCTCCCTGCAGGGACGATATCGCGGCATTCCGCCCGTGCCGCTCTGGGGAACGCTGAACGACCTGCCGGGTGCGCCGATTCCAGGCACCCGTCCGTTCACCGAGGATCACGAGCCGCGCAGGGAAGAACAGCGCGTGGCGCGGCTGAGGCGTCGCCCTCTCGTGAGGCAGAAGGCCGAGGACGAGGACGACTCGCAGATGGGGCTGTCCATGATCCAGCTGGACGACCCGCAGGAGCACGTGGAGGACCCGATGGGCCTGCAGCGTCCGGCGGACAAGGATTACGACGCCGACGCGGACGACCTGGCCGACTCGCTGTCGGAGCTTCCCGAAGCCAGGCTCGTCGCTGCGCCCGGAAGTCCCAGCGAGGTGCTGGCGTCTGACGACCCGCCGCCACGTCAGCCCCTGCTGGCGGACGGAGTCCCGCGACCCGGAGCCTTCGCATACCCCGAATGGGACTACCGTATCCCGGCATACCTGCCAGCGCATGCGATCGTGCGCGAAGTCTCCGTGCAGCGCGGCGATCCGCAGTGGGTGCAGAAGGTGCTGCGTCGTCACGCTGCGGAAGTGGAGCAGGTGCGGCGCAGGTTCGAGAAGCTGCAGCCGCGTCGCGTGAGGCTCGGGCGCCAGCTGGAGGGAAGCGACGTGGACATAGGCGCCTACGCGGTGGCGTTTGCGGACATGCGCGCGGGAGGACGGTTCGAGGACCGGCTGTATGAATCGGTGCGTCCCGAACGGCGCGACATGGCGGTGAGCCTGCTGGTGGACGTGAGCGGGTCAACGGACAGCTGGCTCTCGGAGCACCGACGCATCATAGACGTGGAGAAGGAGGCGCTGCTGCTGGTCTGCGAGGCGCTGGACGCGCTGGGCGATCGCTATTCCGTCAACGCGTTCTCGGGCGAGGGTCCGGAGTCGGTTGCCTTGTACCCGGTGAAGCGATTCAGCGAGAGGTATGGGCAGGAAGTGCGGCTGCGCATCGCGGCGCTGGAGCACGACCGGTACACGCGGCTCGGGGCGGCAATGCGTCACGTGACGGCGGAGCTGTGCCGTGAAGCTGCGCGACACCGCCTGCTGCTGGTGCTGACCGACGGCAAGCCTAACGACGTGGACCTGTACGAGGGACGCTACGGCATCGAGGACGCCCGCCAGGCCGTGGCCGAGGCCCGGCTGCAGTCACTGCACCCCTTCTGCCTCACCGTGGACCGCGAAGCCCCCGCATACCTGGCCCGGATCTTCGGCTCAGGCTCCTACGCCGTGCTCCGACGGGCCGAGTCGCTCCCGCTGACCCTGGTGGACGTGCTGAGGCGACTGCTGAGCTGAGCGCGGGCAATATTCCTGTGTTGAAAATATCTGTGGTAACGATTAATGCTTGGGGATGGGAAGTCTTCACCCGTTCAATCACAACCCGAACCCCCAGGACATGCGAAACTCCAAGCGCTTTCGTCTTCTGACCTTCGCGGTTGCCAGCCTTGCCGCCGTGGCTTCGGCACCCGTTTCCATATATGCCCAAGGGGGCGTTACCGCCGCCTCCGTCCAGCCCACAGCCGACGAGTACGAGATCGACATCGTACATTCCGAGTTGAGCTTCCGCATTCGTCACCTGCTCGGCCGCGTGGCCGGCACGTTTGGCGAGTGGGGAGGCACGGTAACCATAGACACTCTCAACCCGGCGAACTCGAGCGTAAACGTCGTCGTCCAGACGGCGAGCATTGACACCCGCGTCCCGCCCCGCGACGAGCACCTCCGTACGTCGGATTTCTTCGCGGTGGACAGCTTCCCCACCATGACGTTCAGGAGCAGGAACGTGGTGGTGCAGGGCAACCAGGTTCGCGTGCTTGGCGACCTGACTCTGCGCGGCGTGACGAAGCCGGTGCTGCTCACCGGCACTTACGAAGGGATGTTCACCGATCCGTGGGGCGGTACGCGTACCGCGTTCATCGCTTCCACCACGATCAACCGGCATGACTTCGGTGTCTCGTTCGACGGGCCGTTCATGGAGATCGGCCAGATCGGGGATGAGGTGTACATCGAGATCGCAATCGAGGCGGTGAAGAAGTAGGCAGGAAGTTCTCTGCGGCCGCTGCAGTCATACATGGAGGAGCAGTAATGAAGGTGGAGATTTATTCGGACGTTGCATGTCCGTGGTGTTATATCGGCGAGCGTCGCTTCGAGCGCGCGCTCGCCGCGTTTGCCGGCGCAGAGGACGTGGAAGTCGTGTTTCGACCGTACCAGCTGGACCCTTCCGCCCCTGTGGTGGCACAGCCGATGGCCGACTACCTGACGAAGCGCTTCGGGCGTCCGGTGGATGCGATGCTCACGCAGGTGAGCGGCGTCGCCCGGGGCGAGGGAATAACGATGGACTGGAAGCGTGCGCTGGCAGTGAACACGCGCACCGCTCACCGGCTGTCGCAGATGGCCCTTCGCGAATACGGGGCCGATACGCAGCGGAAGCTCATGGGGCGCCTGTTCGAGGCGCACTTCTCGCGTGGCATGGACGTGAGCGACCATGCAGTGCTTGCGGCGCTCGCGCTGGCTGTGGGCATGGACGAGGCCCGCGTGAAGGAGTATCTCTCGTCAGGCGAGGGAGCGGACGACCTGCAGGCGCACTTCGATCGTGCGCGCGCGCTGGGAATCACCGCTGTCCCGACCTTCGTCTTTAACGGAGAGACGGCGGTGCAGGGGGGCCAGCCCGCCTCCACCTTCCTCCAGGTCCTGGAGGAGGTGCAGCGCCGCTCGGCCGCCGATCCGGAGGTGACCGACGGTGACGACGCCGAGGCGTGCGCGGACGGATCGTGTGTGGTGACGGGGGACTGAGGTTCCTTCTACTGGCAGCTGGTAGCCACCTGTCATCCCGCGCCTGTCCTGACTGTCATCCCGCACTCGCTCTCCCCTCTCTGTCATCCCGCACGAGCGAAG
>CAYQAO010000115.1:0-7068 GCA_964415485.1 uncultured Gemmatimonadaceae bacterium
CAGAAGCGGAGGCGGTTACCACTCCCCACTCTTTTTTGAGATCAGCCCCGCTCCAGGTGATCCAGCACCTGCTCCAGCGCCAGCTGCACGCGGTGCGTCGCCTTCAGGTGGTCGCGCGCTATCAGCCACGCGCCTCCGCCTCCGAGGATCAGCGGAAGCGCGGCGCCGCCGGTTACCGCGAGCAGCGCGATTGACGTCGGTGCCACCAGCAGGGCGCCTACGGTTGCCACTGCCCCGCTGGTGAGCACGCCGAGTCCGGCCGTGATGCCGCTCGCCTTCGCCTTTCCGGAGCGAACGGGTCCAAGGTCCGCGTCCAGGCGAACCACAGTCCTACCTTCCTCCAGGCCGCTGACCGTCGCCGCAACCTCGTATGCGCGCGCGAGTGCAAACTCGCGTCCGCTGAGGTCAAACGTCCGCTGTACCTCGGCCAGGATGTTGCGCGCGCGTTCCCAGGTGATCCGCTCACCGTAGCGACGCTTCACCCGCAGCGACTCCCTCTTCTGCATCCACCTGTCGAGCGCGGCGAGAACTTCGTCGGGTCGGCCGGGCACTACACGCGTCGCCGTAACGCTCGCCGCGCCGAACACGCGTCCTACCCACCCTTCCTCCAGCGGTACCGCGACCCGCGTCCTCTCCTCCGCGATCGCCTGGCGGAGGTAGGACGCCGGCAGACCCACCTCCCGGCCCAGCTCCAGTATCTGCGCTTCGGTGAGCACTTCGGGAGCGTCGGATCCCATGGCCTGGAGCTCCGCGGCACGTGCAAGCACGCGCTCCAGTGCCCGGCGGTCCAGCGTTCGCTGAAGGGCTGCTGGCTGGTCGGATACGGCGGGAACGCCGGAGCCGTTTCCGGTGCTGGGGTCGGTCATGCCGGGAAAAATAGTGTGATGCGCTGGTGCTGCCTGAGGCGCGCTGAGCGGACGCTCGGCTGACGACGGTGCGGGTCGCCGCGGGTGATGTACACGTCGTAGACATGTTGCCGCTCCATTCCGGCACCCGCGACGATCGCTGAACACCGCTCCGAACTGCTCACGGCATACCGCATGCTTCGGGACCCGCCACCCACTCGACACTCACCGGAGGATCCATGGCTGACAGGAAGCCGGAGCACCTTGACGAGCTGTACAATCTCATCGAGAAGATCGAGATCGCCATGCTGACCACCAGGCGACGCGACGGACGTCTCGTTTCGCGGCCCATGGCTACGCAGAAACGGGAGCCGATAGCCGACCTCTGGTACGTCACCGACATCGAATCCCACAAGCTCGATGAACTGCAGCACGATCCGAACGTGAACCTCGCGTTCCTCGACAGCGGGTCCATGGAGTGGGTGTCCGTGAGCGGGACCGCCCGCATCTCGACCGATCGGGAGCTGATCCGCAGGCTCTACCAGCCCGACTGGAAGGCGTGGTTCGGAAAGGTGGACGACGTCCGGGATGGCGGGCCTGACGACCCCCGGCTGGCCCTGATACTCGTCTCGGCGGACACCGTCATCTACATGAAGCGGGAGAAGTCGAAGCCCGTTGTGCTCTTCGAGCTTGCGAAGAGCATGGTGACCGGCGACCATCCCGATATCGGAGACGTGAAGCGGGTGGACATGGAGTCGGCGCGCGAGGCGCGATAGGGTCCAGCCGGTTCACCGGCATCGCCAGGAGCGCATGGCTCGACCATGTGCTCCTTCACAGGTTGAGGCGACACGTCTTGCGTCGTCAGGCAGTCACGGGCTGCGGTACGTCATCTGGCAGCTGTGCCGTTCCTCGGCCGCTGCTTCCGGGGACTGCTCCGGCATGCGTCCCGCCGCACTGTCGGCGACCGAGCGGCCGACGAACTGGAAGCACCGCTCCACGGCTCCGCGCGGGAACACGAACATGATGCGCGCTGGAGCCGCGCTCCGATTCTCGACCGCGATCCAGTTCCGCGGCGGCAGGTAGACTACGCTGCCGGCCGGCGCCACGTGCGCCGTGTCGTTCAGGAGGAACGTGATCTCACCCTCCTGGACCATGAGGATTTCCTCGTCCAGCTCATGGCGATGTCGCGGCACGCTGCTGCCCGGCGGCAGCTCCTCGGCGCCGAGGAAGAGGTAGCCTGCGCCGGTCGTGGATGGCCCCACCTTCAGCCGGATCGCGCGCCCGTCAGGCAGGATGCGCCGCTCGCCACCATCGGGCAGGACGACTTGCGGCTTCGCTGTCGTGTGCAGCTCCGCGTCGACCTGCCCGTACGCGGCCGGTGCGGAGAGGAGCACCGCCGCGGCTGCGGACAGCAGGCATGTGGATCGCGATCGCGGAGCATTCATGGCGCAGGTCCGGGAGAGAAGGTGTGGGTGAACGGCTGTCGGATGGCCCCGATGCCTGTCGTCAGGAACGGGTGCCTAACGCATGCAGGTCTCTGCAGCGTCGGAGTGGGTCAGCAATCAGGCGTCGCTGTCGGCTGGTGACCCAGCCGCCTGCCCGCCACGCTGGAAAAAGCCATGCAGGAACCTCGCTGTCTCCGGAGTGAGGCCGACGACCTTGTTGGTGGCCTGACGATAGAACTTGAAGTTCAACTCCGTCTCGGGCCTGCCGTCCCCCCAGTTTGAAAAGGCCTTGAGCTCCCTTCGTCCGAGCGGTCGCTTCGCCAGGGCGTCTCTCCGTACGGTGATGCTGACACGCGGGGTTTAACGCGCCACACCGAGCTTTCTCGGCGTCGCGCTGGCCGAGATGACGGTTCCCACGGCTGCAAGGCCGGAGCCCCCCTCGTTCTCGCTTGCGAAGATGAAGATGGAGTCACCGGCGGAAATCCGCTTGCCGCCGTACATGGTCTTCTGTTCGTGGAATTCGAAGGTCCAAGCTCTCGGATCGGTGACTTCGGCTTTGATGGCGAACATGGGCTGCGGTGGCAGGCTCTAGCGGTCAATTCGTCGCATCGCCGCGACCCCGATCTCCTCCCTTCCATCGCTGCACTCGCCCGAGAAGTGAGCCGGGCCAACGAGCATCCTTCCGTAGTTCGCTCGTTGTGCCTCGACCCGCAGCTGTCCGGTACACGATTCTGCAGCGAGCGTGAACGGCACGTCGAACGAGAGGACGTCGTCCTCCATGCGACCTGTCACCGTCCCGGCGAGCGCGCCGGTCATCTCCCCTTCCACACTGGAGGTTTCACCGCCTCGCAGGCTGAGCCTGACGAGGTAGCGGCCATCGCCAACGAGGAGCTGTCCTTCATACCGCCCCTCCACCGGCATGATGGACGGCAGCGCAGGCCGGCTGTCCACAACGGCGGGCAGTGCAAACGCTACCACATGGTCTCCCGCACTGGTACCCATCCGGTCGTGTCCGCCGGCGGCGATTACGACGAACTGGCGGCCGCCGATCTGGTAAGTCATCGGAGACGCGTTGCCGCCAGCAGGCAGGTCCGCACTCCAGAGCAGGGTTCCGGACTCGGCACTGAACGCATGGATCCTCTCGTCGAATCCTCCCGACGCGAAGACGAGACCCGCGGACGTGCTCATCACACCGCCGAGGTTCAGCGATCCCCATCGTTCCGACCCGGGAACCTGGGACAGCGCCTTGATACTTCCGAGTGGCTGCTCCCACCGCAACTCGCCCGTTGCGAGGTCTATCGCGCTCAGAGTGCCCCAGGGAGGCGCGTTGCACGGAACACCGCTCGGCGAGAGGACGAACTCTCGCTGCATTCCATATGGCACGCCGCGTTGCGCGGCGGTCTCCGCTTTGGAATGTTCGAGGCGAGCGGCCCCCAGGTCATCCCGCGGCACCAACCGCACTGCGGCGGCGAGGCGATTCGCGGGCGCAAAGATCAGCCCCCGCTCCGCATCGTACGACACGCCGCCCCAATTCGAGCCTCCAACGTTGCCCGGATAGACCAGCGTCCACTCGAGTCCGGGCGGGGTGAACATCCCTTCCCAATGCAGCGCGGCGATTCGGTCCCGGCAATACACCTGATCTTCCTCGGTGACCCCGAAAGCTTCTTCCGGTGCGAGGCGCTGTGGGACGATGGGTGCAGGCGCGGTTGGAAAGGGCTGGGTGGGCCATGACCGCTCGCCCGGTACGCGGCTCGCCGGCACCCGACGCTCCTCCACCTCGAAGAGCGGCTCGCCGGTGGTCCGGTGCAGTACGAACAGGTGTCCCATCTTGGTGGCCTGGACCACGGCAGGTATCCGCCGCGCCGCTCGATCCACATCCACCAGAACTGGCTGTGCGGGAACGTCATAATCCCACAGGTCGTGATGCACGACCTGGAAGTGCCAGACGACATCACCCGTTGAACCGCGAAGTGCGACTATCGAGTTGGCGTAGTCGTTTCGTCCGGGTCGCTCTCCGCCGTAGTAATCGGGACTCGGGCTGCCGACTGGCACGAAGATCAGATCGCGCGCGGCATCGGCGGAGATGGGCGCCCAGGCATTGGCAGCGCCGGTCTGCTCTGCATTCGTACCCAGCCACGAGTCCGGAACCCGGTGGCGTGGATCGCGGGGAATCGGATCCCAGCTCCACCTCAAGCTCCCCGTTCTAGCGTCGAACGCCCGAACCTCGCCGCTCGGCGCATCCACCCGCTGGTTGTCGGCAATGGCGGACCCGACGATCACGAGATCGTGAATCACGGCTGGCGGAGATGTGACCTGGTACTCGCCGTTGAATACCGGTCGCGATCGCAGTTCGTCGGTAAGGCTCACCGAGCCGTCGTTGCCGAAATCAGGGCATGGCTGCCCGGTAGCCGCGTCGAGCGCGATCAGGCGTGCGTCCACGGGCGCCACGAAGATGCGCCGCCCGCACACATCCTCCGGGCGTCTGGCCGGATCGTGCCAACTGGTTACGCCGCGGTTTGCCCAGTCGCCATAGTCGCCCGAGAGATCGATCAGCGGATCGTAGTTCCATCGTTCTTCGCCGGTCACAGGGTCCAGCGCGATGACGCGGCCGAACGGAGTGCTCACGAACAGCGTGGAGTCCACCAGCAGTGGCGTCGCCTCGAACCGACCACCCCGATCTCCGAGACGGTAATCGCCCGTACGGTACACCCAGGCGACCTCGAGTTCGTTCACGTTCGCCGGGGTGATCTGGGCGGCGGCGGAATGTCGCCGTCCGCCCGCATCCGCAGCGAACGCGGGCCACTCCACAGGGGAGGCATCCACCACCCGATCGCGAAGCCCAGGCTCCCGGCTGCTGAGCGCACAGGAAGAGAGGATGATGGCACAGCCAAGAGGGCGAGCTCTGACGAGTAGCGGGCTCATGAGGTTTTCGCCGCGCTATGGCGCTGTCGAGTGTACGGACGGGCGGTACGTCAGGATGGATGACACGGCCGAATGAGTGCGCGTCGGAAAGGGAACTTCAATCGGTGGAGGGCCTCGGCCAACTCGAATGCCATCCTGCACTCCGGCCCAACGCAGAGTCCGGGATGGCGCATGGCGTACCATGCACGAAGATGCGGGGGGCATGGAATGCGCGCCAGTATCCCGCCACCTGGTCGCTCACTGACCCCATCTGCCGCCAGGCCGACCGGCTTCATTCCACGTTCAACGACCGTGGTGCCGAGCGATCTCCTCCGCGGATGCGCAGAGAAAACGGCCAGCCGGTCACCGACTAATGGGTAGCCATGCATGCATGGGGTGGACACGCATTCGGGGGTGCCTGACGAGAACCTCCTCCATATTCAATGCACTCACCAGCCGCGCCCGTGCCCCTTCACCCGCATACGGCTGACCCGGAGGCTGCAAGCTCGGGCGTCCGGTGCAGCGCCATGACATGCGGTTCATCGCGCGGCGTCCGACGCCTCTGCATATGTGGGCCTCTACGTGGCGGACGGCCCCTGCTCGTGGCGTCGGCGCATCGCCCTGCGATAGAGCACCTGGCGCATGATCACGAGGAGAGTCAGCGTGACCAGACCGCCGACGATCCCCCATAGCCGTGCCGCCCAATACGTGGACACAGCGATGACGAGTGGTATGCCGAGGTCGGGCCACCAGAAGGAGCCATGGCCCGAAGACGTTCGCCCTTTCGACGATGAAGGCATTCGATCAGCTGGTTGGTTCAGTTGCAACAACTCCTGGCGAGCTCACACTCGGGCGATCGGCTCACCCGCTCACCGGCTCGACGAACACCGCCACACGATGCGCGCTCCTCCGCCGGCTGGCGCCGCGTGAAGGCTAGTATCTCCAGACTCCAGGATCCGCATAACGAAAAGTGTGATGCGCGGCTGCGCAGCACCCGACGCACTCCATCACAGGTTAGGCTTCCTGGCCAGGTTGCGCTTCTACGGTTGCCCACATACGGGCAAGTGTCAGGATGCTCGCAGCTTCATCACGGAACTTCACCTGGATTCGCGCGTCATCAGTTCAAGTTTGCTGGGAGATGCCTGACGTGACATGCCGTAGATCCGCCTCGCTGCCCAGCTGACGCCAGCGCTCACGCGTGGATGCTCCGACTCACCTGGCGAGATGAACCGTCCGCCGCGACCGCGCCTCGCCAGGCGGTAAGCATGCTGCAGGTGGGCGCTGTCAGGTGCAGCGCCACGGATTACAGCCCTCGAGGAGAGCCAGGCTCGCCACCGGTTCCCCGGCAGCTCGATCACCTGTGCCACTGACTGCTCGCGCGGATCGCGCCGCACGTGCGCAGCTTTCGACCGCGCACAGGTGCCGGTTGCCGGTCAATCACACTCGTGTCCGCCGCAGTTCGCGCTTGAGAATAGCCAGCTACACAACTCGTGGGCAGAACTCGGGCATTCGAGTGTCGAGAGGCGATTACTGCTGCAGCAGCAAGCACGGCGAGCATAGCAATGACTCCCAGGCCGCGCCGGAGGAGCTCGATGGGCTGAAGCCTCGTCGCGTGCTCCTGCTCGCGTGAAGTCCGTTGCCGTGGCGTGCCTGCCGGTCTTCTGAGCATTCGGAACGCTGGGTGATCTGGCTAACGCCGACGTTCAGTCGCGGGCGAACATAACAATTGCGAGCGATGCGAGCTACTATAGCTCACCCGACGGCTGCAGTGCGTTGTTAGATGGCCGCTACGAGATGTCAAACATCTCGCCCAGCACGGCGAAGACAGCGGCAATACTTGCCCGCGACAGCACGCCGAGTCGCCTGCTCAGGCGTTC
>CAYQAO010000116.1:0-7062 GCA_964415485.1 uncultured Gemmatimonadaceae bacterium
ATCACCCGTCGGTTGGGGGTGACGTTCCAGCTCCGGCCATCCGGCGTCGTGAGGCTCACCGTGCTCAGGGTGAAGCGTCCGCGGAACGAGCACGCCGCCAGCAGTTCGCCGGCAGGCTCGCTCAACACTTCGAGTGCCTTGGGGAGTCCTGCCGAGCGGCCTTCGGACTTCGTTGTGGGCGGCGCCGCTCTTCTGATTCGGAAGGTGTGCATCTCGAATCTGCGAGATGGCTTGAAGTGAGAGACGCCGGACGATTACGCCCGGCCCGCTACCGCCCCAGCTTCCCGCGACGATACTGAATGGTCACGAACGTCCAGAACGCCACCAGGAGCACCCAGGGAAATACCTGCCACCACAGCGAGTCGCTGAGTCCCACGAGGTGCGGCGTAACCAGGAGTGAAATCATTCCGGCGAGTCCAGCGAAGATTCCGCGCTTCAGCTGGGTCGGTGTAAGCTCGCGTCTCATGTGCGATTTCTCGGGTTGGCGTCTGCCTCACTGTCTCGTAATACGGCCGAACCTGGGTGCCGTCAACCGCTGGGCAGCCGGCAGCCAGGGGGCGCAGACGCGCTCCGCCCCGCGCCTGACGCCCCCCGCAAGCGCCCCCCGGCCTCCACCCGGTTGCATCTCCCCCATTCCCGCCTTACTTGGTAGGTAGCCCCCGCCCCGCCAGAGCCACCTCCCACCAGGCAAGACAGCAAGTGCGCGTTCTCCTCAGCGGCGACATCCACATCGGTCGCCGATCCTCACGCCTGCCCTCCGACGCCGACGTGCGCGCCACGTCCAGCACCGCAGCGTGGCACGCGCTCGTCCAGTGTGCCATTGGCCAGCATGCCGACGTGCTGGCGCTGAGCGGCGACATCGTGGACCAGACCAACGGGTTCTGGGAGGCCTACGGTCCCCTGGAGAAGGGACTTCAGCAGCTTCGTGAGGCCGGCATACATGTAGTAGCGGTCTGCGGGAATCACGACCACGCCGCACTTCCGCAGATCGCCGGCGCCCTGCCCGACGGCCTCCTCACGCTGCTCGGCGTCGGAGGGCGGTGGCAGCGCCACACGATCGAGCGCGGCGGAGAGCTGCTTCACGTGGACGGCTGGTCCTTCAACGCGCCGCACGTTCGGCATGATCCGCTCACGTCCTACTCGCCTGCACACTCGGGCGGCACGCCAGTGCTCGGCCTCCTGCACGCTGACCTGGATCAGCCGGGAAGCGTCTATGCGCCCGTGAGGCTCGCGGACCTCGGCGCGACACCGGTCTCTCTCTGGCTGCTGGGACACGTGCACTGCCGCGCGCTGCATCACGCAGGCGGGTCAACCCCGGTGCTCTATCCGGGCTCGCCCAACCCACTCGACCCGGGCGAGCCCGGTGAACACGGCGCATTTATGGTGGAGCTCTCACCCGGCAAGCCGGTGGCGCCGCAGTTCATTCCGCTCGCCAGGGTGCGCTATCACACGTCCACGATGGACGTGTCCGACGTGCAGGACGCAGCCGTGTTTCGCACGCGGCTTCCGCAGCACGTGAGGCAGTGCGCGGAAGACCTCTGCGCTCCGCCGCTGCAGTACCTGTCGCTGCGCGTGCACCTGGCGGGCCGGACTTCCCTTGGCCGGGAACTCGAGCACGAGGGCCGGCTGCTCGCGGATGAGCTGGACATGGAGGTGAACGGCGTGCGCGTGTGCGTGGAGAAGGTGGAGCTTCACACCCGCGCCGCCCACAACCTGGAATCCCTCGCCGCCGGCAGCGACGCCGCATCGCATCTCGCGCGCCTCCTCCTGGCGCTCGAGAATGGCACGGTGCCTGGCGAGTTCGGAGAGCTCGCTGGCAGGGTGGAAGCCCTGCCCGACACCCTGAAGTCCGAGCGGCAGTACGCCTCGCTCCCACCGACGCCTCACGACCCGACGCCTCACGACATGCGCTCCGTCCTCGCACGTCAGGCCGGCCTGCTGCTGGACGCGATCGTTGACCGGAAGGAGTCGGCGGCATGAGCGCTGGCAGCCCCCTGGTCCTGCAGCGCGTGCTCGTGAGGCGGACGCCGGGCATCGAGGCTCCGTTCGAGCTGAACGAGCTCTGCGCCGGCGTCAACATAGTCCACGGGCCCAACGGCTCGGGCAAGTCGTCCTGCGCCCGGGCCATGGAAGCCGCACTGTGGCCCTCCCAGGTGGATCACCGGAAACTCGGCGTATCCGCCCGCTACACGCTGGACGGCGTCGTTCACGTGGTCGAGCTGGACGCCGGCCACGTCTCCGTGCAGGTGGATGGTCGAGACGGTCACGCACCGCTCCTTCCCGCACCGGAGCTCCGCTCCCGCTACAGGCTGCCGCTGCACGAGCTGCTGGACGCCTCCGAACACGGCAGGGACTTCGCCGCCGAGATTGCGAAGCAGTCGGCAGGCGGGTACGACCTCGCCGGTGCCGCTGCCGAACTGGGCTTTCGTGAAAAGAGCTCCGCCCTTCGCAACCAGGGCAGGGCCCTTCAGGAAGCGAGGGACGCGCTCCGGCGCGCGCAGGAGGCACAGTCTGCGCTCCACGCGGAGTCCGCTCGGCTCACGGAGCTGGAGGCCGAGCGACAGTCGGCGATCGAGGCCAGAGACCAGCTGCCACTGCTGGACCGCGCCATCGAGCACGCAGAGGCGATCATCAGGCACCTTCTGTCGCGGGAACGTCTCGCGGAGTTCCCCGAAGTCCTGGCAGGATTGCGCGGTGACGAGCACGAGCGCGCGCGCGAACTGCGCAATGCCATCGCCACTGCCGAGGCCGAGATGCGCGACGCCGAGAGTGCGCTCGCGGAATCGGAGAAGCTGGCCGCAACGCTCCTGCCTCACGGCATCCCGGGTGACGAAGTCGTGCCCGCGCTGCGAGAGGAAGCCACGCGAATCGCGAAGCTGGAGCAGGCACTGTCCGGCCTGGAGGCGCGCGAGGACGCTGCAAGGCGCAAGCTGGAGGTGGAGCGTTCGCTGATCGGCGACGCCGTGAGGGACGACATGCTCGCCGAAGCCGACTGCCGTTCACTCGGGTCGCTGCTGCACGAGGCGCGTAAGGCGGAACAGCTCCATGCGGAGCTGCTTGCGCTGGATGAGGGCGCGAGGATTGCCGGGTCGGCCGAGCGCGCAGGGGGGCCTTCGTCCACCACGCTGGTGAATGGCATGGAGGTGCTGTCGCGCTGGATGCAGGAACCCGCGCCTCCATCGTCACTGCTGCGGCGCGTCAGGCGCGTCACGCTCGCCCTGTGGGTCGTGGCGCTGATCGGCGCGATCGGGTGGGGGCTGCTGGCCTGGCGATGGGAGCCCGTGATCGCAATCGTCGCCCTTGCATGCCTGCTGCTGCCGCTGCTCTTCGCCCGGTCCGCGCCATCGGTGCCTGACGGACGCGAGATGCGCGAGCGCGACTACGCGCGCCTGAACCTGCCGCAGCCCGAGAGCTGGACTACCGATGCGGTGATGCAGGCGTTCGAGCAGCTGGCGGAGTCGCTCGCCGCACTGCGGCTCTCCGACAAGCTGGACTCGTGGCAGCGCGACTGCTCCGAGCGACGCGAGCTGCTGAACGAGCGGAGCAGGAGCGCGGCAGCCCTCTGGGCGGACGCCGCACGGGAGCTCGGCCTGCCGCGCGAGAGCGACCCTCGCCAGCTCGCACTCCTCGTTGAGCGCGTGAATGCCTGGCAGCGTGCCTATGCCGAGCTGCAGTCCATCGTCGCGGAGGCCCGTCAGGCGGGTGAGCAGCTGGCGCGTGCGTTGGGCTCGGCCGCCGAGCGTGTGGTGCGACTTGGCTATGCGCCGCCTGCGTCCTCTTCGGATGTGAGCGGAGTGGCAGCCGCGCTCTCCACCGCCATAGAGAAGCACTCGAACGCGATCGCCGCCCGCGAATCGGCGAAACGCGACATCCTTCGTGCGCAGGCGACGCTCGAATCGGCGCGCGCAGAGTTGGCGTCCATAGTCGAGCGTGCAGGGCTGGGGGAGGATTCGGATCACGAGCTGTACGCGCTCTGTTCGCAGTGTGCAGACTACTGCGAGGCAGTGGAGATGGAGCGTGACGCGCGGCGTGACGTGTCGGCCCTGCGCCTCGCGATGGAGAAGGCGGCGGAGGCCGATCCGTCGCTGCTCACCGGGAGCCCGGAGGAGCTGCGATCCCGTCGTGCAGCACTCGCGTCCACCGCCGAACGACTGGTCGCGGTCGTGTCGGAGATAAGCTCGCTCGAGACGCGCATGGACTCCGCGAAGCGCGGCAGCGACGTGGAGCGCGCACAGGCGGAGGTGTCCGCCGCCGAGGAAATGCTTCGCGATCACCGGAACGCGGACCTTGCCGCGATGGCCGGCCACCTGCTCGTGCAGCACCTGCTGCGTGCCACGCAGGACAATCACCGGCCGGAGGTTTTCCACCGCGCGCGCGAGCTCTTCACGCAGGTCACGCGCGGGTGCTACCGCCTGGAGTTCGACGACGCGGACCTGGGCGATGCCTCCACCTTCAGGGCATTCGACACCCACACGCGCCGCAGCCACTCGCTCGACGAGCTGTCCAGCGGCACGAAGGTGCAGCTCCTGCTCGCCATCCGCATTGCCTTCGTGGAGACGCAGGAGCACGGCCTGAGGCTCCCGCTCTTCCTGGACGAGACTCTCGCGACCAGCGACGACGAGCGCGCCCGCGCCATCATGGACGGTGTCATCGCGCTCGCGGAGGAGGGGCGCCAGGTGTTCTACTTCACGGCACAGGCAGACGAAGTGCGCCGGTGGCGCGAGGTGCTGCAGGAGCGCGCGGTGGAGCATGCCATGTTCGACCTGGCACGCATCCGCTCGCTGTCGTCAGGCGGCCTCGACGCACTCGACGTTCCCGCGCCCGAATCGTTCGCTGTCGGCTCGCTTCCGCCGCCCGACGATCATACCCACGAGAGCTACGGCAGCGCGCTGGGCGTGCCGCCCCTCCGAACGGGCGAGCCAGCCACGTCGGCGCACGTATGGTATGTGGTGCACGACGTGCGGGCGCTCCACCACCTGCTGGGCCTGGGCTGCCGCCTCTGGGGACAGCTGGAGAACGTCGCCGGTGGCCGGGAACCAGCAATCCTTTCGGACTTCCCGGGTGTTTACGCGCAGGCGCGCATTCTGGCGCGTGCGCTGGACGTGCTCTGCGCACATGCTGCGATCGGTGTGGGGAAGCGCGTGGATCGGCAGTGCCTCCTGGACTCCGAGGCGGTGACGGACACCATGATGGGCGCGGTGATGGAACTGGTGGAGCGCCATGACGGCGACGCTCGCGAGATCGTGAATGCGCTCGAGCGTCGTGAGGTTGCCCGCTTCCAGCGCAGTTCTCTGGACAGGCTGCGTGACTACTTCACGGAGAACGGCTACGTGGACGATCGCCCTGCGCCGGCCATGGAGGACATCCGCCTGGCGATGATCAACGCCCTCGCCGCAGAATCCCGGTTCAGCACCTCGGCGGTCGCCGACGTGGACTACCTGCTGCGCATCGTGTCTCGTTCCGCCGGCTCGGCCCGCGCCCACGCGGCCGGTGGCGCCGGAGCGCATGCGACCTCGTGACGCCCGGCGGGACGATGCCTGACGACACCGTGGACGCCCGCTCGCAGCAGCGCGTCGTTGCCGCCGTCATCACTCGCGGCGACCGCATGCTCGTGTCGCGCCGGCCGGCGCACAAGCGGCATGGCGGGCTGTGGGAGTTCCCCGGAGGCAAGGTGGGCGAGGGTGAGAGCGACCTGGACGCAGTCGCCCGGGAGCTGCGCGAGGAGCTGGACGTTCGAGCCGTGAGCGTGGGCGAGCCCGATGTCGCGATCGCCGACCCGGGCTCGCCATTCGTGATCGTCTTCGTGCCGGTGGAGATCGAGGGTGAGCCCAGGTGCATCGAGCACACGGAGCATCGCTGGGGAACGCTCGAGGAGCTGCTGGAGATGGAACTTGCGCCGAGCGATCGTGCATTTGTGGCTGGCAAGGCCAGGCGCGGGTAGGCTGCTGCCGGCGTGCGGAGCACGGACAGCACGTCAGCCTGGCCCCGGTATCTGGCGCGAAGCTTCCGCCGGTGGTAGTGTCGAGCACCACCTCCGGAGGCACCATGGACATCCTGCTGTTCTCGGAGCGCAGCATCTGGACGATGATCCACGGCATCGCCCTGGGCGGTGGTGCACTGCTCACGTCGTTCGCGATGCTGTTCTTCCTCATCGCGCTGCGTATCAGCGGAGACGAAGCAGGCACACAGCTGAGTCGTGAGACGCATTGGTTCACCTGGCTGGCGGTGGCCAACGTGGTCCTGCTCTGGCTCGCGGTGATCATCGGCACCTACGTCACCTTCCCGCCGTATCGTGCCACGCCGCCCGAAGGCATCACCGACCTGAGCGCATATCCGCGTGCTCTGATCCGATCGAACCCGGCCACGGCGTGGCTGCACTCGTTCGCAATGGAGACGAAGGAGCACGTCCCGTGGCTCGCAGCGATCATCGCCACCCCTGTCGCGTTCGTGAGCATGCGATATGGCTCCCGTATCCTGAGCGACACGTCCCTTCGCAGCATTGCCACGACCCTCACCGGGGTGTGCGTGGTCCTCGTGGCAGTGGCCACGATACTCGGTACGCTGGTGAACAAGGTCGCCCCGCTTCACTGAGTGCTGACATGGAGAGCATCATGACGGACGTTACCTCGCGTGAGGCAGGGACGACGCAGTCGGTCGGCGCAGCCATGGCGGCATTTGTGGCCGCCGGCATCGGCTCCTTCGCGATGGGATTGGTAGTGATCCTGAACGCCTTCAACCTGATCGGCGCTCCCGCTCTCTACGAGCCCGCAGGCGGCGTGACGTTCCGGACGACTGCCGGAGTCGTGATATGGCTGGTCGCATGGGCGATCCTCCACGCAAGGTGGAAGCACAGAGACCTTGACGTCGCCCGCATGCATCGCATTACGATTGCACTCGTGGTGGCCGGTGTGGTGCTGTGCCTGCCGATCTTTGCGGGGTGACAGACTCTCCTTCTGTGTCATCCCGCACGAGCGAAGCGAGTGTCGGGATCTGCTTTCACTTCACCGTGGCCGGCTTTCGGCGCAGGGTGAGCAGATCCCGACGCTTCGCGCGGGATGACAG
>CAYQAO010000117.1:0-6957 GCA_964415485.1 uncultured Gemmatimonadaceae bacterium
TCCCTCTTCCCTCTTCCCTACTCCCTGTTCCCCAGCCCGTAAGCCACGCCCGCACCTAACGCGGCGAAGCCTGCCAGCGTCGCCATGGGGTGCAGGCTCATGGTGGTGAACAGGCTCCGCTGGCGCGTACGGCCGTCGTTGTTGCCGTAGATGCGGCCGTCACCGGGACGCGGGGAGTGCAGCGTGTCACGGTGTCGGGCCGGGCGGTCGGTGCGCTGCTGATCGAACATTCCCTGCTTCATCCGGTCGCCCACCGATGGCGCGAGCGTCTCGATCATCGTGAACATCTTGGCACCGCCTCCCACCTTCACGTTGCGCTCAGGATTTTCCGCGCAGTGCAGAATGGTACGGGCTACGACCTCAGGCGAGTAGATGGGAGCAGGCACCTTCGGCTCCACCTCGAGGTAGTTGCGCGCGTGCACGGGATAGGGAGTGTCTATCGAGGTCGGCTGCACGAGCGTCACGATCACCGGAGCGTTGTCGTGCTCCAGCTCTATGCGCAGGCTGTCGGTGAAGCCCTTCACGGCCTGCTTGCTCGCTGCATAGTGACCCTGCAACGGCATGGCCGTGTCCGACAGCACGCTGCCCACGTTGATGAGCGTGCCCCCACGCGAACGAAGGTGCGGAAGCGCGGCGAGACATCCGTTCACCACGCCCCAGTAGTTCGTCTCGAAGAGCCGTCGCGCGTCTTCGAGCGCGACCTCCTCGAGTTCGCCGTAGATGGATACCCCGGCATTGTTCAGCCAGGTGTCGAAGCCGCCGAACTCCCTGATCGTCCACTCGGCAACGTTCATCATGGCGTCGAGGTCCGCCACGTCGGCCACCATGTACGACGCGTGACCGCCGTCGCCGCTTATGGAGAGCACGGCGCGACGCAGGTCCTCCTCGTCCCGTGACACGAGCATTACCCGCGCACCGCGCCTGGCCGCCTCTCGCGCGGTTGCGAGGCCTATTCCGCTCGAGGCTCCCGTGATGACCATGACCTGGTTCGCAACGCGCTTCTGCCTGAATCGCATTCTCGTCTCCGCCGTTCGAGGTTTGGAGAAGCGCTGGCGCAACGGACGTTCCCCTGCCGGGCCGAAGACGCGAGTTGCATGGGTTCGAGCGACGTGAGGTTCCGGTGCGGGAACTGCATGAGACCCCGCTGCCGTCCCACCGAACTCCTGGGGAGACCTGGCCATGCTCATTCCGGACGCGCCGACGTATGCTGCTGCGGTCGCCAGGCATTATGGCGAGCTGGACGCCTTCTATCGCGAGCTGTGGGGCGATCACCTGCACCACGGACTCTGGCGCAGTGGACGCGAGTCCATCGAGGAGGCCACCACAGCCCTTGCAGAGCTCGCTATAGGTGCGCTGCGTATGCGGCCGGGTTCAGCGATAGTGGATGTAGGCTGCGGCTACGGTGGCGTCTCGCGCATGCTGGCTGCACGCGGTGCGAGCGTAACTGCCCTGAGCGTGACGCCGGAGCAGGTGGAGTACGCGCTCGCGAGGAGAAGGGCGGGTGAGGCCACGCGCTACATGGTTTGCGACTGGCTGCACAATCCGCTGCCTGACGAGGCATTCGACGGACTCGTCGCGATCGAGAGTACCGAGCACATGATTGACCGGCAGCGGTGCATGAGCGAGATGGCGCGCGTGCTCAGGCCGGGCGGGCGGGCCGTCATCTGCGCGTGGCTGAGCAGCAGCAGTCCGGGGCCACTCGAGCGACGCCTGCTTCTGGAGCCCATCTGCAGCGAGGGCCGCCTGGCGTGGATGGGCAACACGTCGGACTACGCCGCGCTGTTGGGCGACGCGGGGTTCGAGACCGAGCGCTTCGCCGATCTCACGCCGAACGTGGTCCGTACCTGGAGCGTCTGCGTCAGGCGGCTCGCGTCCGCCATCATCGGCGACTCGCGCTATCGGCGAGCGCTCCTGGACCGGACGCTCGCCAATCGCGTGTTCGCACTCACGGTGCTGCGAATTCGCCTGGCATACGGGGTGGGCGCCATGCGCTACGGGATGTTCGTGGCGCGGAAGCCCTGAGTGGACGCTGTGCCAGTGAGGAGCGCTGGCAGCAGCAGGATCACTCGCCGCGCACGATCCTGCGCGCCCGCTCGATCTCGTCCTCGTTGATGGTGTGTCCCATGCCGGGATACAGCACCATCTCCACCTCGGCGCCGAGCGCGCGCAGTGCGTCTGCCGTTTCCTGCACGCGTTCCTTCGGGATGTGGAAGTCCACGTCGCTGCAGCCCAGGAACACGGGCATGCCCTGGAGCGAGCCCGGGTAGCTGAAGTCGGTGCCCGGCGGGCCGATCAGGCCACCGCTGAACCCGAGTACGCCGCCCAGCGGTCCGCGGAGGGACGCCTGACGAGCGACGTACTCCGTCGCCAGGCAGGCGCCCTGCGAGAACCCGCCCAAGATGATTCGCGTGGCCGGGATCCCGGCGTCCAGCGCCTGACGAACCACCGCGTCCACCCGACCGAGCGCGGACGACAGCCACGGCTCGTTGCGCTCGATGGGTGCGATGAAGCGCTCGGGGTACCATGCGAACCCGGCCGCCTGCGGCGCGAGCACCGCCACGCCGGGTTCGTGCAGGGCGCGTCCCAGTCCGATCATGTCATCCGCGCTGGCACCCCTGCCATGCGCGAGCACCAGCACGGTGGACGCCTCCTCGAGAGGCGTGCCGCCCGTCAGCACGGGTTGCCCCGCGTGCGGACCCTGATCCACGAACTCGTACGCGCCCCTTGTCGTCATCAGACGGTCGCCTCGCTTGCCGCGGGTACGAGCGAGAGGTCCAGGGTGAACTTCACTTCGTCGCTCACCAGGACTCCGCCCGTCTCCAGCGCCTGGTTCCAGGTCAGTCCCCAGTCCTTGCGGTTCAGCTTGCCCGAGGCGGTGACGCCGGTACGGTCGTTACCCCACGGATCCTTCACGATCGGGGTGGACTCCACGGTGAAGCTCACCGGCCTGTTGACTCCGCGAAGGGTGAGCTCGCCGTTCACGCGATACTCGTGCTCGCCCGTCTTCTCCACGTCGGAGGACCTGAAGGTCATGGTGGGGTGATTCTCCACGTCGAAGAAATCGGCCGACTTCAGGTGACCGTCGCGCTGGTCCACGCCGGTGTCAACGCTGGCTGCGTCTATGACGGCTTCGACATTCTCGACGGAGCCGTCGTCGCCGAGGTCAACGTGTCCTTCAAAGACCTTGAACTTGCCACGGACGGTGGAAATGCCGAGGTGGCGGACGCGGAATTCGAGGCTGCTGTGGGTGGGTTCGATGGTCCAGCGCATGGCTTGCTCCGTTTCTTGGTTTGCAGTCGCGGTAGTCTGGGAGGAGCCGTGGCATCCTCTCAGTTCTAAGTTAGCGTTGCAACACCAATATGCAACCCCTGCGCCCCATATTTTCCCGATCCACTACTCCCCGCGTACCACTACCACGCGCCCGTCATCGTCCAGGCCCAGGCCCTGGGCGTGCAGCCCCAGCGCCTTCAGCCTCTCCCGCAGCGGCCCCCGCTCCCCGGCCGGCACAGCCGCAAACACCTGCTCGATCACCTCGGCGTGCTCGGGGAAGATCTGCGAAACGAGCTCGGCGCCCGCCGGCGTAAGCACCGCGACCCGCGCGCGTCGGTCGCCGGGCGCATCCCTGCGCTCCACCAGGCCGCGCTTCTGCAGCCGGTCCACCACGTAGGTGGCGCCTCCGCTGGACACCAGAATTCGCTTCTGCAGGTCGCCCACCAGCAGCGGACCCTTGTGGTACAGCGCCTCCAGCGCACCGAACTCGGCCAGCGTGAGACCGTGACGCGTGGCGTGCGCGGCCGCCAGCTCCTGGATGGCGCGAGTCGTCCGCGCCAGCACCACCCACAGCGAGAGTGCCTCCGCCTGCAGTTCGCTCACGGGCGGATACGCCGCCGCCGGAGGCGGGGCATCGAAGGCGGGAGTGTCCCGGCGGTCGAGTGTGCTGGCGTCGTCTGGAGTCATACGGAAGCATCCGTCCAGCCGGTGTCCGCCGTCAAGCGTGGCATTCACCGGCCCGCGGAATTCTCGGGCGTCAGAACGCCGCCCCCACGGACAGCCTGAGCGTGGGCCACACCCGCGGACCGTTGCCGTCGCCGTCCTTGCGACTCACGAAGCGCTTGAAACCCACGCCGGTGCCGAGGGCAAAACGGCCCTCGTCGCCGAGGATCCACTGGTAGTCCAGCGTACTGCCCACGGTGAGACCCCAGTGCGCCTTGCCGCCTGCGTCCACATCGTCCTCATCCAGGGTGCGGCCGACGCCGGCGCTCAGGCCGAACGCCACGCCCTGGAGCACGCGGTTCAGGTACAGGCGCCAGCGGGCATCGAACGTGGTGAACTCATGGTCGCCGAAGTCCACGTGACTCGCGGTAGCCCCTATGCTCATCTGGCGGTCCACAGCCAGTTCGTACTCCGCGGAATACAGCCCCGCCGCCACGCCGATCGGGTTGATGCTCAGAACCTGACGAGGCTGCAGAGTGCGATAATCCTGGTAGCGCTGCGCACTGGCGGTGCGCGGCAGCATTGCGAGAAAGCCCAGTGACAGGGCAATGACGGTAATGGCGCGCCGCGTGCCCCACGTGGCGCGAGCTGGATTCGTTCCTGGCATGATGATCGGTCCCGGGTCCGGACGCCGGCGGCGGTGCCGGCGCGCCCGAGCACATGGTACACCAAAGTACCGTCGAGGGTCGGGCGCGGACGGTAACACTAACCTCCAGGAGTGCACGGTGCCGCGCGTCCGTGCGGTGCACCTCACGGAGACGCGCTCGACTTCGGATGCGATCGCCGTGTAACGGGTGCAACGCTGCGGCTGCCGTGGCCGGATGCGATCGAACGGGCGGGGCTGGAAGATCGCCGCATGCAGGTGCATCGTAGGCATGCGTCGCCCGTTCGACTCAGCCCCTCGCACTCCTCCGAAATGTCACACGCCCCATCGCACCCGGCCGGCACCGCCTCACGAGAGGCGTCGCCCCGCCCGTCACCCGCGCCAGCGGTACGACTGCCGCGCGCCGCTGCCGTTTCACTGCTCTCCGCACTGCTGATAGCTGCGCCGTCCGCACAGGCACAGGCGGTATCCGACAGCGAGACTGCCGCCGAGATTGCTCGTCGGTCGGAAGAGGTGCTGCCCCGCGTGGTGGAGTGGAGACGGGACTTTCATCGGAATCCGGAACTGTCCAACCGTGAGGTTCGCACCTCCGGCATCGTGGCTGAGCACCTGCGCGCGCTCGGCCTCGAAGTGCGTACGGGGATCGCCCACCACGGTGTGGTAGGCGTGTTGCGCGGCGGTCGCCCGGGCCCCGTGGTGGCGCTGCGCGCGGACATGGACGCGCTGCCGGTCACGGAGGAGGTGGACGTACCCTTCCGTTCCACGGTCACCACCGAGTATCTGGGGCAGACGGTGGGAGTGATGCACGCATGCGGGCACGATGCGCACACGGCGATGCTCATGGGTGCGGCCGAGGTGCTGGTGGGGATGAAGGAGCGAATCCCGGGAACGGTGCTCTTCATCTTCCAGCCGGCAGAGGAGGGTGCGCCTCCGGGCGAGCATGGCGGCGCGAAGATGATGCTGGAGGAGGGAGCGTTCGACGACCCGGAGCCTGACGCGGTGTTCGGCCTGCACGTGTTCCCATTCGAGGTGGGCACCGTGCACTACCGACCCGAGGGGCTGATGGCTAGCTCCGACCTGCTGGACATAGTCGTGAGGGGACGCCAGACGCACGGCGCGATGCCGTGGAACGGCATCGATCCGATCGCCATATCGGCACAGGTGATCACGTCACTCCAGACGGTGGTGAGCCGTCAGCTGGACCTCACCCGCTCGCCTGCGATCGTGACCATCGGCAGCATCCAGGGCGGGGTACGGAGGAACATCGTTCCCGACAGCGTGATCATGCGCGGCACGCTGCGCGTGTTCGACCCGGAGATGCGCACGGAGCTTCACGGCCTCGTGAGGCGCACGGTGGAGAGGACGGCCGAGGCGGGTGGTGCGTCCGCTTCCGTCACGATAACGGAGCAGACCGCGGTGACCTGGAACGACCCTGCCCTCACGGAGCGCATGCTTCCAACACTCCGCCGCGCAGCGGGGGACGACAAGGTGGCCCTGGGGCAGCAGACGACTACCGCCGAGGACTTCTCGTACTTCCAGGAGCGAGTGCCCGGGATGTTCGTGTTCCTGGGCGTAGCGTCGCGCGGTGCGGACCCGTCTACGGTAGCGCCCAATCACTCGCCGCTTTTCTTCGTGGACGAGGCCGCGCTGCCGGTTGGAGTGCGCATTCTCGCGGGGCTGGCCGTGGACTTCCTCGGCCAGGGCACGACGGCGCAGTAGGGGAGGCTTCTATCTTTCCTGCAGCACCCGTAACCCCTGATAGCAGAAGCCATGGCTGTAGCTACCCTTGCCGGAGGCTGTTTCTGGTGCCTCGAGGCCGTGTTCCCCCAGCTGCGCGGCATAGAGCGCGTGGAGTCCGGCTTCATGGGCGGACATGTCCGCAATCCTTCGTACCGTGAGGTGTGCGAGGGCACCACGGGCCACGCGGAGGTCGTGCAGGTGCACTTCGACCCGTCCCGGATCAGCTACTCCGACCTGCTGGACGTGTTCTTCACGATCCACGATCCCACGCAGCTGAATCGTCAGGGCAACGACATCGGTACGCAGTATCGTTCGGCGATATTCCCGCACGACGACGAGCAGCGTCGTGAGGCGGAGGCGAAGATCGCGGAGCTGGAGCGGGCCGGCACCTGGGACGCGCCGATCGTCACGACGATCGAGCCGGCAGGCGAATTCTTCCCTGCAGGCGAGGAACACGCGGACTACTACGCCCGCAACCCGAACCAGCCGTACTGTGCCTTCGTGATCGCGCCGAAGGTGGTGAAGGCGCGGCAGAAGTTCATGGAGCGGATGAAGGTTTCGGGTTGAGAGGTGCGCGCCGCCGCTTCGCGGCGTCGCGCTATCTGGTCGGGGCTCGGCGC
>CAYQAO010000118.1:0-6947 GCA_964415485.1 uncultured Gemmatimonadaceae bacterium
TGCTGAACCAGCATCTGTTCGTCCGTCTCGCGGATGTTCGCGAGGCCGTGTGGTGGTGGACACTGGAGTACAACGAGGAGCGTCCACACGAGTCGCTGGGTGATCTGACACCCCGCGAGCATAGTCAACTAGCTGCCAGTGGTTCTATTTCTGAACTGTCCGCTTGACGGGGGAGCTTACGGGTTTGTCACTTGCTTGGCCTAATGTTCGCTTCTGCTGTGAACGCTTCAATAACAACGGTTCGGCGAAGCGTTCGCAACAGACCTAGGTTATCACGACCCCCCGCCAAACCCATTCTGCAGCGCGTTCATCAGCAGCAAGCTGCGTTATGTGGCGCGCCGTGCTACTTCAGACGAGTGACAGTCGACACGCTTTCCAATCGATGAGCACGGCTGGGGGGCAGTAGTCGCGGAAGCCGCTACCATCCTCTTGTACATTGTACCCTCAGGCGTGCCGCTGGACTGTGAACACCTGAGTAGCTCTGCGATGGATTCGCTATACCGACTCGCTTGAACGCTTCCCGAGACCGAGCACCACCACCACAACACAAAGCAGCAACGCAGCAACCAGCGACAAACCCGCAACTCCTCCGGGCTCACGGTCGAACGCGAGTAGCGCGCCGGCAGCCACAGGTTGCACCACCGCCTGCACAAGCACGTAGCGCCTCAGTGGCCGCACAATCGCTCCCACCTGCATTCGCCCGTTCCACGGCAAAAGCCGCGCGAGACTACTCAGCACGTATAGCAGGTGCACGCCCGCGAGCAACACGTAGTAGACCACGTCAGTAGCCAACGGCTCTCGCCAGAGCTGGCTCAGGCCCAGCAGAAGTAGCACCCACCACGCGGGGACGTGGCCGGGTACCACTGTCCCAAGCAGAGCAAGCAGCAGTCCGATTGCCACCAGCGGTGGAGACGTGAGCACGAGCAGGCAGAGCATCGCAGCGACGGCCAGGAACAGCAGCGGCACCGTCGCCGTGGGGACGCTCGGTCCGATGTCCGGAACGGAGGCGCGAGCGCGGGTGGTGTGTCCGCTGCTCCTCAATGACGCCTCCGTCCGGCACGGGCGAGGGAGCGAAGCACAACCGCGCGGGACGGCTGCTCTGCATCTTCCTGCCAGCGAAAAAGTTCGACCCCGTTGGCTCGCATCCTGGTGAGGCGAAGCTGCCGCTCAGCCATCACGAGGCGGTGCGCGAGCCGCGAGTGCGGCTCGCAGCCGTCGAGTTGCGGTGCTGGCAACACGTCCACAGCAATCACTCGGTGCCCCGCAGCGCGCCACAGCACCGCCACCGATGTCGCCTCGTCATCGAGAAACGCTGAAACCAGATACACGATTGCGCCAGCGGGCACGATGGGTGCCCGCCGACGATTGAACGGTGTGGCGGACGGCTCGCTCAACGCGATGCGGCGAAGGAGCCTGTCGAGGTGACGCCTCCCGCTGCCGGCGCGCACCACCCCGTGATGTGCGGCAATATCGAGGAGTCCCACACGATCGCCTGCGGCAATCGCGGCTGCGGCAAGGGACGCAGCCGCCTCGCGCGCCACATCCATCACGCGGAGGCCGTCCTCGTCGCTTGGCGCACCCGACCAGCGCTCGACACGTTCGCCGACGTCTTCGCGACTATCGATCACGACGATGACGGTTGCATCCGATGTCGCATCGGTTCGACGCACGTACAAGTCGCCCAATCCCTGCGACCGTCGCGCCGTGGCCTTCCAGTCAATGCGTCGCAGCCTGTCACCGGCAGCGAATGCGTGAATGTCACGAAACTCGCCACCGTCACCCGGCCTCGCGGACCCGTGCGTTCCGGTCAGTCCAGTTAACCGATGCGGCAGTGGAATCGACTCGATTGGAGCAATCACTGGCGGCGCCACCTGCTCGGCCAATTCCCTTGGCATCGGCAACGAGAGCCAAGCACTGTCAACACCCGCCAGTCGGTAGTCCACGGCCACGACCCGCTGAGGACCGGAGTGCAGCACGGGGATACGACCGGTCACGATGGCGTCGGGCCTGACGATCAGCTGATGGGTACGCCCGCCCAGTAGCGTGAGGCGAAGGTGCACGTACTCGGTTCCCTTGGGCGCGTCAACATCAACTCTGAAGACAAAGTCATCCACACCCTCTTCTGCTGCGCGCCGCGTCACATTGATTCGTATGCGGCTCCGGGCGCCATCCACCGGCTTCGTGTCGAGGCCGATGGCGGCGCAAGCCAGCAGCGGAAGCGCGATGAGCAGCACGTCCACGCGGCTCATCAGAACTCCGGTCGTGGCCATGGTTAGCCCGAGCAAGAGAGCCACTTCGATCATCATCGTTCGTCGCCACCTCGGCTGGACCGTGGCGTCAACGACGGCGACGGGAGCCCCAAGCACTGCCGAGCTCTCGGTCACGCTCGCGCCGCTTCCGCCACGAGCGGACCAGGTACGCGCTCCACAATCTCCGCCACGACCTGCGCGGGGTCGGTGCCAGCCGCCCATGACTGGGTCGTGAGCGAGACACGATGGGCCAGCACAGGCACGGCCACCCGCTTTACGTCCTCTGGCAGGACGAAGTCGCGGCCGGCGATCACCGCGAGGGACCGAGCCATGAGGAGCAGTGCCTGCGATCCGCGTGGGGACGCGCCCACCGAGATCGCGGGATGCTCACGAGTCGCCTCTGCCAGATCTACGCAGTAGCCAATGATATCAGCATCTACGGTGACAGTTTCGATCCCGGCCTGCATTCGGGCGAGTGTCGGTGCGTCGACGACGGCCGCGACATCCACGCGCTCACTGCGTCGTGCCACGCGGTTGAGCAGCACCTGCTGCTCGCGCTCGCGCCCCGGGTAGCCGACTACGAGCCGCACCATGAACCGGTCGAGCTGAGCCTCTGGGAGCGCGTAGGTGCCCTCGTACTCAATCGGATTCGCCGTCGCAATCACATGGAAAGGTCGAGAGAGCGGAAAACTCTGTCCTTCCACCGTGACCTGTCCCTCGGCCATCGCCTCGAGCAGCGCCGACTGCGTCTTGGGCGAGGTGCGGTTGATCTCGTCGGCCAGAAAGAGTCCAGTGAACACTGGGCCGGGACGGAACTCGAATGATGTCGTCGCGGGCGCGTATACGAATGACCCCGTGATGTCGGCGGGCAGCAGATCCGGCGTACACTGCAAGCGGCGGAAGTTTAGACCTATCGCCGAGGCGATGCTGCGGGCCGCAAGCGTCTTACCGAGCCCCGGCACATCTTCGAAGAGTGCGTGCCCGCCGGCGAGAATCGCCGCCAACGCAAACTCGATCGCGTTCTCCATCCCCACGACGGCCGTAGCCACCTCGGCGCGGATGCGCGCGACTAGGGCTGTGATCTCCGGGACAGTGAGCGGGGCGGTGGTTGTGTTGGTATCGGTCATGCTGACCCCTTGGATTGTGCACTGAGGCGCTCGATGACATCCAGGCTCTCAGCGATGGCGGCCGCGGTGACGGGATTGTCGTCATTCGGCCGGAGGATGTTGTGTGCGTTGGCGCCGATCAGTGCGCGAATCGCGTCGTCATCTGTTCGCTTGGCGGCATCGAGTCCGCGGCGGTTCAACTCGGCGACCAAGAGCGTGCGCACCCTCCGCACGACTGTGCTGCGGGCGCGGCGATCAACGCGCTCGTCGTGCAGAAAGGCGTGCGCCTGCCGCAAGACGACTGGGCTTGAGAGCCGATCGCACGCCTCGAGCGACCTCTCGATCGCCGCGACTGTCAATCGGATACCTCGAGGTGATTCGCGCCAAAGAGGTGGCCACGGGGCATCCTCCTCGAGTCTGGCTGATGCCAGCAGTACGGCAACAGGGACCACCGCCAGCGCCGAGGCGACCGACCAATCGAGGTCGAAACCCATAAACCAAACAACGGCGGTCGCCACCGCGAGTAGCGAAACGCCGGCCGCGATTCGCAGGGCCCATGACTGGCTAGATCCGCTCCTGACCGAACGCGCCATTAGCGAGTCGCTCTCGCGGTGCGCCGCTCGGGAAAATCAGCTTGCCAGAGGTCGAGCAGGGTGGCAAGGGCGCCACGGGCCGCGGTGATTTCGTCGCTGCTGAGGGCGTGATGACCGAAACGCACTCGCTGATATAGCGAGAGCAGCACGGTAATCGGCTCCGCGGAGCGGCGCGACCGGTAGAGGATGCGCACTGTGAACTCCGAGGCCGTTTCGGCAGGGCGACGCTTGAGGCCAGCTGCGGCTGCGGCATCCTCGAGGCCCTGCCACGCTAGCACAACGGCGTCGCTTGAATTTCGTTCGGAGTTCAGGATGTGAAGAGCCGAAGCGAGTCCCGACATGAGGATCTTCGCATCGGCCTCGCTGGGCGCGCCGGAGTCGGCACCCGTGCCTACGACGTTTACCGACGGAGTACGACGCAGCAGGCGACGCGCGAGGTAACGAGTCACGCGAGCGAGCGCGAAGAGAATTCCCAGGGCAACGAGAGCGGCGAGCGTCCAGGTGATCCACGCGGGCGATCCGTTGGCCTGACTCTCCCCTGCCAGCGGGAGGTCCCAGCTCACATCCAGCGGCGGGAGGTCGAGCACCTTTTGCGGGCGCTCCATCGGCTGCCATCGCAGGCCCACTGAGGCGGCGGGCATTTGTAGCCCCACCACAATCACGAGCGCCAGGCAGGCAGCGGAGCAGATGGCGAGCGTGGGAAAAACGAGTCGGGCGCGTATCGGTTTCAATTCTCTTCCCAGGTGTGGCAGCTGCTTGTGCGAGTGTCACCTGCGCCTGTATTGGCTGTTGCAGTCATTGCGACGAGCGACGAGTCCACGCACAGGAGCGCGGTGTCGCTGAGTGTAGGTGCGGAACTACGAGAGCCGAAATGCATCGAATCGTCGCGGTGGGTGGTACCCCGAACGTGCGATGGGTGCGTTAGGTCGAGGTGGAGTCGAGATCAAGAACCTTTGAAATCTTGTGACTGGTCTCGGTCCGCGTAACACCGGAGCTCACTTGGCGGGATAACGTACGCACTGGCGACGAACCCGCCAGCCACGAACAAGGATGCAGGTCGGCGCCGTCAGGTGCAGCGCACGTTATGCGTCCACTTGCACCATCGAACCCTCAATCAGAGCCTCAGGGCCTTCTATGGTCGGTATAGACTGAGTCAAGCAGTCGGACGTACTCATGAATAGGCGGCAAACCTACCGCAGCCCGGCGGGAATCGAGGTTGGCTGAATCTGCAATCGCCTTGAGGACGACGCGTCCGCCCGAAAGATCTGCCTGCGTGCCGTACATCTGCGGTTCCCCGCGTGCGCTCGCGATGCGATCGGTAAGCAGTGCGACCTGCTGGCCCTCAGCTTCACCGACCGCATACGCCCGCTCAAGTAACGAGAGCACTTGGGCTTGAAAGGCCGTATCGTGATCGGCGTGCTGGACGAGGAGAAAGGCCGCGTTCGCGCCGTCACTGCCCACGAGGGAACGTCCTGGCCATCCGCTCTCGGCGATTACCTGCTTCAGCCATGCGGTGTTGGCGGTATCAACCGTCAGGAGGCGCTCAATGTCGATCGCGTCAGGCGCTTGACCCTGCTGCTGCTTGTGGGCCAGTGCTAACCGGGCCTCCTGGTCGCGCTCGACGCGCGCAAGGAGTTGCTGACGGAGCGCTTCATCCGCTGGCTTAGCAGGGTCCCTCGCCTCCTGGGAAGATGCCTCACCGCGAGGTTCGGCACAGGCTACCAGGAGAAACAGGACCGGTGCTACCCTGAGCATAAGTAGCATATATCTGCGAGACTGTGTACGCATAACGCTTGAGCTCACCGTCGACCGCTCCAGCAGTGCGCCGCCGCGCCACGTTAGGGGGCGGCCGGGACGGGCCCCTGACGTGCCTCCAGGACCAGCCGGTTGTAGGCCGCCGCGTACACCCGCAGCGAGTCCCGCTGAGCCACCCACTCGCGCTCTGAGAGACCCAAGCTCTGCGCCGAGATCATCCGATACCCGGGCTCGGCGTCGGAGACGAAGCCCTCGGGCGTGCCCGGAAACTCGACGGGCGCGTCCCCGACGGCGAGGAGCGTCGAGTCGCCACGGGCGAGCGCCGTCCGGGCCTCATCGACCGGATTCCCCAGTCGTTGGGCTGGCGGCAGGGCCTCGGGGCCGGAGGCACAGGCGGTGACGGCGACCAGCACGGATGCGAGCAGTACGACACGCACGATGGTACCTCCTCCCTAGAGTGTCCCCCGAACGCCGGAACTCACCTGTCGGCGCTCCGACTCACCTGGCGGTATAACGTACGCACCGGCGACGAACTCGCCAGCCACGAACAAGGATGCAGGTCGGCGCCGTCAGGTGCAGCGCACGTTAGCCCGCCAACGTGACCGGCCCGTTCAGAAGCTGATTGGCGCCGGCATGTTAGCGCGGTGCAGCTTCGGTCCGTCGGGCCCGGGCCACAGGTACGCTTCCCAACGTTCTGCTGGAATCCCCTCGCGGAGTACAGGTGCCGCCTCGAGGAAGCCCGCCGTACCCGCGCCGATGGTGCCGAGCCGCACGCTTCCTGGTATCCAAGCGCGCCGCGCCAGCGCGGTGAACCAATCCTCCAATTCCGGGCGCCAGTCGAGCGGCGTGCCGTCATCGATCGGGTACGCGCCGATCGGGTATGCGGTCGCGAGCGATCCCAGGGGCAGCGCAACAATAAGCTGGTCAGCTTCGCCATCGATGCACAGCCCGTACGTCGAGCACGCGACTGTCGCGCCGTTGGGCAGCGTTGCGAGCCCGCGAAGGTGCGCGCCTGGCGCGTTGTGCATCACGTCGTCAGGCCGCACAGCACACTGCTCCGCTGGCTCCTTGTTGGCCTCTAGATAGCAGCCACGAAGCTCAGGCGCATCCCAGACGGCGGTCGCGGCGGCGAGCAACCTCTCGCCGGACGCGGGACCCAGGTCGAGCACAAGCTCGAACGTGCTGCCGTACCACGCATCGGGAGGGTCAGTAAATACTCGCATCGTGTGGTGCCGGGCTAACGC
>CAYQAO010000119.1:0-6936 GCA_964415485.1 uncultured Gemmatimonadaceae bacterium
AGTGGCCGGCTCCGGCGCAGGGCGAGTAGATCCCGACGCTCGCTTCGCTCGCGCGGGATGACAGATGGAGTGAGACGCGGGATGACATACGGTCCCCGCTAGAGGTCCGCCCTCGCCTCCACGGGCATCTCCACCTGGTAATCCCTGAACGCATCACGATTCACCACGCGTTCAGCCAGCCGCGTGAGCAGCTTGTCCGTCTCGCCCTCCTCGTTGAGCGACTCCTGCAGCAGGCGCACGTCCTGGTCGCGACCCAGCATTCGCGCGTATGCGCGCGCGCAGCCGTAGGCCGCGATTTCGTAATGCTCGACGCGCTGCGCCGCCCCGATCAGGGCGGCATCGCGCACGTCAGGCTCCCCCTTCGCGCGCAGGATCTCCTTTGCCTCCTCGATGAGGCCCTGCATTGCCCTGCACCTCTGGCCGCCGGGGCTGCGATCCAGCGCCTCGCAGATCTGCTCCACCCTTGCCGCGTGCTCGCGCGTCTCCGCCAGGTGCTTCTCGAACGCCTCACGGAGGCCGGCGTGCGTCGCCGCACTCGCCATTCTGGGAAGGGCGGCCGCCAGCTGCTCCTCGGCACTATGAATGTCGCGCAGGGTATGAAGGTAGAGATCGGAAAGCGAGTTCAACGACACCATCGGTACTCATTGCACGTTTCCCGTGACGGCCGTCACGTTGTGTGCCAGCGACGGTGGTGCAGGCTCGGGGGTGGCATTCGGCAGCCGGCGGCCGGCGCCACCCACGGCCCTTCTACCTGTGCTAGATTTCCTGTTACGCTGGGCGCCAGGTTGCGTCCTGCGAGTGTACCACAACCCTTTCTGATGACGAAAACCGGAACAAGTGCGCGTAGCGCCCCCGCGGCTGGGGAGGCCGCCAGGGAGCAACGCGCGGCACCACGATCGAGGCGTGGCAGGGGCGGCAGAAAACGAAGTGCCTATGCCGACTCCAAACCACACCTGACTTCCCTCCCCACCCATCGCAGCGCCTACCTCGCAACCAGAAAGTGGTTGCTCGCCCGACACGGGCCCGTCTGCGCCTACTGCGGCCTCCGCGATGACGAGGCCACCATCACTCTGGATCACGTGACACCCCGAAAGGGCCAGAGTGCCTACGACCGGCGCGACAACCTCGTTCTGGCATGCAAGCGCTGCAACGCAGCAAAGGCTGACAAGCCTATCCTCGCATTCCTGCTCGGCCATCCGCAGCGCGCTGCCAACATGCTGCGCTACGGACTCCACCTGAGCCAGGGACTCCGCGAACTCGCGGAACAGGTAGCTGGTCCCGAAGCGGCTGCACGCGCCGTGCGGCTGGCGGACCCCGACTACCCCTACGCAGACTGACAGCTTCAGGGCGCCAGCGCGGATCGCGGCACTCGCTCCGCATCGGCGCCCTGACTGCCACACCGCGCTCCGGCGCATCGGCCGCCAACGGCCAACCTGGGCGACCCTGTCGCCCCCTGCCGGAACGGGCCCGCCGCGGCCCTTCCCGGACTTGTCCCCGCCAGCAGGCCCCGCCACGACAACTCCGCCCTTCCCCTGTCCGCGCACGCGGCCGGATCGCGCAGTAGTATGTGCTAACGGCAGGCATGCACGCCTGCCTCGAGTATCTCGCTCCAGCACTCACGCACATGCCGTCTCCCGCGAAGGAAGGAATGCACGAGTCCCGGCCGGACGAACGGCCGCACTCTCGCCACGCACCGCTTCGCATGAGCCCCAGTGAGTTTCGCGCGGCCGGCCACGAGCTCGTGGACACCATCGCGCAGTTCCTGGAGGAGCTCCCCTCGCGAAGCCTGACGAGTGGAGAATCGCCCTCGGAGATACGGGCACTCATTGACGCCGAAGCCCGCGTCCCCGAGCACGGATCGGCGCCGGGTGAACTGCTCCAGGCCGCGGCCCGCCTGCTCATGGAGCACTCGCTCTTCAACGGGCACCCGCGCTTCTTCGGCTACATCACCTCGTCGCCCGCGCCCATCGGCATGCTCGCCGACCTGCTCGCGTCTTCCGTGAACGCCAACGTTGGTGCGTGGCGGCTCTCGCCCATGGCCACGGAGATCGAGGCCCAGACCGTCAGGTGGATAGCGGAGCTGGTTGGGTTTGCGCCGGGCGGAAGCGGGCTGATGGTCAGCGGCGGGAACATGGCGAACATGGTGGGCTTCCTTGCCGCACGAGCGGCCGCTGGCGGGCAGGAGGTGCGCACGGCCGGCGTCAACACGTCAGGCAGCTCGCGGCTTCGCGCGTATGCGTCCGCGGAGACGCACACCTGGATCCAGAAGGCGGCGGACATCGCAGGCATCGGCACGGACTCCATCCGCTGGATTCCGGTGGATGCCTCGCAGCGCATGGACATGGACGCCCTGCGCACCGCCATCGCCCGCGACAGCACCGCCGGCGACCGTCCCATGGTCGTGGTCGGCACCAGCGGATCCGTGAGCACGGGCGCCATTGATCCACTGTTCGAGATCTCGGCGCTGTGCCGGGAAAAGGGCATCTGGTTCCACGTTGACGGAGCCTATGGTGCATTCGCGGCCCTCGCGCCGGACGCGCCTCACGAGCTCGCGGCGGTCGGCCTGGCCGACTCGCTCGCCGTGGATCCGCACAAGTGGCTCTACTCGCCGATCGAGGCTGGCTGCACGCTCGTGCGCGACCCCGACGCGCTGCGCAGGACCTTCGCGTATCACCCGCCCTACTATCACTTCGGGCAGGAAGCGCTGAACTACACGGACCTGGGACCGCAGAACTCCCGCGGCTTCAGGGCACTCAAGGTGTGGCTCGCGCTGAAGCACGCCGGGCGCAGCGGCTACGCGCGCATGATCGGGGACGACATCGCGCTGAGCAGGCGTCTCTGGTCCAACATCTCGAAGCACCGTGAGCTGGAGCCGCTGACCCAGAACCTCTCCATAACGACTTTCAGGTACGTTCCCCCGGACCTGCGCGAGAACAGCGCCAGGCACGGCGAGTACCTGAACGAGCTGAACGAGTCGGTGCTCGACACCCTGCAGCTGGCGGGCGAGGCCTTCGTGTCCAATGCAGTCATCGGCGACTGCTACGCGCTGCGGGCGTGTATCGTCAACTTCAACACCACGGAGTCGGACGTGGACGCGCTGCCCGGGATAGTCGTGCGCGTGGGGCGCGAGGCTGATGAGAAGCTGCGGAAGGCAGGCGCCGCCAGGGCGAGCTGAGGCGGCTCGTCAGGCGCCGCGCCGCGTGAACCGGTAGACGGGATACGCCAGCACCGCCAGCGCGACGGCTATCGCGCCGTCGCGCGGCGCAGCGGCAATGGTACCGCCAAGGAACGCGAGCGAGCCCAGCAGCACGATACCGGTGGTGTAGGGATGCCCCCATGCGCGCCAGGGGCGGGGCGCGTGAGGCATGCGCCGTCGAAGCAGGAACACGGCCGAGAACGACGCGGCATACCCTGCCACGAACAGGAAGGCGCACAGCGCTATCACGCGCTCGAAGGTGCCCGTCAGGGCGAACAGTATCGTGGCCGCGGCCGTTGCCACCATCGCCGCACGAGGCACGCCCTCCGACCCGATGGCGGCCAGCCAGCCGAGCATCGGCGCTTCTCGCCCGAGCGCAAAGATCACGCGCGACCCGAACAACAGGTTTGCCACGAGCGCACTCGGCAGCGCGATCACCACAAGCGCCTGTACCACCACTCCGCCCGATCCGCCGAACACCTTCGTCGCTGCGGCAGCAGCAGGAAGCGGATCGGCCGCTATACCGGACAGGGGCACCACCGCGAGTATCGCAACGTTCACGAGCAGGTAGATGGCCATCACCGCCACCACGCCGCCGAAGAGCGCGCGCGGTATCTCCCTGGACGGGTCGCGCACCTCCTCTCCGAAGTACACCACTCCCACCCACCCGTCGTAGGCGAACACCACCCCCTGCAGGGCCACGACCAGCGCGGCCAGGAATGCGGTCCCGTGAGGCAGCTCGTACGACGGATCCCGTGCCATGCCGCGGCTGGCGGCAAACACGAGACAGGCGACCACCAGCGCCATGAACGCCACTGCCTTCGCAACGCTGGTTGCGCGCTGGGCCCGGTCTGCCGCCTGCGACCCCCGCCACACCAGCAGCACCACGGCAGCAACCGACGCCACCGCCACCGCTACCGTCAGCGTTGCCGACAACCCGAAGAGCGACACCAGCGTCTCCGAGAACACGAACGCTATGGCGGCAACGGCCGCACATGTGGAGACCCAGTCGTTCCAGCCCACCAGGAAACCGGCAAACGGACCGAACGCCTTGCGCGCGAACACGTACTGACCGCCGGACTGCGGGTCCATGGTGGAAAGTTCCGCCACCGCATTGGCACCGAGCAGGGCGTACAGTCCGCCGATCACCCAGACCGCCAGGAACCAGAAGGGAGCGGGCAGGAGCGTGGCGACATCGTGAGGAGCACGCAGGATCCCCGCTCCGATCATGCTCCCCACCGCCACGGCGACGCCGAAGGCCAGGCCCACTGCGGCGGGAAGGCGCCGCCGCGCGCCCGCTCCACCCGGCGAACCGGGCGGCCGAACGTCCTCCGTGCTCACGTGGCTTTCATGATCGCCGGCCTGCCGTCGGTATCGCCCCGCGGTTGCTCCTGCACGTCGCCCTTCCCCAAGCCTGCGTCCTGTACCCGCGCACCTCAAGTGGCAATATTGACGCATGTCCCTGGTATTTCCCTTCGACCCGCGCATCGAGCGCGCGTCCACCATTCCGGCACGGCTGTACAACGACCCCGTGTACCTGGAGCTGGAACGCGAACGGGTGTTCGCGCACAGCTGGCAGCTCGTTGCGCGAGCGGAACAGCTGGAGACACACGGCGACTTCGTGACCGTGGAGGTAGGCAACGACTCCATCGTCGTGCTGCGCGACGGCGACTCGCTGCGCGGCTTTCACAATGTCTGCCTCCATCGCGCAGGACCCGTGGCGTACGGCTGCGGTCGCAGAAAGACGATGCAGTGCAAGTACCACGGCTGGACCTACGGCCTGGACGGCTCGCTCCTGCATGCGCCCGAGATGCAGGGAGTGGAGAACTTCCGCCCGGAGGACATGCGCCTGGTGCCTGTGCAGACGGCGCAGTGGGGCCCGCTCGTGTTCGCGAACCTGGATGGCAAGGCTCCCCCGCTCGACGAAGTGCTGGAGGACGTTCCGCGTCGAGTTGCACCCTTCGGCTGCGAGAACATGCGCTATGTCACGTCGAAGAGCTGGGACATCGCGTGCAACTGGAAGGTGTACGTGGACAACTACCTGGAGGGATACCACGTGCCGGTGGTGCATCCCGGGCTGCACAAGGAGCTGGACTACGACAGCTACCGCGTGGAGCCGCACAGGTATTTCTCAATCCAGCACGCGCCGCTCCGCCCGCTCTCCGGCAGCAGCCCGAACAGGAAGTACGACCCCACGAGGACCGATACGCCGGAAGCGGTTTACGTGTGGCTCTTCCCCAACGTGATGCTCAACGTGTACCTGGGGCAGATGCAGACCAACGTGGTGCTGCCGCTGTCGCACGACCGCACGCGCGTGGTGTTCGACTGGTACGCGAGCGAGCCCCCGTCCGACCCTGACGCGGACGCGGAGTGGACGAAGCTCATGGCGTTCAGCGACGAGATCCAGGAAGAGGACATCATCATCTGCGAGGCCGTGCAGCGCAACCTGCGCTCGCGCGTGTACGATCGCGGCCGATACTCGGCCGCACGGGAGAACGGAGTGCACCACTTCCACTCCCTGCTGCACGAGTTCCTCACGTGATCGCCGGGTTGCGTGCATCGCGCGTCGTGGGCCGGGAACGTACCGCTGCATGACCAGGCGCGCACAGCTGACGCTGCTGGCCGTCGGCGTCGCTGCATTCGGGCTGCTGGTGTGGCAGGCCGGGCCGGCGACGCTGCTGGCGCAGATCCGACAGTCCGGCTGGGTGGTGGTGCCCACCATCCTCGTTTACGGGATGGTGTACCTGTTCAACTCGGAGGCCTGGCGCCTCACGATGCACGAACGGCCGCCGCTGATCCCGTCCGCGCGCTCGTACGCGATCACCGTGTGGGCCTTCGCGCTCAACTACCTCACGCCGATGGTGAGCGTGGGTGGCGAGCCCTTCAAGATCGCGGCGGCGTCCCCATGGCTGGGAACGCGCGGCGCCACGGCATCCGTGCTTGGCGAGCGCCTGCTGCACATGCAGGGACACCTGCTGTTCTTCCTCACCGGGATCGTCCTGGCGATCGTATACCTGCCACGCACGACGATAGGCATGCTACCGCTGATCCTGGTGGCCCTGGTGCTGGCGGTGGTGGGCTACATGTCCCTGGTACCTCACAGGAGGGGTGGGGCGCTCGCGCTGCTGCACCTGCTTGAGCGCCTTCCCATTCCGCGTCGGTGGAAGCGCTGGCTCGCCGGGAGACACGACGCTGCTCGTGAGGTGGACACGCAGCTCACCGCGTTCTACAACGACAGCCCGCGACGCTACGTGGGAGCGCTGGCCCTGGAGTACGCCGGCCGCTGCCTCTCCGTGCTGGAGCTGCTGCTGATCGCGAACGCGATAGGCGTTCCGGTCACCTACGGAGTGGCCTTCCTGATAGCGTGCTTCGCGTCCTTCGCCGTGAACATCGCCTTCTTCCTCCCGTTTGGCCTCGGAGCGCGGGAGGGTGGACTGTATGCGATCTTCGGCCTGCTCGGAATGCCGCCGGAGTTGGGCGTTGCAGCGAGCATGCTGGGCCGAATTCGCGAACTTGCCTGGATCGGTCTGGGCCTGGCGCTCGGAGCGGTGGGCGTCGGGATCGGGAAGGGACCGGGGACTGGGGAAGAGTGACTGCGGTGTCATCCCGCGCGAAGCGTCGGGATCTACCATCCCTGCACCGAAGCCGGCCACTACCAGTTGAAAGCAGATCCCGACACTCGCTGCGCTCGTGCGGGATGACCGGCGCAGAGCTTCGTCTGCGAATGGAGCCAATGAAGA
>CAYQAO010000120.1:0-6797 GCA_964415485.1 uncultured Gemmatimonadaceae bacterium
CCTAGTCCCTGTTCCCTAATCCCTGCAGTAAAGGCATGGGACAATCCAGCGCCTCCGCCACAGCGCGCAGCAGCGTAGCCTCCTGCACTTCCACACGACCATCGTGCGTCACGGCAGCGGCACATGCCTCCAGCACTACACGACGGATCGGAAGGGATGCTTTCCGAACTCTCTCGAGTGCGGACTGAACGTCCCTAAGCGAAGCGTCCTCCCGCTTCCGGAGGCCGATGCCACTCACCTCCCGAGGGAGCGGTGAGCGCGCGGCGTCGAAGGCAAGGAGCGCTGCGCGGTAGTCGTCCGCGCCCCGCCACGTGACTGCGCTGACGATGGTGGCGATCTCGTCTCGCACCTGCTCCACCTTCCTGATGCTGCCAGACGAGTCCGAGTGATTGCGGCCGGCCCTGGCTGCCTCGAGCTGCCTTTCCAGCACGTGGAGGAGCGCCAGCTCGAATGCGTCCAGCCGGCCGTCTGCCTCAACGAGCGACTCCGCAGTGCTCACGATCGCCTGTGCCTGGTCGGGCGAGAGCTCACGCACCGACGGCAGCAGGAGGTCCAGCAGCGGCAACCGGGCAGCGTCACCCAACTCCGACACCTGCGGTTCCAGCTGCCTCACGCGATCGCGCAGCGATGCACCGCCCGCAATGTCCAGGATCTCGTTCTGCCGCGCCTCCACCGCTGGACGATCGTCCGAGTGCGTGAGCAGGGCGAACAGAAGTGCCACGGCGCCATCCGGATCGTGAGCGGCGTCGTAGAGGGATGCGGGCAGCGTCTCGAGAAAGTGCGCTGCGTGATCAACGTGCTCTCGCTGCGGCGCTCCAATGGTGGCTATCAGCTCCGCACCCGTGACGTCGCGCGCCGGCACCGCAGGCGCGATCGGCGCGCGAGGGGGCGGTGGAGTCTCGTGGTACGACGGCATGCCGGGACGCCGCACTCCCGACTCCAGCATGCTCGTGAGGTTCGACATTCCCGCAAGCACTCCCGGGCTGGTCTCCTGCAGGATGTGCTCGGCGGCCGCTTCACGATTCGCGATCGGAAAAGTGCCGTCGAACGACGGATCCAACCGCCGAATGCGCTCGTTCAGCGGGGGATGCGTGGCCAGCACGGAGAACATGGACGACCGAAGCCCGCTCGCAAAGAAGAGGTGACTCGCTTCCTGCGCGTGGTGATTGGTCATGCGCGACCCTGCGTATCCTCCGATCTTCTTGAGGGCACCCGCCAGGCCATCCGGGTTTCGCGTGAATTGAACCGCGGCGGCGTCCGCCAGGTATTCGCGCTGCCGCGACACCGCGCTCTGAATCAGGCGTCCGAAGAACACGCCGATGTATCCCACCACGAGCAGCGCCACGCCGAGCAGGGCGATCTGGCCGCCGCCGTTGTCGCGTCGGCTGCGTCCTCCCCTTGCACCGCTCTGCAGCAGGAAGCGGCCTGCGATCGCGAGCAGCAGGATGCCGAACAGCAGCCCGATGAGGCGGATGTTCAGCCTCATGTCGCCGTTGAGGATATGACTGAACTCGTGGGCTATGACGCCCTGAAGCTCGTCGCGGTTCAGGTGCTGCAGCGTGCCGCGCGTAACCGCGACGGCCGCGTCGTCCAGCGTATAGCCTGCCGCGAAGGCGTTGATGCCCTGCTCGCCGTCCAGGATGAAGATGGCAGGAACGGGCGTGCCTGACGCGATGGCCATCTCCTCCACCACGTTCACCAGCATCCGCTCAGACGGGTCCGACGTGTCCATCCGCACACGCCGTCCGCCCAGCATCTCGGCAACGCGCGGTCCGCCCTGGCGCAGCTGGAGCGTGCGCACCCCACTGCCGGCCCCGACAACGAGCGATATGCCCACCGCAACTGTCAGGAACAGGCGCCAGTCGAACACTGCCGTCGTCCCCGGACCGAACGTGAAGTGCACCACCGCATAGATGGTCACGATGATCGCCAGCACGGCGACCACGAACAGCAGCACGAGCAGTCGGCTGCGCGAGCGAGCCGACTCCTGTGCCTCGAAGAAGTCCAGGGCCATCAGCCGCGGATCCTGCGGGTGCGCTGCCTTACGCGCGTCAGAACGAGACGCGCGGCGCTGCGCGCTCCGCCTCGTTCTCGATCACGAGCAGGGGCGCTTCCTGGAAGCCGAAGGCACCGGCCAGCATGTTGGACGGGAATGTCTCCCGGGCAGTGTTGTAGGACGTTACGGAGTCGTTGTACGCCTGGCGCGCGAACGCAATGCGATTCTCGGTGGACACCAGCTCCTCGCTGAGCTGGCGCATGTTCGCGTCTGCCTTGAGTTCCGGGTACGACTCGGAGAGCGCAAAGAAGCGCGTCATGGCGCTGGCAAGGCCACGCTCGGCACCGATGAGGCCCTGCATCGCTGCTGCGTCACTCGGGTCGCCCGCCACTTTCTGCTCCGCGCTCATGGCGGCGTTGCGAGCGGCAATGACTGCCTCGAGCGTCTCCCGCTCGTGCTTCATGTATGCCTTGGCCGTTTCCACGAGGTTGGGGATCAGCTCGTAGCGACGCTTGAGCTGCACGTCTATCTGCGCGAAGGCGTTCTTGAAGCGATTGCGCAGAGAGACGAGGCGGTTGTACATGGACATGACGAACATGCCGAGCGCCACGACCACTACCAGCAGGATGATCAGACTCATGATCCGGTATTCCTCGTGCGAAAGGGATGGTAGCCGGTAATGTGACTACTGGTGGTCCGTGCGGTAACCCCCGCCGCGGACGGTGGAACGGCGCGTGCCCTGCAGGCTTCCGGAGTTACCCGAGCGCTGACTCGAGCGCCCCGTCTTTCGAGCCGGTGTCGCCCCTACCGCCATGGATTCGCATTCCATCGAGGAGATTGCAGCCGAAAGCCTGGACCGGAGTTGCTGCAGCTCGCTGATGCGGCCCTCGACTTCCTCGAGCTTGCGCATGCAGTAGGACTGGACGCGGGCGGGCGTGAGCCGACCGCTGTCCAGCACCTTCAGCATCCGTTCGATCTCGCGAAGCGTGAATCCTCCGGACTGTGCTTCCCGTATCTGCAGCAGACGGTCGAGCGCCTGGCTGGAGTATCGCCTGTAGCCGTTAGGCTCCCGGCGCACGTGGCGGGAATCGAGCAGCCCGCGTTTCTCGTAGAAGCGGATGGTGTCAATGCCCAGCCCGCTTCGGGCTGAAAGGTCTCCGATGCGCATCGTCCGGTTGACTCTGGAGTGTACTCCAGAGTTTAGCTTTCAGTACGTATCGCAGCAACGGTGGTTTCATGAGTAACGATCTTCGTTCGCAACCCTGCGCGCCCGTGCGGCGGCGCGAAGCGTTCCGTGCCGCTACGGCCTCGCCCGTCACGAGGCATCCGGGAGCGACGCGTTCAGAATCCAGCACCCGGGCCGTCCAGTCCGCTCGAGGCCCGGGAATCCTGGCTGTCACCGCGGCACGCGTTCGCGCGCTGTGGGAGCGGCCGTCGTTCCGGCACCTGACGCTCCCTGCGGTGACGGGCGTTGTACTTCTGGCGCTGTTCTTCTCCGGCAACCGGGCGCTCGCGAGCATCGTGGTTCCGGAGGTAAACCGCGAGCTGGGCCTGCTGGAGCATCTTCAGCTGCTGCCGCTGGCCGGTATCGCGCTCCTGGCCGCACGAGTGCGGGCGGTGGAGAGTGCGCCGGCGTGGCGCCTTGTGATGCTGGCTGCCATGGCAGGCGCCGCATTCTTGCTGCTCGAGGAACTCAACTACGGCCAGCACTACATAGCACTGCTGCTCGGCCGCGGGAGCGAGGCGGAGATCGGGCCGCTGAGCCTGCACAACGTGTCCGACACCACGGACCTGATGAAGATTGCGGGGGACGCGGCCGTCGCGCTCCTGTTCGTGCTCGTCCCCATCGCTTCCCGCCTCAGGAAGCGGCCGTTGCTCGGCGACTACACCCCGCGCATGTGGTACCTGGTGTCCGTCCTGCTGATGGTGGCGTCCGGCGCAGTGGCGGTGGAGCTCTCGCGTGCGGGCATGGGACCGGGGTGGCTGCGCTACAACCTCTCGGAGTTCCGGGAGTTGTTCTTCTACTACACCGGATTCCTGTATGCCTGGGACCTGAGCCGCGTGCGCATGGCGAAGGCCGCGGCGGGCGCCGAGAGCGGCGAGGCGGCCGACACGCGCCTCCCCGAGCGTCGCGATCGATCCCGGGACGTGGCCGCCTGAGAGCGCAGTGTGGTCGGGCGCCCGCGCAGTGCAGTGCGCGCGCCCGTCCTTCCTCAGGGCGACTCAGGACGCCCCGACCTAACGCCTGACGTCCTGCTCGTCGGTCTCCACGAGCCTGTGCGTGTCCACCTTCACGTGCCTGGGATTCGCGCGATACTCCCGCCCCACCTTCGCTTCGGGCTTGCCGTTCAGAAGCACTATGTCGGCGGTGTAGTCGGCGCTCGTGAGCAGGTCGTCTATCTCGGGGCCACGGTTGTGGCCCAGCAGGCTGGAGCCGATGCCGTACGACACGACCGGTGCATGCACCGCCTCGAACTCCCGAATCCGGCTCGGGGTGAATCCGCCGCTGGCCACAATGCCCACCTCGCGGAATCCGGCATCGTCCAGCGCTTTCCTGAGCAGCCTGACGAGCGGCAGCGAAACGCCGGAGATCTTCACGCCCGGATACTCGCTCTCACGACCCTGGAGTGACACGTCCACCAGCTGCGAGCTGGTGTCCACTCGCACGCTGTGCAGGCTGCCGTGTCCGAACTCGTCGCGCATGGCCCGGGCAACATCGAGGGAAGTGCCGATCACGTCGTTGTCGTAGTCCACGACTGCCGACACCGAGGTCACCTCGGGCTCCTGCTCCCTGAGGTAGCGCGCGAACGCAACCGTTGCAGCCACGGTATCGCCACCGAACGCAGAGATCATCGCGTGCGGCATGGTGCCTACCCCACGCTCGCCCCACCAGGCGCCGTTGGCATCGGAGCTGACTGCAGCGGCACCGCCCACTATTGCTGCATAGCCGTCGGCCACCTGCCGACGCCAGTCAGCATGGCGAGCAGCCATGAAGATGACGTCCTTGCCGTTTGCCGCGGTGATGGCGCGCCGCACGTTGCTGGCTATCAGGGTGCGGTCGGCGAGCACGCCCAGGTACGTGGTCTCGAGATGCGCGAACGCCAGGTAGGGCCCGGTAATGTGCATCACCGGCTCCCAGGGCTCCACGGAGTCGCCGTCCAGGAGGGTGGAGATCTCGAGGTCGTGCACCGTGAAGTTGCGAGGACGCGACGCAAGCTGTGTCTGCAGCATGCGAAGACACTCGTAAACGCCCGCGACGACTCCCTGCACGCGAGTGAAAACCTGCATGGTCACCACCGGATCCAGGCCTGCCTGCTCCACCGTTCGCGCCGTGCGAACGAAGTAGCGGTCGGACAGCCACCCGCTTGCCATTCGCGGGTCGAACTGGAAGAGTGATGTAGGCAGGCGACGGAGCGTGGAGTAGAGCACGCGCTCGCGGGCTTCTGGTTCCGTTGGTGGCGCCGGGAACTGGTCGGGTCGGGTGGGGGCGATCATGCTCCTGGAGATGGAATGCGAAGCGCCATGCGCTACGCATGACTGGTCGTTGTCGGGGTCGGGTGTCGGGGCTCCCGAGCGCCTGGGTTGGTCCTGCCTTGTCCAGAGTCGAGGCCAGCTCTATGCCCGATCCTGACGGAAAGCTATATCCTGAGTCCGCTGTGCAGTTTGGGACAGGAGTCCATTGCCGCCACACCCCCTACCAGCCCCGCCGATGAAGATCATGCACCTGGTTCGCGCCGTCGCAAGTGCCGTCACAGCCTCACTCCTGCTGCCGCTGTGGTCTGCCCCCGCGGTCGCGCAGGAGGCTCCACGCCGGATCTTCATCTCCGTGGACATGGAAGGCATCGGGGGCATCGGCACCTCCGCGATGACGTCCGCGTCAGGCAAGGACTACGCGACGGGACGCCGGCTCATGACCGAAGAGGTGAATGCCGTCGTGGAGGCGGTCTTCGCCGCTGGGCCGGCCGAAGTGCTGGTGAACGACTCGCATGGCGACATGCAGAACCTGCTGCACACCGAGCTGGATCCGCGCGTGCAGTACATCCAGGGTGCCGTTAAGCCACTCGGCATGGTCGAGGGTCTCGACTCCACCTTCGACGCCGCCATCTTCCTCGGCTATCACTCGCGTGCCGGCACGGAGAACGGATTCCTGGCGCACACCGGCTCCGGGATCGTGAAGGGCCTCTGGATCGGCGGCGTCGAGGCAGGTGAGGGGGAGATGAACGCCGCGTTCGCCGGATCGGTGGGTGTTCCGGTGATCCTGGCAGCGGGAGACAGTGCCTTCACGGTGCAGTTCCGGCAAAACGTGCCCACGAGGACCGTGGTCACCAAGACAGCGGTCACGCCGGTGTCCGCGCGACTGAAGCATCCGGACGTGGTGCGATCCGAGCTCGCCGCTGCGACTCGTGAGGCACTCGCGAACCTGAACGATGCCCGTCCCTGGCAGCCGCCATCCCCGCTGGTCGTTCGCCTTCAGTTTGCGGACGTCACGCGCCCGCAGATAATGGAGGCCGTCCCCGGCGTGAGGCAGGTGGACGGCTACACCGTGGAGTTCACGGCGCAGTCAATGGCGGATGCATACAGGCTCATACGGTTTCTGTATCGGTTCGTGGCTGTGTGACGGAAGGACGGAGGGACTGGGGACTCGGGACTGCCTCCCGGACTGTCATCCCGCGTGAGCGGCGAAGCCGCGAGCGTCGGGATCTACTTTCACTTCACCTTGGCCAGATTTGGTGCAGGGTGATCAGCTCCCGACACTCGCTGCGCTCGTGCGGGATGACAGTTCAGGGGCGGGCGGCGCGGG
>CAYQAO010000121.1:0-6686 GCA_964415485.1 uncultured Gemmatimonadaceae bacterium
AGATGGAACGGGTCGCGCTGGGGCGCGCCAGCACGAAGGCGGCGCTCTCGACCCGTATTACCTGAACTTGCCCGCTGGGCAGGGGAGACAGCAAGGTGTGGGCTGCCGTCTCCCTGCGCCGGGTTACTCTCGCTCCGGAATGCTCACCGAATAACGCACGATGTAGGGGACGTCCAACTCATCGTTGACCGTGCCCCAGATTGTGCCGGACCTGGCCTCATTGATTCGCAGGCCGCTGGGCAGGCTCACCGTTCCGACCGGGTTGCCGTCCTCGTGGAGCACCAGCCAGGTGGAAGCGCTGTCGGATTTGCTCGCGAGATTCAGCCAGATGCTGCCATCCGACCCGACATGTGTAGACTGAACGGGCGGTCTGTGCGCCGGCCTGTAGAGCTTTGCGCGCGTCTGCTCCTCGGCAGCGCGCCGCACGGATGCACCGAAGCTCTCCACCACGGACTCGACGAACGCATTTGCGACGCTGTCCACCTCGGAGTCTGGAATCGGAAGCGGTGTGTAGGGGAATGCGCGACTGAAGACGGTGTCTCCGCTCTCTCCAAGGCGAGTTACGGTGAAGCGCGGCTCCGGCTGTGGCAACGCTGCCCGGTCCACTGTCACGAGCCCGCGCCCGCTGCGGTCGAGGATGATGAGCTGGTTATCCAGGAATGGCTGATGTCCGACCATGCCAAACGTCTGCGCACCTCCACCTTCTACCAGAAAGGCGGAGTTTCGAACATCCCGGGTGAAGAGCGTGTCGAGCACCCGCCCAGCCGTGTCCATTCGCATCACCGGCTGTTCTGTCATGGCTCCCGTCGCGATCAGGTAATCCAATGCGGGCGGAGATGCCCTGAGCGTGCCATCCGCAAGCAGTCCGCTGGGGCGCGGCGGGTTCCTGCCCTGGCCGCCGTAATCCACAGGGGGGCTCAGAATCCTGAGTAACGTGCCGTCAAGGTCGAAATAGCTCAGCCGGTAGGCATTGAAGTCCAGCACCCACAGCGTGTCGCCGAGCATGCCGAAGCTGTACGGGGATCGAAACTCGCCCGGCCCCTCCCCGTCCCGCCCGATCCTGCCGATCGGAGTTCCGTCAGAAGCGTGAACGCGAACCTGTTGCTCCTGCGGATGCAGCGAGTAGATGCGTCCGTCCGATGCGACTCTCACGCCCACAATCCACGTCAGGGCAGTCTCGGGATCGTCGACGCTTCCGATTCGCAGCGTCTCGATGGCTTCGAGTTCCGGGTAGTCACCGTCGTCGCCTACGCGGTCGTTTCGCCCGCATGCGACTGCAAGGAACGCGATTGCCAACAACGAGACGATACGAATACTGGTCATGTCTGCCGGAAGGGATCGTGGAGTCAGACTGCGATATGGGCTGTCGACCTGCCTGAATCCCCGATCGTACCGCCGAAAGCACGACCTGGCCAGCTTTCTTGACCTGGAATCGCACTCCGCACCAGGCCATTGACGGCGCTGCATGGTTCCGAAGCGCCGTACTCGGAGGTAGATAGGGGAGGTGCACGGGCACAGATATCTGCCCGTTAAGCGAACATTGCCGAACCACCCCACCGTTCCGGAGACGAGAATGTCCCTCACCCGCCGTGACTTCCTGGGCGCCGGCGCCGCAGCCGCTGCCACCTCCGTACTCGCCGGTTCTGCCGCTGCATCCGTAGTCGAGCGCGCCGAGCGCCTCACGCCTGCTGCCGGCGCCTCACGTGCACGTCCTGCGGTGGTCGCGAGCGCCAACGGTATTCGCGGTGTCGCACGTGCCCTCGAGATGATGCAGGCCGGCTCCGACCCGCTCGATGCCGCGATCGCCGGCGTCAACATCCAGGAACTGGACCCGGAAGACACATCCGTGGGACTCGGCGGACTACCTAACGCGGACGGCGTGGTGCAGCTGGACGCGAGCTGCATGCATGGCCCAACGAAGCGCGCCGGCGCCGTGGGTGCTCTCGAGGACATCGCCACTCCGTCGCTCGTGGCGAAGGCCATCATGGATTACACCGATCACATCATGCTGGTCGGGAAGGACGCAAAGCGCTTCGCGCTGGAGATGGGCTTCAAGGAGCAGAATCTGCTCACCGAGAGCACGCGTCAACTGTGGCTGCGTTGGAGAGCCCGCCACAATCCCAACGACAACTGGCTGGACTACGACGAGGACATCGAGATCGCGTTCACCACGGGCACGATCAACATGAACGCCGTGAACGCCGCCGGGGACATCGGTTCGGTCACCACCACGAGCGGACTCGGATGGAAGATCCCCGGCCGCGTGGGTGACAGTCCGATCATCGGTGCGGGGCAGTACTGCGACAATGACGTTGGCGCCGCGGGTTCGACCGGCCGCGGTGAGGCGAACATCAAGGTTTGCGGTGCATTCCTCACGGTGGAGTTCATGCGGCAGGGCATGACGCCGCAGCAGGCCTGCCTGGCGACTCTCGAACGTGCGGTGGCGATGACCGAGCGGCGCCTGCTGGACGATCGCGGACGTCCGCACTTCAACCTGAATTTCTATGCGGTGAACAAGGCGGGCGAGACGGGCGGGGCCGCGATCTATGAGGGCTCCCAGTACGCAGTCGCTGACTCGCAGGGCGCTCGTCTGGTGGATTCAGCCTACCTGTTCAGGCGCTCCGAGCGGCCGCAGGGACTGCCGGGCGGGCGCGTCGTCAGGTAGTGGCACTCACTCCAGCCTGAATCGTCATGCGCATCATCCTGCCAGGCGGCAGCGGACAGGTGGGCACCGTACTGGCTCGCGCGTTTCACCAGAAGGGCCACGACGTCGTGGTGCTGAGTCGCAAGCCCGCGCGCTCCCCGTGGCGTATGGTCGAGTGGGATGCGCGGAGCGCCGGCGACTGGACTGCGGAGCTGGAAGGTGCAGACGTCGTCATCAACCTGGCAGGTCGCAGCGTCAACTGTCGGTACACTGCCGACAACCGCAAGGCCATAATCGACTCCCGGGTGGAGTCCACGCGCGCGGTGGGCGCCGCGATATCGAAGGCGTCCAATCCGCCGCGCGTGTGGCTGCAGATGAGCACCGCAACGATCTATGCACACAGGTTCGACGCGCCGAACGACGAGCATTCGGGGATCATCGGCGGTGAGGAGAAGGACGCGCCGTCTGCGTGGCGGTTCAGCATAGACGTCGCGCGCGAGTGGGAGCGTGCGGCTGCCGAATCCGTAACGCCTGATACGCGACTGGTGCTGATGCGCACAGCGATGGTGATGAGCCCGGATCGTGGTGGAATCTTTGACACACTGCTGTCACTCGTCAGGCTGGGACTCGGCGGCTCGGTGGCTGGCGGCAGGCAGTACGTGTCGTGGATCCACGAAGCTGACTTCATTCGCGCCGTGGAGTTCCTGATCGAGCACGAGGAACTGTCCGGTGCCGTCAATGTCTCGGCGCCGAACCCGCTGCCTTACGCGGACTTCATGCGTCAGCTGCGTGAGGCATGGGGAGTGCCGATTGGCCTGCCGGCAACGGCGTGGATGCTGGAGATCGGCACCTGGCTGATGCGCACCGAATCGGAGCTGGTGCTGAAGAGCCGGCGGGTGGTGCCGCGCCGGCTGCTGGATGCGGAGTTCGAGTTCCGGTATGGGGAGTGGGAGGGGGCGGCGCGGGAGTTGTGCGGTCGGCGGAAGGCGAAGGTGAGTACGGCTTCAGCGTGAGGGAAGCTGGCCCAGGTGCCTGCCGCCATCCTTCGCGGCTCGAGCCTTTTCGTGGGAGTGTACATCAACCTCTCGAGCTGCCTCCACTCCGTCGGCCAGGAGCTCGGCGCGAATGCGGTGGTGGAGCAGTCGCTGTCGCAGCACCTTTGGTTCCAGCGCGCGGATGGTTTGTACCACATCAGCGATGAACATCACGGTGAAGATGAGAAAAGGGTTCAGCCACGACCACCCTATACTCTCGACCGGAACCCACAGGCCTATGACCAGCATGAGGAATGCAGTCATCCACACGCCTCGTGCTACCGCGCGCAACCTGAACCGCCTGCGCTCCTTCGCGAGCAGCTCCGTCTCGGCCTCGTCGGGATGCAATCTTGCCACATCGCCTTCCGCTTCTGGCAATGCCTTCCACCGATCGAACAAACGTCGGCTCATGGCGTCACTCCGCGTTCTCGACTCGATCCGTCCTGACGGGCCTCACGAGTGAGTCGGGGCCCGACTGATCAGTTCCCGGGCGCCCGCGCCGAACCCGGTCCCGCAGCTTGTACGCCTGGGTCATGACCGCGTCAGGCAGCAGCAGACGGTCTGCTATCGCAGCTACTTCCTCCGCCGCCCGCCAGTCCTCCTCGAGCCTTGCGAGTTCTCCCACCATGGCGCGGCGCTCCACGTCCTCGTGCAGTGCCATCTCCACCGCCAGCCTGACGTCCTGGGGCAAGGAGGCCATCCCGCGCACACCATGACGCTCGGACGACCTGGCCACCTTCACGAGAAACGAGGCAGCGTCGCCTGACGCGTCCAGCAGCGATAGCGCTGACGTCACCTGCTCCCTCGAGCCACCTGCCAGGTTCGCACCGGCAACGATAGACCTCAACGCGCGCTCCGCATTCACCCCGCTGAACGACACTACGCCACCAGGACGATCCCACAGCAATTTCCAGTTGGAGTCATCTGGCTCCAAACGCACTGTTTCGGCAGCCTGCAGGTCCAGCCGCTGAACGCGTCCGTTCGGAAGCTTGACGCGCGGATGCCAGGTGGACCTGATCATGAGCGCCATCAGCCCGGCTGCCCCTGCAACACCTGCCATGCCCGCTGCAAAGCCGACCAGCCCCGTGGCCAGCAGCATAGGAGCGACCATGGTGCCCGCCGTTACACCAGCGATTGGGATCGCGTTGCGTCGCCGCCGGTCCCGAAAGGCTGCCCCATAACGCCAGGATGCCAGTTCGGGACGAAGCGGCTTGCCGATCCGGATGAGTTCCAGACCGTCCGGCAGCCGCGCCAGGCCAATATTCTCCGTGGACGTACGGAGCCTCGTTCCGCTGAAGTGACGTTCGCACTCCTCCACGGCCTCCCAGCGAAGCTCGAGCGGCACCAGGTTCCACTGCCGGCAACGCTGACACACCACCCACAGCCGACCCTTCGCCGCATCGAAGGCGATGCGACGCCCGGTTCGGAGATGCTCCAGGTGGTCGTTGGACGCGAACCTTCCGTGGCAGTGAAGGCACGTGGAGTACATGCCAGCACCTTACAGTCGAGTAGCGATGACCGCCAGAGTCGGGCGTGTGTAGACGTTCGTCCTCACACACGGGAGCCGCGGTAGCGCAGCGCCTCTGCCACGTGCGCCGGCAACACCGACTGCTCGCCCGCAAGATCTGCGATGGTACGCGCTACCCTTAGAGTGCGATGGTAGCCGCGTGCGGAGAGACCCAGGGAATCTGCCGACCGAACGAGCAGGGATCGCGCGTCACGCGCAATGCCTCCGTTGGCGTCCAGCCAGCGACCGGGCACCTCCGCATTAAGCCTCACGTTGTGCAGTCCCTCGTAACGCTCGCGTTGTCGCTCGCGTGAGGCGATGACGGCAGCCCGAATGCTGTAGGATGTACGCCTGCCTGTGCTGTCAGCCTGCGTCGCTTCTGCCTCACGAGCTGTCGCTGCCTCTGGACCTTCCCTTGCATTACGCCCGCGTGCAGCCTCGCGCACCTGCAGACCGGCACCCAGGTCGGCCAGCGGCACCGGAGCCACCGGCACGTGCAGGTCCAGCCTGTCCGCAAGCGGTCCCGAAAGACGCGAGCGGTAGCGCGCCACGTCGGATGCGGTGCAGGAGCAGGGTGCGTGCGGGCCACCTGCCGGCAGACCGCTCCGCCCGCACGGACAGGGGTTCGTTGCAGCCACGAGGCTGAAGCGGGCCGGGAAGCGCACGCTGGTGGACGCGCGGGCGAGGGTTACGAAACCGTCCTCCATGGGCTGCCTCAGCGCATCGAGCACGTATCGCGGGAATTCGAGCAACTCGTCGAGGAACAACACACCGCGATGCGCGAGGCTCACTTCACCTGGACGCGGCACCGAGCCGCCACCAATGAGGCCGGCTGAACTCGTCGTGTGGTGCGGGGCACGAAATGGTGGTTGCGGGGAGTGCGCGCGTCCGTCGTCAAGGAGGCCGGCCACGGAATGAACTGCAACCACCTCGAGCAGCGCTGCCTCGTCCAGGGGCGGCAGTATCGAGGGCAGACGCCGCGCGAGGAGCGACTTCCCCGCACCCGGAGGGCCGATGAGCAGGAGATTGTGTCCACCACCCGCCGCAATCTCGAGGGCGCGCTTGGCGACATCCTGCCCGACCACGTCAGCGAAGTCGCCGTCCGAGTTACGCGAGGCTGCATACAGCGTGACTTCCGTCCGCTTCACGCTGCGAAGACGACCAGCCCGCAGAAGCTGCACGAGTTCCCGCAGCGAACTCGCCGTCGCAACGCGGGCGCGCCTCACGAGCAACGCTTCCTGCACGTTCGCCGGTGGCACCACCAGCAGTTGCGCCTGTCCGCCCCACGCTCCCCCGCCTGACGCGATCGCACGCGAGATCGGCAGGATCCCTCTCACGGCACGGATGGAACCGTCAAGGCCGAGCTCTCCCACAACGACCAGGTTCTCCACACTCTGAGCCGGCAACTGTCCTGTTGCCACGAGCAGTGCGAGCGCTATCGGAAGATCGAACGCCGTGCCCGTTTTCAGGCGATCGGCTGGGGCAAGGTTCACCGTGACTC
>CAYQAO010000122.1:0-6643 GCA_964415485.1 uncultured Gemmatimonadaceae bacterium
TCGGCGCGGGATGACACTCGCGGAGCTTCGTCTGCAAACGGAACCAATAAAAAAACCTGACGCGGAGCCGCGGAGGACGCGGAGAATCGCACGGCGATTGGAGTTCAAGACGCCAAGCTCTTCTCCGCGGCCCTCCGCGTTCTCCGCGTGAGACTGCAGTCTCCAGCTTTAAGTGTGTAGTGGCCGGCTTCGGCGCACGGATAGCAGATCCCGACGCTTCGCGCGGGATGACAGTAGCCTCTACTGCCCCTTCGTCCTCAGCACCTTCAGCGCGCCAGCCCACTTCTCCAGCTCGTTGAGCATCACGCGCGCAGCCTTCTCCTGCACCTCGCCGGGATCGAACGTCTGCGTCGCCTCATCCACGTGCTGCGCGAAGAACGGGATTGCGACTGCCTCCGTCAATGGCGCCACCCTTACCGCAGACAGGAGCTGCTTCGTCATCTGCACACCGCGCGTTCCGGCTGACACTCCACCGTAGCTCACGAACGCCGCCGGCTTGTATGCCCACTCCTTCACCAGGAACTGGATTGCATTTGCAAGCACCGCCGGCGTGCCGAAGTCGTATTCCGGAGTCACGAACACGAACGCATCGGCCGCGTCCACCGTTGCACTCCACCTCTTCGTGTGCTCGTGCTCGTACTTGGCCAGCCGCGGGTGGTTGGGCTCGTCGAGCATCGGCAGGTTCACCTCGGCCAGGTCGGTAAGCTCGAGCTCGAACTTCCCGTGTTCCCTCGCCTGCTTCATGAACCACTCCGCCACCAGCGGACCCTTACGGGACGGACGCGTGCTCACCAGGATGACTTGAAGCTTCAGCATGCAGGACCTCGATATGTGTTATCAGCAAGCCCGGGAGCCGATCTTGGCTCCCGGGCCGGTATTCATGTCTTCTCGCCGACCGTGCAGGCACGGCCTCATGACTCTGGATGTCTTCGGTGCGGGGGCAGCCGACATCAGCCGCACCTGCCCGCCGTCGCGCTCGACGGCGCACCAGCGGCACGCCATCGAGGTTCAGGAGATCAGCTGCCCGGAGCCAGGTGCAGCGTTCGCTCGGCCACCTTCTCCATGTCGAACGACACGTCGAAGCGCCGCAGCGCCTCTCGCGTGAGGCTCACGGCAAGCTCTCGTTCGCCGACCAGCGCTCGCGCAGCACCATTCTCCTCCAGGAACTGACGCTCGGCGTCACTGTGCGTGCGTACGAGCACTTCCATTCCCGGGTTCAGCTGGTGCGACAGCGCCAATATCGCCCGTGCCTCATAGGCGTCGGGAGCAGCCACCACCACCAGGCGGGCGCGTTCCAGGTGCGCGCTTCGAAGCACCTCCGGCCGCGACGCGTCCCCATAGATCACCGGCAGCCCCCGCTCGCGCAGGCTCTCCGCCACCTCCCGACTCTGCTCCACGATCACGTAAGGTATGCCGTGCTCCGCCAGCTCGCTGGCCACCGGCCCGCCGACTCGTCCCGAGCCTATGAGCACCACGTGATCCCGCAGCTTCTCCTCGTCCACGTACACGGGCAGCTCCGACAGCGTGCCGGTGGGACGCTCGAGCACTTCCGCAAAGCCATGCCTGCGGCGCAGCCAGCGGGCCATGGGGTCCACGGCCTTGAAGACGAAGGGGTTGAGCGTGATCGAGAGAATGGCACCCGCCACCACGAGGCTCTGCGCCTCCACGGGAAGAAGACCCAGCGAGTAGCCCAGCGCCGCGAGGATGAAAGAGAACTCGCCGATCTGCGCCAGGCTTGCGGAAATGGTGAGGGCCGTGTGCAGGGAATACCGGAAGGACAGCACTATTCCAGCCGCCGCTACCGACTTGCCCACCAGGATGATGAGCACCACCGCCATCACCTCCACCGGCTCGCGCAGGAGGATGCGGGGGTCGAAGAGCATGCCGACCGACACGAAGAACAGCACGGCGAACGCGTCCTGGAGCGGCAGTGCGTTCGTCGCCGCCTCGTGGCTGAAGTCGGACTCGCTCACTATCACGCCGGCGAAGAAGGCGCCCAGGGCGAAGGACACGTCGAACAGCGCTGCCGCGCCAACCGCAATGCCCAGCGCCACGCCCAGCACCGCCAGCGTGAACAGCTCGCGCGAGCCGGTTCGCACCACCCGGCCCAGGAGCCACGGGATTATGCGTCGTCCGGCAACGAGCATCACCACGCCGAACACCGCCACCTTGAGCAGCGTCACGAACAGCACGGCCAGCAATGACTTTCCGCCGCCACCCGCTGCTGCAATCCCGTGGTCGTCCAGCGCGGCCGCCGCCGGCTCGGCTCCCAGAACGCCCGCGAGCGCGGGCAGGAGCACCAGGGCGAGCACCGTGATCAGGTCCTCGACGATCAGCCAACCCACGGCTATCCGGCCGTCCGCGGATTCCAGGACGCCACGGTCCTCGAGGGCGCGCAGGAGCACCACGGTGCTCGCCACGGACAGCGAGAGGCCGAACACTATCCCGGTGCCCCAGGACCATCCCCACAGGTGAGACACGGCCGCGCCGAGCGCCGTGGCAACCGCCACCTGCGCCAGCGCTCCAGGCACCGCTATCCGGCGTACGGACAGCAGGTCCGCAATCGAGAAGTGCAGACCCACCCCGAACATCAGCAGGATCACGCCCAGCTCGGCCAGCTGCGAGGCGAGTCCGGCGTCGGCCACGAACCCCGGCGTGAAGGGTCCTACCGCAATGCCGGCGAGCAGGTAGCCAAGTATGGGCGGCAGGGACAGGCGTGCAGCAAGAAGTCCGAAGACGAATGCCAGTCCGAGGCCGGCCGCTATGGTAGTAAGGAGGGTGATGTCATGCTGCATATTCGCACGTTAGCGTGCGCAAGTACGACGCGGCAGACGTCACTGCGAATCGATTTTCGCCGCCTGCCTCACCTTCCGCGTGTCGTGCTTGCAGCTACCCCCTTGCCTGGCGCACGGCCTCCTCGAGCGCCGCGCAGAGGGCGGTAGCATCGAGCGAAGCGCGGCTCGCGGCGTCCTCCACGCTCAGTCCCCCGCCGCAGCAGCTGTCCACCCCGAAGAGGTCGAACACCGCCAGGGTCTCGGGGTAGGCGGCGATGGTGTCGTTCACGCTGCGCCGGCAATCCAGCCTGGTCTCCGTATCCTGCATGGTCACACCGTTGGTCGGGTTGTTGTCGGTCGTTCCTGCCTGACGCGCGCAGCGTGACCGTGCCGCCGCGCGCGCTGTTGCACCTGCGTCACTCCTCGAACTCGCGTCGGGCGGGGAGCCCGGCCTCCTCCAGCTTCTCCAGGACCTCGTCCAGGTGCTCGCGACCGCGCGTCTCGAGATGCATCACGATCTCCACGTCGCGCACGCTGATGTCCGCGAAGGCGCGACGGTGCGTGAGGTCGAGCACGTTGGCGCCCTGGTCGGCCACGAGCCTCGTGAGGCGCGCGAGGTTGCCCGGGCGATCGGGCACGGTGACCGCCAGCCTCGTGAGGCGGCCGTCCGCCACCAGGCCGCGGTCAATGATGCGACCCAGCACGTTCACGTCTATGTTGCCGCCCGTGAGCACCATCACGGCCGCGTCGTCAGGCTTCAGCGGCAGCAGGCCCGCAAGCACCGCCGCCAGCGGCGTCGCCGCCGCACCCTCCGCCATCACCTTCTGGTGCTCCAGCAGCAGGTGCACGCTCGCGGCAATCTGCGGCTCGTCAACCGCGACTATGTCCTCCACGTACCGCTCGATGATCGGGAAGGTGCGGTCGCCCACTCGCTTCACCGCGATGCCGTCCGCGATCGTGTCGAACGACTCACACGTCACGAGGTGTCCCGCCTGACGCGACGCCAGCGCCGATGCAGCCGCAGACGCCTCCACGCCGTAGACACGCACGTCCGGACGCTGCTCGCGAATCGCCGTGGCAATTCCCGAGATCAATCCGCCGCCGCCTATCGGGACGATCACCGCCGTGACCTCGGGCAGCTGTTCCAGGATCTCGAGCCCCGCTGTGCCCTGCCCCTCTATCACCTTGTCGTCGTCGAACGCGTGCACCAGCACGCGTCCCTCCTCCGCCACCACGCGGTTCACCTCCTCCATGGAGTCGGTAAGCGTGGCGCCGTGGAAACGCACCTCGGCGCCGTGGCGGCGCGTGTTGACCACCTTCACGAGGGGCGTGTGCTCCGGCATCACCACCTGCACGGGAACGCCGAGCCGGGTGCCGTGATAGGCAACGGCCTGCGCGTGGTTTCCAGCGCTTGCCGTCACCACGCCGCGCTTCCGCTCGTCAGGCGAGAGACCCATCATGCGGTTCAGCGCGCCGCGATCCTTGAAGGAGCCCGTGCGCTGCGCACTCTCCATCTTCACGTACATCCTGCACGGGAGCCTGTCGCGGAGCGCCAGGGAGGGGAGCAGGGGGGTGCAGACGATGCCGTCCGCGATCCTCTCCCGTGCTGCACGAATGTCGGCCAGCGTGACGCTCATGACTCGTCGGGCAGGGAGCCTGCCGGGCGGGATTCGGTTTCGTCTTCCGGAATGGCGAGCACGGTGAGCAGGAAGATGCCACCGTCGTCGGAGCGCACCGAGTGCATGACGCGCGACCGCAGCGCCAGCAGCGCACCGGTGCCAAGGGTCCAGGTGCGATCCTCGGCTTCGAAGATCACGCTGCCCTCCAGGACCTGCACGGTGATGGGTCCATCGGCCTGGTGCGGCACCATGGCCCCGCCGGGCCTGAGGCCCACGAGCGTCATGCGAAGCGGGCCGTCCTTGACGAGCGTGCGGCCGGTTCGCGCGTGAGACTCGAGCTGCTCGCGGACTACGTTCATCTCGCTTTCCAACTCGAAGGAAAGCGTTGTGCCAGCGATGGCACGGTTCACCAGTGACATGCCTCAGCCCTCCATGAGCCGGCTGCCGCCGGCGATTCTGTGAGTCCGGGAAAGTTAGCGATTGGGCGGCGGAGACGCCCGCCGTCGGATGCGGGGGGGGCGGGGAGCGGCCGGTCGGCAGCCGATGCTGGCCGGTGGGCATCCAGCGACTGCCTCCTCCTGTCGTCCCGCGCCTCCCGTCTGTCATCCCGCGCCTGCTGCCCCTCCTGTCATCCCGCGCCCGCTGCCCCTCCTGTCATCCCGCACGAGCGAAGCGAGTGTCGGGATCTGCTCTCACGGCGCAGGGAAAGCAGATCCCGACGCTTCGCGCGGGATGACAGAATCGGCGGCAGTTCCTCTTCCCTCTTCCCTCCACCCTCCGCCGCTCCCGCCCATTCGTTATCTTGAAGGTATGACCTCGCGTTGCATGACCATCTCTTGCTGGTGGCGGCCCTCTCACTGAGCGCCCGCCCCTTTCGTCATGCAACCCCGCGGCGGGCCGCTCTCATCGCAGAGTGCCCGCCGCTTCGTTTGTCCCGCATCCGCGGGAGCAGGCAGCGACGGCGGACTCGCTGAAGAGCCTCGCCACCCATACCACCGGCGCCAGCGCGCCCATGCTGCCAATGACCACCGACAATTCCTCGCCCTCTCGCGAAGTCATCCTCACCGGCGACCGTCCCACCGGGCCCCTGCACCTCGGCCACTACGTGGGCTCGCTCCGCAACCGCGTCGCCCTGCAGTACCGACACGACCAGACCGTGCTGGTCGCAGACCTCCAGGCGCTGACCGACAACGCCGGCCGTGCGCACGAGATCAGCGCGGCGGTTCTGGACGTGATGCTGGACTACCTGGCAGTGGGCCTGGATCCTTCGCTCACCAGGATCGCGCTGCAGTCCGGCATTCCTGAGCTGGCGGAGCTCACTGTGCTCTACCTCAACCTGGTGACGGTGGCGCGTCTGGAGCGGAACCCCACGGTTCGCGCAGAGATCGAGCTGCGGGGCTTCAGGCGCGACCTGCCGGCCGGCTTCCTGGTATACCCGGTGAGCCAGGCGGCGGACATCACCGGATTCCGCGCCACGCTCGTTCCGGTGGGCGAGGACCAGCTGCCGATGATCGAGCAGGCCAACGAGATCGTGAGGCGCCTGGCTCACCTCGCGGGCAGGCCGGTGCTGCCGGAGTGCCGTGCGCTGCTGTCCGATACGCCTCGCCTGCCGGGAGTGGACGGTCGCAAGGCGAGCAAGTCGCTGGGCAACGCCATTCCGCTGCATGCGGAGCCTGACGAGATCAGTGCCGCGGTGCGCGCGATGTACACCGACCCCGGTCACATTCGCGCGAGCGATCCGGGACGCGTGGAGGGCAACGTGGTGTTCGCGTACCTCGATGCCTTCGACCCCGATCGTGAGGCAGTGAGCGAGCTGAAGGACCGCTACCGCGCGGGCGGCCTGGGCGACATGGTGCTGAAGAAGCGGCTGGACGGCATACTGCAGGACCTGCTGGCCCCTGTCCGCGAGCGCCGCCGCACCCTGGCGTCAGATCCTGCTGCCGTACTCGCAATCCTGGAGGAAGGCACCCGCTCGGCGCGGGAGACGGTTGCGGGCGTGCTGGCCGACGTCAGGGAGGTGTTCGGGCTGGACTAGAGGCCAGGGAAGAGGGAACAGGGACTGGGGAAGAGGAACTGCCTCCGCTTCTGTCATCCCGCGTGAGCGGCGTAGCCGCGAGCGTCGGGATCTGCTCACCCTGCCACCCCGGCTGTCATCCCGCGCGAAGCGCCGGGATCTAGCACCCCGCCCCCCGCTGTCATCCCGCGCGAAGCGTCGGGATCTGCTCGCCCTGCACCGGAGCCGGCCACTAC
>CAYQAO010000123.1:0-4740 GCA_964415485.1 uncultured Gemmatimonadaceae bacterium
TCAGCCAAATCAGTCCCCCATCTCCACCCACCGCTCCACCGCGATCGCCTCCAGGAAGTCCGCGTCGTGACTGACCACCAGCAAGGCACCGTCGTAGCCTCGCAAGGCGCTCTCCATCGCTTCGAGCGCCTCGATGTCCAGGTGGTTGGTCGGTTCGTCGAGCACCAGCAGCGACGGCGGACGCGGACCTCCGAGCACGCAGGCGAGCGACGCGCGCAGTCGCTGGCCTCCGCTCAGGGTTCCCACCTGCTGCAGGGCGGCCTCGTGGGAGAAGAGGAAGCGGGCGAGTGAGTATCGGGTGGCCGTCGGATCCATGTGCGGGTGGAACGTGCGGAAGTTTTCGAGCACGGACATTCCGGCGTCGAGCGCGGCCCCGTGCTGGTCCAGGAACGCCACGTCCTCGTCAGGCATCCGCAGTACGCTGCCCGAGTCCGGCTCCAGCTCGCCCATCACCACCCGCAGCAGCGTCGTCTTCCCGCTGCCGTTGGGGCCCGTGAGTGCAACGCGCTCCGGCCCCACCAGTTGCAGCGAAACGCCATCCAGCAGGTTTCGGTCGGCACCTGGAAAGCGCACGGTCACGTTCTCCAGGTGGAGCACCGTGCGGCCCGCGTGCAGCCCGCTCGGAGCGATGTCCATGCGCGGGCGCTCACGCTCCTCCACCCGCTGGCGCGCCAGCTGCGCGCGCTCGCGCCGCTCGCTCACTTCGCGCTCCACGATCGCGCGAACGCGCGCGCCGGTGGCCTGGGCCTGGGCCTTGCGCCCGTTCAGGAGAATCTTCGGCATCCCACCCCTGGCGCGGTCGCGCCGCCCCTGCGCCTCACGACGTGCCTGTCGCTCGCGGACTTCGCGTGCCTTCCGTTCCGCCACGCGCAAGGCTGCGCGGGCGCTCTCCAGCTCGCGGCCGGCCGCATCGTCCTGCGCCTGACGTTGCGCGCGGTACGCGTCGTAGCTGCCCCCGTAAACGCGCGCGCCGAGCGTGGACAGCTCCACGATGCGATCCATGCGCCGCAGCAGCGAGCGGTCGTGGCTCACGCACAGCAGCCCGCCCGTCCAGCCTTCCACGAAGGCGTACAGTGCCGCACGACTGCCCGCGTCCAGGTGGTTCGTGGGCTCGTCCAGGAGAAGGAAGTCCGGCTGCCCCAGCGCGAGGCCGGCCAGCGCCACACGAGTGGCCTCGCCGCCGCTCACGGCACCTGCCGGCCGGTCGAGCGAAAGGTGACCGAGCCCGAAGCGCGCGAGCACGGCGGACGCGCGCTCGGGAAGGTCCCAGTCGTCGCCGACGATCTCGAGGTCGCCTGGCGACGCGCTGCCGCGCTCGAGACGCTCCAGCGCGGAGAGCCGCTCGTGAATGCCGAGGACGACGGCGAGTGGTGCGTCCGGTGCCGGGCGGAAGTCCTGCGGCAGCACCGCCACGGCCGCACTCCGGTGCACGGTACCTGACGACGGCGCGAGCTCGCCCGCCAGGAGGCGAACGAGCGTCGTCTTGCCCGATCCATTGGGCCCAACCAGGCCGGTTCGGTCCTGGCCGAAGGAGATCGTAAGGTTGTCGAAGAGGGTGCGCCCGTCAGGCAGCGCGAAGCCAAGGTCCCTGGCTACCAGGCGCGCGTCGAACGCGTGATTCGATGATGGCATGCGGATGTACTCCGGTCCTGTCGGTTCCAGTGAGGTGAACTCCGATCAGGACGTTCCGCATGCAGGCCTCTTCGATGCTGGTGGGACTTCCCGTTCCGGGCCGGACCTCTCGTAATGGAGCTCCGCCGGCGGGTGAGGGAAGATTCGATGTTCGAGCGTCTCCAGTCAAGGAGGAACCTCCCGCGGGTCCGGTTCGCCCGCTGGCCCGCGTCTCGCATCGCCCTGACGAAGGCCCGGTGCGGGCCGCTTGTTCCTTCCCGCCGTCGACTCTCGACTGCGGACATCAACCCTCTTGCTGGAGATGGCGCATTGCAGAGAACACGCATCTCGCGGTACATGCCTCACGTCGCTCGTGTGGCGGCGATGTCCATGCTCGTGGCCGGACTGGCCTCCTGCGCGGATGACAGGGTGGTTGCACCCGGAGACGCCGGCGCACCCTCGCTGGCGCGCGGCTTCCCGCCCTGGATCCGGATGGAGTCGGACGTGGAGACCGGACTGGAAGCTGTGTGGGGCACGTCGCCGAACACGCTGTTCGCCGTGGGTGTGTCCGGCACCATTCAGCACTTCGACGGTGAGCGCTGGGTGCGGCAGGAATCCGGCGTCACCAGTGCCCTTCGCGACGTGTGGGGCACGTCCAGCGACAACGTGTGGGCGGTAGGGGGGCTGGGCGCGCTGATGCACTACGACGGGACCGCCTGGCGACTGGTGCGCCGCCTGACGACGACCGGCGGGACGCAGTACCAGCTCTTCGGGCTGTGGGGAGCCGCGCATGACGACATCTGGGCGGTCGGTAACGGCGGCACCGCGCACCACTATGACGGGCAGGACTGGACTTACGTCAACCTTCCGACCAGCGCAGAGATGCACGGCGTGTGGGGCACGGCCAGCGACAACATCTTCGCCGTGGGTGTGGACGGTGTGCTGCTGCACTACAACGGCTCCACATGGACGAACATGGAGAGTCCCACGGACATCCGCATGAACGTGGTGCACGGACGCGGTCCCGATGACGTGTTCGCCGCGGGCTCGTTCGGCGTGATCCTGCACTTCGACGGCGAGCGGTGGACGGAGCACCCGCAGTCGCGCATCATCACCCGCGCGCACATCCGCGACATGTGGAGCGACGGCGACGGCAACATCTTCGCCGTGGCGTGGGGCGGCACCATCCTGCATCACGACGGAGAGCGCTGGCACCTGATGCAGACAGGAGTCACGAGCAACATCGAGGGCATCTGGGCTTCGCACAACGGACGCCTCTACGCCGTGGGCGCGCTGGGGCTGACGCTGAAGGGCGGCCGTGGCATCGGCCATGGCCATCGTCCGCCAGGGCTGGAGCAGAAGCCCGTGTGGCCGCTGAGTGGTTCCACCGCCGCGGACTCCGACTCCATCCATGCACAGTACGGCCCGCGTGCGCTGCCGTCGGGCTACGACTTCCATGCGGGCATTGACCTTCCCGCACCCACGGGGACGCCCGCGCTCTCCGTGCTGCCGGGCGAGGTGGTGACGGTCACCCACTGGAACGGTACCAGCTCCGCAGGCAACAACGTGATCGTGAGGCACGAGAGCGGCGAGGCAACGGCCTACCTGCACCTGGACCGCATTGACGTGGAAGTGGGGCAGTGGCTCGAAGCCGGCGAGCAGCTCGGTACCGTGGGACGCACCGGTGCCACTGCGCCACACCTGCACCTCACGTACTTCCGGACGCTCAACACGAACAGCATGGACGAGCGCCAGAGCTTCAATCCGCTGGAGCTGCTCGCCCACGGAACCGATCAGGAGATCGGCGTGACGTTCTCACCCGACAGCGTGCTCCTCAGCGTGCCCATGCAGCAGATGCGGATTCGCACCATCGAGGTGTTCGGAGAGAACGACAGCCGCCTCCTGGACTACTACGAGATCGTCCGCCAGGGCTCGTCTGCTCGCGACACGCAGCTGCAGAACGACGTGTTCATGGACGCCGGTCGTCCGGCGAACAGGCAGTTCAGCCTCACGCTGAAGCCGGTGCTGTTCCAGCCGAAGCGGATCGTCATTACTGGAATAGACGGCAGCGTGCTGGTGGACATGGAGGGTAACGGAACTGCGTAGGGACTAGGGAACAGGGACTGGGGACTAGTAACTGCCTCCGCTTCGCTGTCATCCCGCATGAGCGAGCGTAGCGAGCGAGTGTCGGGATCTACTCGACCTGCACCGAAGCAGGTCACTACCAGTTGGAAGTAGATCCCGACACTCGCTACGCTCGTGCGGGATGACGGGTGGGGGCATGTGCGAGTGCGGGATGACAGAACCCAGGGCAGTTCACTAGTCCCTAGTCCCTCTTCCCTTCGCCTTTTGCACCCGAGCCTTCACCCCCGGCCGAGCGCCGAGCGCCGAGCCCCGACCAAACAATGCGAAGCGCGAAGCGCTTCGCGCTCCTCATCCGGCCACTCATCCCTACGTTCCCCGTAATAGCCGGTTTCCGCCACAGCCGGGCCTGCATCCGCCTCAGTCGGATCGCATCGCCACCAGCGGACTCACCCTCACCGCCCTCCGGGCCGGCACGAACGCCGCCAGCGCAGCCACGGCAAGCAGCACCGCAACAGCACCGGCAATCGACGCAGGCGATCCGGAGCCGGCCGGCACCAGTGTTCCGCCGAGCACGCGGAGCAGCGCGAGTGCGCCCACCGTGCCGATGGCCAGGCCAGCGATCGTGAACCATGCGCTGTCGCGCAGCGTGTTGCGAACCACGCGTGAGGCAGTGGCGCCCAGTGCCATGCGCACGCCGATCTCCACCCGGCGCTGCGCAACCAGGAGCGCAATGGTGCCGTAAAGGCCGATCGCCGTGAGCATCAGCGCGAAGGCGCCTAACGCAGCGAGCACCGAGGCGCCGGCGCGCTGCACGAAGAGCGACGTCTGGATGAACTCGTCCAGCGTCATCGCGTTCTCGAACGGCAGGTCCGCATTGGTCTCGCGAACGATCGCGCGCAACGCGGGGATCAGGAGGTGCGGATCGCCTCCGCTCGCGCGCACGTGGAACGTGACGTTCGAGCTCGCTCCCTGCGCGAACGGACGCCAGATGAACGGCGGCGTGGGCGCGAGATAGTTGTCGTACTTGCCGTCCTCGGTGACGCC
>CAYQAO010000123.1:4840-6485 GCA_964415485.1 uncultured Gemmatimonadaceae bacterium
CAGGCCGGGCAGCCATCGGTTCATGAAAACCGCCAGGCCAATTCCTGCGACACCGCCGGCCATTGCGAGGACGAACGACTCGGTGAGCAGCTGCCTCACGACGCGCCCGCGTGATGCGCCGACCGCGCGACGAATGGCGAGCTCGCGCACGCGGGCCGACCCTCGCGCCAGCAGCAGGCCGGCCACGTTGGCGATGACGATCAGCAGCACCAGTCCGGTTGCCGCGAGCAGCACGCGGATGAGCAGCGGAAGGTCCGTCTGCTGAACGACGCTCGTGAACTCCTCCGCACGCATGGTGCGGGGCATGGACGCGGGGAACTGCTCCGCGTAGCGATCGGTCAGCTCGGCGAGCTCCGTGGCGGCAGCCTCACGAGTCACTCCGGAAGCGAGCCGCCCGACGCCAAAGAGCCAGAAGCTGTCATGTCGTTCCAGGCGCCCGAGCCCCTCCTCGTTCCCGAGCACCGGTTCCATGCCGACAGGTGTGTACAGGTCCACGTCCAGCAGCGGCATGGGTCCACCGAAGCCGCGTGGGGTCACGCCGACTATCGTCAGGCTGTGTCCGTTGACGCGGAGTGTCCGCCCGATGACGTCGGGGCTTCCGCCATAGTTGCGTCGCCAGAAGCTGTCACTGATGACTGCCACCGGCGCCTCACGTGGCACGTCTTCCCCGGAAACGAAGCTGCGTCCCAGCTGTGCCTGGACACCGAGCACGTTGAAGAAGTCGGGAGTGACGTACAACCCGAGGGCCGGCTCGGTATCCTCGCCCGTGCGCACGGAGAACTTCCGCAGCGCGTAGGCGGTTGCTCCCTGGAGGGTGCGCGCGTTGTCGCGGTAGTAGGCAAAGCGCGGATAGGAGAGGCTGCTGATGCCCTGGTCGTCGCCCTGGACCAGGCTGAATGAGATGAGCCGGTCGGTCTCGCGCGCGTGAGGCACCGGGTCGAGCACGACGGCGACGAGCCACGAGTACACGCTCGCGCTGGCGCCTATGCCCACACCCAGCGAGAGGATGGCGACGAGCGCGAAGCCGGGTGCGCGGCGGAGGCCGCGGAACGCGTAGGCGACGTCCTGCTTCAGCGAGTCGAGCCAGCCGACCACGTTCTGGTCGCGGGTGCGCTCGCGAATGCGCGTGGGGTTGCCGAACTGCCTGCGTGCCATCTCCCGCGCTTCCGCGGCGGAATGTCCGTTTGCCAACAGGTCGGCCTCCGCCTGCTCCAGGTGGAAGGCGAGTTCGTCGTCAATCTCGCGTCCGGTGGAGCGATCGCGGAGGAGGTTGAGGGCGCGCTCGAGGATACCCATGTCGAACCCCCTGCCGGTGAGGGGTGTCTGGTGAATGCGGGGAGGATCGTCAGGCGTGCTGCAGGACCAGCCCTATCGCGCGGGAGACTCGCGTCCAGCGTTCCGTCTCCTCGGCCAGCCGCTCGTGTCCGGCGGGCGTGAGGGAGTAGAAGCGTGCGCGTCGCCCGGTATCGGTCTTCCCCCAGTTGGCCGAGAGGAGCCCATCCTGCCTCATGCGGTGGAGTGCGGGGTAGAGCGAGCCTTCCTCGACGCGGAGCTGGTCGCGGGAGACTGTCTGGATGTGTCGTGCGATGGCGTACCCGTGTAGCGGTCCGTTGCGGAGGGCGCGGAGGACGAGGAGTTCGAGTGC
>CAYQAO010000124.1:0-1831 GCA_964415485.1 uncultured Gemmatimonadaceae bacterium
GGCGACCACGGATGAGCGCGCTACCGGAACGCGTGACCGGTGCGAGATGAGCATGCTCGGGTCCTCTACGGGGGAAACGGCGACCCCGCACGCGGGAGTGTGCGGGCGTGCGAACGGGGACGATGCCACGTGGCCGGCCTCACCGGAAGGGCGAGGTCGGCGCGACATGGTCCACTTGTCTGCTACGCGGTGCGAATGGGGGCCGTTGATGCCCCGGAGCGCTACGCCGCGGCCGTGGAGCCCGCTCCCCGACTTGTAATTCCCGCGCGCGCCAGCGGCGCCTCCGAGCCCAGCACCAGCTTCCCGCTCTCGAGCACCGCCTCCGCGGCGTCCACGGCGCGCGCACAAAGCCGCGTGGTGCGGTCCCGCCGCAGGATGCCGATGGTCTCGTCCACCGGGAGCCCGCGCCGGAAGGGACGGTCGGCCGTGAGCGCGGCGATCGTGTCCGCAACAACCAGAACGCGCGCTGCTGCCGGAAGACGGTCGCCGGGGATACGCCACGGGTAGCCGCTTCCATCGAGCTTCTCGTGGTGCAGCGCGGCAAGACGCGCCAGGTCCCGGAAGGCACTCACGCGCGACAGGATCTCCCAGGTGTGCAGCGGATGCCGCTCCATCTCCTGCCGCTCTTCAGGCGCAAGCCCGCCGGCCTTGTCCAGAATGCGGTTGGACACGGCCAGCTTGCCGATGTCGTGCAGCAGCCCCGCGCGACGCAGCTGCTTGCGAGCGGCTTCGTCCAGCCCGTACTGCTCGCCGATGACATCCGCATAGGACGCCACGAGCACGGAATGCCGCTCGGTGAACGGCGACTTCGCGTCCACGATATCTGCGAAGGTGCGCGCCACGAGGTCGGCGATGGTGTCGCCCATCGGCTTGCGTGACGCCGGAGACGCGAAGCCGAGAAGGCGCTCTTCGGAGTCGGTTGCACTCAGGCCTCTCCACCACTCGCGATCGCCGCTCCAGGAGAGCACCCGGTCGGCCAGGTCAGGGTCGAACCAGCGACCGCGACGCGCGCGCACCATGCGCATCGTCCTGTCCAGCCCGCATCTCGCGTTATGCAGGTCCACCGCCTCTGCAAGGTTCGCGATCCGCGCGAGCAGCGGGATGCCGTCGCCCGCGAAGCCGTTGGGGTAGCCGTGCCCGTCCCAGTGTTCGTGGATCAGTCGTACGGCTTCGATTGACGCCACCGGAAGCCCCAGTCCGGCCACCAGCTCTGCAGCGCGGTCGGCGCGCTCGCGAGTGACCTGCGCCACGAGCTCGGCATCTCTCGTTATGCGGCTGAAATGCCCGAGCTTCGCTGGCAGGGATGCGCGTGGAGCCACGGCGCCCAGCGTCGCCACTGCGAACGCGACTCGATCCCGTCGTTCCGTCAGCCTGACGCGTGCCTTCACCTCACGATCGTCGCGCGCAAAGAGCGCGGCCAGGCGGGAAGCGACGGTCGAACCTCCGCTGTCCTTGAGCAGCATGGCATGGAGGAGCGCACTCCGTTCCTCTTCGCCAAGTCCCACTTCGCTGGCCAGGCGCATGGCGACGTGCGCGCTGCGAATCAGGTGGCCCATTGGGTGACCCTCCATGAGTTCCAGCGCATGAGACAGCGCGATCAGCGTTCCGGAAAGGCTGGCGTCGTCGGCCGCGTGAGGCGCGGCGGGAGGATGGTCGAGCCTGGTATCGCCGGCAGGCTCAACGGCAATGGTGCCGATGGGCGTGGCGCGATGCACGGGGGATCTGCGAGGACCGGACGGTCTGGCCATGGAGCAGCGGACTGCGTGTGAGGTCAGCGGCGTACCGGGAGTGCGGCGAACGCCCATAGGCTGGACGCTCGGACTGCGCCGTG
>CAYQAO010000124.1:1931-6463 GCA_964415485.1 uncultured Gemmatimonadaceae bacterium
GGCGTACCGGGAGTGCGGCGAACGCCCATAGGCTGGACGCTCGGACTGCGCCGTGGGCAACGGGAACTGTGCCGGAGGCACCGCAGAGGGAATTGATGCCGTCAGCTCGAAGCTGCAGATGCCAGAACCTGCTACCGGTCTCGTTTGACCGGTGCCTGCTACCTGTACCCACTGTCTCCCGGAACGGGAGCCTCGAGTCGTGAGGTAGGACGGTACTCGATGGTGCTGTCCACGGCGCCCGAGCGCACCAGAACCGTGCCCGACCCGTTCGCGAGGAACAGCGTGTCTGCGCGTACGGAGTACCCCTGGCATGTGAATACCTCGCCGAAGCGAATGCAGAGGCCACCGGGCGTGAATCGCGAGTCTATTCTCCATTGCGTAGCGGTCAGTGGAGATTCGCCTTCCAGCGCATCGGGATCGGTGAATGTGCCAGACACCGAACTGTCGGCATGCAGCACCAGAACCAGCGACGCATCGCGTCGGGGGTAGATCTCGGTCCACTTGCCGGTCAACTGTGGTCCTGTTGGTGGAGGCGACTCAGCCTCGTCCGAACAGGCAGTCAGGGCGCCGAGCGCGATGGTTGCGAACGCGACGACGAACAGCGGGATACGTTGGCTCATCGCGATGCTCGTAGGGTGAGATATGGGGTTCCAGGCGGTGGGCATGCGCCATCTTATGACTCCTGCTGGATTCGGTCAAACAAGGCGGCATTCCCATTTCCCTCCCGTCACCCGTCCCTCTTCCATCCCAGCTTAGCTTCCCCGCATGGCCACCGCTGCCCGCCTGCAGGCTCGTGGCGGCAGCGTGGTGCTCGCCGCCCTCGCGCTCGCACACCTCGTAAACGACAGCTTCACGGCGCTCCTCACGCCGCTGCTGCCGTCGCTTCAGGCCGCCTTCGGCGTCTCCATCGCGCAGACCACCGCGCTCGTCGCCGTCTCGTCGTTCGTCAGCTCCATGCTCCAGCCGCTTTTCGGAGCGCTGGGAGACGGCAGCGCACGGCGCGCCCTCGCCGCCGTCGGCCCGCTCGTCTGCGGACTCGGCATGGTATGGCTCGGCTACGCCCCCGCATTCAGCATCGTGGTGCTGCTCGTCGCGATCTCCGGCGTGGGAAGCGCCGTCTTCCACCCGGCGGCAATCGCCCTCGTGCACGCCGGGTCGCGTCCTGCCCAGCGCGGTCTCTTCGCCGCGCTCTTCTCTTCCGCCGGCACCGCCGGCCTCGCAGTCGGGCCGCTCACCGCCACACTGCTCGGTCTTCGAGGCCTGCCGTTTCTCATTCCGGTCGGAGTGATCACCGCGGCCATCGTGTGGACCGTGGCGCCCGACGTGGATCGCACTCTTCCGGTGGTGAAGCGCACCTGGCGGCAGTACGCCAGCGTCTTCCACGGCCCCATGCGCCTGCTCTGGGCAATGGGAGTGTTGAGATCCGTGTCCACCATCGCCTGGCAGACCATGGTGGGCTTCACCCTCGTGGCGCGCGGACAGGAAGTGCACCTCGGCCCGGCTCTCGCCACCTTCAGTATCGCATCCGCTCTGGGCGGAATAGCCGGCGGGCAGCTCTCCGACCGCGTGGGACGCATTCCGGTTCTGCGCTCCAGCATCGTCGCCACGATCCCGCTCTTCGTAGCGCTGGTGTACAGTACGCCGAGCAACTGGTGGTTCTACCCGCTGGCGGCACTGGTGGGCGTGATGGTGAATGCAAACATTCCGGTGTCGGTGGTGACGGCGCAGGAATACGCCCCCGACAACGTGGCTACCGCCAGCGCACTGATGATGGGCTTCACGTGGGGCACCGCCGGTGTGCTGGTGCTGCTGGTCGGCGTCCTGGCGGACTTCACGAGCCCGCAGACGGCGATGGTGGCGTCCATATTGTTGCTGCTTCCAGCGTTGTGGCTGACCTTGAGATTGCCGGAGCCATCTGAACTACGAAGGGAAGAGGGAACAGGGACTAGGGAATAGGGCTCTCATGTGCGGGCTTTCGTCTCGTCGCTGCAGGCCACGTGGAGCGCAGGGCAAGCCGAGCCTCGCCCTAAGCCCCGACACCTGACACCTAGCACCTGACACCGACCAAACAGACGCCTAGTCCTCATGGACTTAAACTCCGACCTCGGCGAGGGCGCGGCATCCGACACCGAGCTGCTCGCGATAGTCACGTCGGTGAACATTGCATGCGGCTACCATGCCGGGGATGCGGGACTTATGCGCGCCACGGTTCGTGAGGCTCTGTGGCGAGGTGTGGCAATCGGCGCGCATCCGGGGTACCATGACAGGGAGGGGTTCGGCCGCCGGGAGTTGAGCCTCTCGCCGCACCGGATCGAATCGGATGTCCTCGCCCAGCTCAGGGAGCTCGAGGCCATCTGCGGGGAAGAGGGAGCGGTAATGAGTTACGTGAAGCCGCATGGGGCCCTGTACAACAGGTGTGCAAGGGACGCGGACGCCGCACGAGCGGTGGTCGCCGCCGTGTGCACTGCAGCACCCTCGGCATCCATTCTTGCCCTGGCGGGAAGCGCGCTGCTGCACGAGGGACGCAGCGCCGGCCTGGCGGTCTATGCCGAGGCCTTCGCGGACCGCGGCTATGCGCCGAGCGGTGAGCTCCTGCCGCGCCGGGTGCCTGGTGCGCTGATTACCGACCCTGACGAGGCGGCCGAGCGTGCGCTGTCTATCGCGTCAGGCAACGGCGTTCGTGCGGCGGACGGCACGCTGCTGGAGCTGCAAGCGGACTCCATCTGCGTGCATGGAGACACGCCTGGTGCGCTGGCCATCGCGACCCGGATCCGCTCACGGCTGGTGGACTCGGGAATGCCCCCGGCACCATTTGCCAGGACGCAGGCATGACGTCACCGGCGCAGGCGATCAGCTTGCCGCAGGTAACGGCGCTCGGCGACGAGGCAGTGCTCGTCAGGCTCGGCACCGTGGTGGACATGGCCACGGCCTCACGAGTGCGCGAGCTGGTGCGAAGGCTCGAGGATGCGGCGCTGCCCGGCGTGCTGGAGGTGGTTCCGGCGTATGCGTCGGTCGCGCTGTACCTCGAGGACTCGTCGTACCAGAGCGCCGTCATGGACGCGGCAAGGTTCCTCGCAGGAGCAGCCCTTCAGGCAGCGCCTGACGCGGACGCTCCCGTCACCACGCACGTGATACCCGTTCACTACGACGGCGCCGACCTCGCGTACGTGGCAGAGGCATGCGGCCTGACGCCGGAGGAAGTGATACGGCGTCACTCGGGCCGCACGTACGATGCGTTCGCACTGGGCTTCGTGCCCGGCTTCGCCTACCTCGGCGTGCTGGACGAGGCCCTCCGCGTTCCCCGCCGGGCGCAGCCGCGCACGCGGGTACCTGCCGGCTCGGTGGCGATCGCCGGTTCGCAGACGGCCATCTACCCGTTCGAGACTCCCGGCGGCTGGCACCTGATAGGCCGGACTTCGATCGTGCTCTTCGATGCGAGTCGCGAGCGGCCTGCACTCATCGCCGCGGGCGACAGGGTCCGATTTCGAGCGTCCGATGGCTGACCTCACCGGAAGCCGCACGGGGAGCACTCGTCCACTCGGCAGCAGCGCGGCCGGCGCCATCGAGGTGCTGAACGCGCCGCCGATGCTCACCGTGCAGGACGACGGCCGACGTACCGGGCGTTCGATGGGCATTCCGCGCTCCGGAGCGATGGACCCCGTGGCGCTGCATGCCACGAACGCGCTGGTGGGCAACCCGCCTGACGCGGCTGCGCTCGAGTGGGCCGGCGGCGGCGGGCGACTCCGCGTCAGGCGCCCGCTGCTGATTGCCATGGGCGGCGCACACGCGGACCTCCGACTCGGTGGCCAGGCGGTTCCATGGGGCGTGATGCTCCGGGCCCGCCCTGGTGACGTCCTGGAGATTTCCGCTCCCACCTGGGGACGCTGGCTTTATGTGGCAGTCAGTGGCGGGATTGCCGTGCCCGAGGCGCTGGGTTCGCGCTCCACCTACATGCCCGCCGCGATAGGCGGCTATCACGGCCGCAAGCTCGCGACGGGAGACATGCTGCCCGTGGGACTGGTGCCCACAGCCCCGCCCGACCCTCGTCAGGCATTCGACCTTCGTGAAGCGATGATGGACGTGCTCGCGAGGCAGCACGTGAACGTGGTCGCGGCGCCTTCGCCCTCCGAACTGCCCGAGCGCTTCTGGAGCCACCTCGTGTCCCGTCCGCTCACAGTGCTGGCCGAGAGCAGCCGCATGGGGACGCGCCTGGCGCTGTCCGGCAGCGTTACGGAGCCGCCGCAGATGGAACAGGAAAGCGCCACACGCCCCTCAGAGCCCGCGTGCATCGGCCTGGTGCAGGCTACGCCCTCCGGCCAGTCGCTGGTCATCATGCCTGACGGGCCCACTCTGTGCGGCTACCCGCCGGTCGCGTGCGTGCGCTCCCAGGACATCGCAGTCCTCGCGCAACGCGCGCCAGGTGAGCGGGTGAGGTTCATAGCGCGATAGCGCGCCTGTCATCCCGCGCTTCGCTCTACTGTCATCCCGCGCGAAGCGTCGGGATCTACTCACCCTGCACCGAAGCCGGCCAC
>CAYQAO010000125.1:0-6396 GCA_964415485.1 uncultured Gemmatimonadaceae bacterium
GTCACCGGCCGCATCACGGAGCCGCGTCAGTTCGAGCAGGTGATAGTCGCCACGCGGGGCAACACCCCCATCCGGCTTGCGGACGTTGCACGTGTGGAAGAGGGCACCGAGGAGGAGCGCTCCGTCGCGCTCGTGAACGGAGTGCGCGCCGTATCGCTGGACGTGCTCAAGATCACCGGTGCGAACACGGTGGACGTGGCCGACGGTGTGCTGGCCGAGCTTGACGAGCTGCGCGCGACGCTGCCCGAGGGTACCGAGCTGCAGGTGGTTCGCGACAACTCCGAGATCATCCGGCAGTCCGTCAACGACGTGATCCACGAGCTCATACTCGGTGCCATCCTCACGATCATCATCGTGATGCTGTTCCTGAACGACTGGAAGGCCACGGCCATCACGTCGTTCGCGCTGCCCGTGTCCGTGATTTCGTCGTTCCTGCTCATGGGCATGCTCGGCTTCACGCTGAACGTGCTCACGCTGCTGGGCCTCTCAATCTCCATCGGAATCCTCATTGACGACGCCATCGTCGTCATCGAGAACATCGTGAGGCACCGGGAGATGGGAGCTGACAGCTTCACGGCGGCCGGCCGCGGAACGCGCGAGATCGTGCTCGCAGTGCTGGCCACCACCCTCTCCATCGTGGCGGTGTTCGTGCCCGTGGCGTTCATGGGCGGAATCATCGGCCGCTTCTTCTTCGAGTTCGGCCTCACGGTGGCATGGGCAGTGATGATCTCCCTGTTCGTCTCCTTCACGCTTACTCCGATGCTGTCGGCATGGTGGGGAGTGGAGCCGCACAAGGGCGAATCGAGGAACCCGATCACTCGCGCCATCGGCGCGTTCAATTCGTGGTTCGACAGGCAGGCACAGAGGTATCGCGGCATCATCACCTGGGCACTGAGGCATCGAATTGCCACCATGCTCATTGCCGCAGCGGCATTCGTCGGATCCTTCATGCTCTTCCCCTTCATCGGCGGAGCGTTCATGCCGGATTCGGACGAGTCGCAGTTCGTGGTGCTGTTCGAGACCCCGGAGGGTTCCAGCCTGCAGTACACGAGGCAGAAGGCGGAGCAGATCGTGAACGCGATAGGCGCGATGCCGGAGGTGGATTACACGTACACGACCATCGGTGCGGGACTCACCGGTACGGTGACGGCCGGACAGGTGTACGTGAGGCTCACGCCGTCTGCCGAACGCGAGCGATCGCAGGCTGACATGATGCTCGTCACCCGCGACCTGGTGACGCCCGTCTACGGGCTCACGACTGCCGTGCTTCCGGCGGGCGGCTTCGGCGGTGCGCAGGCGCCCATCCAGGTTCAGCTGCGCGGGCCTGACGCGGAGGAACTGCAGCGCATCTCCACGGAGATTGCGGCAGCGATGGGCGAGATCCCTGGCGTCGTGGACATCCAGACCTCGCTCGGCGAACTGCGTCCGGAGTACCGCATCGCGGTGAATCGTGACGTGGCCAACGAAGTGGGCCTGGACATCGGACAGATCGCCAGCACGATTCGCCCGTACCTGGCCGGCGAGACCGCAACGCGCTGGGAAGATCCCACCGGCGAGGAGCGCGACGTGGTGGTGCAGGTGGAGCAGGACCGGCGAGTCTCGCTCGCCGACCTGCAGACCATGCCGCTCGCCACCAGCCGGCGCAATCCGGACGGCACTGCGGTGATGGTACTCCTGGGCGACGTTGCAGAGATCGAAGAGGGCGCCGCGCCTGCGCAGATTGACAGGCAGGACGTGAGGCGTGTTGCATCGGTGTCGGCGACCACGATGCCCGATCTCTCGCTCGCGGAGGCATCTTCGCTCATTCGCGACCGGCTCTCCACGCTGGAGCTGCCTCCTGGCTACTCGGTGCAGCTCGGTGGCGAAACGGAGCAGCTGGAAGAGACCGTCGGCTACGTGGTGGAGTCCATCCTGCTCGCGGTGATCCTCATCTTCCTGATTCTCGCGTCGCAGTTCGAGTCGTTCACGCAGCCGTTCGCGATCATGATGTCGCTGCCGCTGTCACTGGTGGGCGTGCTGCTGGCGCTGCTGCTGACCAACGACACGCTGAACATGATGAGCATGATCGGAGTGATCATGCTCATGGGACTGGTGACGAAGAACGCCATTCTTCTGGTGGACAACGCGAACGAGCGAAGACGGGAGGGCACCGAGCGCTTCACGGCGCTGGTGGAAGCCGGTCAGGTTCGACTGCGCCCGATCATGATGACCACGCTCGCCATGATCTTCGGGATGCTTCCCATCGCGCTTGCACTTGGCGAGGGCGGAGAGTTCCGTGCACCGATGGCGCGAGCGGTTATCGGAGGACTGATCACGTCAACGATGCTCACCCTCGTGGTGGTGCCGGTGGTCTATACCTACTTCGATGACTTCGGAAGCTGGGTGACCCGGCGCGTGTTCCGGCGCGGTGAGGTGGAGGACGGCACTCACGAGGAGTATGCAGGCGGAGTTGAACGGAAGCCTGCGTTCACTGACTGATCCGAAGGGCGGAAGAGGGGGACGGAAATTCCGTCCCCCTCTTCCGCCCTTCTCGCCGAGTCGCCGAATGGTGGTGGTGTGGCGGTCGAGTCGCGTGCATGCGCTCTTCGTCAGGCGCGCTCCTCGCCCAGCCCCTGCCATCGGAAGAACGTGAGGCTTATGGCACCCAGTATCCAGAGCCAGCCGAGCATCAGCATGAAGCCTGACGCGAGCTGCTGGTCCACTATGGGCGTGAAGCCGGGGATCGGCGGCGCGAGCTCGTAGGTGGAGTAAACCGGGTACTCGGACAGCATCATCCACATGCCGAGCGGCGTGTGGGTGAGGGTGCCAAGTATGATCGTGCCGATCTTGAGCGGCGGCGCAAGCGGCTTTCGGCCCGGGGGCACTCCGACCACGTTCCACCAGAACAGGAGCGCGGGGAACAGCCACAGCATGTCAATCGCGAACGAGCCGGCCTGCGACGCCATGAAGCCGTCCGTCACGGTGGGCGTGTGCGTCGTGATGAGCGCAGCGTTGAACAGCCCGGCTGCCACGATCGGGTGCGTGAGCGCCTTCAGCACCGGTCCGGCAGCGCTTCTGTAGAGCGCTTCCGACGTTCCGCGCGGCAGGCCGACGATCAGCAGCACCGGCGCAACGAACGCGATCAGCAGGTACTGCAGCATGTGCATGCTCGCCAGGTAGGCTCCGCCCAGCGTCCCCACCGGCCAGTCGAATGCGACCCAGAGTGCCACGATCCCGCCGATGCCGGCAGCGCGCCTGCGGCCCGCCTCCTCGGCCGGCGGGTTCGGCGCGATGCGCGTGAGGCGGAAGTAGGCCACCGCCAGCAGGCCAATGAACAGCCAGACGCCGGGATAGGCTCGCCACTCCCAGGTCCAGGGAAGGTCAACTGCGGAACACCACCACTGTACTGCACCCATCGTCAACGGAGGGTCGGGGAATCGTTCGTCGGGCCGTACTCGCCCGAATGTTCATCAATGCTGAAGCAACCGCGGACGGAATCTCGCAGTCGCGCAGGTCATGCGGCGGGGATCACCTGGAGTCGGGGGCAAACGCGCCCAGCCGGTCGAGAACGTCGCCGTAGGTGACCACCGGAAGGGTGACGGAGAGCCTCCCGGCACGAGTCAGCTCCAGCTCCACGAGTATCGAGTCGCCGGGCGCCACCGGAGTCACCAGGTCGTCGAGCATGATGTGCAGGCCGCCGGGGCCCATGCGCAGGTGCTCACCTGGCTCGATGGCGAGCGGGCCAGCCGGACCCATGCCGGACATTCCATCTGCGTTCCGGGTCGCATGCACGGAGCCGCCGGTCGCCGCCGGCGATGACACACCCGTAAGCGTGTCAGGCACCGTGCCGGCGTTCGCGAGCACCACGTAAACGGCCATGGGGCCCGTTTCGATCGGCGGGGCGGGAGCCGCCGCGGCCACCACGCTTATGTCGCCCGCGCTTGCCAGGATCGCCGCCGGCTCGACCGCGTCCCGGTCGGAGACCGCGTCACCGGAGGAGCAGGCTGCGAGCAGCATGACCAGGGGCGCCGCGGGGAATCTGAATGAAAGCGGGTTTCTCACCAGAGGAGCTCGAGTAGTATCGGTATGTCGTGCGACCAGTCGGCCTGCCGTGCGCCGAACGGATAGGCGACGTGCGCAAGGTCGTCCGACGGGGAGAAGGCCAGTACCTGTCCGGCGTGTGCCACAAGGTAGCCGGCGGAATCCGGGAGCGTGCCCTCGGTTCCCTCCATCGCGTAGGCGGCGCCGAGCTTCATGCGCTGCTGAATGGCGTTCACTTCCTCGATCGGTCCGCGCAGGCCCACGAACGAGCGATCGAAGCTGTCCAGCCACCGGCGCACCCTTTCGGGCGTGTCGCGCTCGGGGTCGGTCGTGACGAACACCACGCTTACCTGCTGCCGCTGCTCGTAAGGCAGCCGCCGGAGCGCCCCGGCAATGTTCGCAAGGTGCACCGGACACACGTCCGGGCAGTGCGTGTAGCCGAAGAAGAGCAGCGTGAGCTGCCCGTCTGTACGCGCGCGGAACTCGAACGGCTCACCAGCAGTGTCGAGAAGCGTGAAATCCGCCTTCTCGATGGGTTCCGGCATGACCGTTCCGCGCAGGTTGTGCGGCCGCGGTGCGGCGTCTCCCGACGCGCACGCGAGCAGAAGGGCGGAGGCCAGCCCGGGGACCACTGTTCGGAGCCGGATTCTTGCTGAACGGATGTCTGCAGACACGGCTTGTTCGGAGGAATCCCTTGGCGAACCGGAAAGTTAACGGCAGCGGAGATACCCGGTTTCCACGAGCCGCTAAAGTCCCTGCAAACGCTACCGATACTCCGGATCAGCGTGGAGCGTGTTGCCCCGCGGGTCCGTGAACCAATTCCTAGTAATGCGAATCACCAACCAGACGCTCACCAGCCGCAGCCTTCGCGTGCTGAGCGAAAACCTCCGCCTGCTTTCCGAGGCACAGGAGCGGGCAGCTACGCAGAAGCGTCTGCGCCAGGCTTCGGACGACCCATCCGCCGCGAGCGAGGTGATGCGAATCGACTCCTCGCTGCGCGCGGTGGAGCGCTACCGCAGCAACGTGGACGCGGTGCGCGGCCGTGTGGCGGCCGAGGAGGCGGTTCTGGACCAGTTGACGTCGCTGCTCACGCGGGCCGAGGAGATCGCGGTGGGGCAGGCGAGCGCCACGTCCAACACCGCCACGCGCGCGGCCGCCAGGCTGGAAGTGGACAGTCTGTTGCGGTATGCCGTGAGCCTGGGCAACACGAAGTTCGGCGATGAGTATCTTTTCGGCGGACACTTTGCGGACGCGGCGCCATTCGATGCAGAGGCCGACCTGTCCCAGCCGCCTTCCCGCGACCTGTACGTGAGCGAGGATCCCAGGAACCCGGGAGTGAGGCGAGAGCCGACGGGCAACGTTGCCGTGACCATAGCTCCGGGATTCACCATGGAAGTGAACCACAACGGCAGCGCGGTGTTCCTCGACACGGGCGTTCTCGAGGCGATTCATGCTCTCTCGCACGCCCTGGAGGCTGACGACGCCGATGCCATCCGGGAGACGATCGGCACGCTGCAGGCGAGCTTCGCTTCCCTGCAGGAGCACTACGGCTCGGTGGGAGCCAGGAGCAACCAGCTGGACATCACGGAGTCGAGCATCCTGTCGCTGCAGGCCAACCTCAAGGCTCATCGCAGTGGCCTGGCCGATGCCGAGTTCGAAGAAGCGGTGACGGAGCTGGCAGCTCGACAGTCATCGTACCAGGCGGCGCTGCTGGCCACCTCGCGAGTCCTGAATCTCTCAATCACGGATTACCTGCGTTGAGCTCAGTCATGGCGGCACCTGCACAGCAGTCGATGGCGTTCGTGGACGTTCCGTCCGACCTGTTCGGCACTCTCACGGTGCCGGAAGAGGCGGTGCTGGAGTTTCCGGGCGGCATCTACGGCTTCGAGGACTGCCGGCACTTCATCATGGTCGAGGCGCAGCTGCCGGGCTTCTTCTGGCTTCAGTGCACCGAGCGTGCTTCGCTGCTCTTCCTTCTCACCGATCCGTTCTCTCACGTGGAGACGTACGAGGTGGAGATGGACCTGGCCAGCGAGCAGCAGCTGGGCGGCGCCGACCCTGACGACGTGACCGTCCTGGCCATCGTCACGCTCCCGCGGAACGCGCAGGAGGAAGCGACGATGAACCTGCAGGGTCCGCTGGCGGTGAACATGGCGACGCGACGTGCGCGCCAGCTGGTGCTGGCCGACGACCGGTGGGGCTGCCGGCATCCGCTGGCAATGGAGCCATTTACTGCGTAGGGAAGAGGGATCAGGGAAGAGGGAAGAGTGGCGCGGATTCTCGAGAGTCCGCGCCTTTTTCGTGCCGTCCTGCGCTCGCTCGCTCCCTCACTGTCGTCCCGCGTCTCACTCCACCTGTCATCCCGCGTCTCACTCC
>CAYQAO010000126.1:0-6230 GCA_964415485.1 uncultured Gemmatimonadaceae bacterium
GATAGAGCATCTGACTACGGATCAGAAGGTTTGAGGTTCGAGTCCTCACGGGCGCGCTGAATACACGAGAAGCCCCGGCAGCACATCGAGTGCCAGCCGGGGCTTCTCGCTTGTGTACCACGCCGGGTCAAACTATACTCCGTGGCTCGCCACCAACCGGTGCGCGACGGGGAGTAGCTCAGCCCGGTAGAGCACACGCTTCGGGAGCGTGGGGTCGCAGGTTCAAATCCTGTCTCCCCGACTCATAAGTCATAAGGCGAGGGCCGTTCGACCACCCGGTCGAACGGCCCTCGCTTTGTGTCATCAGTGCGACTCGGTCGGCCACCGCCAGCTCAGACGGGATTCAGCCCCATCTCCCAGAACCCGACCTCCAGCCGCGTGGCGGTCTCGAAACGGGCCGACAGCTCCTTCCACCGCGGCTGACGCTCCCAGTCCTCGCCCAGGCGCCGCGTGAGGGCCTCGTCTATCAGCCTTCCCACCGTGCGACCGGCCTCCTGGAACTCCTCGCCGGCGTACGTGTCAATCCAGCTCTGGTACGGCGTCTCCCCCGCAACCGCCGCCAGACGGTGCCCGATCTCGGCATACCCCACCACGCAGGGCGCCAGCGCAGCCATCAGGTCCAGGAAGTCGCCGGAGTAGCCTGACTCCAGCACGTAGCGCGTGTACGCGAGGTTGGCCGGCTGCTCCGGCGTCGCCTCCAGCTCTGCCTGGGAGATTCCCTCCCCTGCGCAGATGCTCACGTGAAGCGGCATCTCCACGTGCACGAGCGCATGGGACGTGGCTGCACAGGCCTGCATCTCGCCGAGCGTCCCCGCCTTGGCGGCCGCCAGGGCCCACGCACGTGCGAAGTGGAACAGGAACACGTAGTCCTGCCGCAGGTAGTGAAGGAATGCCTCACGCGGCAGGCTACCGTCGCCGAGCTTCTCGACGAAGGCATGCCTGGTATACTCGTGCCAGGGGCCGGCGGCCGACTCACGCCAGAGCGACACGGCACGACCGTAATCAGGAGCTTTGGACAAGTCTTCTGTTTCCTCAGGTGCAATTGTCGTTTGCCGAGCCTGTTGTCGCTGGCTGAGGGTCTCCTGCAGCGAGAATCGCTATCTCTCCCGGCCAGCGGGCCTGAAGGCCGCGTGCGGCTCGCCATGCACGCATGCCCGTTCTGCAACACATCACCACGCGACGCGCGCCGTCCGGAACCACGAAGCGCTCCTGCACGTCCTGCACGCTCATGCGGAGCGCGTCAGGCACGGCGGGTACAGGGGCCTCCTCGGCCCCCCGCAGTTCTATCGTCACGTCGCCTGACGTGACCTCGCCGGGCGCCACGAACCTCAACACGTGATCCGCGGGCTCCACGGCCTCGTCGAACCGGAAGGTGGAAGTGCGCCAGTGTCGCGCGTCGAACGTCAACAGGCAGCCTAACGGCGACGGCTCGAGGCCAAGCAGCACGGAAAGCGCCATCTGCGCCTGCATCATCCCGATCGTTCCCACAACCGGGCCGAGCACGCCGGCCGTCGCACAGCTTCCCGCGCTCTCCGGCAGATCCGGGAACACGGCCCGCAGGCTGGGAGCACCGCCGCAATAGCCCCCCACATATCCCTCCATCCCTAACGCGGACGCGGACACCAGCGGGATGCCGGCAGCGAGGCAGGCGTCGGAGAGGACATACGACACGGCGAAGTTGTCGCCGCAGTCGAGGGCCAGCGAACACCCGTCGAGCAGGCCGTTGACGTTGAGCGGATTCAGCAGCCCTTCCACCGGAACCACCTCCACCTCCGGATTCAGCGCGCGCAGCGCATCCGCAGCCGCGTGCACCTTGACGCGCCCAACGTCACCCATCCGATACAGCGGCTGCCGGTGCAGGTTGTGCTCGGCCACCACATCCGGATCCACGAGCGTCATGCGCCCCACACCTGCGCCGGCCAGGTACTGCAGCACCGGCACGCCAAGCCCACCCACACCGGCCACGAGAACGTGAGCGCTCGCCAGCCTTCGCTGGCCAAGCTCTCCGAAACCCGGAACCAGCTGCTGGCGTGCATAACGATTCATGACGTCACCTCCAGCCACTCCCTCACCCTTCGCTCGGGATTCTCGTTAAGGGTTACGTCGGTGACGACGGATATGAGGTCCGCACCCGCATCGAACGCTCCGCGGGCGCGCTCGACGGTCATTCCGCCAATCGCGCACAGCGGAATGTCGCCGACCCTGGACTTCCACTCCGATACTCGCTCCAGCCCCTGCTCCGCCCACTTCATCTTCTTGAGAATAGTGGGATACACCGGACCGAGCGCCACGTAGCCGGGGTCCATGGACAGCGCCCGCTCGAGCTCGGCGTGGTCGTGCGTGCTGATGCCGACCCTCACGCCGGCGCGACGCAGCGCCTTCAGGTCCGCGTCATCCAGGTCTTCCTGGCCCAGGTGCACCCATTCTGCGCCCTCCTCGATTGCCAGCTGCCAGTAGTCGTTCACGACCACGACAGCACCATGACGCTTCGCGAGCGCGATGGACTCGCTCACCTCGCCCCTCGTGGCGTGCTCGGAGCGGTCCTTTATTCGCAACTGGCAGAACTGAACGCCCAGAGGCAGCATGCGCGACAGCCACCCTGCGCTGTCGAAGATCGGGTAGAAGCGGGGCAGCTTCATGTGAGCCATGCCTTTCCGATTACGGGAGTGGAAGGCGCAGCCATGTCGCGCGGCTCCATGGGGTCGGCGAGATACGCGGTCCTTCCCGCCTCCACCGCAAGCGAGAATGCGCGGGCCATGGCAGCGGGATCTCCTGCCTTCGCCACCGCGGTATTGAGCAGTACCGCGTCATAGCCCATCTCCATCACGGATGCCGCATGACTCGGCACGCCGAGTCCGGCGTCCACCACGAGCGCGACATCCGGCAGGTGAGCGCGGAGCGTGCGGAGCGCATAACGATTGTTGATGCCCAGTCCCGATCCTATGGGCGCTGCCCATGGCATGAGGACCCGGCATCCTGCATCCACCAGTCGCTCCGCCAGCACGAGGTCATCCGTGGTATACGGGAATACCTCGAAACCTTCGGCCACGAGGATGCGTGCTGCCTCCAGCAGACCGAACGGGTCCGGCTGGAGGGTGTCGGTGTGCCCGATCACCTCCAGCTTGATCCACCTTGTCTCGAACACCTCCCGCGCCATGTGTGCGGTGGTCACCGCTTCCTTCACCGTGTGACAACCGGCGGTGTTGGGCAGTATGTGCGTGCCGAGTTCCTGCACGAACGACCAGAAATCCTGCCCGGCTCCCATCTCGCGACGGAGCGAGACGGTTGCCACGGACGCGCCTGACGAGCGGAAGGCGTCCGCCAGAACGGCGGGAGACGGGTACTGCGAGGTGCCGAGCATGAGCGGCGTCTCGAGCGTGACGCCGTAGAAGTCGCGCGTCATCAGCCGCCCATCATGGGTGCAAGCGCCTCGATGCGGTCACCGGGCTGCAGCTCGCGGCTCTCACGTGCCGCCGCGGGCACGAACTCGCTGTTCACCGCTGTCGCGACCTTCGCATTCGCGAGTCCGAGTTCCTCGAGCACAGCAGCCAGGGTTCGTCCATGAACCGTGCGGGTTTCGCCATTGAACTGGATATTCATTCACTTCCTCCGGAAATGCCGTCGGCGGCCATGCGAGCCATGGCGGGTGCGAGCAGGAACCCATGCCTGAACAGGCCGTTGACGTGCAGGGTGTCGCCGTGCCTCACGACACGTGGCAGGTTGTCCGGGAATGCCGGGCGCACGTGCGCGCCGATCTCGAGAACCTCGGCCTCCCCGAATGCGGGGTGCAGCGCATAGGCGGCAGATAGCAGCTCCAGCAGCGATCTTGTGGTCACGCGCCCCTGTTCGCCGGTTTCGATCTGCGTTGCGCCCAGCATGAAGACGCCGTCGCCGCGCGGCACGATGTAGAGGGGATGCCTGGGGTGCAGCAGGCGCACGGGTCGTTGCAGCGACACGTCGGTGCAGCGCAGCACCACCATCTCTCCCTTCACACCGCGCAGCCCGGGCAGCTCGCCACGCGCCGCGATGCCCCGGCAGTCTATCGTGAGGCGGTCGTCCTCCGGCTCCCACTCTCCCTGCCGGATCCGGATGCCCCTGCGCGCGAGGTTGTCCACCAGCGCGGCCAGCGCCTCACGAGGGCTCAGGTGGGATTCGCGCTCAAAGAACAGGGCACTCGCGAAGCGTTCGCCGAGGTCAGGCTCGAGCGCCTGGATCTCCCCTGCGTGGAGGCGCCGGTGGTTCGTGGTGCGCCGCGCATAACGATCGAGCTCGCCGCGGTCGCGTGCCGGCGTCACGACGAGGGTGCCTGCGCTCACTACTCCGCCAGCATGGCGTGACCACCAGTCCGCGGCATCCTGACCCAGGTGGACCACGCTCTCGTGCGAGGATTCGCCTTCGCAGAACGGGGCGAGCATCCCGCCGGCCCACCAGGAGCAGGCGTGCGGGCCCGGCGCACCGAGCCTGTCAACGATGCGCACGTCCACGCCGCGCTCGGCCAGCTCCGTGGCGACGCAGAGTCCAGCCACTCCGGCCCCCACCACCGTCACGGAACCGCTCAACGCGGGCTTCCTGACGCGGTGGAACTCGGGGGCACGCCAATTACTGCGCGGCTTTCCGGATTGACCATCGTTCGATCTCCGTGCGACGGGCGCCACCTGGCGGAGACCGAGCCGGGCGTGTGATGTCGCCCGATTGGCCGTTCCCTCCGCCGGTATGGCCCGGATCAGGTTCGATGGGTTGGCGTCCGGCAAACCGGGACACCTCTCAGCCCCGTGCGGGGCACCCCAACGGCAACGCGAAGGCTACCAGCGGCGACATGGCGCGACAAGGGCGGCCACGGGTCACTGGCAGCAGACGTGCGCCATGCACATGGGGCTCTCAATCGGCTGACTCCGGCATCTTCGGCCGGAACCATGCATTCGGTATGTTCGAGCACCCCGGCTTCGAGTTCGACCGGCCAAGGGGACGCGTCACTCGAGCCGACCCGCGAGCAGCGCCTGACCACACTCCTGCCACGCGCAACCGATGGACATTCTCTCCTGGTTCTCCTGGTTTTCGGAGCCGCAGGCCTGGCTCGGCCTCCTGACGCTCACCGTTCTGGAGATCGTGCTGGGCGTTGACAACATCATCTTCATATCCATCCTGGCCAGCCGGCTGCCGAAGGCTCAGCAGGGCAAGGCGCGGCAGATCGGCCTGATGGGCGCGTTCGTCACGAGGCTCATGCTCCTGTTCAGCATCGCGTGGATCGTGCGGCTGACGGCGCCCCTGTTCGAGGTGGCAGGTTTCGGGTTCTCCGGGCGCGATCTGATTCTGCTCTTCGGTGGCCTTTTCCTCATCGGGAAGGCCACGTACGAGATACATCACAAGCTGGAGGGGGATGAGGAGCCGAAGGCTACGCGCGGGAAGAACGGAGCGACGCTGGCAGGTGTGGTGGCCCAGATCATGGTCATTGACATCGTGTTCTCGCTCGACTCGGTTATCACCGCCGTGGGGATGGTGGACTACGTCTCCATCATGGTGATCGCGAATGTCATCGCGCTGGCGATCATGCTGCTGGCGATCAACCCGATCAGCGCATTCGTGGACCGGCATCCCACGGTGACGATGCTGGCGCTGGCGTTCCTGGTGCTGATTGGAACGAACCTGGTTGCGGAGGCGTTCCACCAGCACATCCCGAAGGGTTACACGTACTTCGCGATGGCGTTCTCGGTGGGGGTGGAGATGTTGAACATCCGGATGCGGAGTCGTCGTGGTGTGGCGGCGGAGGCGGTTCGGTTGAGGGAGACGCCTCGCGGGGGTGGCGAGGCGGCGGCCTGAGTTCGCGGATCTGGCTGTGATTGTGGCGGCTGCCGTCGCCCTACCAAGGGGCGGCGGCAGCCGTTAAACTTTCAGGTCTGCGCGCGTAGCTCAGCTGGATAGAGCGTCGGCCTCCGGAGCCGAAGGTCACAGGTTCGAATCCTGTCGCGCGCGTGTATCACCTTGATTTACAACGACTTAGCTGGGTACGGTAGGAATTGGCTAAGTGTAGAAACCGGGTGATTTCGGGTGGTTTCAGGGGGTTTCTGGGGGGTCCTGTGAAAGACGTTGTGAAATTTACAGGCCTCATTTACAGAGGGGAAGAAGCATAAAAACACCTAACGGGCCGTCCTTCTGTGAAAGGACGGCCCGTTTTGGTATCTGTGTCCAGGCGGCCAGTCAGGTCCGAGACTCTAGAGCGGGCGCCTTTTGTG
>CAYQAO010000127.1:0-6215 GCA_964415485.1 uncultured Gemmatimonadaceae bacterium
GTGGCCGGCTTCGGTGCAGGGTGAGTAGATCCCGACGCTTCGCGCGGGATGACAGCGAGGGAGGCAGTGGCCGGGTTCGACGCAGGGTGATGCCCCGTGTTCATTACCCTACGGCTTCATCGTCACCACGATCACCCCATTCGCCCCGCGACTGCCGTACTTCGCGAGCGCACTCTCGCCCTTGATCACTTCCACCGACTGAATACGCTGCGGATCGAGCGTCGAAATTCCGTCCGGGTCGGTGAGAACCACGCCGTCCACGATCACGAGTGGACGCTCGCGCGAATCGGATCGAAGCAGCATCCGCGAAGAATCACGTGAGTCCCTGGGCAGTCCGCGGATCTCCATCGGCCTCTGCCCGCCGGAAGTTGCCGGCCGGACCCGGATTTCCCTGGGCGTGGACTCACTGAACTTCGCACTGTCGCGCATCACGATGGACACCACCCCGGCGCTGGCCTCCCGTCCGTACATCCGGACCGCGGCATCGCCCTTCAGGATCTCCACAGACTCGATCATGTCCGGATCGAGTCCCAGTCCGTTCAAGTCCTCCAGCCTTCGCACCAGCACTCCATCAACCGTATGCAGAGCGACGGCCGGCTCGGTGAAGCGGTACTCGCCGCGTGCCCTCCGGACCTCCAGTGAATCGCGAATCTCGCTGCGACGCAGTTCGAGGACCGTCCCCATCCGTGTTGAGTCGCCTCGCAGCTCGAGCACCGTGTCTCCGGTCGCCACGCCTCTCAACCGCAAGACGCGACTCCCCGAGTCTCCTTCGGTGCGCTGCATGTCCGCGACTATGTCGGCCACCGGCACTTCACGCTCCGGAGTCGGTGCCGTCGTTCTGGGTGCTTCGCATGCGGCCATCAGGACGGCCGCTGCTGCAGCCGACAGCGCGGCGGCAGCTACTGGGTTTCGTGACCGGTTCTCCGTCATGGCCGTGATCCTCCGTTCGAGTGTTGATGGACGTGGCGCGAGAGCCACGGCCGCAGGCAGGTGCTCGGCAGCGAAAGCCGGGCGCCGTGCCACGCGCAGCAACAGTTCCGCGTACCGGCGAGTGTCGCGGTGCGTGCGGAGCACTCTCGCATCGCAATCCAGCTCTACCGCCAGCCGAAGTCGCGCCCGCTGCCAGTGAAGCGCCGGATGCCAGGGAGCGAGCGCCACAGCAATGTCCGCCAGCAACAGCACCAGCGGGTCGCGTGCCCTCACGTGCTCCTGCTCGTGCTCCAGCATCAGCCTCACGACTGGCGGCGGTGACTCCAGCGCCCATTCGGGAACGACTATCGCCGGCCTGAACACGCCCACCACGGCGGGCCCGGTGCCTGACGACAGCCGTGCACGGTATCCGGCGACCTCGGCGTCCGACCAGAGCCTGCTCTGCCGGCGCAGCCTCCAGTGTGCCGATGCCAGCCTCACGATCGCTGCCAGCGTCAGGGCGGCCCAGAGCGCAAGGGCAAGCACGTCCACTCGCGCCACCCACTCCGGCAGCACCAGGTCGGCGACCTGCGAACTTGCCTGCGTCGCGTGCACCATGATGTCCGCCGGCATCATCAGGGCGGGCGCCGTCGCGGCCAGCGGCACTTCTCGTGATGCGCCCGGCTCGCGCGACAGCAGCGCGAACACCGGCACCCCCAGCGTGACGAGCACGGAGGCAACCCAGATGTATCGCGCCGGCAGGCGCAGCCGACGCGCGGCGCGTTCGCCGAGCAGGGCCGCCAGGGCGGCGAGAACGCCGACGACCAGCAGGTGGAGGGCAAGTGCGATAGTCATGGCTCCTCCCCGTCGCGGCTTCGAATCCGCTCGTCCAGCAGGGCACGAAGGCGGTTGAGCTCGGAGTCCGGCAATGCGCGCTCCTCGACCAGCTGGGTGAGCAGCAGCTCCGGCCGCCCCAGGAAGACGGTGGACATGAGGCGCCTGATTGCGCTGGCACCCGCCGTCTCGCGCGCCACCAGCGCGTGGTAGCGGTACGCCTTGCCTTCCTCCTCATGGCCGACGTAGCCCTTCTCCTCCAGCGTCCTGAGGACGGTCAGCACGGTGGTGTACGCGAGCTTCGCGGGCAGCGCCGCGCGCACCTCTGCCACGGTGGACGGTCCGCGCTGCCACAGGACGCTCATGACGTCGAGTTCGCGATCGGTGAAAGTGACGCTCACGGGATCTCCTACTAGAGTTCTAGTTAACCATGGGATCGAGCCGCCGATTTGTCAACTAGTTTTTTAGTTGTAGCTGCCGCGTTAGTTGTAGCTGCCGCGACCGATTGGCGGGGTCCCGCGTTGTCACCGTTGTCCGGCGTGCGTCCCACCTGTCATCCCGCCTCCCCCTGTCATCCCGCACGAGCGCAGCGAGTGACGGGATCTGCTCACCCTGCACCGAAGCCGGCCACTACCAGTTGCAGGTAGATCCCGACGCTCGCGGCTACGCCGCTCACGCGGGATGACAACCCGGGGGGCAGCTCACCAGTCCCCTGTTCCCTGTTCCCTGTTCCCTGCCATGACCGCCCTCCCGGGCCCGCACCCTGCTGGTGACACCCCGGGGCGCGCAGCCACGCCGCCCTTTTCACGGCGATAGAGAGGGAGAATGCATCGAACACTCGGGGCCGCGTTCGCGGCCATGCTGGTTTGCCTGCCGCTGTCGGCGGAGGCGCAGTCGGGCATGGGGTTGAGGATCGGGCTGGCCGCGGGCGCCAACCTTCCCAACGAGGAGTTCTCGGATGGCGCGAAGACGGGCGTCGTTTTCCAGGGGTGGGCCGGACTCGGACTCGGCAGCCTTGGGTTGCGCGGCGAGCTTCACTACAGCCGCAGTGACCTGGACGCGCCGATAATCCGGCGGGTGGGCAACTCCGTCCTGCCTGACGACGGCATAGGGGAGACGTCAGGCAGCGTGGACATGCTCGGCCTCTCGCTCAACGGCGTGCTGAACCTGCCGACTCCGGTGATCAGGCCGTACCTGATCGGCGGTGTGGGCTGGTACTCGCGCGACGTGAAGCAGGACGTGCAGACCGACCTGGACGAGTTCCGTAACCTGGACCGCAACGACAGCGACTTCGGCTGGAACGCAGGTGCCGGCGTGGCTCTCCCGTTAGGCCGCCTGAGCGCGTACCTGGAAGCCAGGTATCATTCAGTGAACACGCCTGGGGAGAAAACGACGTTCGTGCCGGTCGTGCTGGGAATTGTCTTTTAGAGGAAACGCGAAACGCCGGCCTTCGGCCGGCGTTTCCGTCTGTTTGGGGGAGTCGGGGGTCGGGGGTCGGGGCTCCCATGCGCGAACGGTCATATCACCGCGGCGGGCCCCGTGGTGTGCTCGGCGCAGAGATCTCGACCTAAGCCCAACCCCCGACACCCCCAGACAATGCGAAGCGCAGAGCGCTTCGCGCACCTCACCTCACCAAAGCATTGAACACCAGCTTGAACGTTCCGGCGGGCTGCGCACGGAACAGCACCTCAGGGCCGTACAGCACCAGCTTGCCCTGACCCACGTCCGCTTCCGCCACCGATACCCCGTGCTGCAGGTAGCCCTGGCCCCACGCCCAGCCACTGCGCAGCGGGGTATCGGTGTCGAACCATGCCACCGCCCGGATGCCGCGCGCGCGCGCGTCAGGCGGCAGGCGGAACGTGGGGCTGTTGTCGAACATCATGATCGCATGCGAGTCCATCCCCGCGGCGATCGTCGCAGTGGTGTCCACTGCAACCTCCACGAGCGAGCCCGGGATGTAGTACTGCGCACGCGTCAGAGGCGTCACCTCCCCGTTGGGCTTCCGCTCCACGAGGTGGTTCTCCACCGGCAGGCCGATGTGCTCCGCCAGAGACGTGGAGCTGCCGATCGTGAGGATCGTGCCTCCCTGCTCCATGAAGCGCTTCAGCTGCGGAATGGTGCGCTCCGCGGTGATGCTGCCCAGCCAGGAGCGGTACTCGGCAGGAATGGACGACGGATCGGGACCGCGGCCTCCGAAGCCGCCACCGAACCCGCCGCCTCCGCTGCGCACCGGCGGAATCAGGCCGTCCACGAACACCAGCACGTCGAACTTCGAGTTCAGGTTCCCCGCATCCAGCTCCTGCGGGAACACCAGCTTGAAGGGCATGTCGTGCTTCTCGAACAGCCAGCGGGTCCATCCCGACGGCATGGAGCCGCCATAACGATCCACGAGACCCACGCGCGGCAGAGACACGCGCGACGTGCCTGACGGGCGCGACGATGCAACACCCACGCGAACGCCGAGCTCCGTTCCTGCCTGCTGCACGATCGTACGTGACTGCGCGTGCGCCGGAACGAAGAACGATCCGGCCGGGAAGCTGTGTCCGCCGGCCTGCGTCGCGCTCGCGGTGCGATGCACCTCACGACCGGCCGCCAGCAGGCGGTTCACGGCGATGAATGCGTTGTTCTGCGACGGATCCAGCAGGTAGCCACCGTTAGCGGGCGCCTGCGCCACCGTTACCGGCGGAACCTCCGCCATCTCCGTCAGCTTGCGGAAGGGACCTTCCACGGCTTCCAGCGAGCGATCGAACTGCACGCCCATCTGGTAGGCCAGCGTCCACCCCGCATTGTCGTACGGCGGGCTCGGCGGCCCTCCCGGATACGGGAAGTCGTTCGGGTGGTCCTGCGGCTCGAACATGTCCAGGATGTGCGGACGGAACGCCTGAGCCGTCTGCACCACGAAGCTGCCGGCCGGATAGGTCTTGCCGTTGACCGTGAACTGCGACGTGGCCTGATGGATGTCTATGCCGTTCTTCTGCAGCGCATGGATGAACTTCACCACCGTGGGGAAGTCCTTCTGGTTGGACGGCAGTATGTACGCGCGCGGATCCCGCTTCTCGGGGTCGCGCAGGATGGACATCATCTTGTCCGCGTCGTACGACTGGCGGGAGAAGCCGGCCAGGAAGGCCATGTCGCCCGCGCCCTGCTCGTTGCCGTTCTGGCGCTCAGCGCGCGCTGCAGCTTCAACGGCCTCGATGCGCTTCGGCCAGATGGTCCACGAGTCGCGGCTGCCTGCCTCGATGGCATCGCGTCCCATCTTGTAGATGTTGTACAGGAACTGCTCGCGGTGACGTGACACTATGTCCAGCACCGCGCGGTTCGCCGTCACCGAGTAGTCCACCGACTGGCGGAAGTGCCACTGCTGCGGCTGGATCGGGTACGGAAGATCGGCGCTGGCGAGCTGCCTGTTGGGCAGGAACGGAATGCTGATCGGCGTGGGATTGCCGATCGTCTCCGTGAGCAGGCCGATCATGTTGTGGAAGTACACCGTGGTGCGGAGTCCGCCGTTCCACCACGTGGAGTACCCCGCTCCGCTGCGCATGGTCACACCCGGCTTATCCTCGGTGACGAACCGGTTGTGCATGGCCGCGCCCACCAGGTCCAGCTGCGTGCGGATGAGCGGGTGGAAGTTGTAGTTCGCCGGGTCACGGAAGGGCGGCGCGAACATTACCGTGCCAGCGGGACCAGTCTGGTGATGGTTGTACATCACCTGCGGGTTCCACTCGTTGTACAGCACGCGGTTCATGTTCTCGGACTCCTTCTGCGAAGCCAGATAGAAGTCGCGGTTGTTGTCGTGCCCGATGTACTTCTGGTACAGGCGCGGGATGCCGCCGGTGCTGCGCTCGCGCGGGTTGGGGTTGCGCATGTACCAGTCGGACACGAGTTCCATGCCGTCCGGGTTCGCGTGCACCATGAGGATTACGAGCTCGTCCAGGAAGCGCAGCGTCTCCTCGTCGTTGCCGCTCACGAGCTGCCAGTTGGTCTCGATCAACTGCTGCGCGCCGAGTACTTCGGTGGCGTGCAGTCCTCCGTCAATCCAGACGATGCCCTTGCCTTCGCGAGCGAGCGTCTGCGCCTGCTCGTCAGTCAGCCCCTCGGCGCGCGCCAGCCGATTGCTGATCTCCCGGTAGCGGTCGAGGTTCCGGTGATTCTCGGGGGACGTGACTATCGCCATCAGCTGCGGGCGCCCCTCCTCCGTCATCCCGATGGTGTCGAGCACCATGCGGTCGGACTGCCTGGCGAGGAGCTGCCAGTACTCCATGAACTTCGTGTAGTTGGGCAGGACGTAGTCTGCGCCGATCTCGTGGCCGAAGAACTCCCGGGGGCTCGTGAGGTTCTGCTGAGCTCCGATGGGAGTGACGGTGGCGACGGCGACCGCCAGCCCTGCGCCGGCCGAGAGCAGCAGGCGGCGGGTGGAGGCGACCACGGATGAGCGCGCTACCGGAACGCGTGACCGGTGCGAGATGAGCATG
>CAYQAO010000128.1:0-6209 GCA_964415485.1 uncultured Gemmatimonadaceae bacterium
TCGGCCATTCCGAACGTCGGCGACCGAACGGCGACCAAGCTGAACCACCGCGCCGTGGCGACCGGGCAAGCTGAACCACCGCGCCGCGGCGGCCGGGTGCGCTGACCCAGCGTACCGCTGCGGGGAGCGTGAGCCGGGGTGCGTTCCCGGCGCGCACGTGTCAAACGTGATGCCTACGGCCGGCCTGCCTCCATCGCGGCTGGTCCCGTCTTCACCAGGCAGCGCAACACTTCGGCAACACTCCACGCCTGTGCAATACAGCCCCTCGGCGTGTAGGGCTCCTCTGCGTCGAAGATCTCCGCTATCGAGCCTGCACCGAAGTCGCTCAGGTGAGCGTCGAAGCCGTCCAGGAAGCTGCGCGCACCGGACAGGTCGTCAGGCCTCACGCGAAGCCAGGCGTCCACCCACGGGCCAATCAGCCAGGCCCAGACTGTGCCCTGGTGATATGCGGCGTCGCGCGCCCGAAGGTCGCCATCGTAGCGCTCGCGATATCCTTCCTGGCCCGGCGCCAGCGAGCGCAGGCCCACCGGCGTCACGAGTTGCTGATGCACTATCGAGATCACGTGATGCCAGCGGTCCTCGGACAGTATCGGGTTGTCCAGCGAGATGGCCAGCAGCTGGTTCGGGCGGAGCGCGGAGTCGTCCCCCTGCTCGCCGTCAATCACGTCGTAGCAGTACGAGCCCGCTGAATACCAGAAACGTCGATTGAAAGACTCGCGAGCGCGCGCCGCCATCTCCGCAATCGGCTCCGCGCGCGAGTCGCCGCGTTCCGTACGCAACCAGCCTTCGAGCAGGCACAGTGCGTTGTACCAGAGCGCGTTCAGCTCCACCGCCTTGCCGCGACGGGGGGTCACCACCCAGTCGCCCACCTTTGCGTCCATCCACGTCAGCTGGTATCCCTGCTCCCCCTGGGTGAGGAGGCCGTCCCCCGGATCAACGGCTATTCCGAAGCGGGTCCCCTCCACGTGGTGCCTGACGATGCGCTCCAGCGTCGGCAGCAGAACGCGGAGCGTCCAGCGATCCTTCGTGGCACGCAGGTATCGGTTGACGGCATGAAAGTACCAGAGGGATGCGTCGGCCGTATGATAGAGTCCGTCGCGCTCTCCTTCGGGAAACATGTTCGGTATCAGCCCGTCGCGCTCGTAGCGCGCGAACGTCCTGAGTATGTAGCCGGCCTCCTCGTATCGGCCGGTGGCGAGCGTCAGGCCTTCGAGGCTGATCATGGTGTCGCGCCCCCAGTCCGTGAACCAGTGATAGCCTGCTATCACCGTACGCACCTGGTCGCCGAATGCGGCAGCTCGCATCACGTCCACCGTGCGGCCGACCGGCCTGACGAGAAACTGGTCTGCGGCGAGAACCAGCTCCGCGCCCAGCGGTTCGCGCGACGCCGGCCCTGCCAGCTGCAGAAGCCTCCGGCGTCGAGTGTGCTCCGCTGGCAGCACGTCGCCTGGCATCAGGGCACGCGCCACTTCGGGATCCTCGACGGATGCAGTAAAGTAGGCCGGCTCATGACGCTGGAGCGGAACCTGGAAGGTACATGGCACCCATAGCGTTCCGAAGTGGTCGTAACCGCGACGCGCCTCCACCCGATAACGGAACCTGCTCGACCGAGCGCCACGTCTATCGAGGATACTCTGCCCGGAATCGATCCACATGCGCAACGGTGGCAGCTCGCCCTCCAGCTCGAGGGCAAAGTGACCCTCGTGCTCGCTCAGCACGTAGCGTTCGTCCTCCGGAGCGTCGAGTCGCGCCTCGTGCGGCCTGAAGTGAACTGCCGGCGCCAGCGTCAGGAGCGCTTCGTCGGCTCCGTCGAGCAGCCGGTAGCGGATGACGCTCGTGTTCTGCCCGTGAGGCATGACGACGCGCTTCTCGACCACCAGGCCATCCGTTTCGTACTCCCACACGGGCAGCCCGCCTTCCAGGCGGAAGGCCACCTTGCTGTCGGCGTCCCGAATGTCGTGCTCCAGCTGGCCGGTTTCCAGCTCGAACCCGGCCAGCGGCCGCGGGTCGGCGCCATGACGCTGCACCGTTTCGTGCAGCCGGTTCAGCATCATGATCCTCCCCAGCGGATTGGGAAGGGCGGCGACCAGAAGGCCATGAAAGCGCCGAGTGTTGGCTCCGGCAACGGTGCCGGACGCGTAGCCCCCTATTCCGTTCGTGACCAGCCACTCGTGGGTGAGAGCCTTGTCCGGATCTGCGGAGGCGCCATCCAGGTCTATGACTCGAACCAGGTCATCCAGCGCACGGTGTCGCATCATGCGCTTCCCGCAGGGGGGTTCTCCACACCCCTGTCGTCTGCGTCGCCCGCGCGGCTCTCCACGCCGGCTTCGTCAGCCGAAGTCAGCTCGCGGGGCACCAGGAACAGCGCGCTCTCTGCAGGCACGGTCCAGGGGCCGAGTGGGCGGTCGGTGAGCGGTGGAGTGCCTTCGCCCCCATAGGTAGGGTGATCCGACGCCCACCTCACGCTCCACGCGGCGCCGCCGGGAGGCGCAAGCAGCGGATCCGAAGGAGCAGTGAGACGACGCGTCCTGCCCAGGTTGACCACGAGCAACCGATCGCTCAATCCGCCCGCAATCCACCTGAGTACCAGGAGGTCGTCGCCGAAGGACGAACACTCGGGACGAATGCCCGACGAAAGGGTCGGATCGGACCTCCGGAGAGCGAGAAGATCCCGATGCAGGGCGACTGCATCGGCGTTGATGTCGCGCTCGTCGTGGTTGAGCACGCATCGCGCGAAGGTCTCCACCTCGTCCGGGCGGGCGATGTATTCCTTGTACTCCGCCTGTACCCTGGGGAACTGGCTCAGGAACTTCCTGCGACCCTGGTCCACGATCTCGGCGAGTTCACCGCCATGATCGGCGAAGTACAGGAAGGGACTCGAGGTGGCGAACTCCTGGCCCTGGAAGATCATCGGCGTGCCGGGTGCCAGCAGGAACAGGCTCGTTACTGCACGCCAGCGAGACGGCATGGACAGCTGGTGCACCCTGCGTCCCTGCGCGAGGTTCGAAACCTGGTCGTGGTTCTCCATGAAGTTCACGAACTGCAGCGGCTCCAGGTCCAGCGCAGGCTTTCCGCGCGGCTGCTCCTGCCAGTCGTACCACTGTCCCTGGTAGAGAAAGCCCCACCTGGCTGCGTTCCCGAGTTCGCGAGCAGTGCCATCGTAGTCGCTCAGGTAGGCCTCACGCCTGCCTGTCAGGGCAACGATGACGCTGTGGTGGAAGTCATCGTTCCACATCATGTCCATGCCGTGCCCTCCGCCGGCTTCCGGTCGCATCAGCATGGAGTCCTGCGGCTCGTTCTCGGCGATGACGATCGTGCCGCGACCCTGCGCGGCCCTGCGGACTTCCCGGGTGATCTCCGTGAGGATGTGAGGCGTTGTTCGATCGTGAATGTCCTGCGTGGCATCCACGCGCAGTCCGTCTATGTGGAATTCGCGCACCCAATAGGCGGCATTCGACAGCACGAGCTCCCGCACGGCGTCGCAACCCGGGCCGTCGAAGTTGAGTCTTGCGCCCCACTCGCTGTGGATCTCGGACTCCACGTGATCCAGGAACCGTGACAGGTAGTTGCCGTCGGGCCCGAGGTGGTTGTAGACGACGTCCAGGACGACGCCCATGCCGAGCGCGTGTGCGCGGTTCACGAAGAACCGCATCTCGTCAGGCGGGCCGTAGTGGTGGAATGGCGCGAACAGATGGACGCCGTCGTAGCCCCATCCGAATCGCCCGGGAAACTCCGCCACCGGCATCAGCTCGATGGTCGTGATGCCCAGCTCCGACAGGTATGGAAGGTGATCGGCGGCGGAGGACCACGTGCCGTTTCGGGTGTACGTGCCCACGTGCATCTCGTAAAGCACCTGGTGTTCCCTCCGGGGGCCAGTCCACTCCTTGTCGCTCCACTTGAAGGAGGACGGATCCACGACCTCACTCCACCCGTGCGGGCCGTCGGGCTGGAATCTGGACCAGGGATCCGGAACCGGATCTTCATCGCCGACGCGGAGGCGGTAGCGCAGACCTGCACCGACGCCAGGGACAAAGCCGGTGAAATACCCGTCAGCTCCCCGCTCCAGATCGAGGTCGGGCCGGTCGCCATCGTGGAACACCACCCTCACCCGCTCTCTCGAGGGAGCGCCGATCCTGAAGTGAACGCCATCATCGAGGCATTCCGCGCCGCAGGGCAGGGACCTTCGCTCGGAGAAGGTGGCGGTGTCGGGTTTATCCTGCGAATGCTCCTGGGCCTGGGACGTATGTGTCATCCTGCAGTTTGAATGCAGGAATGGTGCACACGTCAGCTGCGGCTCGATGCTATCGAGCTCGGCGGCTCAACGTCGGCGCCTGACATCCAGCGAGCGAATGGCGGAGACGGTGCTGCCGTCATCGAGAAGCATCCTCAGTTCCAGCGCATAGGAACCCGGTGCGAGCGCAGGAAGCTCGATGGTCACCTCGCGCGCGGCCACTCCGGGTGTATCACTGTCCGGGCCCTGGGTGTCCAGCACGTCGCTCCAACTGAGCAACGGCGGTGGTGCAGGCCCATTGCGGGTGACCCTGTCTCGCAGCCTGGCGAGCCAGCTGCGGCTGCCACCGTGCATAACGAGGCTGAAGTCTGCCGCGCTGCGTCCCGGAGGGAGGCCATACGCCTCCCAGAAGACACCGAGCTTGCCGGGGGCCGTCACCGTGGTGCTCGGAAGTGCGCGCGGCAGAACCATGGAGAGAGAGGTGTGTACGCTTGCATCGAGCCCGTCGTCGGCTTCGAGCAGCAGGGGGGCGCTGAGGGATACTCGTCCGCTGTCCCGCTCGGGTGGCGAGTGTGCGGTTCGTAGTATGTACGCGGGTAGCGAGTCCCCTCTGTCGAAGGGCGCGGCAGCGGACTGCCTCAGCACTTCGAGGCTTACCAGCAGTGGTCGCGGTGGTGCATGCAGCGTCAGCGTGGTTTGCGTCGTGGCCGCGCTGGTCGAATCGCGCAGGATGGGCTCACCGGCTGCGGCGGACGCGGCCAGCCCGGCCCTCCATGGCACGCCGCTCGAGTCGTGAGGCAGCCTGACGATGGCGACTACCAGCGCCGAATCGCTGCGGAGGAACGAAGCCAGCTGCGCGTCGGGGCGCGCTATTGACGTCGCCCAGGCCGGAGCGAAGCGCGCGCGGGACCGCGACGCCGCATGATCCCAGTCATCCGGTGCGGTCTCGAGCGGGTGCAGAAGGGCGTGATCCGAAGGCAAGAAGGAGAAGCTTGGCGCGTGGTCGTGTCCAGTCACGCGCGGAGATGTCTCCCCGGTACGCAGGGGCACCCTGGAATAGATCCGCGACCAGCCATAGCGAATCATCAGCTCGGAGAGATCCTCGCCCCATCGCATTCCGTACGGGTTTCGCGCGTTGTGCTGCAGCATGTTGATGGTCATGCGGGCGTAGAACTCTGCGCGAAGGTCGTTGCCCTCCCGGGTGTGAAGCGGACGCGACAGCCACCAGACGACTGCGTTGGCACTGTCCCGCGCCGAGCCGCAGGGCAGGTTCCGGTAGCGTCGGAGAACGTCCCCTCCCAGGAGGATGGAGAGGTCCGTCCATTCGCACCTTGTCTCGGCAGGGGAGCCGGCCACCGCGGCCATGAATGCGCTGTCCGCTGCGGGAAGGTGCTCGGCGTGCATAACGAGAGCCTGCAGGGCGCCGCACCACCACTCGGCAGCCTGGCATGCGGCGGCTTCTGCGCGGGCGGTGTCCAGCATGCCGGATTCCAGCAGGTATCTAACGCGCTGTCCCACGATCCACCCATCCCACGGAGCGCGATCGCGCGCTCGAGCTAGCGAGTTCAGCAGGGTGAGTCGCGCGCGGGCCAGAGACGCGGGCTCCTCGGCCGGTTGTTGCAGGTCATTGGGGTCGTACCAGTAGCAGAGCCTTCCGATGCGTTCGTCACAACGTCCGCCCGACCTTTCCCGAACCGGCATGCTGCGCAGCCTTGCAGATTCGAACCGTGCCTGCGCGCGCGCCGCGTCGCGGAACGCATTCCTTTCCGCTTCCTGCGCCACCGTGCCGGAAGCCACCTGAGCGGTCGCCCGATCGAGAGGGAGTAACAGCAGCAACCCAACCGCGATCGGCTTGAAGGGCGACTTCACGGATGCGATCATGATTAACGCTCCTTCCGGATCTACCGTCATGATACGTCCGGATTCGCATCCCGCGAGTCCCCCCCGATCTCACGTTCTGGCCCGCCCTCTGCACTAG
>CAYQAO010000129.1:0-6101 GCA_964415485.1 uncultured Gemmatimonadaceae bacterium
CGTCCTCGCGTGAGGCAGCGGTGGAGTTGATGCGCTTGTAGTGGTTGTAGACGGCAACGGAGAGCGTCTTCTTCGCCTTCTCCTGCCCGATCACGTACTGGTCCAGGATCGCCTTGATTTCCTGTGGCGTGGGGACCTGCGTGATCGCCTCGGCAACCTCGCGCTCCTCGTCCTCCGCAAGAATCTCGTTGCAGAGGGCGATGCACTCGTTGCAGATGTAGACGGACGGCCCGGAGATGAACTTCCGGACGCTATCCTTGCTCTTTCCACAGAACGAGCAGCGGAGGTGCTTGTCGTGCGACATGGGGTCGTGGATCGGGATCCAGCGGGGCCGCAGCCCACCTAATAGAGGTAACGCGCGGCCAGCGGAGTGACAAGCGCGAAACCGGCCCCCCGTCGCAGGCCGTTTGGCTCGCGAGGGGGGCTGGCGAAAGACGATTCGCGCCCGATAGCGGTTACGCGGGCGCTGGTTACAGCGAGCTTCCGATGGAAGCGGTTGCGTGGTTCTCCGAGCCCGGGAGCTCGGTCGGCCGGTCCACGATCTGGTCGATGATACCGTACTCCAAGGCCTCCTCAGGGGACATGTAGCGATCCCGGTCGAAGTCCCTCTCGATGCGCTCCACCGGCTGGCCGGTGTGCCGCGCCATGATCTCGTTCATCTGGCCGCGCATGTACAGGATCTCGCGGGCGGCGATCTCGATGTCCGCCGCGGTTCCCTGCGACCCGCCGGACGGCTGGTGCATCATGATGCGCGCGTGAGGGAGCGCCATGCGCTTGCCCTTCGTGCCGCCGGCCAGCAGGAAGCACCCCATGCTCGCAGCCATGCCCATGCAGATGGTGCTCACCGGCGAGGGAACGAACTGCATGGTGTCGTAGATGGCCAAACCGGCCGAGACGGAACCGCCCGGCGAGTTGATGTAGATGTTGATGTCCCGCTCCGGGTTGTCCGCAGCCAGGAACAGCAGCTGCGCGATGACGATGTTGGCAACGTCATCGTTGATCGGAGTCCCCAGGAACACGATGCGGTCCATGAGGAGGCGGGAGAAGATGTCATACGTCCGCTCGCCGCGGCTGGAGCGCTCGATGACGTATGGGGGATAGATGGCCATTTGTTGCGTTCCTCTTTGCTTGCTCGTGAGGCCCCGCCTGGCGGGACCGTCGTTGGCGACGGACGCCTCCGTCACGCTCCGTGAGCCTCCGGGCCGGAGCGATCTCTCACTCCGGCCCGGAATGCCTCACGCCTGTTCTATGGTGTTCTGCTCGATGAGCCATGTGAAGACGCGGTCCTCCGTGATGCCCCGCTCCAACTCGGACAGGCGGCCCGCCTTCTGGAGGGACGCGTAGAGCTGGCCGGGCTCCACCCCGCGCTCCTCCGCCATCGCCGCCACCCGGTCGTCCACGTCCGCCTCGGTCGCCTTGAGGCCCTCACGCTCCGCAAGCGTGTCTATGATCAGGTCCCGGCGAACCTGCTGCTCGGCGACCGGGGCGATCTGCTCCAGGAAGCGAGGACGATCCTCCTCCGGCACCTGGTAGCCTTCCACGTACGCCTGCGCCACCTGCATCACCCACGCGCGCGGAATGTCGAACTGGTTGGCCTGCACCACGTGCTCGATGAGCTGCTGCCTCACGGCCGCGTCCGCCTCACGCTCCAGGTACTTGGCCAGGTCCTCGCGCATCGCCGCGTCCAGCGCACTCACCGAGTCGAAGTCCCCCACCTCGCGGGCGAAGGCGTCGTCCACGGCAGGCATGGTCTTGCGCTTCACCTCGCGGAGCTCCACGCGCACGGTCTTGGTCTGGCCACGCTGCTCCTCATCCGGGAAGTCGTCAGGCCAGCGCACGGACTGCTCCGTGGTCTGGCCGGGCTCGGTGCCCATGATGACTTCCTCCACTCCCTCGATCGCCTGACCGGTGCCGAGTACGATGCGGTACTCACGGCCTTCCGGCATGTTGCCGTCGGCGTCCGACGTGGAGAGCACGACGGTGACCATGTCGCCCGGCATCGGCTTCTCCTCGACAGGTGTCCAGGAGGCTTTCTGGTCCCGCAGCTCCTCGAGCTGCTGGTTCACGAGCTCGTCCGTGACCTCGGTGGAAGGACGAGTGACGGTGAAGCCGGAAGTACTGGCCAGCTCGATGACCGGGCGAACCTCCAGGTGGAGCTCGAAGCTCAGCGCGTCGCTCTCGTCGAACTTCAGGTCGTGCACGTGAGGCTGGGACGCGGGGTCCAGCTTCTCCTGGTCCATGGCCTGGGTCCAGGCGTCCTGTACCAGCTTCTCGACTGCCTCCTGACGGATGGCGGGTGCGAAGCGCTTGCGCACCATGGCGGCCGGGGCCTTGCCCGGGCGGAAACCAGGGAGGCGAACGCTGGATGCGTACTTCCTTGCTGCCGCTTCCTCGGCTGCGCGTACGTCCTCGGCTGGAATCGAGACCTGCAGGCGGCGGTCAACGCCTTCAGTGCTGGTAGGGGTGATCGTGATGGTCATCGCGGGGGAATACGGAAGAAACCGCCGTCGTACCCTGCGGCACGACGGCGAAGCGCTCGAATGGGAGCACCATATCCATGGAAAACTAACCGGCGCAGGTGGGGCAATCCACCATTGCCCGCCCTGCGCCGGGAGTGCGAACGGGGAGACTCGAACTCCCACGCCGTGAGGCGCCAGATCCTAAGTCTGGTGCGTCTACCAGTTCCGCCACGTTCGCGCGTAATGGAAAGCTAGCGCAGCCGGGCTGGGGGCGGGACCGGTCAGCCCGGCTGGTACACGGTGGTACGGCATCCGGACAGCCGTCCGCCCGGAGATGCCGTCCGCCATACTTTCCATGGTGCGGTGGCACTTGCACACAGGTCAAACGAAAACGCGCCCCGGCCATTCCGGCCGGGGCGCGTTCACAGCTCCATGCGAGGTGCTATTCGGCCACCCGAAGGTTCACCACCCGCTCCGAACCGCCACGCATGGGGTTCAGGACCACCAGCGACAGGTAGTCTCCCGACTTCAGGCCCGACAGCGCCTGCTGCAGGTCGCTTACGCTGTTCACGGGGCGCCGTGGTCCCGGGTTCAGGATTTCGACGATGATGTCGCTGCCCGCGAACAGACCGCCGTCCGAATCGGCCGGCCCGCCAGGCACCACCTCCGTGACACGAAGGCCGCGCGGCTCGCCTTCGAGCTGCATGGCGCGCGCTACCTCCACCGTCAGGGGTTCCACGCTGATTCCCAGTTTGCCGGCACTCGTTCCCGATCCGTCACGAGTGCTGCGCGGCTGCTCCGCAACCGCGTTCTCGGACGTGGGTGCTTCGTCGAGCTTCACGCGAACGGTGTGCTCCTCGCCGAAGCGCTTCACCGTCACCTGCACGGGCTCGCCCGGAGTCTTCGAACGGATAACGCGCTGCAGCGTGCTCACTCGATCGATCTCTCGTCCGTCTATCGCGGTGATGATGTCGCCGATCTGGATGCCTGCCTGACGCGCAGGGCTGTTGCTGCCGCTGAACTGGTCCACCTTGGCGCCGCCAATCCGGTCCAGTCCTGCCGCACCGGCGTCCGCCGGATACACCTCCGAGATCTGGACGCCGAGCACCGCGCGGCGAATGCGGCCATAACGCAGGAAGTCGTCCAGCACCTGACGAGCGAGCGTGATCGGAACGGCAAAGCCGTAACCGGCGAACGTGCCCGTACGCGTGGCGATCGCGTTGTTGATGCCAATCACCTCACCGCGGATGTTCACCAGCGGACCACCCGAGTTGCCGGGGTTGATCGCGGCGTCCGTCTGAATGAGGTCCGTAATGGAGTAGTCGCCGCGGCCCGGCAGGTCCAGTTCGCCCGAACGCCCACGTCCCTTGGCGCTCACTATCCCGGCCGTGACCGTGAAGTTGAGTCCGAGCGGGTTGCCTATCGCCACTACCCACTCGCCGATGCGGAGCTTCTCGTCATCGCCGAACGTGACGGTAGGGAAGTCCTTCCCCTCGATCTTCACCACGGCAACGTCGGTGTCAGGGTCGCGCCCGATGACCTTCGCGTCGAACACCCGCCCGTCGTTGAGCGTCACGCGAATGCGGGACGCACCATCTATGACATGGTTGTTCGTGAGGATGTAGCCGTCGTTCGTGACGATGAAGCCCGAACCGCTGGACTCCACCGGTTCCGGAGTGAAGCCACGGAACAGGTCCTCCATTCGGAGGGGCTGACGTCCCCGCGCGCGGGCCTCGCGCTGTACCTGGATGGCCACCACGGCAGGCGTGACATGCTCGGCGATGGACGTGAACGCGGCGCCCGTTGCCTCGAGCGTGGAGACCTCACGGGCCGTGGGCGCAGCGGCCTGCTGCTGCGCGTAACCGAAGGGAGTAAGGTCCCATGCGGCGGCGAAGATGAGTCCGCCGACAAAGGCTGCGGTGACCAGGCCGAATGTCCTGGCGCGTTGAAGAAGAGCCATTCGTCCGACTTTGATGAAGGTTCACCAGATGTACCCCGGCGGCCCCGTCCAGGTTTCGGAATCTACACAACCAGGTACGCCGTGGGGATCAAACGGAACGCGGCCGGCACGGGGGCATGTGCTTCACCTCCACGCCGGCCGCGCCGGAATCGGGCGTCGCCGACAGGATGCAGAATCCGGCGGCGACCGCCTGGCGGCCGGCCGGCAGCGCGAGCCGCCAGCCAACCGCCGGACGATTACTTGTTCTCGTCCACGATCTCGTAGTCAGCCTCCACCACTTCTTCCTGCGCGGCGTCAGCGGTGGCCTGCGCACCCTGCTGCTGGGTGGCGTCGTCTCCCGTTGCCGTGCCCTGAGCGTACAGCGCCTGACCGGCCTCGCTGTACACCTTGGACAGTTCCTCCTGCGCGGCGCGGATCTCGTCGTTGTCGTCGCCGCGCAGCGCCTTGCGGGCGCGCTCCACGGCTTCGTCCAGACGCGTCTTCAGGTCGGCCGGCAGCTTGTCGCTCCACTCGGAAGAGTTCTTCTCCACCTCGTACGCCATGCTGTCCAGCCGGTTGCGCAGGTCGATCGCCTCACGACGCGACTTGTCCTCGGCCGCGTTGGCCTCCGCGTCCTTCACCATGCGGTCGATCTCGGCATCCGAAAGACCGCTGGAGGCCTCGATGCGGATCTTCTGCTCCTTGCCGGTGGCCTTGTCGCGCGCCGTCACGTGCAGGATTCCGTTCGCGTCAATGTCGAAAGTCACCTCCACCTGCGGCACGCCGCGAGGTGCGGGCGGAATGCCGGTGAGCTGGAACTTGCCGATCGTCTTATTGTACGTAGCCAGCTCGCGCTCGCCCTGCAGCACGTGGATCTCCACCGTGGTCTGGTTGTCGTCCGCAGTGGAGAACGTCTCCGTCTTGCGGGTGGGGATCGTGGTATTGCGCGGGATGAGCGTGGTCATCACGCCGCCGAGCGTCTCGATGCCGAGCGAGAGCGGAGTGACGTCGAGGAGCAGGACGTCCTTCTGCTCGCCCGTGAGCACCGCACCCTGAATCGCGGCGCCGATCGCCACGACCTCGTCAGGGTTCACGCCCTTGTTGGGCTCCTTGCCGAAGAACTTCTTCACTACCTCCTGGATCTTCGGAATGCGCGTGGAGCCGCCGACCAGGATCACCTCGTCAATGTCCGAAGCCTTGAGTCCGGCATCGGACAGCGCCTTCTCCATGGGCGGGATGGTGCGCTGCACGAGGTCGTCCACGAGCTGCTCGAACTTGGCGCGCGTGAGCTGATAGTTCAGGTGCTTCGGGCCCGACTGGTCCGCCGTGATGAACGGCAGGTTGACGTCGGTGGACATGGTGCTCGACAGCTCCATCTTGGCCTTCTCGGCGGCCTCCTTGAGGCGCTGGAGCGCCATGGGATCCTTGGAGAGGTCTATGCCCTGGTCGCGCTTGAACTCCGCCACCAGCCAGTCAATGACGCGCTGGTCGAAATCGTCACCGCCGAGGTGTGTGTCACCATTGGTGGACTTCACCTCGAACTGGCGCGAGCCTTCCACGTCGTACAGCTCCAGGATGGAGATGTCGTACGTACCGCCGCCCAGGTCGAAGACCGCGACCTTCTCGTCCTTCTTCTTGTCCAGGCCGTAGGCGAGCGCTGCAGCGGTGGGCTCGTTGATGATTTGTCCGCCTTGCCGGTCCGG
>CAYQAO010000130.1:0-6081 GCA_964415485.1 uncultured Gemmatimonadaceae bacterium
GCGGCTGGCCCCGTGGGGGGGGGGGCGCAGACCTCCCCACTCCCCCCCCCCCCCCCCACACCCACCCCCCCCCCCCCCACACCCCCAAACACGCGACGCCGCGAAGCGGCGTCGCACTCCTCGATCAAAAAGCCCCTACGCGCAGGTCCAGCCTCATCCGCTCCTCCGGCCTGAAGCTTCTCGACAGCTCCGCCCTCACGAGTCCGTCCAGGAAGCTGTAGCCCACGCCCGCAGCCGTTAGCGGAGTGCCGGGAGTACGCCAGTCGGAGCGCTCGCCGGCCCAGCCCACGTCGAAGAACACGAACGGACGACCCACCACCCTGCCGTAGGCCAGCTCGCTTCGCGCCATCCAGAACGCGTTGCCCGCTGCCGTGCCGGGACGCAGGGCGTGTATCGTCCACGGACCGCCCAGGTAGAACTGCCGCTGCGCGGGCAGCGTTCCTCCGCTGGTTCCACCGCTCAGCGTGAGGGCGCCGTCCAGCCGGCCGGCGATCGGGTGCATGAAGGTGAGGTCCATCATGCCGCGCGAGTACGAGGCGCCGCCGGTTCCGCCCTCGCCGCGCACCACCAGGAACGTGCGGAGGCCGCGCGGGTCGAGCCCGAAGTACTGCGTGTACGTCCACCCGAAACCGAACACCGTCAGCTCATTCGCCTCGATGTTCGGGTAGAAGTCATTCTCGTTGAACCACCGCGCAAACGAGAAGTTCGTCTCGCGCTCCGCGGTATCGTGTCGCTCCACGAAAGCGCGCCACGTCAGGCGCCCGCCGCGGCTGGAGAGTCCGGAGCTCGCCTCGCCGGCAAGCTCGGCGCCCCACGAGCGGTAGTACAGCCCGTCGTCGCGCCCGAAGAACAAGGCTGACGCGGAGTTCCCCACTGCCAGCGGGTCACCCCAGTCGTTCGCCGCCAGCAGGCGACGGTACACGCCGGCGCGAAGCAGCCGCCTTCCGTCATCCAGGGTGAGCGCCAGCTCCCCGTTAGGCTCCAGGTCGGCGGTTCCCACGCGTGCGAGCGCGGTCACGGCCAGTCCGTTCCCCAGCTGCTGGTCCATGCGCACTGCGGGCGAGAGTCCTTCCACGCGGTTGTAGCGGAGCAGGCCGTCGCCGATTCCCCACCTGAACACGGGCCGCTGGGGGCCCCACCCCGCCTGCGCGCCGAGTGCGAGCGCCTGGCGAACGAGCCGGTCGCGCTCCGCGTCGCCGAACAGCTGCTCGTTGTCGTCGTACAGCGAGCCCGGCAGGGCCTCGGAATTCGCCAGCGCCACCGAGTCGCAGGGAACGCGCACCGTGACGGGGAAGGTCCCTTCCATGCGCGTACTGCGCCGCGTGTAGCTGCCCGTGGTGGAGCACTCTCGTTCCTTCTCCGCCCTTCGGGCGTCGTTGAGCGAGTCGCGCACCGCCCTCATGGAGTCACGCTGCGCACGCGTGCGCTCGTCGCGCATCACCGTCACGACGCCCGCGTTCGCGAGCGTGTCCACCTGCGCGGCTTCCTCCTCCGCGATGGCGGGCGGCTCGGGCACCTCCACGGGGCCGTTCACGGCGGCGTAGCGGAAGCTCTGCTCGAAGCGGATCGGCGCGCGCATGAAGCTCACCTGAACCTCGGCGTCCACCGACTGCACGCGCGGCAGCCAGAAGCGGCCGTCCTCCAGGCCGTACTCCACCGTCACGGACCGAACGGTCGCACGCAGCGGATTGAGCATCGCCTTCACCGCGCGCGGAACGTCGTCATCGTCGTCGTCCTCCTGCTCCTCCACCACCTGCCAGATGTCCATGGGCGTGGAGAGGCGGTACACGGCGCGCACGAGCCTCGCGTCGTCCATGTCGAACCAGAGCGATCCCACGGACAGGTTCCACCTCGGCTCACGCGGGCGAACCTGCAGCTCCCGGAGGCGGATGAGTCGGCCGTCAGGCAGCTGCAGCGTGACGGAGTCGCCGGTGGCGTAGCGGTAGTAGGCCTCCGCGCCTGACGCGAGCGGGTTCACCGGTCCCCTGTCGTTCACCTCCACCTCGGCGATACCCGCGCCCACCCAGAGCGTCTCCTGCCCCGGCAGGTAGGGGATCGGGACGTTCTGCCCCGCATCCGATTCCATGTCCGTGTCCCGCGACGCGATCGGCACCGCACGGCGATGTCCGAGCACCTCGGCGAACACGCCGCGGTCACGGTGCCACTGAACCCGCACCACCTGATCCTCGCGGAACGCGAGGCGCTCCGGTATGAGCTTCCTGAGCGCGAGGCCCATGGAGACGCGCTGGTACGCGGTGGCGTCGTAGGACAGCAGGGTGGTGTCCTGCCGCAGGCGGGAATCCCGCGCGCGGAGCAGGAGCTCGCGCGCCGGTGCGTCCAGGAACGCGGTGCGCTCCAGCTCGGGAGTTACGGGAATGCGCCTGGGCTCCCTGCGCTGTTCGCGGGAGGTGTCGGCCTGCGCGGCGGCCCTGGCGGTGTCCGGCACGGGCTGCTGCGGGGTCTGCTGCAGTGCGATGGCTGTGAGTGCGAGGAATAGCATGCGGGCACTACGGAACCGGGGCGGTGCTTGTTGCGGAAAGGCAAGGCCGGCTGCCGGCTGCCGGCCTAATGCAGCACCATCCCCCCGCCGCCGCCCGAGTTGAGGCGCCCCGTTCCCGACAGCACTCCGGCCTCCCACTCCCAGGGACGGTCCTCGTAGGTGAGCACGGTGTTGCCCAGCGCGCGGAAGGGCACCTGCAGGCCGAAGTCGGTCCAGCGATGGACGAAGCGGAAGCCGGGGATGCGCCCGAAGGTGGCGCGCTCGAGGGGTTCCGCCCACGCGATGAAGCTCGCGTCGTGCTGCACCACGTGCACCATCTCGTGAGAGATGGTCTGCCGGGCATGCCTGTACCACAGGTCGTCCCGCAGCCAGATCACGCCCGCGAGGTGGATGCCGTTCCACTCGTTCGATTCCCGCGAGACCTTGAACACCGGCGTGCCGCTGGACAGCGACCTGCTCAGGTCCAGGTCGCCGCCCTGGGCGAGCGCGGCGACGCTGGCGGCTATGGACGCGAGGTCGGCGCGGACCCTGACGCGGTCCTCCGCATCGGCGTCCATGTGCAGCCGAACCACGCCGAGCGGCAGCACGACCCTGCGGAAGGGGTCGTGGCCTTCCACGGCATCGCGCGTGATGGACGCGCCGACTGCACCCACCTGGCGGCCGAGCAGCCCGGCGCCGTCGAACTTCTGTGAGGCCAGCGACTTGCCCATGTAGGTGACGGATCCGCCGAGTGCGCCGAGTGCGGCTGCCTTCACCACGGGCCTGCGCCTGACGACGGCCACGACCGCCGCGGTGGCCGCGCCGAGCGCCATGTTCATGCCCAGCACATCCAGGCGGGTGCCCTCGCCCGTGGGAACCGGATAGGTCGAGGCATCCACCACGCGCGCGCACGACGCCCATGTACAGCCCGCCTGCGCGTACGAGGCCTGCGGCACGGCGACCAGCAGCGCGAACATCAGCGCAAGGCAGACAGTTCTCAAGACCCAGCCTCCGCGTGTCAGTCGTCAGGGACGCCACCCAGCCGCGCGGCGGCATCCAGCGCAATCGCCGGCCGATCCGTGGCGATCATCGTTATGCCCTGGCCCATGAGCTCCAGGAACACGCGCGGGCCCTCCTCCACGGCCCGCTCGTCAATCTCGCCGAAAGTCCCCATCTGCACCCGCACGCCCAGCGAGCGCAACCGCCTCACGATCTCCGGGTCCGCCGAGCCCACTCCCGCGAACGCCACGATGCGGCGGAAGTCCACACCCGCCTCACGAGCCATCTCCACCTCCTCCACGGACGCGAAGCTCGCCGAGAGCATGATGTCCGGGGCAAGCTGGTGGTAGCGCGCAAGGTCGGCAAGGGTGTACACGATCACCACCGCACGGTTCTCCGCGCGCGCGCGGCGAATGGCGTCTATCACGCGCACCGGCGGCACCCCGCGCTTCACGTCCAGCATGAGCACGGTACGCCCCTCGCTCCACGCAAGGGCTTCCGCCAGCGTGGGAACGCGGAACGTCGTGATGCGCCCCTCCGGATCCTCCAGGAAGAGCGTTCGCACGCTGTCCAGCGTGATGCGGATGAGCTCTCCGGTGCCGTTGGTGGTGCGCTCCAGCGTGTCGTCGTGCAGCAGCACGAGCACGCTGTCTCTCGTGAGGCGGACGTCCACCTCCGCGAACGCGGGCCCGCCCAGTAGCGTGTTCTCCAGCGTCTCCAGGGCGTTCTCGGGAAACCCGGGCTGCGGGCCGCCGCGGTGCGCGCTCACTATCAGCCGTGCGGCACTCCCGGTGCGAAGGTATCCTGACAGGGAGTCGGAGCTGGGAAAGCTGAAATACCGCTGCTCCGACAGCACCGGGGTCGTATCCGGCGGCGCGGGAAGCTCTTCCGGCTCCGGAGCGGACGCCACAGGCGGCGGCGCGACGGTGCACGCAGCGAGGAACAGGACGAGGAATGGGCGATACATGGGCTCAATGTACGGCTGCAAGCGCACTGGCGCTCGCGGTCGAACCCGGCTTCGTTCCAATGGTTCCCCTTACGCCGCCTTACCCTCGAGCGTGACCGGCCGGTCACGGTCCCGCCCGGCGCCGGCGGCACTTCCGAATCCGCACGCCTCACCAGATGGATACTCCCACGGACCTCGACGCCGTACCCGTTGACGCCTTCGAGCGCGTGAACGAGTGGATCGTCCGCTACCTCTCGGAGCCCGGACGGTACCCCGTTCTCTCCAGCGTCAAGCCCGGAGACATTCGCTCGTCGCTGCCGGAGTCCGCCCCGAGCCGGGGAGAAGCGTTCGAGGCCATCCTGGACGATTTCGAGCAGAAGATCCTCCCGGGCATCACGCACTGGAACCACCCTTCCTTCTTCGCGTACTTCGCCGTTTCCGGCTCACCGGCCGGCGTGCTGGGCGAGATGCTCACGGCCGCGCTGAACGTGAACGGCATGCTCTGGCGTACGTCGCCGAGTGCGACCGAGCTGGAGCAGGTGGTGATGGGATGGCTGCGCAGGCTGATGGGGCTCCCGGACGGCTGGTTCGGCATGATCAACGACACGGCCAGCATCTCCACCATGCTCGCGCTGGCGGCGGCTCGTGAGGCACGCCCGGAGCTGCAGGTGCGCGAGCTGGGTCTTGCCGGTCGCGCGGACATGCCCGTGATGCGCGTGTACTGCTCCGAACACGCGCACTCCTCCGTGGACAAGGGCGCCATCGCGCTCGGCATCGGTCACGCGAACGTGGTGAAGGTCCCGGTGGACTCCGAGTTCCGCATGCGGGCGGACGCGCTCGCGGAGGCCATCGCCGCCGACCGTGAGGCAGGAATGCTTCCGGTGGCCTGCGTGGCGACCGTGGGAACGACCAGCTCCACGAGCGTGGACCCGGTGCCGGCCATCGCCGACATCTGCGAGGCGAACGACGTGTGGCTGCACGTGGACGGCGCCTACGGTGGCGTGGCGGCGATCGTCCCCGAGCTTCGCGGCATCCTGCAGGGCGTGGAGCGCGCGGACTCGCTCGTGGTAAACCCGCACAAGTGGCTGTTCACGCCGGTGGACTGCTCGGCCTTCTACACGCGCCGTCCGGAGGTGCTGCGCCGCGCGTTCTCGCTCGTGCCGGAATACCTGGCGACCCCCGAATCCGACGCCGTGAACTTCATGGACTACGGCGTGCAACTGGGCCGGAGGTTCCGCGCGCTGAAGCTCTGGATGGTGCTGCGCTCGTTCGGCGAGGAGGGCCTGGCCGCACGACTGAGGCACCACTGCGCACTGGCCCGCGAGTTCGCCGGATGGGTTGAGGAAGATCCCGAATGGGAGCTGATGGCGCCGGTGCCGCTGTCAGTAGTGTGCTTCCGCTGGAAGGGAGACGGCACCCTGCCTGACGAGCAGCTGGACGCGATCAACGAGCGCATCCTGCACGCGGTGAACGACACGGGCCGGGCGTACCTCTCGCACACGAAGCTGAACGGCCGCTACGTGATCCGCCTTGCCATCGGCAACCTCAGGACGGAGCGGGAGCATGTGCGGGAGGCGTGGGAGCTGCTGAGGGGCGGGGACTGGCGGTTGGGGACTCGGGACTAGGGATTAGGGACCAGGGAAGAGGGATTAGGGAC
>CAYQAO010000131.1:0-6004 GCA_964415485.1 uncultured Gemmatimonadaceae bacterium
TGTCATCCCGCACGAGCGAAGCGAGTGTCGGGATCTGCTTTCACTTCACCGTGGTGGGCTTCGGCGCAGGGTGAGTAGATCCCGACGCTCGCGGCTACGCCGCTCACGCGGGATGACAGGTGAACGTGGCGCGGGATGACAGAAGCGGAGGCAGTTCACCAGTCCCCAGTCCCCAGTCCCTATTCCCTATTCCCTATTCCCTCTTCCCTCTTCCCTCGCCCCTACCACTTCCTCGTACGCACACGTCAGCGCATCCCGCGGTCCGGGCCGGCCGAACGGGCCGTAGCTCTCGAAGCCCTTCAGCGGATCGCGCATCGCCAGGACTTCCTCACGTGAACGGCCCGTACGAACCTGCGACTCCACGAAGCCCAGCAGCGCCCCCAGGTAGTCGCGGAAGTTCGTCAGGTCGGCGTGCGTGCCCGTGACTGGCAGGCCCGTGTTCGCGTGTCCGAAGATGTAGACCGTGTCCGGCGAGTGATCCGCCACCGTGCGGTCGAGCACCGTCATCCAGCTGCGGATGGTCGCCCCCGCTGCGCTGTCCACCACCGGGTGGCGCTGGTGGAACATCAGGTCGCCCATGTGCACCACGTTGGCGCGCTCGAACGTGATGGTTGCGTCGCCGCTCGTGTGCGCTCGCCCGTAGTGTCGCGCCGTCACGCGTTCGTCGCCCACGTCCGCCGACCACGTGTCGGTGAAGGTGGTGTCCGGGAAGAGCTGGTCGTCAGGCGGCTGCCCTCCCGGCGGCTGGCGCATGTGCCGGTCGGCCATCTGGTGCGCAACCACCGAGCGCGCCGACCCCCGGAAGGAGACGTTGCCGCCCGAGTGGTCGCCGTGGTGGTGAGTGTTGATGAGGAAGTCCACCTGACGTCCCCCCGAACGCTCCCGGAGCCCCGTCAGGCACGCTGTCGCCTCGGCCGGAAACTGGCTGTCCACCACCACCACGCCATCGGAATTCACCAGCCACCCGATCGTGCCGCCGCGCATGGTGAAGAAGCCGACGTTGCGACGGATGGGAGTGAACGTTCCGTCCCGCAGCCTCACGAGTGCGGCGTGGGCGAACAGCGGCCTGTCGAGTGCCGCGAGGGCGACGGCAGCGGCGGACGCGGAGAGGAAGTGGCGGCGATCCATTTGACTGCGGGTTAGGTGTTTTCCCGGTCGAGCACCGATCAGGAAAATGCACCCGGACGCAGCCCAGTCTACCCCTGTCCCCTGTTTCGATACCGCTCCATGTAGGGCTCGGAGAACTCCACGAGCCTCATCCCGGCTTCGATGCTCTTCAGGTGCAGCTCGGCCGCACGCTCGTCACCCTGCCTTGCTGCGGACTCGGCCTGCTCGCGCAGGTCCTCCTCCCGGTCCATGAGCGACAGGTGCTCCTGGTAGGGAATCCCGATCTCCTGCTCGAGCACCCAGCTCGCCCATTCATTCCGGCGGGAGACGTCGTCCGGCACCTCGGCGAAACGCAGCGTACGTCCGCGGAGCGTCTCGCCATCCTGCCTGAGCGCTTTCCTGACCGCCGCGTATTCGGGTTCGGAAAGTGAGAACGGCGTCCACCTGCACCCGCCGCCCATTCCGGCGTCGCTGGTTCCTCGCTTCAGGAAGTCGTTCACCACGCGCAGGGGCGGCACGTAACCGAGGTAGAACAGCCCCGGGATCTCCAGCAGGAAGCGGTGCATGGGAGCCTCTACGGCGGTGCTCCCGGAGCCGGTGGCCGGAAACCGCTCGAACTTGACCGCGCTCAAGTCACGGCTCACCCCGCACCACCATCCCGGTTCGCACGGAGAGACCAGCCGTAGCCACGTTCATGATGCCCACCAGGATCAGGGCAGCGATCGTCGCCGGATCCAGCAGGTGCGCCTCCGACACCAGAGCGACCAAGTCCACCACCTCCGCCACTCCCACGAGAGTCAGCGCGGCCAGCGGAAGCGACAGCGCGTAGCTGGTGGCTGCTGCGTCGGGTGAACGCCCGGCCAGCATATGGCTGCACAGGGAGGTCAGCACGAACGCGATGCACGCGCATACTACCGCTCCGAGAAACGGGAGGCTCGTTACCGCGAACGCCATGGTCACCGGGCCGAGCACCTTGTCGTGATGCATCGCGACGGCGGCGATGGATACCGGCGCCAGGAACACCAGCAGGGGCGCCAGAGGGTCGTATGCGAGAAGGGGAGACTGGCGAGCGGGAGCGAGGGCTGGCATGCGGCTGAAACGAAAGATCTTGCGTGGGTTGGCGGCCATGAATGCGACGCACGGATCCCGCTCGACGCAACCAACCCTCGCGGCGATCGGGCATACTCGCTCGCGGAATGCGGGGAATCATGAATCCGGAGCAATTCGTGTCCCCTGTTCAGGCTAAATCGTCGCACGCGGCGCGGCGGATTCTCGTCGCACCGGTCGGGCGACTTACAGGACGCCTCCTCCGGCCGGCCCTGGCCACCCTGCAGCACAATCCCACAACCGAATGCGGCCACTCATCGTACGTAGCGCCGGACCGGCGCGCGCCGCCCTCTCCCTCCTGGCCACCTCACTCCTGTTCGCGTGCGGCGGGAGCGACGCCCCCACTGGAGTAGACGAGAACCCCAACCCGCCGGGCGGCCAGCAGCCCCCGCCGGAGCCTCCCCCGCCGCTGGGGCTGGTCCTCGGATCTGACAGCGCCCACTCATACGAGTTCATCACCCTGCGCCCGGGAAGCGGCGCCGGAACACTGCCGGACAGCGTCACCGGAACCATTGGAGACGAGGAGCTCTTCGCGGTACGCGCTGACGACAGCACCCTGGTCGCCTTCGTACCCGAGGGTGTGTCAGGAAAACAGCCGGTGCGATTCGAGATCGGCGCGAAGAAGTTCGAAAGCGAGCTCACCGTAGTGGCACCGCCGAGCGTGGGAGACCCGGTCGCTGGCGTGCTGGAGGTGTTCGACCAGGTGAACGCCCGGCTGGACTCGCTGGAAGCTGCGATCTCCGACGGCGCCATCGCTGCGGAGGACGCGGACGGCCTCACGGCATTCGTGGCGTCCGCCCGAGACGTCATGGCCGCGTCGCGCAGCGACTTCCTGGCCCTCACGGCTGAGGAGCAGGCCGCCGCTGCGCCTTACATCCTCGTTGACGCTGCGACTTACGGCTTCGAAGCAGGAGGCGACGCACCCTCAGCGCGAATGGTCGCCGATCCATGGAGGAGCGGCCCGACCATGGCGACCGACGCATCTCCCCTCTGCACCGGAGAGGGCGCGTTCGAGGACTGCCTGCTCGGCCGGAGCCGAGCGACCCAGCGTTCGGACACGGCACTTGGCGTACTGCAAAGGTGCCATCGCAGCATGCTCAAGGGCGGTCTCTTCGGTTTCGTTGCCGGCGGGCTGGGCGGCCTCCTGGCAGACCGGCTGACGGGGCGCGCTGCCGCGGCCGGCATGGAGTACGGCGCGCTGACCGGCGCCATGATCGGCCTGGTATGGTGCAAGTACGACCTGGCTACCGCCGTCTCCGCCATGCTCCAGGAGATGGTGGAGGGCGAGCTTGCCGACGTCCTCCCGAACTTCGCCCGGGGCACCACTGTCCCCGGGCTGAGCCCGTTAGTGGGCCGCCCCGCACCCGGAGCGCCGCTCATGGCCGAGGGGTCGGAAGAGGGCGAGACCTACACCGTGGGCGTGCCGGCCGAGGTGTCGGTGTACGCGAACTTCAGCTCGCTCTCGGCCGAGAGCGCGGGCGGGCCGCCGGCGGTGAAGAACCTGTATACGCAGTTCCAGCTGCTAATCAACCTCTGGGACGTCATACGCAGCGAGGTGACCTTCGTGAACCTTCCTGCCATCTCGCTTCCAGCGGCTCCGCGCCGAACGGTCCGCAAGAAGGTGCCGGGCGAGTACCTCAGCGTGAGGTCCATCGCGCCCTCTCCCATTCAGGGAACCGGCATGGGGAGCGATCCGTGGATGGTGACCTTCACCAACCCGAACCAGGGCGACGACCACGACTTCACCTTCCGCGTGCGGCTGTCGCTGCCCGACCACGACGATCAGGAGAAGGGACTCCAGGGAATGCTTCGCCCGGCGAAGTACACCGTAGCCAGCCTGGAGCTGTCGCCGGCACAGGACACCATTTCGGTGGACGGCACCACCTCCTTCACCTGGGTGGCCAGCGACTCCACCGGCGACGTGCTGACCGACTCGCTGCTGCTGGGCCGCAAGCCGACGTGGACTTCGTCCTCCACTACCGTCGCGACGGTCGGGTCGTCCAGCGGAACCGTGACGGGCAAGAGCGACGGGTCTGCCACCGTCACGGCCAGGCTCGAGGAAGGGGAGGCCACTGTGACCGTCGTGGTGCTGCCGGACTTCTATGGCACTTACTCGCTCATAGAGGTCAATGGCATAAGCATTCCCGGCACCACGTACGAAGACAGCCTCTACATCATCGAGACGAGCGGCGGCTCCGTGACCCTGAACATGGATGGCACGTTCAGCTACTCGCTGTCGTCCACCGGCATCAACAAGGTCGGGGGCGAATCGTTCGACGAGGGTGGCTCCGGAAGCGGCACCTACACGCACACGGGCGGTGTGCTCACCTTCAACGTGGAGGAGCAGGAGGGGCCGATGACGATCGCGAGCGGCAGCGTGAACGGGAAGCAGCTGACGGTGTCCGTGAACTATGGAGACACTGTGGGATCGGGCGTTCTAGTGAGGAACTAGCCAGCGCCCGAGGAAGTCCAGATCGTGAAACGCCGGCCGCTGGCCGGCGTTTCCGTTTGTGCGGGCTAACATGGCCGCGGACGGTCGCCAATTTTCGGGAGACTGTCGAATTCCGCCGCGCAGGTTCGTCGCCTCCGTGAAAGGCAGGCTCCGCTGGCTCTCCGCCGACCGTTCCGGTGGGGAGCAGCGAGCCCGGCACCACGGAGACCGGAGCATGTTCTCGATGCTGAACGTCCTCACCAGCGCCCGCGTGCTCGCGGGAGCGCTCATACTCGCCAACCTTGCAGGTACCTCCATGACAGCGAACGCCCAGACCGCCCAGCCGCAGTACGACGGTGCCCGCGCCGCCGGTCAGTACGCCAACGTCAACGGCATCAACCTCTACTACGAGATTCACGGTGCAGGGAAGCCGCTGGTGCTCCTGCACGGAGGACTCGGAGCGATCGAGATGTTCGGCCCCGTGCTTCCCGCCCTGGCCGAAGGCAGGCAGGTGATCGCCGTTGACCTGCAGGGACATGGCGCGACAGCCGACATTGACCGCCCGCTGAGCATCGAGTTCATGGCGGACGACATCGCCGCGCTTCTCGAGCACCTGAACATCGAGCGTGCTGACGTGATGGGCTACTCTCTGGGCGGCGGCGTGGCGCTGCAGGTTGCCGTCAGGCATCCGCAGGTGGTGGACCGGCTGGTGCTCGTGTCCGCAGCGGTTCGCAGCGACGCCTACTACCCGGAAATCCTGGGGCAGCAGGATGCGGTAGGGCCCGAGATGGCGGAGATGATGAAGCAGACTCCGATGTACGAGCTGTACAGCGCGAAGGCTCCGCGCCCCGAGGACTGGCCGCGCCTGCTGGGCAAGATCGGCGAAGCGATGAAGGTGCAGTACGACTACTCGGAGCAGGTGGCGGGAGTTCAGGTTCCCACGCTGATAGTTGCGGGTGACGCGGACATGTTCCCGCCCTCGCACGCAGTGGAGGTGTTCGGCCTGCTCGGCGGCGGGAAGCGCGATGGTGGCTGGGACGGCTCCGGCCGGCCGAAGTCGCGCCTGGCGATTCTGCCGGGCCAGACGCACTACGACATCTGCTCGTCGCCCGCGCTGGTGGAGACGGTCGTGAGGTTCCTGGCAGACAGCTGAACGGCGGAGGGAACAGGGAAGAGGGACTGGGGAAGAGTGACTGCGGTGTCATCCCGCGCGAAGCGTCGGGATCTGCTCTCACTGCGCCGAAGCCGGCCACTACCAGTTGCGGGTAGATCCCGACACTCGCTGCGCTTCGTGCGGGATGACATGATGGAGAGACACGCGGGACGACGGGCCGGCGACGGCCGAGCGCCGAGCCTCGA
>CAYQAO010000132.1:0-5851 GCA_964415485.1 uncultured Gemmatimonadaceae bacterium
CTCACATTCGCGCGGCGGCCGGCAGCTCGATCTCGAAGGAGAAGCGCGTTCCCCGCTCGAGCTCCGTGTCAACCGAGAGTTCGCCGCCCATTGCACGAATCAGCTTCTGGCAGATGGCCAGGCCGAGTCCGGCGCTGGAGAAAGCATAGCTCTCGTCGGTGACGCGCCGACGGAATGAATCGAAGAGCGTGGCCAGAACGGAATCGGGGATTCCGCGACCCGTATCCGTCACCGAGAACTCCACCGCCGTGCGCGACCTTGGAGTAGCCGCAACCACCACGCTGCCCTCGTTGGTGAACTTCAGCGCGTTGGTGGCGAGGTTCAGGATCACGCGGTTCAGGGCACTCGGGTGCCCCACGCGCCAGTCCACCTCCAGCCCGCGAAACTGCAGTTCGAGCTGCTTCTCCTCCGCCATGGGCAGGAGGATGGCCTTCACGTTCGAGTAAATCTCCCCTAACGAGAAGGCTATCGGAGTCGGGCCCACCAGGCGCGCGCCTCCACGTGCGAGCTCCATCACGTCGCTGGCAAGCGAGCTGAGCCCGAACGCCGCGCTGTAGATGAGGCCGAGCTGACGTTCCTGTACGGCGTCCACCGGTCCGCTCTGGCCGCTGCGAAGGCGCTCCGCCAGGAAGAGGATAGAGCCCAGTGGAGAGCGCATGTCGTGCGCGACCTCCACTACCAGGTGCAACGCATCGGTTCCCGAGAGTCGTTCGGCGAAGCGCTCGGACGCGGTGTCATCCAGCAGACGCTGCGCGCCCTCCATGGCTTCGAGCATCCGGAGCAGTTCCGAGATGTCCGGAGGGGAGTGGGCATCGCGAGCGGCAGTTACGAAGTACCGGCGCAGCGCATCCAGCACGGGACGCAGGGGTCGCAGCGACTCTGCTTCGGTGAGCTCTTCGCGCCTTCCCTCCAGCGCATTGCGCACCGCCATGCAGATGCGGTGCATGGACGGCTGCACGTCCTGGGGCCCCGGATAGCCGTGCAGCTCGGGAGGCCACTGCTCCACGGCACGCTCGGCGGCGGCTCCGAACAGCGCCCAGGTAGCCTGCGAGATGCCGGCGGGCGGCTTTTCCAGCCCGTGCCAGCCTTCGCCGGTGAACGCAGCAGTAGCTATTGCGCGCGTCCGACCGCCTGACGCCGCACGTCCGCCGCCGATGACCGGCGGGGATGAATCCGGGGAGCTACGCGCTACGCGAGCACTCACTCGAACGCGCCCGACAGCTCATCTCGCTTGAATCCGTGCTTGTCCATGAGCCGATACAGGGTTGTCCGGTCTATGCCGGCCAGCCGGGCTGCACGCGACATGTTGCCGCCTGCGCGCTGCACCAGGCGAGACAGGTACTCCTTCTCGAACTGTGCCACCAGTTGATCCTTCGCGGTGTGGTACAGCTCATTCATCAGGTGCGCACCGACTCCGTCGGAGGCCAGCGATGCAGGAGCCGAGCCTTCGTCGTATACGGGGATGTCGTCAGGCCCGATGGGACGGCCGGCCTCCGCGATGACGGCCACGTGCTCGATCACGTTCTGCAGCTCGCGAACGTTGCCTCGCCACGGACGCGACTGCAGGAACTCGATGCACTCGCGCGTGAGTTCGGGGATCGGCGTTCCCTTCGACCTGTGACGCTCCCAGTAGGTGCCCAGGAAGTGCCTCGCGAGCACCGGGATATCCTCGAGACGCTGCCTCAGCGGAGGCAGCTTGATGGGCACCACGCGCAGCCTGTAGAACAGGTCCTCGCGCAGGATGCCCTGATGCACGGCATCCTGCGGATCCCGGTTCGTTGCGGAGATGAAGCGGACGTCCACCACGGCGTCCGGCTGTTCGGAGCCCACGCGCCTCACGACCCCGTCCTGGATGACGCGAAGCAGCTTTGCCTGGAGCGGCAGCGACATCTCGGTGAGCTCGTCCAGGAAGAACGTGCCCCCGTTGGCCATCTCGAGAAGGCCGGCCTTGTCCCGATCGGCACCCGTGAACGCGCCCTTCCGGTGACCGAACATCTCCGATTCCAGCAGGTTCTCCGGCAGCGCAGCGCAGTTCACCGCCACCAGGTTGCGGCTGGCGCGCCGGCTGTTGCGGTGGATGAACTGGGCGATGACTTCCTTACCCGTTCCGCTCTCACCAGTTATGAGCACCGACGCATCGGTCTGCGCAACGCGGCGGGCAAGATCCACGGCCTTGCGGAACGCGGCGCTGGTGCCGATGAGCGCATGCCGCTCGCGACTGGACTCGTCGCTCTCGCTGCTCTTGGTGCTCTTGCGGATCTCCGTGGTTTCGCGCGCCACCAGAACGGCGTGCGAAGCACGTCCCACGAGCACCTGCAGGTGCGTGGCGGAGAAAGGCTTGGGCAGGTAGTCCCACGCGCCGGCCTGCAGTGCCTCGATGTTCGACGTGACGCTCGGGTTGCCCGTCATCACGACGACTATCGTGTCCTTGTGGGACTCGAGGGCCGCCTTCAGGATGTCCATCCCCGTGACCGGCGTCATGTACAGGTCCACGAGGATGATGTCGAACCGCCGGCGGCGCACCATGTCGAGCGCCTCCTCTCCCCGGCCGGTCTGGACGATCTGGTATCCGTCCAGCGAGAGGATGTTCGCGCACCCCTCTCGCAGGGTCCGGTCGTCGTCCACGATCAGCAGCGAAATGGACGACTTTACTTCCGGTCCTATGGAGAGCGGATCGGAGGTGGAGGCGGGAGAAAGGCTCGCCGGGCCAATTGGCAGGGAGTCAGTTACGGACATCGATTACTCTGGGGTACCCGCGCGGTCGTCACCGAACGCGCCGAGCGGCCCGGCGGCCGCATGGAAGGTGGCAATGTTCGCTAGGCAGGACTAGAGTGTCAAGGCAGGTCGTGGCATTCACTCCACAGTACATGTAACTACCGAACAACATTCTGTCGGACACCAGCCACACCGCCGTGCGCACGTATGACGACCGAGCGGGCAGAGCGTGACTAGATTCCCGCACAAAGCGGAAATCCGGGGGTCATTCGCGCCGGCGCGGATAATGCTCGGCAGGCCCCCGGTAGCAGATGCGCCCGCTTGCGTATGGCGGGGCCGCCTCCAGCGGGAACAGTTCCGGAGCGGCTGCTGTACGGCGAGGAAGGTGCATCGCAGGCAGGCGATCGGAGCGTGACCGTGACCCGCGGCACTCGGGGCGCGTCTCCCGGTCGGATTCCTGCTACAGCAGAGGACAGGCGGCTTGCACCAGCCGGTCAGCCGCTCCGGCGCCACTGCCGGTGATCACGCCACTCCAGCTCCCATGTCGAGCGAAATCATCCCGATCTCGCCCCACGCTCAACAGGTCCAGCCGTTCGCCACCCAGGGAATGGCCATGGGCTCCTATGGCGATGGTGCTGCTCCTCCCCCCGAGCCGAAGACCTCGCCGATAGCCCGGGCCCTCGCCGCCCTGCGCCGCTTCAAGTGGGTCATACTCGGCCTCGCCGTCGCGGGGCTGGCAGGAGGAATCATCGCCTCCCGCTTCGTGACACCCATGTACTCCACGGTCTCCCGGATCTGGATATCGTCCGAGAGCCCGATGCAGAACGATGGGTCGAGCGTCAGGAACCCCATTCAGAACAGCGAGCTGCTGGGCCCGGAGGCGTGGGTGGAGCTGCTCACCACGGGCCGCGTCACGGACTCGGTGGTCATGGAGCTCGGACTCTTCGTCCAGCCCTCGACAGCCAGGGACTCCCTGCTGTTCGCCGACTTCCGCACCTCGCCGGCCGGCGTGCGTCCGGGCTCGTACAAGCTTTCCATTGACCAGACCGGTCGCGCCTACACTCTGACCGTGGAGAACCAGGTCATAGACCGCGGCGCCGTGGGCGATTCGATCGGAGCACCGGCCGGCTTCGTGTGGCAGCCGCCGGCCTCCATGCTTGCGGCCGGTCGGGAGGTGGAGTTCCGCGTCTACGCGCCTCGTGAGGCGTCGGCTCGACTCCGCGCCAGCCTGCGACCGTCGCTGCAGTCCAACTTCCTGGACCTCCAGTTCACCCACTCCGACCCGCAGAAGGCAGCGGAGATCCTGAACCACTGGGTGGAGCGCTTCGTCACCGTTGCCGACGAGCTGAAGCGCGCCAAGCTCGTGCAGCGCGCGAACATCCTGGAGCAGCAGCGCGTGCAGCAGCGCGAGGACCTGGACCGAAAGGACCGGGCGCTGGAGCAGTATCGCGTAGCGACCATCAAGGAGCCCAGCGAGGACACACCCATCTCCCCCGGCTCGGCGGAGACGCAGGGCACCGTCATCGGACGATACATCCAGCAGCGCATCCAGGCATCCGATCTGGAAGCACAGCGCGAGAACATAGAACGTGCGCTCGCGGCGCTCAGGAGCAACGAGGAAGTTCCCACCGCTGCCATCCTGCAGCTTTCCGCCGGTGCACAGCAGCACGGCGCGGCTCCGCTGGCCAGCTCTCTGGCACGCTATAACGAGCTGCGTGCGGAGTATTCCACACAGCGTACCGTGCTCACGCCCGAGGCGCCGAGCATGAAGCTGCTGCAGACGCAGATGGACAGCCTGCGCCGAAACGTGATCCCGCAGCAGGCTTCCGGACTCGTTTCCGCAATCCGGCAGCAGGAGCAGACGCTCAACTCCCAGATTCAGGCGGAGGGCCGCGCCCTCGAAGCGATCCCCGTGCGCTCCACGCAGTTGCAGATCCTTACGCGCGAGCGCGACATCGCGGACGGCTTGTACCGCACGCTCGAGGCGCAGGCTGCCGCCGCGCAGCTCGCCGCGATGAGCACCACTCCCGACCTGGAAGTAGTGGACTTTGCTGCCGTGCCGTCCGAGCCGGTGGGCAACACGGTGCCGATGATCATTCTCGCGGGCCTCGCAATCGGGCTCGGCCTGGGAATCGTCGTGGCGCTCGTGGTGGATCGCATGGACCGCCGCTTCCGCTACCCGGAGCAGGCCAAGGACGACCTCGGCCTCGACGTGCTGGGTACCGTGCCGGAGCTCCGCGCCAGCTCGAAGGGTCGTACCGATCCGGAGGAGGCCCTTCAGGTGGTGGAGTCATTCCGCCTGCTGCGCCTCAACGTGACGCATACACTCGGCGCAGAGTTGCCGCTGGCATTGACGGTCTCCAGCCCCATGGCCGGCGATGGCAAGTCGCTCGTGTCCAGCAACCTCGCGCTCTCGTTCGCCGAGGCCGGTCACCGGGTGGTGCTGGTGGACGGCGACATCCGGCGCGGCGTGCTGCACGAATCGTTCGGCGTGTCGCAGAAGCCGGGGCTCCTGGAGTTCCTGATGGGACGTGCCACACGAGCGGAGATCCTTCGTGAGACGTCGCATCCCAACCTGACGCTGATTCCGTGCGGAACCCGCAGCCGCAAGGGCCCGGAGCTGCTGAGCAGTGCGCAGTTCCCCACCCTGCTCGCGTCGCTCCGCGCTGCCTACGACGTGATCATCGTGGACAGCCCGCCGCTCAGCGCCGGCATAGATCCGTTCGCGCTCTCGGCGGGAACGGGCGCCCTGCTGGTGGTGCTGCGCGCAGGCAAGACGGACGTTCGCCTGGCGCAGAACAAGCTGACGGTGGTGGATCGCCTGCCCATCTCGGTGCTCGGCGCGGTGCTGAACAGCATCAAGGCCGAGGGTGTGTACAAGTACTACTCGTACGACTACGGCTACGGCGGCGACGAGGAGGAGGACGATCTGGAGATCGAGCGCCTCGGTGCCGGCGGCGAGGTAGCGGCGGTCGGAACGGGCACCGAAGAGGAGTGAGGATCACGAAGAAAGCCCCGGCGCTGTGCGCCGGGGCTTTCTTCGTTGGTGTCAAGTCTGTCATCCCCCGCTCACTCCAGGCCTGTCATCCCGCACGAGCGCAGCGAGTGTCGGGATCTGCCTGCAACTCGTAGTGGC
>CAYQAO010000133.1:0-1787 GCA_964415485.1 uncultured Gemmatimonadaceae bacterium
CCCGACACTCGCTGCGCTCGCGCGGGATGACAGGCAGGTAACGCGCGGGATGACAGCCAAGTCCGAGCAGCGAGCCCCGCCCCCCGGCCAGACGATGCGCCGCCGCGAAGCGGCGGCGCGCACTCGCTCACCTCAGGATTCCCGCCCTTCCGTTCTCCACGCGCCACCTCGATGCCGAGCGCACAGGGGCACCGGGGCGGCTTACGTATGGCACCTCACGATAGGTGGACGTCCAGGCCTCGGGCGTCACCTCGCAGTGCACGTAACCGCGACGTGCGCTGTGCCACTTCACGTGCGGGTTGTCGGGCATCGTCCTCTCGTTCACGCCGGCCCACGCATCGCTGCCGTCCCCGCCTGACGAGATGCTGGTCGTGACGAACTCCGCCGCCACACCGGGGCCCTCAGCCGGCACGTGCGGAACGTGCAGCTCGTTCACCCAGTTCGAGTGGATGTCGCCGGTGAGTACCACCGTCCGGTTCGGTGCGTGCCGCGCTACCGCGCTCAGCAGGCGCTCGCGCGCCGCGGGGTAGCCGCTCCACTGATCCATGGACACGCTCCGCCCCTCGCCCGCGGCGTTGTCGAACGGGCCCATCATCACCTGCTGCGCGAGCACCTGCCAGCGCGCATCGCTCCTCGCCAGTCCATCCGCCACCCACCGCTCCTGCACTTCGCCCAGCATCGTGCGCGAGGGGTCGTCCCAGCCCTCGCACGGAACGGGACGCACGCCGTCGCCGCACGCCTGGTCGCTTCGGTACTGGCGCGTGTCCAGCACGTGGAACTGCGCCAGGCTCCCCCAGTGCATGCGTCGCGTGATGTTGAGGTCCGCCCACGACCTCGCACGCGGCACGCGCACGGGCATGTGCTCCCACCACGCCTGGTATGCCGCGGCGCGGCGCATGTGCATCTGCTCCTCGCTCTCCATGAGGTTCTCGCCCGCGAGACCCGCATAGTTGTTGTCCACCTCGTGGTCGTCCCAAGTGACCACCCACGGACACTGCACGTGCACCGCCTGCAGCAGCGGGTCCATCTTGTACTGTGCATAACGACGCCGGTAGTCCTCCAGCGTTCGCAGCTCCAGCCCGGCGTGCCGCCTCACGCGATCGTCGTACGCACCGTACTCGTAGATGTAGTCGCCCAGATGGGCCACGAGGTCCAGCTCCTCGCGCGCCATGTGCTCGTACGCGGTGAAGTATCCCTGCTCGTAGTGCTGACAGCTCGCAACCGCGAGCCGAAGGGGAATTACCGCGCCCGCTGCCGGAGTGGTGCGCAGGCGTCCCACCGGACTCGTCGCGTCACCCGCAGCGAAGCGGTAGAAGTACCAGCGATCGCTCTCCAGTCCACGCACGTCCACGTGCACGCTGTAGCCCAGCTCGGGACCGGCGGTGACGCGTCCCGCCTGCACCACGTTCTCGAACGCCTCGTCGCTCGCCACGCTCCACGTCACCACGGTGCGAATGCCGGACATCCCTCCTTCCGGCTCGAGCGGGCGCGGGGCGAGACGCGTCCATATCACCGCCCCGTCAGGCAGCGGGTCGCCTGACGCGACGCCGAGCTGGAAGGGATCGTCCTGGAAGCGAGTATTGCGGGCGAACCGGAAGCCCGCCGGCGCGATCGCGGACATCGCTGCGAGGCGGGAGACGTCGGCCAGGAAATCGCGACGGGTAGACATGAGGGCGAAGGGACTCGGGACTCGGGACTCGGCAATGGCTGGAACGGCCGCCGGCCGCCGGCAACGGCAATGACAACCGCTCACCAGCTTCCTCCACGTTACGGCCGGTTCCGCCTCC
>CAYQAO010000133.1:1887-5679 GCA_964415485.1 uncultured Gemmatimonadaceae bacterium
CTCCCGCAACAGCCTCATGGCTCACGCGTCCTCGTCGCCCTCCCTGCAGCTCCGCCATCTGGCCAAACCCCGCGCACGGGCGCACTATGCAGGCATCCCCCGGCTATCCCCTGCCATGCCTCCGCAGCGCGTTCCCTACAAGCTCGACATCTCCACCGCACCGCCCGACGTGTTCGTTGACATGGGCGACACCGACTGGTCTCGCCTCTCGTGGAAGGACGTGGGGCGGCCGTATCGCGTGGAGAACTGGGCGCGGGACAAGCGCGAGTGGGAGGCGGAGCGCGGCGCGCCCCTGCCGGTGCAGGAGGGGTGGAAGAAGTTCAACGCGTCGTTCCACAAGCTCTTCCTCACGGACACACACGAGGCCTCGAAGCGCGCCCGGCAGGAGGCGATTGCGGCCATCTCGCGCTTCGACATCCACGGCGCCCGCGAGGCGGTGGCGGAGCTGGTGCAGATGAAGGTGTGGAACAAGGTCCACATGGTAGAGGACGCCGTCTGGGACCCGCGCGGGAAACGCGCCCTCTTCCAGGGTCTCGACCTCGAGCGCCCGCGCATCCTCTTCCTCGGCGCCGCAGACGGCTACGAAGCCATGCAGCTCATGGCCATGTACCCCGGCGGGCAGGCCGTGCTGGTGGACTACGACGACTTCTGCCGCACGGACAGGTTCGGCAGGTTCCCCGCGGAGTATCCCTTCCTGGGAGTTGACCCTTCCACCGGCCACCCGAGGGTGTGGCACCGGGAGGAGATGGACATCGAGTTCGAGGTGGCCGACATCCGCGACCTGCGCTACGGGCGCGAGTTCGACCTGGTGGTGAGCGTGGGGCTGGTAGAGCACTTCCCGGACGAGCACAAGCCGGAGGCGTTCGAGTTCCACCGTCGCTTCCTGAAGCCGGGCGGCCTGGCGATCATCACCACGCCCCGCGACCAGCTGAGGGGCCGAGCGTTCTACTCGATAATGGCCGACTGGATGAACTACGGGTATCGGGAGCTCATGACCGTTCGCCAGCTGGGTCTCTACGCCACGGAGAACGGCCTGAACGTGCGCCGGGCGGGGTACATCAAGGCACACAACGGGGTGATCTGCACCGTCGCCTGAAGGCGGCCGCCGGCACTGTAGTGCCGCCGCACCACCTTGCCCAACCCCCGTCCCACCCCCAGTTTCGCCTTGTATAGCTTAGGCTTAAGCCCGGCCTCTTCAAGGACGCACATGGCACACCCCTACCCCTTCCTCCAGGCTCCACGCAACCCGTCGCTGACGGATGAGCAGCTCACGCTGCTGGTCGTGGATGATGACATCCTCCACGCTCGCCTGCTCAAGGCGAACCTCGAACGGCCGGGCCGTCTGCGCGTGGAGGTTACCGGATCCGGACCTGACGCACTCGAGCGTATCGCGGCCGGCCCCATAGACGCCGTGCTCACGGACCTCGCCATGCCCGAGATGGACGGCATCGAGCTCGTGAGGCGCATCCGCGCGGCAGACCCTGCCCTGCCGGTCGTCATCATGACCGCGCACGCGTCCATCCCGCGCGCCGTGGAGGGAATCCGCGCCGGCGCCACCGACTTCCTGCCCAAGCCCGTCAACCCCGAGGCGCTCATCGCCTTCGTGGAGCGCGCGGTACAGGAACGTCCCCTTCGTGAGGCACTCGTCCGCGAGCGGCAGCGCGTTCAGCAGGCAAGCATCAGCGACTACCTCATCGGCAGGCACCCGCTGCTGGACGAGGTGCGGAACGCGGCTGCCCGCATCGCCACGTCGGGCACGTCGCGCGTGCTCCTCACCGGAGAGACGGGTACGGGCAAGAGCCTTCTCGCACACGCCATCCACGAGCTCTCGGGAGACACCGGCCGCCTCGTGGAGGTGAACTGCGCCGCGATTCCCGCCAACCTCCTGGAAAGCGAGCTGTTCGGTCATGAGCGCGGCGCCTTCCCGGACGCCACCGAGACCAAGCGCGGACTCTTCGAGCTATGCGACAGGGGCACCATCATCCTGGACGAGATCGGCGCACTTCCGCTCGAGCTGCAGGCCAAGCTGCTGCAGGTGCTAGAGCGCGGCGAGATCCGCCGCGTGGGCGGCCTGCACCCGATGCAGGTGCGCGTCCGCGTGATCGCGTGCACCAACGACGACCTCAACGCCCGCGTCCGCGAGCGCACCTTCCGCCAGGACCTGCTCTACAGGCTGGACGTCGCCCACCTGCACATGCCCACCATTCGCGAGATGCCGGAGATAGTCCCGGACCTCGTGAGGCACTTCGTGCACCAGGTTAGCGTGTCCCTCAACAGGCCCACGCCGGAAGTGGACCCGCGCTGCATCGCGCGCCTGGAGGAGTACCGCTGGCCCGGCAACGGACGCGAGCTTCGCAACGCGATCGAGCGCGCCCTCATCTTCCACACCACCGGCCCGCTCGAGGTCTGCGAGCCGCCCGTGGAATGGGACACGCCCGCGCCTGACGACATGGACCACTACGCGCCCATGTTCGGACGCGAGCGAATTCCCGCCGAGCGCGCGCAGGACGGCGAGGCCGCCAGTACCGGCAAGATCGTGCTGGAGATGGGACTCCCGCTCTCCGAGGTGGAACGGCGCTACATCGAAGCCACCATCGAGGGACGGCCCGCGGACTACGGCACTCTCGCCGACCAGCTCGGCATCTCTCGCAAGACCCTCTGGAAGAAGCGGCTGGAGTACGGGTTGTGAGTTCAGGGACGGATAACCGGTCGGCCCGTGCACGGCCGCCGGTCATCATCCTCTTCATAGTCATCGCAATAGTCCTGGTCGCCATCATGGACTGGGGCTACTCGGCCAACGGCATACTCGGCCTGCTGTTCGCGCTGCCGATCGCGATGACCGCAACGCTGGACAGGCAGCGCTGGGTATGGTTCGCGGTGGCGCTCGCGATACTGGCTATCGTGGGCGAGATGGTCGTCGGACCGCCCACGGACCTGGAAGTGGAGCACGACGTGTTCGCCTTCAACAGGATGCTCGCGCTGCTCGCCATCGGCTTCAGCGCGGCGGTCGCGATCATCCTGCAGCGTCGGCGCCTGGAGGCCGAGCGTGCGCGCGACGAGGCGGTGTCCGCGGGGAACCTGAACCGCATACTCGTGGCGCTGATCGCGCACGACCTTCGTGCGCCACTGGTGCTCGCGGACCAGGCGCTCACCTACAGCTACGAGAACGCCATCCAGGGTCGGCCTGACGACCCCGAGCTGCTGGCGGACGTGAGCGCCCGCGTGGGACGCAGCCTGCGCATGATCGAGGGAATCCTGTCGGTTGCGCGCCGCGACGTGGAGAGTCCCGTGCCCGCGCGGGGCGCCGTTCGCAGCAGTGCCAGCCGCGTGAAGCACGAGCTGGTGGACGAGCTGTCCGGCTTCGAGCGTGAGGCACGCGACCGCGGCAAGGTGGTGGACGCGAAGCTGGACGAGCTGGGCGACGGCTTCCACCCGATAGACGGCTTCCTCGTGAGGCAGGTGGTGGGGATCCTGGTGGACAACGCCATCCGCTATGCGCCGCCCGGCCGGATCCGCGTGTCCGGCCGCCTGCAGGGCGGCGACCTGGTGCTGGTGGTGGCGGACGGCGGCTCGGTACCGAAGAGCGACGACATGGAGCCCGGCGGTTCCGGACTGGGCCTGGAGCTGTGCCGCGCGATCGCGATGAACGCGGGCGGAAGCCTGGAGATCCGGCAGGAGCCCACGGGCCGCACGTGCACGCTGCGCCTGCCGTTAGGCATCATGCCGACGAGCGCGCCGCTGGTGCCGGTGGTGAAGCCGGTGAGGATCTGAGTTCTTGACTGTCATCCCGCG
>CAYQAO010000134.1:0-5642 GCA_964415485.1 uncultured Gemmatimonadaceae bacterium
CTGCACCGGAAGCTGGCGCGGTGGGAGGGGTGAGGAGCGCGAAGCGCTCTGCGCTCGGCCGCGGGTGAAGGCTCGGGTGCGCCCAGGCTGTCATCCCGCGTGAGCGGCGTAGCCGCGAGCGTCGGGATCTACTCACCCTGCACCGAAGCCGGCCACTACCAGTTGAAAGCAGATCCCGACACTCGCTGCGCTCGTGCGGGATGACATGTCCGTGTGCCACGCTGTTGCATCTCCGCCTCACGCCGCATCGCGCGCCGTAGCCTCTGTGCAACGATTCGGTGTGCGTGATTCTGCTGCGGCGTCAAGCGGGAGTCAGCGTACGTTGGCGTTGTGTTTGGACTTGGCTTGTTCTGCGTCAGGTGGTCCGCCCTGCAGACCGCCAGAGTATTTGCGAAACGCCACTGGGCGGGTGTGTGAGGTGTTGCCTGGGGTTGTGACCATCTGCTTGTGGTGTCGTCAGATACGCGGAACGGCAGGAGTTGGTCCGGCCGTTGCCCTATCCGGCGGCCAGTAGGACCGGCTGGACGAGTCAGGCAGCAAAGCTGTTCCCGTTTCAACCCATTCCGGAGGCATCCACATGCTGCAGCAGAAGCGCAAGGGTTTCACCCTGATCGAACTTCTGATCGTCGTGGTCATCATCGGCATCCTGGCCGCGATCGCGATCCCGAAGTTCGCTAGCACGAAGGAGAAGGCGTATATCGCGGCGATGAAGGCAGATCTTCGCAACCTCGCCACGGTGCAGGAAGGATTCTTCTCTGATAACATGCTGTATACCGACGTCACCGCGAGCAATGTCGGTGGTGCGCCGGTCGCTGACGCGGCGACCGACTTCATCCCCTCGGTTGGTGTGACGATCACGGCCACTGCGGCCGGCGGCACCGGCTGGACCGCGAGCACTACGCATTCCGGAACTACCGCCACTTGCGAGATCTATTACGGATCGGATGCAACCGCAGCTGGTGTACCTGACGGCGAGCCGCAGTGCACCACGCCGTAACGGCGCGAGACAGCGTTCGACCAGTACCAACAATCACGGGGTGCCGATTCGGCACCCCGTGATTTTGTTCGCTATACGCCACTCATCCGAATAATCCGGGTGTGCCTCGCGCGAGGCTGCTTTCCTCAGTCCGTAGCACGTGGAAGTGATGTGAAGCCCTCTATTACGCAATACCTGGCAGTTCGATAGCAGCGTTCGACATTCTACCATGCTGACGGCAGCTGACGGACGCCCCAGCATGCCCGCAGCACATTGCCCCGGCAAGGAGCGAAGCTCCAACCCGCCCTACCGCAAATCCCGCGTGAAGATCACGAACTCCGCCCGTCGCTCGTGCCCCTCCAGCGATCCCTTCGCCGGATCGGCCACCGGCAGCGCCGTGACCACCAGGATGTTCCACCCGGGCTCCCTTCGCCTCACGCGATCCGCCGTGCCGAGCCCGAAATCGCTGTGGAACGCACCGTTGTAGTGCACCACTATCGCGTCTGAACCCGCACGACGACGCGCATTCACTATCGCCTCCGCCATCGTCTCGTCCTTCACGCACTGCGCCAGGTAGAAACGCTCCGCCATCGCGGTGGGCAGGCTGTCGGCACCCGGGCCTCCCCCGGCGCCGTGACCGCGCATCGTCTGCATGAAACGCTCGTAGTACTCGTCACGCGGGCACTGAATGTCTGTCGCCGCATGCCAACGCTCGGCACTCGTGAGGCTGTCGAGCGCGCCCAGGCCCTGCCGTCCCACCGCGGAGGCCATGGGACGCGGCACGTTGCTCGCCACCACGGGCCACCCGTTCGCCTTCGCCAGCTCCACCAGCGGCCGGTAGTCCGTCGCGTAGCGCGGCCAGGGACGTGACCGGCTCAGGAAAGCCTCCTCATCCAGCGTCCCGGACATGTAGTCGTTCACTGCTCCCTGCACGTCGCGCTCGAACATCTCCAGCGACAGCACCACCGGCTTGCCCAGGCCGCCGATCGCCTCCAGGAGCAGGGCTTCCGCACGGTGCGTCTCCGGGTCGTCGTGGAACTCACCGAAGAACACCACGTCCGATTCGGCCGCACGAGCGAGGATGTCCCGCAGCGAGCGTTCGGCGCCTGTAGAAGCCTGCACGACGCGAAAGTCCCAGTCCGGCAGGTCGGCTGGGGCAGGGGAGGTAGCCACCCCGCCGGGGGCGCAGGCGGCGAGTACCATGGCGAGCGGCAGGGCCGCGAATGTGCGGGAGGTCATACCGGTATGATAATGAGCGCGGGGCGGGATGGCCGCAGTCCGACGAGCGCCCGTGACCGAAGTGCAGAGAGGCCGGACGCCTCCGGACGCAGCGTTACCCAGCCTCCCGCACCACCTGATGCTGCATTCGGCTCGCCGAGTGCGGCAATGTCGCCTGGCGCATGGACTTCACGTACTCGAGCACCCTGTCGAAGTCGGAGGTGGGCGGCGAATGCCTGGATGCAGGGTGAAGTCGCCTCATTGAGTGAGAAAGTGAGCTTCGGAGGAACGTGGCGCGAAGGTCGCCGGACACTTCGTCACTAACGTGTCCCGCCTGACGCGCACCAGTCGTTCGGCAGCACATGCCAACCTGGCGACGGAATCGCATCGCCGCGACAGGGACAGAATCATTGCACTCGCACGATTCCGATGGTGCGACGCGGCCCCGCTCGACCGATTCTTCGCTCCCACTCACATGCAGGGAGCGATGCTCATTCCGCCGGTACACAACGAAACAGCCTCGCGAACGGCCGACTGTCCGCGCCGAACAGGCGCAGCGCTGCTGGAAGTGCTCGTTGGCCTGATAGTCGCCGCGATCCTTCTCACGCCGCTCGCGCAGGGCATCGCTACCGCCATGCACCACTACACGGTCGCCGCTTCACGAGATCGCGGGTCCGCACTGCAGGCGTACACGCTCGGCATTCTGCGCGCCGACCCGTGTGTTCCAGGTGCATCCGGCGACACGACCGCGCATGGTACACAGGTGTCGTGGTCGGCAACCGCAGACACCGACGGCGCCCGCGAACTGCGAGCCACGCTGAATACACTGGGCGACGAGCTGGAAGTAGTGGGGCGCGACGTATGCCGATGACATCCCGGCCGCGCACGGTGCAGGGATGCACGTACCCGCGGAAGTGCAGTTGCCCCGAGGGCTTCACGCTCCTCGAAGCGTTGATCGCGCTCGTGATGATTGGCGTCCTGGCCGCCCTGCTCGCCCGCGGCGTCGTCATGCAGACACGCGCTGCCGCGGACGTCTCGGCACGGACCGCGGCCCGAAGGGAACTGCGCGCAGCCGCCGCTCCGCTGATCGGCGAACTCCGGCACGCCATCACGGAACACGACGCGGCGCTGTCGCTGCACGGAACCGAGCTGCGAGTCCGCACCGTGATCGCGGACGGCGCTGCCTGCATGGCTGGTGACGGACGCGTCGCGCTGCTGGGGCAGCCTTCGAGCGCACCACTCGCCAGCTGGAGCGCCATGCCGGATGCGAGAGACGCACTGCACCTGCTGCATCCCGAGCAACCGGGCGAGACTTGCGACCGCTGGAGCGAGACCGGCATCGTCGGCGCATCTCACCTCACCACGCTTCCGTTCCCGTGCGAGCCACCCTCGGGCGCCAATGCGCTGGTCATCGTGCCGGGGTCGCCCCCAGGCCACGCCGCCGGTGACACCACGCTTGCGCAGGTGGCAAGGCGGGTCGTGTGGCGCCTCACGAACTCCGCCGGCGGATGGTACCTGTCGCGCACCCGGTGCGACGCGGCGTCAGGCATCGCGACGCCCGCCTGTGACCCTACGCAGCCTGTCGCCGGACCGTTCCTGTCGCCAGCCGCTGGCGGACTGCGACTTCGCCCACTATCCGCGGCAGGGACGCCGCTCGATGCCGCGAACCAGCACGCGGCGCGGGCTGTGGAGATCCAGCTGGTAGCGCCAGTCAGTCGCACCCGTCCCGGGGCCGCGCCGCACGAGTCGCTGCACGTCGTCGTACCCCTGCCTCGCGCCTGCTCATGAGCCTCTCACCAGCCCATGCCCCACGCCGAGGAGGGGCGATTCTCCTGGTCCTGGCCGCGGCGGCGGTACTGACCTTCGTCGCGACGGGGGCCCTGGCCGCTGCCGCGGAGCTGCACCGTCAGGCCCTCCTCGAACGCGCGATCCTTCAGGCCGAGCTCTCGGCCGAACTGGCCGGCAGTGAACCTCTCGCCAACTGGGACGCGCGCACGGCGGCCGTCGGCAGCGAATGGCAGGTCCACTCTACTTCGCAAGTCGGCACGAGTTCGAACTCTCTGCTTCGTTCCATCGCGCCCGGTCTGTGGAGGATAGACGCCACAGGCGAATGGGCGGGTGAGGCGCACACGCCACTGGCGCTGCGCTCGCGCGTCAGGCACCTTCGCGCCAGGCGACCCGTGCTGGCACTGGATGCCCCGCTAACCGTGCGCGGCGCACTGCAGCTGCACACCGCCGTGGCGCCAGGCACCGCAGCCGTGAGTCCTCCCGGATGGCCCGCCTGCACACTCGCTGGCGCCGACGCGATGGCAGCCGTCTCCCTGCTCCCTGGCGCGTCGATCTCCGGCCCGGCGACGCCGCCCCACGCAGCGGTTCCGGATTCGGTCGAGACCGTGCTCCTGGCGGCGCTTTCGATGATTCCCGCAGGGGACTCGAGATCGCTCGAGCCGATCGTTGAGCACTCGGCGCTCACCAATCCCGTTCTGCAGGCCTCCAGCCAGAGCCCGACCACCCATTGCGCGCTCGGCACGGCGCCAGACCCGCCGCCGCCACTCAACTGGGGCGACCCGGCGCGGCCATCACCCTGCGCAGCCTATATGCCGTATGTGCATGTCCGCGGCGAGCTTATGTCACCAGCCGGATCGGGACAGGGAGTGCTGGTGGTTGACGGCGACCTGAGTGTCAGCGGGGACTTCACATGGGCCGGTCTGATCGTGGTCCGGGGAAACCTGCGCCTGGTCGGAGCGGACGTACGCATTTACGGCGCAGTCGCGGCGCTTGGTCCCGGCCCGCACGAGATCGGTGACGGAGTCGAGGTCCAGTGGTCCCCATGTTCGCTCATCGCCGCGCTGCGCGCGAACGCGATGGTGACGCCGGTCACCGGGACGCCCTGGTCTGCCCTTCGGTAGTGCCGCCATCAGCGCCCGATCGAAGGGGAGGACGTCGCCGGGGCCGTTACCTTCGCCCCCCTCGGCTCGTGTCAATGGCGGACCGGGTGAGCGCGCACTACAGCAGCGCCCACCCTTCGCGCGATTCCTCGCGTGTACACCGCACCCAGCACTCGCCATGGCACTCTTCGGTCGCAAGAAGACGACGGTCGGCCTCGATATCGGGTCGAGTCATGTAAAGGTGGCAGTCATCGACCACGCCCGGGGTGAGCCCGAGCTGCTGCGCGCCAGCATCGTACCACTCTCGCCTGACGCAATCGTCGAAGGCGAAGTGATGGACCCCGCGCTCGTCGGCGAAGCCGTTACCGCTGCCCTCTCGAACGTCGGCATCAAGACGAAGAAGGTCGTGACCGCCGTGGGCGGACGCGACGTGATCATCAAGAAGATCCATATCGAGCGCGTGAAGGAGCAGGAAGCCCGCGAGCTCATGCGCTGGGAAGCGGAACAGCACGTTCCCTTCGACATGGAGTCGGTGGAGATGGACTTCCAGATCCTCGACC
>CAYQAO010000135.1:0-5554 GCA_964415485.1 uncultured Gemmatimonadaceae bacterium
CCTCACCCCTCCCACCGCGCCAGCTTCCGGTGCAGCGTGCTCGGATCTATCCCCAGCACCTCCGCCGCACGAGTCTTGTGACCGCCCTCGTTCTCCAGGACCCAGTGGATGTACGCACGCTCGATCGCCTCCAGCGTGGGATTCGTCGTCTCCTTCGGGCTCACCAGCGGCTCGGCGCTCCGCGACGTTATGCGATCCGGCAGCGCGTCCACACCTACCTCGCCGCCCTTGCTCAGGATCACCGCGCGCTCCAGGGCGTTCTCCAGCTCGCGCACGTTCCCCGGCCACACGTAACTCTGCAGCGCGTCCAGCGCGTCAGGCGTCAGGCGCTTGGGCTCCTCGCCTCGCTGCGCCGCCGCGGCGGCCAGGAACGACTCGGCCAGGAGGGCAACGTCTTCCCTGCGCTCGCGGAGCGGCGGCAGGTGGATGCTGATCACGTTCAGGCGGTAGTACAGGTCGCTCCGGAAGCCGCCGCGCTTGATCTCCGTCTCCAGGTCGCGGTTCGTCGCGGCCAGGAGGCGCACGTCGATCGGATGGGCCTCGGTCGTTCCCACGGGAATGACCTCACGATGCTGCAGCACTCGCAGCAGCTTCACCTGCGTGGCGGGCGTCGTCTCGCCTATCTCGTCCAGGAACAGCGTGCCGCCTGACGCGGCCGCGAACAGCCCCGTACGGTCCTTCACAGCTCCCGTGAACGAACCCTTCACGTGCCCGAACAGCTCGCTCTCCAGCAGCCCTTCCGGCAGCGCACCACAGTTGATGGACGAGAAGGGACTCTCCGCCCTGCCCGACAGGTCGTGGATGTAGCGCGATATCACTTCCTTTCCGGTGCCGGACTCCCCCTGGATCAGCACCGTGGAGTCCGTGGGCGCAACCATCTCCGCCAGGCGCAGCACCTCCTGCCACGCGCGACTCTTCCCCACCGGTCGTGAGGCAGTGCCGCGGTCGCGGCGGCGCATCTCCTGCTTCAGCGCACCGTTCTCCACGCGAAGGCTGCGATGCTCCACCGCCCGGCTCAGGATCGCGAGCAGCTCGTCATTCCTGAACGGCTTCTGGATGTAGTAGAACGCACCCTCGTTCACCGCCTGCATCGCAGACTGCAGCGTCGCCTGGGCGGTCATCAGTATCACCGGAAGGTCAGGGTCGTGCTGCCTGGCAGCAGCCAGAATCTGCACCCCGTCCACTCCCGGCATGCGGATGTCGCTCAGCACGATGTCCGGCTTCGTGGACGTGATCGCATCCAGCCCCGCACGTCCACCCTGCGCCACGAGCGGCGTGAAGCCCTCGTTCTTCAGCAGGATTCGCAGCGAGTCCAGGATGCCCGTCTCGTCATCTATCACGAGCACGCGCGGTGAAACTGCTCGGTTGCTCACGCTTCGTCTCCGGATCCCATCACGGGTTGACTGTTTGGCAGCAGTACTGTGAACCGTGTCCCATGCCCATCACTGTCCACGAACACCAGGCCCCGGTGCGCCTCTATGGCGCGGTGCACAACTGGCAGGCCGAGTCCGGTACCTCCCTGCTTGGTCGTGATGAAGGGCTCGAACAGGCGATCCCTCACCTCGGACGGTATGCCAGGACCCTCGTCGGTCACCCGCAGCGCCGCCCCGCCGTTCTCGAACTCCACCCCGGCGGACACCGCCTGCGGCAGGTCCTCCGGTTCCAGCGACGAAACCTCCAGCTGCACGCGCCCTCCCTCCGGGCTCGCCTGCACTGCGTTGAGCGCCAGGTTGAAGATCGCGCGATGCAGCAAATCCTCGTCTCCCTCGATGACGACCGGACGCCCCGGAGTGGCACAATGCACCTCCAGACGCGGTTTGCGATCCGGATGCGCCGCCACCAGTTGCGCCGCCCCACGCGCCACCGCGCCCAGGTCCACCGACTCCACTCGCTTCACGCGAACGCGGGCGAAATCCAGGAATTCGCTCAGCAGCCGCGACAGCCGGTCCGACTCCCTGGTGATAAGACCGGCCAGCACCTGCTCGTCCTCGTTGCCCCCCGCCATACGCGCAAGCTGCTCCGTGGCGCTCCTGATGGACGCAAGCGGGTTCTTGATCTCGTGCGCCAGCGACGCCGACAGCGCTGCTATCGCCTCCAGTCGCTGTGCACGTATCTGCAGCGCCTCCAGGCGCTTGGAGTCCGAGAGATCCTGGAAGATGGCCGTGGCCACCACGCCGCCGTCGGGTCCCGTGACCTCGGACAGCGTCGTCGTCACACCGACGGGGAACGCACGCTCCGCGTTCTTCACCGTCCCCTCGGCGCGCGTGGTGCGCAGGCCCAGCTCGATCGCCCTCGAAAGGGCGCGCGCGAGCGTGGGCGATATCTCGCGGATCCGCTCCAGTACCGGACGGCCGATCTCGCCCTCGAGCTCCATGCCGAGGAGCGCCGACGCAGTGGGGTTCGCGAACCGGAGGACGCCACCCTCGTCCACCGTGATGATTCCGCTGCGGATATTCTGGAGGACGTCCGCCGCCTGCAGCCTGGCCCTCTCCAGCTCGGCAACGAGACGCTCGCGGCCTGCGCCGGCCTCCCTGAGCTTCGTGGAAATGATTCCCACGCCGATGGCCGTCAGCACGAAGACGCCGAGCTGCAGCCAGATCGTGGGGTCCTCGAGCCTGGCGGACGGGTGAAGCGTGGTGGCGCCCAGGTGGAGCACCACGGCCAGGGAGGTAACGAGGAGTGCGCCGCGTGCGGGAAGCAGCAGCGCGCCTCCGGCAATGACTAATATGTAGAGTGCCGCAAATGGCGAGTCGGTGCCGCCCGTAAGATGAACGACCGTCGTTATGAGCAGGAGGTCGAACGCCGACTGGCCGTAGAGAAACGTCGGTGTAACCGGCTTCCGCAGCAGTTCCGTCCACCAGGCCGCGCCTGCCGACATTATGGCGGCCGCCACACCGGCTCCCATGGCCAGCGCAACTTCCGTATCTGCGGCAACGCTCCACCCCGCAAGCACGGCCACGACCATGGCGCCGCCAAGCGAGAGTCGCATGACGTAGCCCCAGCGTAGAAGGTGGCGCGGGTCGCGGAGGGGGAGGAACATCGACGGCAGGGAAGAGGGAACAGGGACCAGGGACTAGTAACTGCCTCGGATTCTGTCATCCCGCGTGAGCGGCGCAGCCGCGAGCGTCGGGATCTACTCTCAACTGGTAGTGGCCGGCTTCGATGCAGGGTGAGCAGATCCCGACATTCGCTGCGCTCACGCGGGATGACAGATGGGGAGGCAGTCGCCGGCAATCGGCAGCCGGCCGCCGTTACTGACGACCGACGACTGACCACTGATGACTGACGACTACAGCCGGCTCCGCCGCACTGACTAATGACTGACGATTACGGTCACTCCGGCCTGAAGGTGAACGGCCGGGTCACCATCCCCAGGCACGAACTCGACGTTCAGGCCACGCGGGCGGGCGGGCCCGGCGGACAGCACGTGAACACCTCCAGCACGCGCGTGGAGGTTCGCTGGAACCCCATGACGTCCGCTGTGCTGAGCGATGAGGAGAAGGAGCGCCTGCGGGAGCGCCTTGCCTCACGACTGGCCGCGGACGGCTCCCTGCGGGTGGTGGGGCGGGAGTACCGCAGCCAGCGCCGGAACCGCGAGGCCGCCGAGGAAAGACTGGCGGAGCTGGTGCGCGCGGCCCTCGTCGTGCCGAAGAAGCGGCGCCCCACCCGCCCCGGGAAGGCCGCTCGTGAGGCACGGCTGGCCGAGAAGAAGCGGCTGTCCGAGCGCAAGCAGAGCAGGCGCTGGCGTCCGGACGACTGAAACGCGAGGATTAAGAGGAACACCCTCCACCGCAGACCGGGAGACAGATGCTCGTCCCCAAGCTCTACACGATCTTGAAGGAAGAAGGCTATTCGCGTCAGAAGCTGATGGCTGACGTGACTGGCGGTCTGGTGGTGGGTGTGGTCGCGCTGCCCCTGTGCATCGCGTTCGCGATCGCAAGCGGGGTGTCCCCGGAGCGCGGCCTGTATACCGGCATCGTGGCCGGCTTCCTCATCTCCCTGCTCGGCGGCTCGCGCGTGCAGGTTGGTGGACCGACGGGCGCTTTCGTGGTGATCGTGTACGGAGTGGTCGCCGCGCACGGCGTGGACGGACTCCTGACGGCCACGCTCATGGCCGGCGTAATTCTCGTGGCACTCGGCGTCACCAAGCTCGGGAACTCCATCAAGTTCATCCCGTTCCCGGTGATCACGGGTTTCACGTCAGGCATAGCGCTCATCATCTTCAGCAGCCAGGTGAAGGACTTCCTCGGCCTGAACATGGGAGACGTGCCCGCCGACTTCATCGAGAAGTGGATCGCGTTCGCCGGCGCGTTAGGGACGATCAATCCATGGGCAGTAGTCATCTCGGTCGCCACCTGCGTCATTCTCCGCATGTGGCCGAGGCTCGGATCGCGCATCCCGGGCCCCCTGGTAGCGCTGATTGCGACCACCGCCGTGGTGCAGCTCGCCGGCCTTCCGGTGGAGACCATCGGGTCCCGGTTCGGCGAGATTGACGCTTCCCTTCCCACTCCGCGCCTGCCGACAGTGTCGCTCTCGGTCATGCGGGAGCTGATCGTTCCGGCGTTCGTCATCGCGATGCTGGGCGGCATCGAGTCGCTGCTGTCCGCAGTGGTTGCAGACGGCATGATCGGCAGCAAGCACCGCAGCAACATGGAGCTCGTGGCGCAGGGTGTGGCGAACATCGCCTCACCGCTCTTCGGCGGCATTCCGGCCACCGGCGCCATCGCGCGCACCGCCACCAACGTGAAGAACGGTGGTAGAACTCCCATCTCGGGCATGGTGCACGCCGTAACCCTGCTGGCTATCACGCTCTTCTTCGGTCGGTGGGCCGCGCTCATTCCGCTGGCCACACTCGCGGGCATCCTGGTGATCGTTGCCTATCAGATGAGCGAGTGGAAGGTGTTCCGCAACGAGCTGCACGGGCCGCGCAGCGATGCCGTGGTGCTCGTCACCACCTTCCTCCTCACCGTGCTGGTGGACCTCGCCGTCGCGATCGCGGTAGGCATGGTGCTGGCCTCGCTGCTGTTCATGCGGCGCATGAGCGAGGTGACCAACGTTCGCTTCGTGACGCGCGAGTTCACGGACGAAGCCGGCGATTCGGAGACGCGTCCGGCGCTTCCGCCCGGAATCGAGGTATACGAGATAGATGGTCCGTTCTTCTTCGGCGCAGCGGAGAAGTTCAACGACACGATGGCGCAGGTGGGACGGAAGCCCAGGGTGCTCATCATCCGCATGCGCAACGTGCCGGCCATTGACTCCACCGCACTGCACGCACTCGACCACCTGTACACGCGCCGTGAGCGCGATGGTACGCGCGTGATCCTGGCGGAGGTGCGCTCACAGCCCCTGTTCGAGATCGCGCGTCACCCGCTGGGTGACAAGCTGGGCGAAGAGGGAATGACGGCGACGCTCGATGAGGCGATCGAGCAGGCGCTGAGAACCCTGGGGTCGAGGGAAGAGGGAGCGGGGACCCGAGAGTAGCGGTCGTGCTGTTTGCTGTCGTCCGGCGCGAAGCGTCGGGATCTACTCACCCTGCGCCGAAGCCGGCCACTAC
>CAYQAO010000136.1:0-3384 GCA_964415485.1 uncultured Gemmatimonadaceae bacterium
CCGACCGAATAATGCGACGCCGCGAGGCGGCGGCGCGCTCCTCCTCAGCTCCTCACCCCCCACCTCAACACCCGCCCCAGACTCGGACGCTGCCCGTACATCAACAGCGCAGTCCTGTAGATCCGCCCCGCAGCCGCAACGGCCAGTATGCACCACCCGTACAGCAGGATGATCACCGTCGCCGTCTCCAGCCATCCTACATCCGTGGATGCCAGCCGCAAGGGCATCACGATAGGCGCCGAGAAGGGCAGGTAGCTCAGGATTATCGCCAGCGTACCGTCAGGCTGCGTGATGATCGGCTGAAGGAATGCCACCGTACCCACCAGCAGCAGCACCACCGGAAGCTGCGCCTGCTGCGCCTCCTGCTCGCTCGTCACGATCGCTCCCACGGCCGCGAACAGCGCAGCGTAGAACGCATACCCCAGCAGGAAGAACAGCAGCAGCAGCGCCACGTCGCCCGGGGTGAAGCTCGGCAGCTCGAAGGACATGCCGTCCGCCCCGAAGCTCGCCAGGATCCGGCTGCGGTTCGCAGCCAGGAAGTAGCCCGCTGCCACCCAGATCAGCTGCTGCGTGAGGCCCACCGCTCCCACGCCTATCACCTTGCCGGCCAGCAGCGTGGTGGGACGCACGCTCGAGATCACCACCTCCGCCACGCGGCTCTGCTTCTCCTCGATCACGCCGCGGAGCACTGCCTGGCCGAAGAAGAAGATGGTGAAGTAGAGCAGCAGCGATATGGAGATCGCCGCCACGATGTTCAGGCGGCCGCTAGCGGTGTCGCCCGCGCTCGACAGGCGCTGCGCATCCACCCTCACGCGGAGCTCCGCCAGGCCGCGCGCCTCTGCCGTCGTGAGGCCCGCCTGCTCCAGGCGCCACGCCGTCACCTCGCGCGACAGAAGGCGCTCCAGGCGCTGCATGTCGCCCAGCGACGTTGCGTTGCTGCCAGCGTATCGCACGCTGCCGCTCGCGATCGAGCGCGGGTCCAGCACCAGAAGGCCCTGCAGGCGCTGCTGCATGACGAGCGACTCGGCCTCCGCCACCGCCGCGTCCAGCGAGTCCGGCGACACGCGCACCACGTTCGCGCCGGAGGTGTCCGCGTCTATGCCGCCCGCTATCTCGCTCGCCAGGCGGGCGCCGAGCGGGCTGTTGGTGGCGTCTATCACCCTCACGCCCGCTATTCGCAGCTCGCCCGACTCGCTGCGCGACTGCACCCACGCTGGAAAGAAGAGCAGGAACGCGAAGAACATCGGCCCGAATATCGTTGCGAACGCAAACCACCTGGAACGCACGCGCTCCAGGTACTCGCGCGCAATGATCGCCTTCAGCTTATCCATGACCGCTCATCCCCGCTTCCACGTTGGTCGCTCCCACCCGCTCCAGGAACACCTGGTGCAGCGAGGGACGGACTACCTCGAACCTCTCCACGCTGGCACCGGCGTCCACCAGCCGCCGCAGCAGCTCGCCGGAGTGCACGCCCTCGTTGAGCTCGATCTCGAAGAAGCGGTTCTGGTTGTCCAGCCGCCTCACGAGCGAGCCGTCGCCGAGCACGCGCATCACCCCGTTGTCCGGCACCGAGTTCAGCGACAGCGCAATGTGGCGGTCGTCGCCCGTGCCGCGCACCTCGGACACCGGGCCGTCCACCACCGGACTGCCGCCCGCGATGATGCACACGGAGTCGCACATGCGCTCCGCATTCTCCATCACGTGCGTGCTGAAGATCACCGTGCGCCCCATGCGGCGAAGGTCCACCACCGTGTCCTTCATCGCCTGCGCGTTCACGGGGTCCAGCCCGCTGAACGGCTCATCCAGGATCACCAGCTCGGGATCGTGCAGCAGCGCCGCTATGAACTGCACCTTCTGCTGCATGCCGCGCGACAGCTGTTCCACCTTCGCCGTGGTCCAGTCCCTGTCGCTTCCGCGAAGGCCGAGTCGCTCGGTCCACTCGTCCATGCGGCGGTCTGCCTCACGACGATCCAGCCCCTTCAGCGCGCCGAGGAAGCGAAGCACGCGACGAACCTGCATCTTGGGATACAGGCCGCGCTCCTCGGGCAGGTAGCCGATGCGCCCCGTGAGGTCGGTGGACCCGTTGGGCCTGCCAAGCACCTCGATGGTACCGGAATCCGGGCGGATGATGTCCAGGATCATCCGGATTGTGGTGGTCTTTCCGGCCCCGTTGGGACCCAGGAGTCCGTAAACGGTACCGGACGGCACAGTGAGCGACAGGTCCCGGACGGCGACGTGTCGCTCGTATGCCTTGGTGACGCGATCTATGCGTATCGCTGGAACGGCCATTCGGACGTGGCAAAGTTTGTTGGGCAGCGTGAGGGACGCGCTAAAGAAGGAGCCGCCAGCATGCTTCGGCAAGCGCGTGTCGCGTTGCGGAGGCGAGTTCCAGGCGAAAAGGCGTCGCATGAGCCCGCGAGTGCACGGCTGCCTATTCCCTCGCGCCGTTCCCGAGCACACATTCGGCGTTCATGACTGGAGCATCCGACAGGCCAGGCGGAGGCGTTCCGTCGGCTGCGCCCGCGGCGCCGGCTTCGCCCGACACGTCCCTGCAGGGCGAGGCGACCCTTTCGGTTGACGCGGGTTCGGCGGCCGCCGTCACCAGCAGCAGCACCCATCCGCCGGAGCCGCCCACCGCACCGAGCGGGCGGCGCGAGTGGCTGCGCGACCCGTTGATGCTGCTCTTCACCGCGGCCATCCTGCTCAACGCGCTGCTGCTGTTCCTGGTGCAGCCCATGTTCGGCAAGATGGTGCTGCCGCGCGTGGGCGGCACGCCTGCGGTGTGGAATACCTGCCTGCTGTTCTTCCAGGCGGCGCTGCTGGCGGGCTACCTGTACGCGCACGTGGTGGCGCGAAGGCTGGCGACGCGCGCAGTGGTGATCGTGCACCTGGCGCTGCTGGTGCTCGCGGCGCTCACGCTGCCCATCGGCATCCCCGCCGGCGCCACGCCTGACGTGGACTCCCCCACGCTATGGCTGCTCGGCACCCTCACCATTGCCATCGGCCTGCCGTTCGTGGTCCTCGCGGCCGGCTCGCCGCTGCTGCAGCACCTGTTCGCGCGCAGCGGCCATGCCTCACGACACGACCCGTACTTCCTGTACGCGGCGAGCAACATCGGCAGCTTCGGCGCGCTGCTCGTCTACCCGCTGCTCATGGAGCCCACGCTGGCGCTGGGGACGCAGAGCGTGGTGTGGACGGTGGTCTTCGTGTGCCTCACGGTGCTGGTTGGCGTGGCGGGCTTCGCGGCGGTCCGCAGCGGACGCGGCGTGGTGGTGACGCCGGCTGCGGGTGCGGGTTCGTCCACGGCCGCCTCGCCTGCGGATGCCTCGTCGTCCACGGCCGCCTCGCCTGCGGATGCCTCGTCGTCCACGGCCGCCTCGCCTG
>CAYQAO010000136.1:3484-5422 GCA_964415485.1 uncultured Gemmatimonadaceae bacterium
TCGTCCACGGCCGCCTCGCCTGCGGATGCCTCGTCGTCCACGGCCGCCTCGCCTGCGGATACTCGGCCGGACACCGCCGGGGTGCCTGACGAGACGCCGGCGCCGGAGCGCAGCAGGCGCGCCGAGCGCATGTGGTGGCTGCTGCTCTCCTTCGTGCCGAACAGCCTGCTGCTGGGCATCACGGCCTACATCACCACGGACATCGCCGCGGCGCCGCTGCTCTGGGTGCTGCCGCTGGGGCTCTACCTGCTGAGCTTCGTGCTCGCGTTCGGCGCCAGGCGCGCATTCTGGGCGGGCTGGGCCGCACGTCTCGCGCCGGTCGGCTTCCTGGCCATGGCAGCGCCGCTCTTCAGCGGCAACTCCCCGCGCGGACTCGGCCTGGTGGCAATGCCGGCGCTGTCGTTCTTCATCATCGCGCTGTATTGCCACGGCAGGCTGTACGACAGCCGGCCGGATGCCTCACGCCTCACGGAGTTCTACCTGCTGGTGAGCGTGGGAGGCGTGCTGGGCGGAGCGTTCAACGTGCTGCTCGCACCGCTGCTGTTCGACATTCCCATGGAGCTGCCGATCGCGCTCGCGATAGCGGCATTCCTGATTCCGGCCGAGTGGCGCGGATTCAGGGACTGGCACCGCTACGTGCTGCTGGCGTTCGGGGTGATGATGGTGTTCGCGGTGCTCGAGCGTGACGGCACCAGCTGGGACAACAACAAGATCGCGGCCGTGGCGCTGCTGGCGGCGATCGGCGTCGGGTTCATCGTCGCGCGAAGGCAGGCGCTGCTGTTCGGGTCGCTCGTGACGCTGGTGCTGGTGGCCGCAGTGGCGCGGGACCTCACGACGCCGGGCATCCTGTTCCGCGAGCGCACCTTCTTCGGCGAGCACACGGTGCGCCAGTACCGGTACGGCGGCGAGACGCTGAACTTCTTCAGCCACGGGCGCACCCTGCACGGCGCGCAGCAGCGGGACATGGAGTGGCGCTCCACGCCGCTCACGTACTACGCGCCCGAGGGCCCGTTAGGCGAGCTGTTCTTCGTCATGCACCAGGAGGCGGGGGCGAAGAACGTGGGCGTGCTGGGCCTTGGCGTGGGCACCACGGCGGCGTACGCGCGTGAGGCGGACACGTTCACCTTCTTCGAGATAGACCCCCTGGTGGAGGAGATCGCCCGCGACACCTCGCTCTTCACCTACCTCACGGACGCCGCGGGCACCACGGAAGTGGTGCTGGGCGACGCGCGCCTCACGATGTCCCGTCAGCCCGACTCGCGCTTCGACCTGCTGGTGGTGGACGCCTTCAGCTCCGACGCCATCCCGGTGCACCTGGTCACTCGTGAGGCGATGGAGATGTACTTCAGCAAGCTCGGGCCCGGCGGCATCGCGGCCTTCCACGTGAGCAACCGCTACATGGACCTGGCGGTGATGCTGCAGGCGATATCCAGGGACCTGGGACTCGTGGCCCGCGAGCGCTTCGACACGGCGCCCCACGACCCCAGCGCGATCGCGCGCATGCGCCACCTCACGTCGCACTGGGTGGTGGTGGCCCGCTCGGAAGAGGACATCGAGCGCCTGAACGTGGCGGCCTGGTGGCCCATAAGCGTGAGCGAGAGCCTGCGCGCCTGGACGGACGACTTCTCGAACCTGGTGAGCGTGATGAGGCTGGGCGGGTGGTCGAGGAGCCGGATATTGGCGGAGGATGCTGACGGCGGGGAAGAGGGAACAGGGAACAGGGACTGGGGATTGGGGACTAGGGACTAGGGAAGAGGAACTGCCGCGGTTTCTGTCATCCCGCGTGAGCGGCGAAGCCGCGAGCGTCGGGATCTGCTATCCCTGCCTCCCCCGCTGTCATCCCGCGCGAAGCGTCGGGATCTACTCACCCTGCACCGAAGCCAGCCACTACCAGTTGCAGGCAGATCCCGACACTCGCTTCGCTCGTGCGGGATGACA
>CAYQAO010000137.1:0-5255 GCA_964415485.1 uncultured Gemmatimonadaceae bacterium
GATGACAGTTCAGGGGCGGGCGGCGCGGGATGACAGAAGCGGAGGCAGTCCCCTGTCCCCAGCCCCCCAGTCCCCTCGCCCGCTCTCTACCGGAACACCGGCAGAACTCTCCCCAGTAGCTCCGCCCGCAGCTCCGACAGCAGGCGGTCCGTGGCTGGCGCCGGGCGGCCTGTCGTGTTGAATGCGCCGATCACCGCGGTACGCGTTTCGGGCTCGAGGTAGAAGAAGAGACGAAACGACTTCTGGTCGCCCGTGTGTCCCACTACGCATCGGCCGTCCTTCTCCAGGATGAAGAAGCCGAGTCCCATGTGGGGTGACCAGCCCGCACTCTCGCGCACGTCACCACCGTAGCCGGCGTCGTCCACCGGCACCACCGGCTTCCACATCTCCTCCAGGCTCGCGCGTGCCAACACGACGTTGGCGACGTTCGTGTCGAGAGTTCCGGAAAGGAAGGAGAGGTATCGCGCCATGTCGGTGAGCGGGGCGTTCAGGCCTCCATTCGACACAGTTATGCCCGTGTCGAAGTCGAGTCCATTCGCCACCGGTGTGCCGTTCCTTACCGTGTAGTTGTTCGACCTGAAGGGAAGCAGGTGATACGGCGTGATGTCGAAGTAGCTGTGATGCATCCCCAGCGGCTTGAGGATGTTCTTGTCCACGTACACCTCGAAGTCGTCGCCGCTCAGGATCTCGATGATGCGGCCGAGGAAGATGATGGCCGGGTTGGAGTAGCTGTAGCGGCTGCCGGGCTCGAACAGGATTTCGGTGTATGGCATCATGGCCACGAGCTGCGACCACTCGGTTGGCTCGAACTCGTGCCATGGCTCGTCCCCGCCCCACGGCCAGGTAGGATTGCGGAAGCCTGACGAGTGGCTGAGCAGGTGCCGGATGGTGATCGCTTCCATCGGACCGTACGGGTTGTGCACTTTCCGCAACTCGGGTAGGTAGTGCACCACGGTGTCGTCCAGCGTCAGGCGCCCGCGGTCGCGCAGCTGCATCACCGCTATGGCAGTCAACGTCTTGGTGATGGACGCCCAGTGGTAGATGGTGTGCTCGTCCACCCTGCGCCGCGTCTCGAGGTCTGCAAACCCGTGATGCTCGCGTGCGACTATCTCGCCATCATGCATGAGCCACAGGCTGCTCCCCACCATCCCCTCAGCCGACATGCGCTCGTGGTACTGCCTGGCGAGCCGACTCCACACGTCATTGAACCCGGCCGGGAGTTGCGCGGAGGCCAGTTGCGGCATGGCGAGAAGGGCGAGGATCAGAAGGTGGCGCATGTAGCTAAGGATTAGGCGTCTATATGAGGGTTTCGGGTGCTGGGTGTCGGGTGTCGGGGCTCCCGTGTGCGACTGTCTGACTCGCCGCGTCAGCCTCGTGGCGTGTCGGGCGAGCCGAGCCTCACCCTTAGCGCCGACACCCGACACCCAGCACCCGAAACCCCCAAACACGCGACGCCGCGAAGCGGCGTCGCACTCCTCACCCCATTCACATCGCCGGCCCGTCCCAGTTCACCTGGGGCGACGGGTAGTAGTTCACTCCCATCAGCCGCCACCGCGGCGCGTGCGCAGCCAGGCGAGTGCGGAAGTCCTGCCAGCTTCGCCTTTCCTGCCGGCTCCAGCCCATCTCGGCAATCGCCGGAAGGCGCGGCATCAGCATGTACTGCGCAGCCGTGATGTTGCGGATCGTCTCCGTCCACAGCGGCGCCTCCACGCCGATGATGGCATCCTCGCCCAGCCCTTCCTGGTAGGTGGCCGGATCCCAGTCGTACGACGTGCGAAGGTCCACGTAACCGGCCCACGCAAGGCCCAGTTCCGTGTCTCTCGTGTAGCGCATGTCGAGATACATCTTCGGTGCCGGCGACATGATCATCTTCACTCCCTGGCGAGCCGCACGCATGGCGGCCGAGCTGCGCCAGTACTGCGCTATGGACGAGGGACGCAGCGTAGCCTGGCCGATCTCCTCCCAGCCGACCATCGCCTTCCCGTGCTTGTTCACGATGTCCTGCACGCGATTGATGAACGACGCGTACTGACGCTCGTTGAGCACCTCCACCTCGTCGCCGCCCACGTGCAGCCAGGGGCCCGTGGTCATTTCCGCCAGCTCGCGCATCACGTCGTCAACGAACTGGTACACGATCTCCCTGTCGTGGCAGAATGCGCTCCAGCCCACGCGGATGCCGGTGTAAACGCCCGGCGGCTGCGTGTCTCCCTGGAAACCGGGTGTGGGACGACTGCAGCCAAGTTCCGGATAGGAGGCGATCGCCGCATTCGTGTGGCCCGGCATGTCGATCTCGGGAACCACCACGATGAACTTCTCGTCCGCATAACGAACGATCTCGGCGTAGTCCTCCTTCGTGTAGAAGCCGCCTGGTCCGCCACCCACCTGCGTGCTGCCGCCCACCTCGGTCAGCTTCGGCCAGGAGTCTATCTGGATTCGCCAGCCCTGATCGTCAGCGAGGTGCAGGTGCAGGCGGTTCATCCGGTAGAGCGCCAGGATGTCAATAACCTGCTTCACCTCATGGACGGTGAAGAAGTGCCTGGACACGTCCAGCATGATACCGCGCCACTCGAAGCGCGGACGATCGAGGATGCGACCGGGCGGCACGCTCCAGGCCGTCGCCATGCGCACGGCGCTCTGCTCCGCCTCGATGCCGGCGGGGAGCAGCTGGCGCAGCGTCTGGATGCCGCGATAGAGCCCGGGCTCCCGATAGGCGGTTATCCGAACGCCGCCGGCAGCGATCGTCATCTCGTATCCCTCGGCGCCCAGGCTGTCTGCGCCTCCGAGGGCGAGGGTGATGGCGCCTGAGGTGGAGGCGCCTCCCTGAGTGACGACCGGAATCCGGAAGCCGGTGGGCGCGCGGAGCAGCATGGCCAGTTCCTCGCCGATCCGCGCTGCGTGCGCCGATGCGGCAGGTACCACGATACTCGTGCTGGCGTTTATCACGAACGGCGCGCCCTGGCCGCGCGTCACCGATTCGGGAACGGGAATGAGCGAATGCCGGTCGAGCGAGCTGAGCGCGGCTGTGGGCCGGAACGGCGGGCGTCCCTGAGCCTCAGCCCGGGCTGCGTCTACGGCCGTGAGGACGGCCGGGAGGGCCAGCGCGGTGAGTCCGCGCCGGAGGATGATCGAGAACGAATTCATGCTCTGCTATTCGGGTGCTGGCGGGGTTGCTGCACCGGGTAAGGTGGCACCGGTGCGCCGTGGCGGGAAGGACGCGTCGTACGGGCCGGGAAAGGACCCTCCTCGCTCTCGCTGGCTCGTTTCCGGCAGTTGCGGGGTGCGTCAACGGTCACTCGGAGGAGGAAGATGGCGTTCAAGGTAGGCGTGTTCGTGGGCAGCCTGTCGAAGGAATCCATCAATCGCAGGCTGGCGCGTGGGCTGAGGAAGGTCGCGTCCGAGAACATGGAGCTGGTCGAGATCCCCATCGGTGACCTCCCGCTCTACAACCGCGACTTCGACAACGACTACCCCCCAGAGGGGCGGGCGTTCAAGAAGGCCGTGGAAGCCGTGGACGCGCTGTTGTTCGTGACCCCGGAGTACAACAGGTCCATACCAGGCGTGCTGAAGAACGCCATTGACTGGGGTTCCCGCCCGTACGGCGAGAACTCGTTCGCGAAGAAACCGTCGGCGGTGACGGGCACCTCGCCGGGCGCGATCGGCACTGCCGTGGGCCAGCAGCACCTGAGGAGCATACTGTCGTACGTGAACAGTCCGGAGCTGGCGTACCCGGAAGCCTACATCCAGTTCACGGACAACCTCATCACGGAGGACGGCGAGATCACGGACGAATCCACGAAGGAGTTCCTTCGCGAGTGGATGGAGGCGTTCGAGATCTTCGTGGGGAAGGTGACGGCGGCGGAACGGACCGCGTGAGGCTCTGAGGAAACGAGCGGCGCGGTATGACAGGGGCAGCGAGGTCAGGCAGACGCCGAGTCCCTGGTGCCGATCACCTTCCCGCCGATGAGCACCCCGATCGCTCCGATTACCGGGTTCAACAGGTTCACCCAGGCCGGAGTCTTCGCCAGGCCGATCGCCTCGAACATCGGCGTGTCGCCGGTGCGGGCCACCATCTCCGCAGCATCGGCGCCGAAGGTGGGTATCGCCAGCAGGATGCCGAGCAGCACCACGACCACCGCAAGGCTCCTGGGGCCGGCTTCGGTTCCGGCGATTCGCCGCGACACCCGTCCCCCCAGGAGCGCCGCGATGAATCCCACCACGAGACTGAGAAGGATCCAGGTGGTGGTCACCGCGTAAGTGCCCGGCGCAAATGCACGGTCTGCACCCAGAAGGACCCACACCAGCGAGAGGCCGGCGAACACTACCAGCACGATCGCCACGTATCCGGCTACCACCGAGCCCAGCATCCTCATTGCTCCCTCCTGTTGTCGGGTCGGCCCGGCGCGGTGCTCCCGGGCCTAACGTGTTCCTGCGCAGGCAACCCCGTTCATGCTCCACTCCATAACACGCGTCGAACCCTCGCCACCATCTATGCGCGCTACCAGTGCCGCGCCGTCCGGTGCAGGTGCGCGGGAGTAGGCTATCCGCTTCGGAAAATCGTGCTCCGGGGCCTCGAACACGGCGCTGTCCCCGCCGGCTCGCGTCAGGCGGAATGCATGCTCCGATGGGCGACCGGCGGGAAACGGAAGCAGCATCACGCCGGCCGAGTCACTCGTTATGCGGCTGAACTCGAACTGCACTACTACCCCGCCCCGCCAGAAGCGTGACGTGCCGAGCATCACGTTGCCGTCTGCTGCCGTATAGTTCTCCTCGAGCCGGCTGGAATCGGCGGAGGTGCGCCAGCAGCCGCTCATGAAGGCCAGCGCCTCCAGCGATTGCGTTGCGGCGGATGCTGTGCTGCCGGAACCCTGAGCCGCAGTCGCGGACTGCGCCTGTGAAGACGACAGCCACGCGGAGAGCACGAGCAGCAGTGCCGACACGGGAAGTGCGAACGTGAGCATTGGCTCCGTGTGCTGGCGCTCGAAAGGGTGACCCGACCCTGGACGACCGGCCTGAACGTGCATGTGCATTCGGGACCGGCGGCGCTGCCACTTGCGGCAGATGGTAGCGCGAAAGTACGGATGGCGGGGGCCGCCGTCAACGATGACTTCGGTGAAGCCCGGCCCAGCCCGAACGGGGCGCCCCAGGAGAGACTCGCCCGGGTGATCCGCACAAGCCGCTAAGGAACCTCTGCACAAGCTCAGTCTGACGTGCGATATTAGTTAGGCACGCACATCGGACCCTGACTTCGAGAGCAT
>CAYQAO010000138.1:0-5144 GCA_964415485.1 uncultured Gemmatimonadaceae bacterium
CCGTCGGGTCGAGCGTCAGGCGGGCGGGGACGCTCCACGCCTCGCGCCAGGGGAGCGACTCCGCTCGCGCCAGCTCGAGTCCCGCCAGACGTACCGCTTCATCCACGAGGGTGGCCGTATCGCGGTGGACGCCGGCGCCGGGAGTGTCTACCGGCGCAGGAGCGGCTTCGGCGCCGCCGCCACAGCCTGCGAGTGGCGCGAGAAGAAGCGCGGCGGCCAGGGCCGCGAGCGGGCTATTGCGGCAAACGCCTGTCGATGACGGCGCGAAGATCGACTTCCGGGGCATCATGGAGTCTCCAGGGATTCGAGCAGCGGGGCGCCAGTAGCGCGGTCCAGCTCGAGCAGGGCGAGGCGCAGCTCGGCTGCCCACTGCAGCGCCGTGGTGAATGCCTCGACGCGGGCACGGCGGGCATCGAGCAACTCGAGCAGGGAGCCGCCGCCAGCGGCGTATGCAGCGTCGGCTATCTCGGCCACTTCTGCCGCACGCGCGGCGAGCGAGTCGCTACCAGGCGAGCGGGCGGCGAGGAGCGCGTCGAGCGCTTCCACTGCGGCTCTCACCTCGGCGCGGGCGGATCGCTCAGCGGCATCGAGCTCCGCATTCGCCTCGGCGACTTCGCCAGCGGCCCGTTTGCGGCCACCGGAATTGCGGTCGAAGAGAGGGAGCGGCACGGAAACGCCTAGCGTGTGCATGTCGACGCCGGCGCTTCTCATCGTTCCGGCCTGCAGCGATACGTCGGGCAGCGTGGCACGTCGCTCAGCACTCTGCCGGTGTCGCGCCACCTGGGCGCCAGCTCGGAGTGCCGCCAGGTCGCTCCGACGCTCGAGCGCAGCCTCGAGCGCGACCTCAAGGGTGGGGATCGCGGTCGTGCGCGGCGGTTGCGGGTCGAGCGGTGGCACGGGCGGCAGGGAGTCGACGCCTACCGCACGCGTCAGATTTACGGTTGCCCGGGAGAATTCGGCGCGAGCGGTGGCTTCCGCCAGCCGGGCGCGCTCGAGCTCCAGCGATGCCCTGAGTGCGACGAGTTCGGCCACCGCACCCTCTCGCGCCCGGTCAGCCTCCACACGGGCCAGCTGCTCGGCGTCCTCACGCTGCGCTACTGTGACATCCAGTAGCGCACGAGCGAGCGACGCACGCCAGTATGCGGCGGCGGCCGAGGCCTCGATGTGGCGGATCACGGTGACCGAGTCGGCCATTGCGCGAGCATCCACCTGGCGAGCCGCGGATCGGAGCGCGAGGCGTCGGCCCGTGAGGCCGAGCGACTGGCTGACGGTTAGGAAGCGATCGGCTTCAACTGGCCCGCCGATTCCCTCTCGCTCCCACTCGAGCACCGGATTGGGGAGCGCGGCCTCCTGCCAGGCCATCCCCGACTCTGCCAGGTGGCGCCCGCCGGCGGCGGCAAGTGCCGGGTGGTGCTCACGCGCGAGCGCCATGGCGTCCCTTACCGAGAAGGGGAGTTCGTGCGGTTCCTGCGCCATGACGGGGGTAGAACCGTGCGACAGCGCGCAGACGGCTACGACGAGGGCGGCTGCGCCACGGAGCGCAGCCGCCCTCCACCCGCCCGACGGCGCGGGGTGATTCCAGAACATGGACTACCGGTATGTAGAAGTGATGCGGGTCGCCAGACAAAAGGACGCGAAGCGCATGCGGCAGCCGCTTCCAGATCCAATACGGCCCTGCTCGCCGATATGTTCGAACGGGCCCGTGGCGCACGTGGAGTGTAAGAGCCCGCCGCGCCATGTCGGTAGATCAGTTCGCTTCGAAATCCCTGTTCGATCAGGATATATCCCCGAAATGTCTCCAGTACCGCTTGCGCTAGTGGACTTCGACTGGTCCGCTCCCGGTGGTCCGCCTCGCGAACAGCCTGGCAGACGTATCGCGCTGCGTAGGTGCGTCCGGACCCTGGCGGCATATGATGCGCGCGAGGTACCGGCCCTTCTCGACGCGGTGGATGGTTGGGCGCGCGAGGGCGGTTACGCGGTGGGGTTCGTGGCGTACGAGGCAGGGGCCGCATTCGACGCCGCCTTCCCTCAGCGTACGACGGGTGGCGCGCCGCTCGCAGCCTTTCACCTGGCTCGCGCGGAACAGGTAGAACGTGTGGAGCCGCCTGACGACGCAGCACATGAGCCGCTCTCGCTGTCGTGGTCGCCGAGCCAGGATCGCGAAGCGCATGCGGCCGCGGTGGCGGAGATTCGCGAGCGGATTGTGGCGGGCGACGTCTATCAGGTGAACCATACGCTCCGCCTGCACGCGGAGTGGCGCGGCGATGCAGTGGCACTTTACGAGTCCCTGCGGAGTGGACACCGGCCTCCCTACGCCGCGTTCCTGAGCTTCGGCGATCGCCAGGTGCTGTCGCTGTCGCCGGAGCTGTTCGCTGCTCGGAGCGGCAGGTGCCTGACGACGCGCCCGATGAAGGGAACGGCTCGTCGCGGACGTTTCCCCGCAGAGGATGGAGCGCAACGAACGGCCCTGATTGAGAGCGAGAAGGACCGTGCGGAGAACGTCATGATCGTGGACCTCCTGCGCAATGACCTCGGCCGCGTCGCACGTGCTGGCGGCGTGAGTGTGACGCGGCTGCTCGAAGCGGAGCGGCACTCCACCGTCTGGCAACTCACGTCCACGATAGAGGCGAAGAGCGACACGCCCGTTCCGCTGGGCGAGGCCTTCGCAGCGCTGTTTCCGTCCGGCTCGATCACCGGTGCGCCGAAGATCGCTGCCATGCGGCAGATCAACCGCCTGGAGCATGGTCCGCGCGGCGCGTATTGCGGTGCAGTGGGAGTAGTCCTGCCCGGTGGCGACTACGTCTTCAACGTCGCGATCCGCACGCTGGAGATAGACAAGGTGCGAGGAACCGCCGTGTTCGGAACCGGAGGCGGCATTACGTGGGACTCTTCGCCGGTGGCCGAGTATGAGGAACTGCTCGAGAAGGCCGCGATCGTCATGCGTTCACGCCCTGCGTTCGACCTGCTGGAGACCATGCGATTGGAGGATGGCTGCTACCCGCTGCTGGAGCGCCACCTGGCGCGCCTGACGAGCTCGGCGAAGCACCTGCCGCGAGTGGTGGACATGGACGCGGTGCGCGCCGTGCTTGCCGTACATGCAGCGGAGAACGCAACCGGTGTCCATCGCGTACGCCTAACCGTGGCTGCGAGCGGTGCGCCGAGCCTGACGAGTGTGCGGTTGCCCCGGGAATCGGCAGATCAGGCGCCGTGGCACGTAGCACTCGCAGCCGAGCCGGTGGACACGGACGACGTCTTCCTGTTCCACAAGACCACGCACCGCGTGACTCATGAAGCGGCCTCACGACGGTTCCCCGATGCTGACGACGTGCTGCTCTGGAACGCCGACGGCTATCTCACGGAGCTCACCCGCGCGAACCTGGTGGTGGAGCTCGAAGGCGAGCTGGTCACGCCGCCGGTGGAGCATGGACTTCTGGCGGGCGTGCAGCGCTCGCGGCTGCTCGACGAGGGCGTGATCCGCGAGATGCCGCTGCGCCGTGAGGATCTCGCGTCGTTCACCAGATGCTGGGCGGTGAACGCGGTGCGCGGCATGGTGCCGATTCTTGTCGAGCGAAGGCCTTTCCCGAGTACGGTAGAGGGCCCACCGCCTGCCTGACGATGGGCCCTCCACCTCGCTCAAGGTCTCAGTCCTACATCTCGTTCCCGAACCCGCCAAACGTGTAGCAACTACATGCGATGAACGCTGGATCTGCCATTACTTCGATGCGTTCCTCCCCATGTGCGATGGTCCCGTCTCCACCGGCAGCTCGTCCCTCGCTCCCCACTCGGCCCAACTGCCGTCGTAAATCGCGACCGACTCGTTCCCCAGGGTGTGCAGCGCCAGCGCCACCGCGCACGCGCTGGTACCCGACCCGCAGCTGAGTATCACGGGATCGTCAGGCGACACGCCCGCGGCCTCGAAGCGCGACCGCAGCTCTGCCGCCGACAGCAGCAATCCCGTGGCAGGGTCCACCACCTCGTTGAAAGGCAGGTTGACGCTTCCCGGAATGTGTCCGCCGCGAAGACCCGGACGCGGTTCCGGGGCACTCCCCTCAAAGCGCGCGGCAGAGCGGGCGTCCACCAACCGCGTCGGCCGTCCCTCAGGTGACGTCCCCGTCGTCCTCACGAGATCCAGCACGTCATTCGCCGACCGAACAAGGTCAGCTCGGGCCTTTCTCACCGGGAAGCTCCGCTCCGGCGGACGAACGCTCCCGCTCTCCGTCTGGAACCCCGCCGCACGCCAGGCCGCCATACCGCCGTCCAGCACCGATACGGCGTCGTGACCGAAGACGCGGAACATCCACCACAGGCGCGCAGCACTCAGGTTCACGCCGGAGCCGTCGTAAACGACCACATGCGTATCCGCGTCCACGCCGAGTTGCGCACCTGCGATCTGCGCGAAGCGCTCGGCATCCGGGAGCATGTGCGGCAGGTCGGTGGCCTGGTCGCTCAGCAGGTCGATGTCCGCTCTCACCGCGCCCGGAATGTGCTCTGCCAGATACTCCGCGTCCGCGTCGCGCTGCATGGAGGGGAGATACCAGGAGGCGTCGAGTATGCGAACGCGGGGGTCGCTCAGGTGCGAATGGAGCCACTGCACCGTGACGATCGCGGGCAATGTTCGGTCGGGATGGCTATTCGCTTGCATGATGTGGCAACATTATAACTGCGAAGGGAACAGGGAAGAGGGACTGGGGACTAGTGGAACTGCCTCGGGTTCTGTCATCCCGCGTCTCACTCCCCTGTCATCCCGCGCGAAGCACTGGGATCTACTCACCCTGCACCGAAGCCGGCCACTACCAGTTGCAAGCAGATCCCGACACTCGCTTCGCTCATGCGGGATGACAGAGAAGAGGGAGCGAGTGCGGGATGACAGTCCTGGCGCACCCGAGTCTTCACTCCCGGCCGAGCGCCGAGACCCGTCCCCCGACCAAATAATGCGACGCCGCGAAGCGGCGGCGCACTCCTCAGCCAAAGCAGTTCACCCAGCCCTTCCCCATGCTCTCCAACCAGAATCCCAACAGGATCCCCTGGCGAAAGCTCATACCAGGCCTGGCCTTCATCGGCACGATAGTCGTGGCGGTGATCTCCGTGTTTGCGTTCGCTGAGATTGGGGGGGTGAGCGGCTCCACGATCCGGATCTACGCCGC
>CAYQAO010000139.1:0-5070 GCA_964415485.1 uncultured Gemmatimonadaceae bacterium
CGCGACAGGCCGACGGAGAACTGGTTGGCGATCAGCTCGCCAACGGAACGGATGCGACGGTTCCCCAGGTGGTCAATGTCGTCCGTGTCACCGTGGCCCTCGTGGAGCTCCACGAGGTGACGGATGATTGCGACGAAGTCGTCCCTGGAGAGAACCTTCTCGTTGAGCGGCGTGTTGAGGCCGAGCCGCTGGTTCAGCTTGTAGCGTCCCACGCGGCCGAGGTCGTAGCGCTTGGGGCTGAAGAACAGCCGCTCGAGCGCCTGACGCGCGGTCTCCGTGTTGGGCGCCTCGCCCGGACGGAGAAGAGCGTAGATCTGCTTGAGCGCGAGCTCCTCGCCCTGCTCCCGCGTCACAGGCTCTTCCGTCTTCGGCATGCGGGCCGTGGGATCCTTGGCCAGCGTGTTCTTGATGAGCGGGGACTCCACGCGGCCGGACGGAGCGAACACGCGAACGTGAATGACGTTCGCCTTGCGCAGCCTCCTGGCCAGCGCCTGCGTCAGCTCCTGGTGAGCCTCGGCGAGCACCTCGCCGGTTTCCGGATCAACGACATCCACTGCGAGGATGCGCGGCGTCTCGCGCTCGCCGTCCTCGAGCGCGGCGAGCTCCTCGCGGAGGTCTATGCGCATGTACGACGCAAACACCTTGACGGACCTGGTGCCCATCTCGCGGAGACGATTGTAGATGGTCTCCGTGAGCTCGTCGCCCACGCGAATGAGCTGGTCCTGGGAGGCGCGCTCGGCTTCCTCCCTGGCCTTCTTGGTCCGCAGCCTGGGGGCATCCGGATCGGCCGGCTTGCCGGGCAGGGTGAAGTCCTCGGCGACTATGGCGCCGATCGCCTCACGACGCTCCTGCGGCGTCTCGCGCTCGATCGTCAGGTCGAGCTCGCGCACGGCGAAGAAGCGGTTCAGCAGGTCTGCATCCGAACCGTCCCCGAACGCGCGAAGGAGCGCGGTGGCGGGGAACTTCTTCTTCTTGTCAATGTGGACGTAGATGACGTCGTGGATGTCCACCGTGAACTCCACCCACGAACCCCGGAAGGGGATGATGCGGGCGGAGAGCAGTCGCTGGCCGTTTGGGTGCGTCGATTCCTCGAACACCACGCCCGGAGAGCGGTGCAGCTGGCTCACGATGACGCGTTCGGCGCCGTTGATCACGAAGGTGCCGAGCTCGGTGAGCAGTGGCAGCTCGCCGAGATAAACCTCCTTCTCGATGATATTGCGGGGCCGCTTGACGCCGTTGACCTCCTCGTTGATCACGAGCTGCAGCGTCGCCTTCAGCGGCGCCGAGTAGGTCATGTCGCGCTCGATGCACTCCGCGACCGAGTACTTGGGCTCGCCCAGGGCGTAGCGCACGTACTCGAGCGAGAAGTTCTCGTGGACGTCGGTTATGGGGAACAGGTCCTTGAACACCCGCTCCAGACCGAGATCCTCATGCTCACTGCTTTCGGCGTCGGTTCGGAGCAGGGCCTCGAAGGCCTGCGTCTGGATCTCGAGGAGGTGAGGCATGGGCATCGCCTCCGCGAGTTTTGAGAAGGAAATCTGCTTCATCATATCAGCCATGGATCACCCACGGGCAGGCGAAAACAGCCTCGCCCCCGGCCCGGAACTCGAATCCGGGGCGGGGCGAGGCGGCTGGACTGCTGTTTGTTGTGCGACGGAATTCATGCACGGTCGCGAGGGGAAAGAGAGAACGGATTGCGGACACCTGGCGAGTCGCGAGGGCCGCGCGACCCGGTGATGCGGGATGCCGGGAGTGACTGGATTCGAGCCCGTCCATCCCGGTTCCTGCATCACCGGGACCCGTCTCACTTCAACTCGACGCCCGCTCCCTGCTCCTCGAGCTTGGCCTTGATCTGGTTGGCCTCGTCCTTCGAGACGCCTGCCTTGACTTCGCTCGGGGCGCCGTCCACCAGATCCTTCGCCTCCTTCAGGCCGAGGCCGGTGATCTCGCGAACGACCTTGATCACCTGGATCTTCTTCGCACCCGCATCCTTGAGAATGACGGCGAACTCCGTCTGCTCCTCGGCTGCCGGGGCTGCAGCGGCGCCACCGGCGGCCGGAGCAGCACCGCCCACGGGGGCGGCAGCGATGGTGACGTTGAACTTCTCCTTGAAAGCTTCGATCAGCTCGGCGAGCTCGAAGACCGACATGTTGCCGATCGCCTCGAGGATCTCGTCCTTGCTCATGGTCGCGTTAGCCATTGTCGTACTCTCCTCGTTGATTTCCCCAGGCCCAACCCTGGGGGTAGATCAGGCTTACGCCTGGGAAATCAGGCGCTTTCGCGCTGCGCACGCAGCGCTTCGAGCGCACCAGCCATCATGTAAAGCAATCCATTCAGAGCGCCGACGAATCCGGCCATTGGCGCCTGGAGCCCGGCTCCGAGCTCGGCGAGCATCTGCTCGCGGGACGGCATGGACGCGAGCTTCTTCACCTGCTCCACGTCAATCGCCTGGCCCTCGAACATTCCGCCCTTCACCGACGGCCGCTGGTCGTTTTCCTTCGCGAAGTCGGAAAGGACCTTTGCACCTGCAACGGCATCGTTGGCGATTACGATCCCGGTGGGACCGCGAAGCTTCTCGCCCGTGAGGCCGCTCTCGTTCACGGCCCGAAGGGCGAGCGTGTTCTTTATGACCACGTACTCCACGCCGGCCTTGCGGAGGCGGCGACGGAGATCCGTCATCCGCTTCACGTTCAGCCCGGTGAAGTCCGTGTAGTAGAGCGCAGTGGCGCCCTTCATCTTCTCGCTGAGCTCGGCTACGAGCTCTTCCTTTCTTGTGCGCTTCATCGTGGCTTACCTGTAGGGCGTGATGTCAACAGCGACGCCAGGCCCCATGGTGCTGGAGACGGCGACGTTGCGGATGTAGACGCCCTTGGCGGCCGATGGCTTGGATCTCACGATCTGGTCCATGAACGCCGCGAGGTTCTGCTCGAGCGCCTCGACCGGGAAAGACACCTTTCCGATGGCGGCATGAACGTTCCCGCCCTTGTCCACACGGAACTCGATCTTTCCGGCCTTGACTTCCCGAACGGCGCGCCCGACGTCGAAGGTGACGGTACCGGTCTTCGGGTTCGGCATCAGGCCACGGGGGCCGAGGATGCGTCCGAGCTGACCGACCTGGCCCATCTGGTCCGGCGTAGCGATCATCACGTCGAAGTCGAGGAAGCCGTCCTTGATGCGCTGGATGTACTCGGCACCCACGTGATCGGCTCCCGCCTCCTCTGCCTCACGAGCCTTGTCACCGACAGCGATGACGAGCACGCGCACCGTGCGACCGGTGCCGGCGGGAAGGGTGACCGTGCCGCGCACCACCTGGTCTGCATGACGCGGGTCCACGCCGAGCCGTACGGCGATCTCGACGCTCTCGTCGAACCTGGCGTAGGACGCCTGCTTGACGAGTTCGAGTGCCTCACGGGCGGCCAGACGCGCGTCCCTGTCAACCGTGGCGAGCGCTGCCCTGTACTTCTTGCCCTGGCGCGCCATCAGTCGCGCACCTCGACACCCATCGAGCGCGCGGCGCCGGCGATCATCGCCATGGCCGCTTCGACGGTGTCACAGTTGAGGTCCGGCATCTTGATCTCGGCGATCTTGCGCACCTGCTCGCGCGTGACGGACCCCACCTTGGTCTTGTTAGGCTGACCGGAACCCTTGTCGAGCCCTGCCTCCTTCTTGATCAACACCGCAGCCGGCGGCGTCTTCAGGATGAAGGTGAAGCTCTTGTCGGCGTAAACCGTCACTTCCACCGGAAGGATCGTATCCTGTCCCTGCGTGCGAGCGTTGAACTCCTTGCAGAACGACATGATGTTGATCCCCTGCGGACCCAGTGCGGTTCCAACCGGGGGCGCCGGCGTCGCCTTTCCTGCAGGTATCTGCAGCTTGACGAATCCGGTGACCTTCTTTGCCATTCTCACGTCCTCTGGTTGCGACCCGTACCGTCAGGCCCGGGTCCTGGACTCCCACTCAAGGCTTAGCGTCGCAGTGGTGGGCGACGTACTGCGCTGCCAGAGCCGGCTGTCAACTGCCGGCAGCAGCAGCAAGCAGGCTGCCGGAAACCGGCAGCCGCCCTTCTAGTACCCCTTCAACTGCAGGTAATCCAGCTCCACGCTCGTCGGGCGTCCGAACAGCGACACCGACACGCGCACCTTCCCCTTGTCCGACATGACTTCCTCGACCGTACCGTTGAAATCCGTGAACGGACCCTCGGTGATCTGGACAGCCTGACCGACCAGGAAGGGAATCTCCTCCTGGGGCTCCTCGGCCTCCGTCTCGTCAGCGATGCCAAGGAGACGGTTGACCTCGTCAGCGCGGAGCGCCATGGGCGTCCGCTCGTGCCCCACGAACTTCAATACGCCCTGAATGGAATTGATCACGTGGGATGTCTCCTGGTTCCACACCATCTCCACCAGGACGTACCCCGGAAAGAGCTTCCGCTCCACCGTGACCTTCTTCCCGTTCTTGATCTCCACAACTTCCTGCGTGGGCACCAGCGCCTGACGAATCAGGCGCTTCTCCGGCTCGGCCGGATCAGCATCAACCCTGCGCTGGATCAGCGACCGAACCTTGTTCTCGTGCCCCGCCGTCGTCTGGATTGCGTACCAGCGATGCTCAAGGTCCATGTTCAGCCTCCCGCGAAGAGCGCGGGCAGCCACTGCATGAACACGGCGCGGAACGAGATGTCCATGATCGCAATAACGCCGCCGACGATGAGCGACAGGATAACCACGCCGATCGAGAGCTGGCGCACCTGCGCCCGGTCCGGCCAGGTCACCTTCTTCATCTCGGCCACCACCTCACGATAGAACGTGGTGGTACGACCGACGAAACCCTCTCGGGCCAGCTCTGTGGCCATGGCTACTTCGTTTCCTTGTGCAGCTGGTGCGTGTTGCAGCGCGGGCAGTACTTCTTCCACTCCACGCGCTCAGGATGCAGGCGCTTGTTCTTCGTGGTGAAGTAGTTGCGATTCTTGCACTCGCTGCAGGCGAGTATGATCTTGTCGCGGGGCATGGAAATACAGCGTGGTCAGTAGTCGGTAATCAAACTTCAGTCGGGCTGCGGCCGGCTGCCGAACGCGTC
>CAYQAO010000140.1:0-4817 GCA_964415485.1 uncultured Gemmatimonadaceae bacterium
CGGAGGGACGCGGAGAAAACCCAGGCACATGGAACTACAAGCGCCATGCCGTTCTCCGCGCCCTCCGCGTGAGGCTTCTCTTATTGGCTCCATTTGCAGACGAAGCTCCGCGAGTGTCCTCCCGCGCGGAGCTTCGTTACCTGCTCGCCCTGCGCCGGAGCTGGCCACTACGCCGTGAAAGCAGATCCCGACACTCGCTTCGCTCGTGCGGGATGACAATTGTAGGGCTAAACTCGTGCGGGATGACAGCCCCCAGTCCCCAGTCCCTAGCCCCTCTTCCCTCTTCCCTCTTCCCTCAGCTCAGGTACCCCTCCACCAACGCAGCCCAGTATGCAGCCCCCTTCGGGAGAATCCGCTGGTCCAGCGTGAACTGCGGGTGGTGAACCATGGGAGTGTCGCCGTTGCCGATGAAGCAGTAGGTGCCGGGCCGCTCCTGCAGCATGAAGGCGAAATCCTCGGACGCCAGGAACGTGGGGCCGGGATACTCCACCTGGTCCTCGCCGAACGCGGCCCGGGCGATGTCGGCAGCTCGCATCGTCTCCGCAGTGTCGTTCACGAGGACCGCGCCAGGAGTTCCCTCCCGAATCTCGTAGGTGCATCCGAACCCCTCAGCGTGCGTACGCGTGAGGTCGCGAACCTTGTTGAGAACCATCTCGCGATCTTCGGGACTGGTGGTTCGAATGGACAGTCGCAGGATGGCCGTCTGCGCGATCACGTTCCCGGCATTGCCGGCCTGAAATGCACCTATCGTTACTACCGCCCGATGCTGCGGCGACACGTTTCGCGACACGATGGTCTGAAGTGCCATAACGAGCGCTGAACCGGCCACGACAGGGTCTATGGCTCGCTCCGGCATTGCACCGTGCCCGCCGCGACCCGTCAGCTCGATTTCCCAGTGGTCCACTGCTGCCATCACCTCGCCATCGGCAAAGTACATCCGGCCGAGTTCGAGCCCGGGCATGTTGTGCATTCCGAAGACAGCGTCCACCGGGAAGCGATCGAAGAGGCCATCGCGGATCATTGCCGGACCACCCTCCATCGTCTCTTCACCCGGCTGGAAGATGAGACGTACCGTTCCGTTGAAGTTCCTGGTATCAGCCAGGTACTTGCCCGCACCGAGCAGCATGGTTGTGTGACCGTCGTGGCCGCACAGGTGCGAGACCCCGTCCACTCGGCTGCGGTACGGAAGATCGTTCACCTCCTGAATCGGGAGCGCGTCGAAGTCGGCCCGCAGGCCTATGGACTTCGTCCCGTTACCCGCGGACAGGGACGCCACGATGCCGTGCTTGCCGACTCCGGTCTCCACCTCATAGCCCCATTCCTTCACCAGCCCGGCGATGTAGCCGGCGGTTTCCGCCTCCTGCATCGAGAGCTCGGGGTTTCGGTGCATGTGCTCGAACCACTCCTTCATCTGGCCCTCGTAAGCCGTGAGCGCCTCGAGAATCTTGCTCATCTTGGAATCCGCTCTTTCTGGGTTTCGTGTCCTTGTCAGGAGGCCTATTCCGCCACACGCTGCCTGGGAATGGTCAGCATGATGGACACGATGGCTCCTACCACCATCAGCAGGTTAATAGCCAGGGCGAAGAATGCCGCTTCACGCACCGCAAGATTGTCCTGGCGTCCAACGTAGCTGATGACTCCCTCTATCCACTGAACCGAGTCGCCACTCTGGCTGACCGCGGTGAACACCGTGGCCGAGATCGCCACGCCGAATGAGGCGCCGAGCGAGGAGGCCATCTTGTAGATGCCCACTCCGCTTCCGGCCTGGTCGTCAGGCAGCGCAGACAGCGCCGCATCCGTTGACGGCGTCGCATAGAACGCCAGACCAAGTCCGAACAGGCTGAAGCCCACGACCGCCAGAATCTTGTAGGTATCCAGCGTAAGGTTGGTCGGCATCAGGCAGATGATCGCGGCACCCACGATCAGCGAGCCCCAGATCATCGGTCGCCTCGGCCCGAAGCGCTGCAGGAGCTTCTCGCCCAGTCGGATGAACATCACGATGGTGAGCGCGTATCCGATGGTCAGGAAGCCGGCCTCCTGCGCCGACATGTTGCCGCCGGTCTGCACGAGCATCATGGCCACGATCAGGATTCCCGCCGTGGCATTGAGGAGGAAGTTCGAGATGGTTGCGCCCGTGTACGTGGGGTTCGCGAACAGCTTGAAGTCCACGAAACCGTCCGGGTTGCCCGATTCCACTCGATAGAAGAGGAACGCGAATACGATGCTAGTCGCGAGAAGGCCGAGAGTCACGGGACTGCCCCAGCCGAACGTCCCTCCCTGCGTCGCGAACACCTGGAGCGCGACCATCATCACCATGAAGGTCAGCACGCCGGCCGTGTCGAACCTGTACTTCCCCTCCGCCTCGGCCTTGCTCTCGGGCGTTCCCCGCACCATGACCATGCCGATCACCGAGACTGCGGCGGCGCCGAAAAAGATCCAGCGCCAACCCACGTTCTGCGCCATCAGCCCCCCGAAGAGCGCAGCGAATCCCGATCCGCCCCATGAGCCGATGGACCACAGCGACACGGCACGCTGTCGTGAGGCACCGTGCCAGTAGGTCTTCACCAGGGCAAGGCTCGCAGACATGATGAACGCCCCGGAGAGTCCCTGGCAGATTCTGCCAAGCATGAGAAACGGTGCCGCCAGGCTGCCGGACGGCGCAAACCCGACCAGCAGCGAGCCTATGATGCTCAGCACGAACCCGATATTGACCGCCCGCACGCGCCCGAAGCGATCGGCGAGACTTCCGATCACCACGATGAAGATGCCGGAGAAGAGCGCGGTGATGGATACCGCGATGTTCATCACGCTGTTCTCGATGCCGAGGTCCTCGGCCATGTCCGGCGAGATGTTCAGCGTGGTCTGGGCGAATAGCCAGAACGCCAGTACACCGAGTATGATGCCGAACAGGATCCTGTCGTTGCCGACGAACCCTGCGTCCCCGCCCGCCTCTCGCGCCGATGCAGTTGCCATGAGCTCTCAGGTTGAGGTCCGCCACACCGCCTAACGTGCGACCGGGGAACCGGCGAAGGGCACGATGGAATCCCCTCGCCGCGCCGGCCTGCTCCACTATAGCACCGCGCTCGCGCACACGCCCTCTCATGGCCGCCCGGAAAATGGCCGTCCCGCGCCGCGGCGCCCGAGTCGCAATTCCGCACCCCGCCGGCAGGGTTGAACCGGCACGTGGACGCGAGTAGGGGCCCCTGGATCCCGAAGGGGGCTCCGGCGCACTACGGACGTGCTCGCCTCGTACACCGCCGCAACTTTCACGTGTCAGAACGAAACTTCCGACGTACATTGTTGCGAGGAGTGCAGCTCCCTGTGCAGCAGCCGACTCCAACCTCTCTCCCCTCCCGCCGTGCTACATGTAGGCCTCACAGGCAACATTGCCAGCGGAAAGTCCACTGTGGCCCGCATCCTCCAGGAGCGCGGCGCCGAACTCATCGATGCAGACGTGCTCTCGCGTAAGGCGGTGAGACCGGGCTCCCCTGCACTGGAACGCATTGCACGCCGCTGGGGAAGCTCGGTGCTCAACCCGGACGGCACTCTCGACAGGGCCGCGCTGCGAAGCCGCGTGTTCAGCGACCACGACGAGCTGGAAGAGCTGAACCGGATCGTCCACCCCGAAGTGAAGCGCCTGCGCGATCAGGAGCTCGCCGAGGCCAGGGAGCGTGGCGAGCGAATCGTGGTATCCGACATACCACTGTTGTTCGAGCGAGGACTGGCGAACGAGTTCGATTACGTAATCCTCGTGGACGCGCCGCGGCCGATAAGGCTCGAGCGGCTGGTTCGGGACCGCGGACTGCACGAGACGGAAGCCATGCAGATGATCGCTGCCCAGATGCCTGCTGAGCTGAAGCGTGCGCGCGCCGACTTCGTGATAGAGAACGACAGTACGCTGGAGGTGCTGGAGGCGAGAGTGAACGAGGTCTGGGACCAGCTGATTCGGGACGCGGCCACCCGGTCGGCGAGGCGTGACAACGGCGTCACCACGCCAGCCGAAGGCACGCCGCGCGATCACGACTGGGATCCCGGCGGCGAATCATTCCGCCATTGACCCGCTTCGAGTGCCACTGGCACTCGGCCTGCGCGAGTCTCGCGCGCCTGTTGCGATCGTCGTCCGGTGAGGTACGCGCCTCGCTCGCTTGACACTTCTCTTCGACGCTGCCTAGACTACGCCCGTCCTCACATTCTTTCCGGAGCTTATCATCGTGGCCGATACACCGACGGATCTGCGGTATACGAAGGAGCATGAGTACGTGAAGCAGAGCGATGACGACGGCGTCGTAATCGTGGGCATCACGGATTTTGCTCAGAGCGAGCTGGGCGACATCGTTTACGTGGAGCTTCCGACGGCCGGCGACACAGTTACCGCGAACGAGGTTTTCGGCACCGTGGAAGCTGTGAAGGCCGTATCGGAGCTCTTCTCGCCACTGTCCGGCGAGGTGGTGGAAGTGAACGATCGCCTCGACCAGGAGCCCAACCTGGTGAACTCCGACCCTTACGGGGACGGCTGGATGCTGAAGATCCGCCTGACGAATCCGGAGGAGATGGATTCGTTGATGAGTGCGGAGGACTACATGGCGCATACGGGAGAGTGAGGAGACGCGGCGCGGCTTCGCCGCGCCCGTCGATTTGGTCGGTGTCAGGTGCTGGGTGTCAGGTGTCGGGGCTCCCATGCGCGAACGTCTGACTCGCCGCTGCGGACCACGTGGTGCGCTCGGCGCAGAGAGCTCGACCTAAGCCCCAGCACCCGATACCCCCAAAAATCGGGATAGGGGGTAGCGAGGGATCCTCGCTACTCCCCTCCCACACCA
>CAYQAO010000141.1:0-4739 GCA_964415485.1 uncultured Gemmatimonadaceae bacterium
TCCCTCTTCCCTCTTCCCTCTTCCCTCTTCCCTCTTCCCTCTTCCCTCTTCCCTCCAACAAGGTAATCGCCTCCAGAGTAGCTGAAAGCGAGAAGGACCGGGCTTCCCCGGTCCTTCTCGCTTTCTCAGCCGCTCTGGAGATCGACCCTGCTACCTGCTCGTATCTCCCTCGTCCACGATTCGCGGCGTGAGCAGGATCAGCAGGTCCTGCTTCACTTCGCGGCTGTCCGTCTGGCTGAACAGTGCACCGATCAGCGGCAGGCGGGAGAGCACCGGGATTCCGGTGCGGTTCTTGGTGATGGTCGTCTGCGTCAGGCCACCGATCACCGCCGTCTCGCCGTCGCCGACCAGCACCTGGCTGCGCGCCTGACGCTTGTCGAACACGTAACCCAGGTCACCGCCGATGTTGTTGATCGCCGACTGCTCGGCGGACACGTTCATGAGGATCTGGCGGTTGTTCGTGATGTGCGGCGTCACCTCGAGGATGATACCGGTCTCCTTGAACTCCACCGTGGCGCGCGGAGCCTGGCCGACCTGGCCAACGCTACCGGCGTCAATCACCCGGATCGGAGTCTCCTGTCCGACGAGCACGCGGGCCGTACGGTTGTCCAGCGTCACTATGCTCGGCTCGGCCTGCACGTCGGAGAGCTGGGCCTCCGAGAGCGCGTCGAGGAACGTCGTGAGGCTGTAGCGGCCCAGCATGGTGGTGAAGATCAGGTTGAGCGCGGAACCCTGACGGTACTTGCGGTTGGCATTCGCCACGCCCGCCAGTGCGTTACCGCCGAGGGTCACCACGAACTCACCGTCGATCGGGTTGCCGTCCGGGTCAACGCGCGGCGCGAGCGTATTGAAGAACGTGCCGCTGTTGCCGAAGTCGTAGCTCACGCCCAGCTGCTCGGACTGCGTGCGATTCACCGAGATGAGCTTTGCCTTGATGGCCACCTGCGGCGTGCGCACGTCGAGCTGGCGGATGTAGTTCGTGATCTCGCCCATGCGCGAGGGCACTTCGCTGATCACGAGAGTGTTCGTGCTGCTGTCCGCGATCACCTGGCCGCGCGTGATGCACTGGTTGTTGCCGCCTGCGCCGCCAGCTGCACCGGCGCCGCCGGCCATGCTCTGAGTGAAGCCGGCGCAGTCACGCGACAGGAGCGACTTCACCGTCTCCACCAGCGAGCCGGCAGGTGCGTAGTTCACCTGCACCAGGCGCGTGACCAGCGGCTCACTGGACTGGCGCGCAAGGATGTTTCTGTAGCTGTCCACCGTGATGATGCCGCCGTCTTCCTGCGAGGCAGCGAGACCCTGCGCCGTGAGGATGGCGTTGAGTGCCACGTCCCAGGGCTGGTCCTTGATCTCTGCGGTCACGTTACCCTGCACGTCGCGTCCGGTGACGATGGTGCGTCCGGAGAACGCCGCGAAGGCTGCGATGACGTCGCGGATGTCCGCGTTGTCGTATGTGACGGTGATGCGGCGGGCCTGCGACTGCATGGTAAGCGTGCCGCCGGGCGTGCTGGCAAACGCGTCACGGGAAGGCTGCGGAGGCGCCGGGGCGGGCTGCACGACGAGGACGGGCTCGTCCTGCATAACCACTTCGGCGCTGCCAACGACCGCCGTCGCGCGGGGCGCCTGGCCGGCACTCCACTCGGCGAAGGTGCTTCCGCCCTCGATGGCTACGCGAACCACGCCGTCGCGATCGAGGATCGAGTAGGCACGCGAAGCGTCGAGGTCCAGCACGACGCGGACGACGTCATCGCGGAACTGCGAGAAGCGAAGGTTCCTGAGGGCACCTCGCGCCTGACGATCGTACGAGTCGGCGGGAAGTCCGAGTCGCGCGCCGTGCAGGTCGAGCACGATTCTGTGCGGGTTCTCGAGAACGAAGTCCTCGATGCGCACGTCACCGCTGACATTGATCATGATCTCGGTGCGGCCGGTGGCCGGGGCCACTCGAACACCGGTCACGGCCTCAACAGCCTGCGCAGCGGCACCAACGGCATGCGTCGTAGCGGCGGCAGGCACGGTCACGCCGAGAGTGAGTACGGCCGCCAGGCTTGCGACCGAGGTTGTGACACGGCTCATTGCTGCGTCCTCTGGGTTGCGGAGTCGCCCACCGTCAGCGTTTCCTGCCGGCTGAAGCCGAACTCCTCGATCGTGAACGTGACATCCTTTCTGCCTATGCGTGCGACGCGCAGGCGGCCGAGCAGCTGCCCTACACGCACGCGGTACTGCTCGTTGGTCTCCAGGTCGCGAAGGATCGCGACGGAGTTGCGCCCCTGGGAGTCGAACGCGACTGCCACGAGGCGAAGGTCGCTCACGAGCGGGCGAATCTCGCCAGTGCTCATGAGGGATGCGAACGGATCACGCCGGCCGCCGCTCGAGTACGAGAACACCTCACGACGGAGCGTGAGCCGTCCCTCCATCTCGCTGGTGGTGACGGGAACCGGAAGGGCAGCGGAATCCGCGGACGCGGCGGTGCGATATCCGGCTTCGCTGGTGGAGGTCTTCGCCTCGGGCGCTCCCTGGGCCGCGAGCGGAAGCGCGGTGAGCGCAACCGTCGCCGCAACCGAGAGCACGCCTCTCACAAGACTGGGGAACGTCATCAGTTGCTCCTTGATTCGTCGGACACCTGCACCACCTGCGCGCCGTCAGGCACGAAGCCGGACTTCGCAACGAACGTCTGGAGCTCGAACTTCGTGAGCACGGCCGCCTCACCCGGCGACTGGTTGCGCGGTCCGCCCGAGTTGTTGCTGCCGGGCTGGTTGCGGGACGCTTCCAGCTGAAGGTTCACGGGCGCAACGATGCGCGTGAGCGAGCCGACGTTCGCGAGGAACTGACCCACGCGATGGTAGCCACCCTCCAGCGAGAGGCGATAGCGATAGGTGTCGAACTCCTCGCCCACGATCACCGGAACCGGCTCGACCGTGGAGATGTCCAGGCCAACCCGGCGGGCAGCGGTGGACACCTGCTCCAGGAGGTCCGGCAGCTCGTTCTCCGTGGGCACGAGGCGACGCATGAGATCCAGGTTCTCCCTGTACTCCGCTGCCTGACGCTTGAGGTCATCTTCATCCCCGCGGGCAATCTCGGCCTTCGCGCGGATGTTGTTGATCTCCATCTGCTCCACGTGTGCGGTCCTGTCGGACAGCTCCGTGGCGCGGGGATCGTAGTAGAAGTACCAGTACGCTCCCACGGCTACCGCTGCCACGAGGGCGAGCAGTACCATGGTCTGGTCGCGCTGGTTCGAAGGGAGCAGCGCCATGGTTTACCTCACCGCCAGGTTGATGGGGACGGTACGAAGCTGCTCGCGCGGCGGAATCTCGTACTCGGCGTCCAGGTGGAACTCGGTAATCTGCTTGCCGTCGGCGAGCGCCATGTCGGAGCGCGAGAGCTGCACGCGCTGGATGAACGGCGACGCCTCGAGCGTTTTCATGAAGTGCGTGAGCGCCTGGATGTCCACCGTCTGTCCGACGATGCGGAACTTCGGCGCGCGGGTGGGCCCGTCAGGCACGTCGGAGGAAGCGTCGGACGCCGCCTTGCCCTTGCCCTTTGCGTTGGTGGCGGGCGCCTCGGCGGTGGCGGTGGCCGCAGCCGTGACCACAGCGCTGGTCTGCTGCACCGACGTAAGCCAGGTGTAGGCCGGGAGCGCGCGGCTCACTTCCTCCATGATGTGCGCCCAGATGTAGCGATCGTCGTCAATGGCGCGGATGATGTCTATCTGGCGCAGCACCGAATCACGCTGGGCTTCCGCCGAGCGACGATCGGCGATCACCGCCGCATAGCGCACGGAGTCGGCGCGTGCAGCCTGGTAGCGCTCTTCCATCTCCGCAGCCTTGGCCGAATGCGTGACGTGCATGAACCCGACGAGCAGGATTGCCGCCACGCTCGCGCCGACCGCGCTGAGCATGTAGGGATCGCGGATGCGCGAACCGAGCGATCCGGTGAGCGCCGCGAGGTCGAAGCCACCGGATCCGCGGGTCTTCCGCGTTGCACCGGGGAGGAGATTGATCTCGATCATTGGATTCGCCGCGGGTTCAGGCCGCCGTACGGAGTGCGAGGCCGATGGGGAGCATCAGCATCGGCGCGACTTCGTCAGTGACGAGCGATTCGAGAGCGCCGTCACGCACCTTCAGGGTTGCCAGCGGGTTAGCCAGCGTCACGGGGACGCGGAGCCGCTGGGCGAGGACTTCGGAAAGTCCGGGAACTCGGGCGCCGCCGCCGCACAGGTAGACGGCACGCAGGCGGTCGCGACCACGCGTGCTCTGCGCCAGGTAGGCCGCAGCGCGCTCAACTCCCACCGCGATCTCTTCGCCGCGGGCGGAGATCACAGCATCGAGGTGCTCGGAACGGTCGAAGCCGCAGAGCATCGTGTGCGCTTCTTCGGCCGAGAGTCCGCGATCGCGCTGCAGGTCCTCGGAGAACCGGCGGGTGCCGAGCGTGAGGTCACGAGTCAGCACCGGTACGCCGTGCTCGAGGATGTTCACGGTGGTGAACTCGTGTCCCACGTTCACCAGGGCCACGATGCCGTTCATGGCATCGGGGTGATTCATCTCGAAGGCGTTGTGCAGCGCGAAGGCGTCAACGTCCACGACGCTGGCCTGCAGGCCGGCGTCTGCGAGAAGACGGAGCTTGTCCTCCACGAGCTCGCGCTTCGCGGCGACCAGCAGCACCTGCATCTCGCGATCGGTGTCGTCAGGGTCGAGGATCTGGAAGTCCATCTCCACCGACTCCATGTCGAAGGGAACGTGCTG
>CAYQAO010000142.1:0-4720 GCA_964415485.1 uncultured Gemmatimonadaceae bacterium
CCTCACGCCCTCAGGATCTTCTCCATCGCCTTACCCTTCGCGAGCTCGTCAACCAGCTTGTCCAGGTAACGGATCTTCCGCATGAGCGGGTCTTCAACCTCCTCCACCCGAACTCCGCATACCACTCCCTTTATCATGGAGCTGTTCGGGTGCAGCGCAGGTGCCTCGTTGAAGAACGTCCTGAAGTCGCACTCCCTCTCCAGCTGATTCTTCAGGCCGGCTTCGCTGTATCCGGTGAGCCAGCTGATGATCCGGTCCACTTCCTCCTTCGTCCGGCCCTTGCGCTCGGCCTTCTTTACGTACAGAGGGTATACGCCGGAGAACTTCATGGAAAAGACGCGGTGATCTGACGACATGACCTGATCCGGTTGTGATAAAGATGGTTCCGCTCTCGAGAGCGGGGCGCAATACGAAAGCCTGAGCATGCCCTCACGATATTGCACGCAGGTCGCAGCACGGCGCTACCACTGAGGCACACATCTCGGGGAGTGCGCGATTCATGGCGGCACGCACTCCGGGGACCGCCCCCCGCACGGTCCACGGCTGGGCTTGCTAACTGTATTGACCCCAGCCGTTTAGGTCTGGACGGAACGCGTGCGCCGCTGTATATGATGCGGCGGCGCCACGCTCGCACGCCGCACCGCGCGCATGGCAGGGTTCGACTTCCGTTCACATCCAGCCCGCAGAGACTCATGCCTCACTACAGACAGCTGGGCGCACTCGCGCTGCTACTCGGCGTAGTTGCGTGCGCCGACCCGATCACCGTCAATGAAGCCGACCCCACCCTGACGCTCAAGCAGGGCCAGCCGATGCTTCTGGATGCCGAATCGCTGACGGGTCGGCAGCTCGTGATATTCGGTCAGGGATCGGGGCTTCCTGCTGACGTCGCCGCCCGAATCGAGCAGATGGGCGGAACGGTGGAACTGACCGACGACGCCCTGGGCTTCGCGGCCGTCAGCGGCCTCACGCCGGCGCAGGTCTCCCAGCTGCGCGGAATGAAGAGCGTGTCATACGTGGAACCGGAGATCGCCCTCAGCATCCCCGAGCCGGCGGGGGAGCTCGCCACCCTCGAGGCTGACGGAATGGTGGATTCACCCGAGGCGCCCGAAACGGCTTTCTTCTTTCCGCGACAGTGGCATCATCGCGCCATCTCGGCGCCGGCTGCGTGGGACGCGGGCAAGCTCGGCAGCAGTGAGGTGACGGTCGCCATTCTCGACACCGGCCTGGACTATGGACACTTCGACCTTATCGGCCTGGTGGACCTGTCCAGGTCGATCGACCTGGTAGGCGAGGCTGACTCCATAGCCAAGTACTTCGCGGGATCGCACCATCCGATAGCCGACCTGAACTTCCACGGGACGCACGTAGGCACCACGGTGGCTAGCAACGCCTTCGTGAACGCGGGCGTCACGTCGCACACCACGCTCATCGGGGTGAAGGTTTGCAACATGCGCGGCAGCTGCCCGACTGCGGCCGTGCTGGCCGGCATTCGCTGGGCTGCAGACAACGGCGCGCACGTGGCGAACATCAGCATCGGTGGCAGCTTCAGCAAGAGCGAACTGGCGCGAAGCGGATTCCCCGGATTCAACGCGCTCATCAACCGCACTACAAACTACGCGCACACCAGCGGGATGCTCCTCGTAGTGGCGGCCGGCAACGCCGGCCAGAATCTCGACAGGGATGGAGACACGTACGCCATCTACTGCGACGCCCCCAACGCGCTGTGCGTCTCGGCTACGGGCCCCACGGGAGCGGCGGGTGCGGACGGGCAGCTGCCTGACGTGGACGCGCCTGCGCCCTACACGAACTTCGGGCGCTCTGCCATTGACGTAGCTGCGCCTGGAGGAACCGCGGCCGACCCCTCCGCAACGACGTACGTGTGGCAGGGCTGCTCGCGCTTCACGCTGCTGTTTGCGGCCGCCCGTCCGGCGCCGACCGATCCGCCGCTGGCCGCTCCATGCGCCAGCTCGAACACGTTCACGATTGGCTCCATCGGAACCAGCATGGCTGCGCCGCACGTCACCGGTCTGGCGGCGCTCCTGGCGGCGGATCTGGGCCGGAATCCTGCCCAGATCCGTGCCCGCATTCAGCAGGGTGCGGACGACCTCGGCCAGAATGGCACCGATCCGTTCTACGGAAAGGGCCGCATCAACGTGGCGAGGTCGCTGGGGCTGTAGCCGGCCTGCGGGTGAGCGGTGATGCATTGCGGGGCTGGTGCACGTGCACCAGCCCCGCAATGCAATGCGGTCGCGCGCCTTGCTAGAACTCCCACCTCACCCCGGCGTTCACCGTGAACCCGTGCAGGTCTGACCACACATCCGTCGTCCACCTTCCGCCCGGGCCTCGTGAGGGCCTCACGAGCGGGTCATGCCGTGTCTGCCTTACGTTAGTGATGTTCTCGAAGTTCACGAACACCCTCGCATCGCCCGCACGGGTCGCGAACGCACGCTCACCCAGTATCCCGGCGATCAGGTACGGACGGCTTCGCGTTCGATAGGGGTTGTCGTCCAGCGCCTGCACGCCGGTGTAATAGAGCTCCAGGCCGACACGAAAGCTGCCGTGCTGCTCGATGCTGGCCACCATGCCTGCCGAGTGACGCGGTGTCAGCGGTCCCTCACGACGCACGCACGCGGCGCCCGGCGACGGGGCAGGGAAAGCGGGATCGCACTCCGTGGAGCGAAGGAAGGTGTACGTGCCCGTGATGCGCAGTGCGGGCGGCTCGTCGTGATGGTCGCCCTCCTCTTCGTGCGGCTCATCGAGGCCTTCCAGCTCCTCGTCCATGTCCGCGGCGCCGAGCTCCCGCGTGAGCCTCACGAGAAGCTCGCCGCCCCACGTGCGCGTGGGTGCGGGCGCGTTCTCCAGCTTCAGGCGAATCGGGAAGGCGTCGGTGAAGCCACCCACATGCCTCACCTGAAGCGCACGGGACACGCGGGAGCCGAACGCCGTGAAGTTGAACTCCATCGTGCCGAACGACGCCACGATCGGGCCGCCAACGTCCAGCGATGCGCTCTGCGCGCGCTCCGCCGCCAGGGACTTCAGGCCAGCGGCCGGCACGATGACCGGCGTGAGGCCCGTCGCCTCGGTCTCGTCCGTGAACGGCGTCGGTGCCGAGTAGCCGGTGCCGGCCGAGAGACGCGTGGTCCAGTCCGCGAAGAGTCCCTCCGGCGATGGCCTTCTCAACAGCACGGAGAACCGCGGATGGACCGCCGTGCCGAAGTCGCTGTGCGCGTCCAGGCGAATGCTCGTGGACAGAGAAAGCCATGCGAGCGGATCCATGTCCACCTGCGCGAATGCGGATGGCACCGAGTAGGAATACGACACGTCCGGCACATCGCGATTGTCGTACTCCTCCCGCTGGAACGCAGCGCCCGCGACCCACGTCACCGGGGTTCCCGCAATCACCTGAGGCACCGTGATCGCGGCCTCGCCGAACCAGGTATGGTGACGGTCGTCCTCCTTCACCGAACCGAGTTCGTGGTCGTGTCGCTGCTCCATCGCGGACCCGCGCATCGTCAGTATGCTGCCGCCCGGAAGTCCGGCTCCCAGCCGCCAGCGCGTGAGTCCGCCGATGTCCGCCCGGCGGGTGCGAAGCGCTTCGGTGAAGCTTCCTCCGCCTGGCACCGAGCCCCCGGGCAGCGTCCCACCCTCCCTGTCCTCGAGGGTCACTCCTGCGGTGAGGAACGCGGTGCTGCCGCCATCTCCCCCGTAGTAGAGGCGCGGCCTCACGACCAGGCGCTCGTAGCCGGGCACGTCAGTCCACCCGTCGGAATCCAGGTCCCTGCGCGCCTGACGATGCGCGCCGGCGAGCAGCGTGTAACCCCACTGTTCGGACATCGGGCCGGACAGGAACGCCACGCCATCGGTCCCGTTGCGCGACGTCTGGTTCACGAGCATCGTATGCGCCTGCTCGTCGCCGGGCCGCCGGCTGAGCAGGTTGACCACGCCGCCTAACGCACCGCTTCCATACAGCGCCGACACCGAACCCTTGATCACCTCCACGCGACCGAGGTCCACCGGTGGAATCTGCAGCAGGCCCAGGCCGCCCGTCTCCCCGCCGTACAGCGGAAGGCCGTCCGCGAGGATCAGCGAGTAGCGTCCGCCGAGCCCCTGTATCCGCACGTTCGCACCACCCAGCGACGGATTGGTGTGCTGAACGCGAAGGCCGGACGTCTCGTTGAGCATCATGGCGATGTCGCCGGGCGACATCGCCACCTTCTCGCCGATCTCCTCCTCGTCAATCACTTCCACCCGGAGCGGCGTGTCCTCCACCCGGCGCTCGCTGCGAGTGGCGCTCACGACCACACCTTCCAGCGTGGCCGCTTCGCGCACCAGCGTGATCGTGAGGGTGGTGTCGTGACCTGCCCGGAGCTCGAGCCGCAGGGCAGTGGGACGCAGGTCGGCTCGTGAGGCTTCGATCGTGTGCACGCCGGGCGCGAGTCGCAGCCGCGCCTCGCCATTCGCCCCGGTGCGCGCAGCCACGCGCTCGCTCCGCACGGTCGCGGAAGCCACCGGGGCTCCTGCAGCCGAGTCGTGTCGGACGCGAACCAGTACGCTCACGACCGAGTCCGCCGTCGCGGAAACCTGCGCGCGCGCGGGCGCGCAAGTGGGTGCGAACAGCGTGGCGGCGAGAAGCGTTACCACGAGAACGGATTGGCGAACCATCTCTCGACTCGGGCGTGTGGCGGCGGGTGGATGGGTTGAGCGGACGTGCCGAAGTTAG
>CAYQAO010000143.1:0-4710 GCA_964415485.1 uncultured Gemmatimonadaceae bacterium
GGGTGCTGGTCCTCCCGGCACCCGGCCTTACCTTCCACCTGCGCCAGCCAGCCTTAAACCGACGGTCCCATGCCCATTCCGGCCATTCACGAACGCTTCTACGACTCCACGCGGGGGCAGGTGGTTCGGCTGCTGCGCCGCGGCGCGCGCACCGTGGAGGAACTGGCCGCCAGCCTCGACCTCACCAGCAATGCCGTGCGGTCGCACCTGGCTGTGCTGGAACGGGATGGCCTGATTCGCAGCGCGGGCGTGCGACGCGGCAGCGGGGTAGGGAAGCCGGCCACCGTGTACGAGATCGTGCCCGAAGCCGAGACCATGCTCTCGCGCGGGTACCTCCCGCTTCTTCGCTCGCTGCTCCGGGAACTCGGCGATCGGATGGACAGCGCCTCGCTGCACGACCTCATGCGAGAGACGGGCGAGCGCATGGCGCTGGAGCAGCCGCCGTTACGGGCCACCGATTTCGACAGCCGAGTGGAGGCGGCGGCCTCGCTGCTCGCGGCCATTGGCGCAGAGGCCGGCGTAGAGCGAACGGAGCACGGTGCGGAGATCAGGGGGTGCAGCTGTGCGCTGGCCGCCGCGGTGTCGGAACGGCCGGAAGTGTGCAGTGCGGTGCAGGCCCTGCTGGCGGGCGTTACGGGGGCCGAGGTGAGGGAGCACTGCGACCGCAGCGAGCGGCCGCGGTGTCGCTTCGAGATCCTTGACCCCGGCGGAACGGGGAAGAGCTACTGAGCCGGGGCAGGAACGGTGCACGCCGCGCGCCGTGCACGATCCGGCGCGTCACGGCGGGCGTGTCGTCAGGCAGTCATTCGATCAGCGAGGAGCGAGACAGGTGACGTCAGGCAGCATTCGGGGTGGTGGAGGGACGGGCAGCGGATTCGATGCATGGCCCTTCCTTGCGAGGGTTCGTGAGACCGCGCCACTGGTGCACAACATCACGAACTACGTGGCGATGAACAATTCGGCCAACGCGCTGCTGGCGGCGGGTGCGTCCCCGGCCATGGTGCATGCGGTGGAGGAGGTGGCCGAGTTCACCGCGATCTCCAGGGCGCTGGTGGTGAACATCGGCACGCTTTCCGCCGGTTGGGTGGAAGCCATGCACCTGGCGGCTCGTGAGGCATCCGCGCACGGCATTCCATGGGTGCTCGACCCCGTAGCAGCGGGCGCCACGCGATTCCGCACCACTACGGCCGCCGACCTGCTGGCGCACGAACCGACGGTGATACGTGCCAATGCATCCGAGATCATGGTGGTGTCCGGTACCACGGCCGCAGGCGGGAAGGGCGTGGACAGCGCGCATGCGAGCGACGACGCGCTGAGCAGCGCCCTGTCACTCGCCCGAAGCGCACACACGATCGTGGCGATGACCGGCGAGGTGGACTACGTGACCGACGGAACGCGCACGGTCTCCATTCGGAACGGCCATCCCATGATGGGGCGTGTCACGGCCCTGGGCTGTTCGTTGAGCTCGATGGCGGGTGCATTCCTCGGAGCGAACGAGAACGCGTTCGACGCAACCGTTGCTGCCCTCGCCGTTTTCGCGGTAGCGGGAGAGATCGCGGCGGAGGGTGCCCCCGGCCCGGGCACGCTGCAGCTGCGCCTGCTGGACGCGCTCTACGCGCTGGACGAGCAGACGCTGAGTTCACGCGCGCGCATCGCGGAGGTGGTGTGACGGGTGCGGCGGGGAGCGGCGTGCCGGACCTCTCGCTCTACCTCGTCGTAGGGCCTGACGACACCCTCGGCCGGCCGGTGCAGGAAGTGGTGATGGCGGCCGTGGAGGGCGGCGTCACCCTGGTGCAGCTGCGCTGGAAGCAGCGTTCCACCCGCGAGCTGGTGAGCGTCGGTCGCGAGCTGATGGGCGAGCTGCGCTCGGCGGGCGTTCCCCTCATCATCAACGACAGGGTGGACGCAGCCATGGCGATCGGCGCCGACGGTGTGCACGTGGGCCAGGAGGACATGCGCGTGGAGGAGGTGCGCCGCCTCGTGGGCGACGACATGCTCGTGGGACTGTCCATCACCGGGATGCAGGACGTGGCAGGACTGGACCGAACGCTCGTGGACTATGCCGGCGTGGGGCCCGTATTCGCTCCGCGATCGAAAGCTGACGCAGCGCCGCCACTGGGCCTGCAGGGCACCAGGGAGGTGGTGTCCGCCCTCTCGGTGCCCTCGGTGGCGATCGGCGGAATCACCCTCGCGAACGCGACGCAGGTGATGGAAACCGGTGTGAGCGGACTGTCGGTGGTCTCCGCCATCAGCGGTGCTGCGGACCCGCGAAAGGCTGCTGCCGAGCTGCGGGTGGCGATCGGCTGAAGGAAGTGAGGGGGAGCCGCTGGGCTCCCCCTGTGTGCCGGCCGCGGCCGTCATGGCGGCGCCAGGCGTCAGCCGACCTCGCCGCCCGAGGCGAGCCCTGCCGACCCTCAGGAACCGGCCTGCTGAGCCATCCACTCCTCGGCAGCCTTCGCCATTTCCTCGGCGGTCATGTCCTTCATGCGCGTAGCGAGGCTCCAGTCGTGGCCGAACGGGTCGGTGACCTTGCCGTAGCGGTCGCCCCAGAACGCGTCGTTCATCGGGTACTTGACGGTCGCTCCCGCTTCCACCGCCCTCGCGAAGGCTGCGTCCGCGTCCGGCACGTAAATGTGGAGCGACTGCGGGTTCCCGTTGGTGCTCAGGGGCGACTTCGTCCCCCACTCCTCGCTCTCGGGACCGAGCATCACGGGCGAGTCGCCGATGCGCATTTCGGCATGCACGATGGTGCCATCCGGACCGTCCATTCGCTCGGTGACCTCGGCGCCGAATGCGCGCTGATAGAAGTCGAGTGCCTCGGACACGTTCCGGACGATGATGCTGGGCGTGATGGTGTGATAGCCGGGAGGTGGTGACTGCAGTGCCATGGGAGTGTCTCCGTTGCGGTTGTGCCGATCGTGCAAGTTCGGCATTTGTTCGGGGTGACCAGTATGCAACTGTCCGTTCCATTGCGCAAGAGCGGATTTTCGGCGGTCTTGTGCGGACGCGGGCAACGGCTGGTCGGCACGGGCGGTGGTGGCGGTCGCGGGACCACGCGTGGTTGCGACGGGTGGGGTGGGTCACGAGTCCGTTGCCCGTCAGGCCCCGCCGTCGTCGTCCTTCGGATCAGACCCGCGCAGGGGACATGCTCCTGGGCGCGCGGTACGCATCAGAGAACTCGAATCCGCAGGAGAGTCTCCGCATGGCCATGTTCAAGAAGCGTCGGCCCGCCGTCGCGCCCTCACCCAGCTCACCCGGATGTTCGGTGCTCGACGCGCAGCTCGTGACCAGCGGCGACCTGGAGACAGACGGCACCCTGAGGCTGGACGGCAAGCTCCGCGGCTCCATTCGCAAGGCAGACCTGGTGGTTCTGGGTGAGACTGCCGAGGTGGAGGGGGACGTGATTGCCCGAGAGGTGATCGTGGGTGGGACGGTGCTGGGGAACATCGAGGCGTCCGAGCGCACGGAGGTGCAGTCGTCTGCGGTGGTTACGGGGGACATCACCACCGGCGCGGTCCTGATCCACGAGGGCGGCGCGGTGCGAGGCCGGCTGCTGGTGAAGGCGCACGAGGAGCGTGCGCGCAACATGCGTCCCACGCCGCGGTCGGTGCGGCTCGTGGCCAGCGGCGGCGGTGCGCCGTCGGCTGCCGACTCTGGCGGGCAGAACTGATGGCAATGCCCACACCGCGGTACACACCCGCGGTGGGCGCCTCCCCGGCAGGTGCCGAGGGGGTGCGTCCTGCAGCGCGCACGCCGCTGAAGCTGGAGCCGGTGAGTCCGGCTCCGAAGCGAAAGCGTGGCAGGCCACGGTGGACGCTGATGCTGGTACCGCCGCCGCGCGTTCCATCGCCCGTGAGGTCGGTGGAGTTGAAGCGCAGGCATGCGCTGCCGCCGCTGGTCGCGCTGGTCGCGGTGATAGCGTTCGTGGCGTACGGGTCTGCGCAGGTGGGAGTGTGGACGCACGAGGCGATGATGGAGCCTCAGATGGAGCAGCTGCACCTGCGGTTCGACGACGCGGAGTCGCGCCTCAGGGTGCTGACGGATTCGGTGGCGCTGGTGGGTGCGCGCACGGCAGCGCTGACGGCGGCGCGTGACATCGCTGCGGCCCGCGCGGTGAGTGCGGGTGCGCAGCCTGGCGTGGTGCTGCCGGTGGACGGCCGCATAACGAGCAGGTTCGCGCCGAAGCGCCTGCACCCGATCCTGCGCATCTACAGGCCGCACCGCGGGCTGGACATAGCCGCCCCGTCAGGCACGGCCATCATGGCTCCGGCGCCGGGCCGCGTGACTCGTGTGGCGCGCGAGATCGGCTACGGTCTCGTGGTCCACCTGGACCACGGCGGGGGAGTGGTCACTCGTTATGCGCACCTGAAGTCGGTGCAGGTGGAGACGGGGCAGCTGGTGGACGAGGGCGTGCAGATCGCCACGGTAGGCAGCTCCGGCATGGCCACCGCGCCGCACCTGCACTACGAGGTGCGGGTGAACGGGGAGGCGCGGGATCCGATGAGGACGCCGATCGAATACAGGGACTAGGGAAGAGGGACTAGGGACTAGGGCTCCCATGCGCCGCCGGTCGTCTCGCCGGGGCGAGCCACGTGGTGCGCAGGGTGAGTTCGGAACGAAAGGGGCGCGGATTCGGTGGAATCCGCGCCCCTTTCTTATGGTTTCGCCGTCCTGTCATCCCGCACGAGCGCAGCGAGTGTCGGGATCTAC
>CAYQAO010000144.1:0-1438 GCA_964415485.1 uncultured Gemmatimonadaceae bacterium
TCTGCGTAGGTTGGGTAGATCCCGACGCTTCGCGCGGGATGACAGAATCGGAGGCAGTCCCCAGTCCCAAGTCCCCAGTCCCAAGTCCCTGCCGTCATGCTCCTCGGATCCCACACGATAGACAACGGTGGCATTCACATGGCCGTTCGGCGCGCCGCCGCCGCGGGCATGAATACCCTGCAGGTGTTCTCCGCAATTCCCAAGTTCTACAACGAGAAAATGTCGGTGCGGCCCGAACGCATCGAGCGCTTCACCGAAGCGCTCAACGAGGCCGGCATTCGCGGACGCGACGTGATCGTGCACGCTTCGTACCTCGTTGGGCCCGCGACCAGCGATGCCACGCGCTGGGAACGCGTGCGCAACGCACTCACCAAGGAGCTGGAACGCACAACCGCACTGGGAATCGGGCAGTTCTGCTTCCATCCGGGCAGCGCGGGGAGCGGCGCCGATCGCAAGGGCGCGGCGGAGCGTGTGGCACGGGCGATGGTGCATGCACTGGAGACGGTGCCCGGCGAATCGCGCATCCTGGTGGAGAACACCGCCGGCGCCGGGAGCACCTTCGGGCGCGAGCCGGATGAGGTGGCCGCGATACTCCATGCGGTTCCGGCGGAGCACAGGGCGCGCGTGGGATATGGCCTGGACACCTGCCACCTGTTCGCGAGCGGGCATGACATCGCCTCTTCGCGCGAGTCCCTCACGAGCGTCCTGGATGCCTTCGAGAAGGCCACCGGGGAGCCTCCATCCTTCTTTCACCTGAACGACAGCGAGGGCGCGCTCGGCTCCAACAAGGATCGCCACATGCTGATCGGAGAAGGACTTATCGGCGAGGAGCCGTTCCGCTGGCTGCTCGAGGACAAGCGTTCCCGCGGCGTTCCGCTGATCCTCGAGACGCCGCAATCGAACCCGGATGTTGCGGACGATGACCCGTCTCCCGACCCTTTCGACGTCAGAATGGTGACGATGTTGCGTGGATGGGCGTCGTCTCGCTCGTGAGCGCCCCAGTATTGCGCTATGGCAAGCGGTATCTAACTTGGGGCGCGAGTACGGACCCGCGGTCACAGGCCAAAGGGTCATCATCATCCATCAGGAGAGCAACGATGCCCCCGAGCAAGAAGACGGCGAAGAAGGCGGCGCCTGCCAAGGCCGCGTCCAAGTCAACGGCGAAGAAGGCTGCAGCCAAGAAGCCGAACGCCGCATTCATGAAGAAGATGAAGCCGAGCGCCGACCTGGCGGCAGTGATCGGCTCGACGCCCATGCCTCGCACCGAAGTGACGAAGCAGCTGTGGGCCTACATCAAGAAGCACGACCTGCAGGATCCGAAGGCGCGCACGATGATCAACGCCGACGACAAGCTGAAGAAGGTGTTCGGCGGCAAGAAGCAGGTGTCCATGTTCGAGATGACGAAGCTCGTGAACAAGCACCTGTCGGACGCCTGACG
>CAYQAO010000144.1:1538-4709 GCA_964415485.1 uncultured Gemmatimonadaceae bacterium
AGCGCCACGAGGGAGAACGTCAGGTCCATACTCATCGCGGTCCTGTTCTTCCTGGTCATCCGCTCATTCTTCCTGGCAGGCTACCGGATTCCGAGCGGCAGCATGGAGCCCACGCTGCTCATCGGCGACTGGCTCTTCGTGAACAAGCTGCGCTACGGACCAGTGATCCCGTTCACGAACGTTCGGCTGCCGGGCTATGCGGAACCGAAGCGCGGCGAGGTGGTGGTGTTCGTGTCGCCGTACCAGGCAGACGAGGCGGCGCGCGGCCTGGACCCGCTTCCCACACTCGTGAAGCGCCTCGAGGGCGTGCCGGGCGACACGCTCTTCATGCGCGAGGGCGTGCTGCACGTGAATGGCGAGCCGAAGCCGCAGGGTCCCGAGTTCGCGTCCAACCCCGTGGGCAACCCTGACGAGGTGAACCCGCTCTTCGCGTGGCAGCTCCGTTACCACGTTTCGGGAACGCGCTTCGGCGACCCGCCGTCGCGTCCCACGCACGACCACTGGGGTCCGCTGGTGGTTCCTCCGGGACACTACTTCATGCTGGGCGACAACCGGTACGAGTCGAAGGACGGCCGCTACTGGGGACTCGTGCCGCGCGAGAACTTCCGCGGGCGCCCGCTGTTCGTCTACTTCTCGTGGGACAGGCAGAACCGCGAGATAAGGTGGACGCGGCTGGGGCACTGGATACGATGAATCCGTTGCGGGAGCCGGGGTTTCTCGTGTCGGCGGTGCGCCGTTCGCTGCCTGGGGCCGGTGCACGCTGTGCGCTGCAGATCGCCATCCTCGCGCTGTCGTCAGGCGCCATGGCATGCTCCCCGTCCGCTGAACGCGCCGGGGACGCGCAGCGCGGACCGGAGAGCCGGGCCACGCAGTCTTCAGCTTCATGCACGCAGTCGCCGATAGTCGGCAACTCCATCGGCCCGCTGGCGCTGGGCCTCACGAGCGACCAGGTGCGCGACGTCTGCGTGGCACGCGACACCACCTTCACGCTCGGCGAGGGGATGATGGAGCGCGGCCTCACGATGCCGCTCCCGGGCGACGGGGCCGTGGTCGCGCTGCTCGTGGGCGACACGGTGGAACGCATCATGGTCACCGGCCCCGGCCCGCGGACGGACCTGGACATCGGCGTAGGCAGCACCATCGCCGAGCTTCGTGAGGCATACCCCGACGCGTGCGTCGCGTCAGGCGAGGGACGGATCTACGCCATTGCGCCCGGCACCGGCATCTCGTTCCAGACCACCAGCCCCGTGGGCCCCGCGAACCCGCTCATCGAGATGCTGCCGGACACCACCACGGTGTCGCAGGTGATCATCCACGGCCACCTGGACGGAGGCTGCCCGTGAGGCGCCCGCTCCCGTCGCCCGTGCTTCGCGCAGCCCGGAGCTTCCTGCCTCGCGCTGCCACGCGCGTCGCACTTGCGGCCCTTGCCTCCCTCCCGGCGCTCGCCGCGCCCGCCGCGGCACAGCAGGCACCCGCGCAGCCGCGCGGCGAGGTGAGGGAAGTCCACTTCCACACGCCCGCTCTGGGAGCAGTGAAGCGGATGCTCGTGTACCTGCCGCCGTCCTACCGCGCCGACACCACCCGCCGCTTCCCCGTCGCCTACTACCTGCACGGCGCCTACGGATCCGAGAGCGACTGGGTGCGACTCGGCTCCCTGGATGTGGCCATGGACTCGCTGGTGCGCGCCGGCATGCCGGAGCTGATCGTGGTCATGCCCGACGGGGACGACGGCTGGTACACCACCTGGAACACCCTCCCCAACGCGGCGCTCTGCCGCGAGCTCCTTCCGGAAGGGCAGGAGGAGGACACCTACTGCGTGGGCTGGCCGCGCTACGACGACTACGTGGCGCGCGACGTGGTCAGGCACGTGGATAGTACGTTCCGCACCCTCGCCGCGCGCGAGCACCGCGGCATCGGCGGGCTCAGCATGGGCGGCTTCGGGGCCGTGAGCCTGGCGCTGCAGTACCCCGGCGTATTCTCCGCCGCGGCAAGCCACTCCGGCGCCCTCGCACCCCTGTGGCGCACGCGCAACAGTGTCGGTGCCGGAGCCGACTCGCTCCCCTCGATGGACGAGGTGCGCCAGGCGTACGGGGAGCGGCTCTGGGCGCGCATGCGGCCCGCATTCGGTCGTGATTCCGCCGGATGGCTCGCCCGCGACCCCTCCAGGCGGGCCGTCGCCCTCTGGCGAGGCGACCGCGAACGCTTCCCGGCGCTCTTCGCCGACGTGGGCCGCGACGACGCCCTCCTCGGCCAGAGCCGCCGCTTTCGCGATACCATTCAGGGGCTAGGCGCGTCAATCACCTACCACGAGTGGGACGGCGCGCACAGCTGGGCCTACTGGACCGCCCACGTTCCAGAGTCGCTCGCCTGGATGGCGGCGCAGATAGCTCCACGGTGACCGCGAACGACCTGCCGCCCCCCGCGGGCAGGCAGCCGTTCAACCTCCCTCCCGGCTCCCGCCGACGGCGGCGCCACCTCCCGAGCCCCGGATGAGAGACTTCATACCACGCGTCACAGCGGACTGGTCGCTCGAGGAACCGGCTGCAATGCAGAGGTTCACGCGTTCCCTCCTCGAGACTTCGATCCTCACCGGCGTGGCCCTCCGGGCTCTGCGAGCCCTGGTCCTCTCGGCCGGCATCGGTGACAGCTGGGCGCGTGTGGTGATGTTCGCGGTGGTGGCCCTGGTGATCCTGTTCGGAGTGGCCACCCTCCACCTGGGCAACTACCCCCTGAAGCGCTGGCTCTGGCGAGCCCCTGCGTTCGCCGCACTGGTGGTGGTGGCCGAGATGACCGTGAGTGCCCTGCTGATCTCCGTGGGCCGCGAGTACATAGGCTCCTCCGTGGCCACCTGGGCCGACTGGCCCCAGATGCTCCGTTCGGCAATGCTGACGCGGATTCCGGCGGTGTGCCTGTATGCGGGGCTGCTGGCGGGGACGGTGCAGGTGGTGAGGAGTCGCCGGCTCTTGGGATGAGGTGTGCGCCGCCGCTGCGCGGCGTCGCATTATTCGGTCGGGGGACGGGGCTCGGCGCTCGGCACAACTGTCATCCCGCACGAGCGCAGCGAGTGTCGGGATCTACTTTCACTTCTCCGTGAATGGCTTCGGCGCAGGGATAGGAGATCCCGACGCTTCGCGCGGGATGACAGTAGAGCGAAGCGCGGGATGACAGTAG
>CAYQAO010000145.1:0-4531 GCA_964415485.1 uncultured Gemmatimonadaceae bacterium
TTGCGTTCGCTGAGATTGGGGGGGTGAGCGGCTCCACGATCCGGATCTACGCCGCATTCGAGGAAGCGCGCGAGATCATGCCCAACACGGAGGTATGGCTGCACGGCGAGCGCGTGGGCGTGGTGCGCTCGGTGGAGTTTCAACCGCCCAGCGTGAAGCCGGAACACAGGGTGCTCGTTACGCTCGACGTGCTCGAACGCGCTCGTCCGTTCATCCGTCAGGACGCGATAATGCAGGTTCGTGTGGGGGAGAGCTTCCTTGGTTCACCCGTTCTGTACGTGAGTGGTGGCAGTGCCTCGGCGCCGTCCGTGCTGGGGGGCGACACGTTAGGCACCACCATCAGGCTGGACCAGGACCAGATGGCTTCCGATATCCGCCGCGGCTTCACGGATGCGCGGATGGTCATCTCCAACATACAGAAAACTGCAGGGGCCATTCGCGATGCGCGCGGTTCCATAGCATCGCTCATCGGTAATGATGAAGGCACGGAGCTCTCTGAGCTCCAGATGGCTATGAGTTCTCTCTCGTCTCTCATGAAGCGGACGGAGGCGCTACGGAGCTTCACGGGAGACACCGCGCTCCGCGGCCGAGTGATTCGACTCGTCTCGTACGCCGATTCCATGACCGCGGTCTCGGATAGCGGGTCGCTGCGCCGCGCGCTCGGTGACACGGCCTCGCGTAAGGCAGTCGCCGAGCTGTCCGCGGAGCTTGCCGCCGTTCGACAGGCAGTCCGGGACCGCCTCCGCATGACAGGCCGGCTGCCGGACAGCGAAGCGGACGCAGCCGTTCAGGGCGGTGAATTGGCCTTCTCACGCCAGGAGCTCGAGCGCCTGGATTCCGCGCTCGGTTGGCTCATGAGTGACCTGAAGCGACGGCCCTGGCGGTACGTGGGATTCTGACGACAGCGCATGCTTGACCGTTGCAGCAGTTGAGGTTACGATTCCGCGCGAGACCGGTGTGATTCTCGCATTGCTTTTGTATGTCGGCGCCGCGCCATTTCCCTGGTTCCTGGCGGCTCACCCCTCCGGTCGCACCTGCCGGCCCCACCGTGTCCCCTTCAGACGTCAACTCGCCCAACCCGGGCGGAACAGAGCCGGACATGAGCTCCGTTACCGACGCCGCTCCCCTGGATATAGCGCAGCTCAAGCGCATGCCCATAGCTGAACTTCAGCAGCACGCCGAGGAACTCGGCATCACGGGCATCAGCGGCCTGCGCAAGCAGGAACTGGTGTTCCGTATCGAACAGGCTCTTCTCGACACCGACGCCACGCTGCGCGGCGAGGGCGTAATCGAGATACTCCCCGAGGGTTACGGCTTTCTTCGCAGTCAGGACTGGAGCTATCTAGCCGGGCCTGACGACATCTACGTGTCGCCGTCGCAGATCAAGCGTTTCGACCTGCGCACCGGAGACACGGTGGTAGGACAGGTGCGCCCGCCCAAGGAGTGGGAGAAGTACCTCGCGCTCCTCAAGGTGGAGCTGATCAACGGCGAGGAGCCCGACCTCGCGCGGCAGCGTCCCAAGTTCGACGACCTGAAGCCGCGCTACCCTGACGAGCGCATTCGCCTCGAGGTGGAAGGCGACATGTCCATGCGAATCATGGACCTCATTGCACCGGTCGGGAAGGGACAGCGCGGCCTCATCGTGGCTCCGCCGCGCGCGGGCAAGACGATCCTGCTCCAGAAGATCGCCAACGCCATCTCGCGAAATCACCCCGAGATCGCGCTTATCGTGCTGCTCATTGACGAGCGGCCCGAGGAAGTGACGGACATGCAGCGCAACGTGCCGGGAGCGGAAGTGGTGGCTTCCACCTTCGACGAGCCTGCGGATCGCCACGTTCAGGTCGCGGAAATGGTGCTCGAGAAGGCGAAGCGGCTCGTGGAGCAGGGTCGCGACGTTGTGATCCTGCTGGACTCGATCACGCGCCTCGCCCGTGCGCACAACGTGGTCATCCCCAATTCGGGCAAGATCCTCTCAGGTGGCGTGGACGCACAGGCCCTGCAGAAGCCGAAGCGCTTCTTCGGGTCGGCGCGCAACGTGGACGGCGGGGGCAGCCTGACGATCATCGCGTCCGCACTCGTGGAGACGGGTTCGCGCATGGACGAGGTGATCTTCGAGGAGTTCAAGGGCACCGGCAACATGGAGGTCGTGCTGGATCGCCGCATTGCTGACAAGCGCATCTACCCGGCAATAGACATCCAGCGTTCCGGTACTCGGAGGGAGGATCTCCTCTTTGACCAGGAGGAGGCGAACCGCGTCTACCTTCTCAGGAACTTCCTGGCCGACATGCCTTCGGACGAGGCGATCGTCTTCCTACTGCAGCGCATGCAGCGTACGAGGACGAACCGGGAGTTCTTCCAGTCCATGGCCGAGGGCTGACTTCTGGGCTCCATGCCTGACGACGCCACCGGGGGCGTGCCTGGCAGGGTGGTCGCGGTTGACTGGGGCGACCGGCGTATCGGGTTGGCGGCCAGCGATCCTCTGCGCACCATTGCGTCGCCGGCGGGCCACATCGTGCGACGTGCGGGCAAGCGTCCCCCGATAGCGGAGCTCGTGAGGCGGCTGGAGGCCCTGGAGGCTGCCGAGGTAGTGCTGGGCCTTCCGCTGAACCTGGCGGGCGAGGAGACAGAACGCACCGCAGAGGTGCGCCGGGTGGGCGCAGAGGTGGAACGACGGACAGGCCTGCCTGTAAGCTATGTGGATGAGAGGTTCACCACCGTTGCCGCGCTGCGCGCAATCCGCGAGCAGGGGGGCTCAACCAGGGGTCGCAAGGGAGACGTGGATGCACTCTCGGCAACGATGCTTCTGCAGCATGCACTTCGACTCACGGGATGAGATGAGGGCGGGCGCCCGCATGGCTCGAATCGCGCGTCGGCTGCTCGTCGCGCTGTCCACGTCGTCGGTGCTTGCGATGGCAGCGTGCGGCGGCGGCAATGCGGACCCCGACGCCGATCCCGTTCGCGTAGTCGTGCCGAACGGATCGAGCTTCCGGGCGGCGGCGGAGTCGCTGGCAAGCGCCGGCGTGGTGGACAATCCCGGCACGTTCAGGCTGTACGCCAAGTTCCGCGGTCAGGACCGCTCGCTGAAGCCGGGCACGTACGAATTCCGCCCCGGCGCGGAGTGGAAGGAGGTCCTCGATGCGCTGAGCGAGGGACGCAACCTTCGCGCGAGCATAACGATTCCCGAAGGCTGGGATCTGGGCCGCATAGTGCCGCTGGTGGCACGCCAGCTGGAGGTGCCCGAGGATTCGGTCGTGGCTGCCGTCCGCGACACCGCATACCTGCAGCGCCTGGGAATTCCTGCCGTGAGCGTGGAGGGCTACGTGTTCCCTGCCACGTACCAGTTCCCGCTCGGCACCACCGCTCGTGAGGCGGTGGAAACCATGCTGTCCGAGTTCGAGCGCCGCTGGAAACCGGAGTGGAACGCGCTCGCGGATTCGCTCGGAATGTCGCGCCACGAGGTGGTCACGCTGGCGTCCATCGTGGAGAAGGAGGCTCGAGTAGCGGACGAGCGCACCACGATCTCGGCGGTGTACCACAACCGCCTGCGCATAGGGATGGCGCTGCAGGCGGATCCCACGGTTCAGTATGCGAGGGGATCGCACACGTCGCGGGTGCTCTTCCGCGACCTGGAGATCGACTCTCCTTACAACACGTACCGTTATCCCGGCCTCCCGCCGGGGCCCATTGCGTCGCCGGGCAGTGCGAGCCTGGAGGCGGCCCTGAACCCGGCGGACGTGAATTTCCTCTATTTCGTGGCGCGCCCTGATGGTCGTCACGAGTTCCGCCGCACGTTCGAGGAGCATGCGAGCGTTGCGAGGGAGATGAGGCGGTTGAGGGATTCGGGGTAGGCGGATTGACGCGCCGTCGCGTAGCGGCGGCGGGAGCCTGGTCGGGAATCGGGGCTCGGCGTTAGGGCGTCTCGTGTGTGGCGATGGGGAGGAAGGAGCGAGTGTCTTACCCTGTGCCAGGGCCAGCCACTCCAGGTTGACGTAAATCCGGACGCTTCGCGCTGGATGACAGAGAGAGGGGGCCAGACGAGCAGATCCCGACGCTTCACGGGATGACAGTCGCGGCGTGAGGCAGTTGCCGGCAGCTGCCGACCAACCAGGGCAGCCAGCGACCCGGAAAGGCAGAGGGGCCCGGTTCCGCAAGGAATCGGGCCCCTCTGCTATGTGGTGCCGGCGACGGCCTACTCTCCCGCGGTCTCTCGACCGGAGTACCATCGGCGCTGTAGGGCTTAACGACCGTGTTCGGAATGGGAACGGGTGTGGCCCCTACGCTCTAGTCGCCAGCGATGTCGCTGCGAGCGGGTGATGTGGCACCCGTTCGCGAATCCGCCAACGGACCGGCAGCAGCCGGACCGCGCATGCGGTTGACGAAGTGTCGGATCAGGTAGTGTGTGAAAGTGACGCCAAGGTTCTACTGGCGTGCTCCGCTGCAATCGGGTGTGAGCCTGATTGCTTCGGGATCGTAAAGAACTACGGGGAGGTCAAGCCACACGGGCGATTAGGACCGCTTCGCTCGGAACGCC
>CAYQAO010000146.1:0-4531 GCA_964415485.1 uncultured Gemmatimonadaceae bacterium
TAAACTCGCCCATGGCCAATTTAATAAGTTATTCATTTAAAACATGTTACGAAAAAGGGGACAGGCCCCTTTTGCAAACCCCGGCCTCGGGTGACAGGGTCTGTCCCCAATGCCGCCCCATACAAAAAACCCAACCCCCGACCCCCCCAAAACGACGGAGGCGCGGCCAAAGGCCCCGCCTCGCGCATCCGCATCAAACAGCACTCGTGCAGTACGAACACTTCGTCGCCCGCGCGTCGATCTTCTGGATGCAGTACGGGCAATCCTTCATCGCCGGCCCCTCCGGCTTCGGCTCCTCCTTGATCAGCAGCTTCGAGATCTGCCACACCACGAAGCCCACGATGATCAGGTGGATCAGCGCCGAGATCACCATGCCGTACGTGAAGGTGGAGCCGGAGATGGTGAAGGCCATCTGCGTCCAGTCAATGTCCTCGGGAAGCAGGATGCCCACCAGCGGCATGATGAGGTGCTCGACGATCGCCTGCACCACGTCGTTCGTCGCAGCGCCCATCACGACCGCTATCGCGAGGGCCATCACGTTCTGCTTGAAGAGAAATGCCTTGAATTCCTTCCACATGGTGCTGACTCCAGCCGGAGGGTGAGATGGCGTCCGCAGACGGCGCTACCAGTGGCGAAGATATCACGGGCGCGTCCGTTTTCCAGCGACCGGGGCATTCGAGGTTGTCTTGCGGGCGACGGAAGCCTTCCGCGCGGCCGCACGCCGGCGAGTGCCCGAACGTTTTCCGGCCGCGAACCCTGGAGTCGCCACGGCGCCAGGAGGAAACAGATGCTCCCATGAGCGGTCGCCCGCGATAGATTTCAAGGGCTGACCCTTCTGTTCACCCGAAGCCTCGCCCCGCCATGCGCCGTACCATGTGCAAGTCGAAGATCCATCGCGCCGTTCTTACGGGCGCGGACCTGCACTACGAGGGGAGCCTCACCCTGGATCGCGACCTCATGGACGCCGCCGACCTCCTCGAGTTCGAGAAGGTGCAGGTGGTTAACATCAACAACGGCAACCGCCTCGAGACCTACGTCATCGAGGGCGAGCGCGGCACCGGCACCATCCAGCTCAACGGGGCCGCAGCCCGACTCGGCATGGCCGGCGACCACGTGATCGTCATCGCGTACGCCGATTACGAAGAGTCCGAACTGAAGGACTTCCGTCCGCGCATCGTGTTCGTGGACGACAGGAACCGCGTAGTGCCGCCGCTGCAGGCTGCCTCGGACGAATAGTCCGCAACATCGGAGCCGCATGTCCGCAGCGAACGCAGATACGCTCCTGTGGCAGAGCCGCGCACGCATAATAGTCGTCACAGCGATCGTCTTCGCGTGGCTGGCGTTCAGGTTCCGCGGAGTCAACAGCACCGAGGGATCCATCGGCTACACGCTGCTGGATCCGGTCCTGGGCCTGTACATCGCGCTGGGCGCCGTGCTCGTCTACCTGTCGGCGACGGCGGGCGTCTACTTCCTGGCGAAGCGCCGCAGGCACGCCAGCTCCGTGCTGGTGCTCACGGCGCTCGCGATGGACATCGTGATGCTCTTCGTGGCCACCGTGCTCACCACGCCGGTGCCGCACTTCGAGCGCGCGCTGCTCATATCGCTGTTCGTGCTCCAGTTCGCGCTGCTGTACCGCGGAATGTTCACGGCCGTGGTCACCGCAGTGGCGATCTCGGGCATGTACGTGCTGCTGCTGTTCCTTGCCTCACGAATGGGCCACGAGCTGCAGTGGAACCAGGAGCTGTGGACGCTGCTGCTGTTCCTCGCGGCGGTCATCGGCCTGCTCGCGCTGCAGGGCAACGCGTCGCGCAGGCTGGACCGCATCGTGTACCTGTTCGAGCGCATGGAAGCCGGCGACTTCTCCGGCTATTACGACGAGACGGCCGACCGCCAGCCGGACAACGTCACCTACGTTGGCCGCGCGTACAATCGCATGCGCGTTCAGCTCGCGCAGATAGTGCAGACGGACTCGCTTAGCGGCTGCCTGAACCGTCGCGGCTTCGAGATGGAGTACTCGCGCTTCCTGGCGCGGGCGGCGCGGGGCAGGGAGCAACTGGCGCTCATAGCGCTGGACCTGGACTACTTCAAGCAGGTGAACGACTCGTTCGGCCACCTTGCAGGCGACTCGGTGATCCAGCAGCTGGGCGAGCTCCTGCGCGCCGGTGCGCGCTCGGGTGACGTGGTCGGAAGGCTGGGCGGCGAGGAGTTCGCGATCATCCTGCCCGGCACGGATGAGGAGGGCGCAGTCCAGCTGGCGAACAGACTGCTCGAGACCATCCGCACCACCAGGTTCCGCGGGCTGAAGCGGAACCACACGCTCACGGCCAGCGCGGGCGTGGTGGCGGACGTCATCACCAGCGAGGACATGTCCGAGGAGCTGCGTGCGCGCGCGGATGAGGCGCTGTATGCGGCGAAGCGGAGCGGACGCAACCGCGTGGTGTCGTGGTCAGAGGGGATGCGCGCCCGAACCGGTGAGTGGAGCGTGGCTGTCAACTGAGGTGCAGCGCACCACGGTGATCGGTGCGCCCCGCTGCTCGCTGGTGAGCAGCCACGCGCCTGACGACAACCAGGTGATCCCCTCGCCCTGCGGCTCGCCGGCGCTGCCCAGGTCGCAGGCAAGCTCGGGAGACGGAGACGCCAGCTTCCCGCTCCCGAGGTCCATGCGGAAGATGTAGAGCGTGCGGTACGAGCGCACCGCCAGCCGGCCGTCGGGCGCGAGCGCGGCGTCGGTGATGCGGTCCCGCCCCGTGGGCGTCGTTATGCGCAGGCTGTCGGTGCGGACGGCCACGCCCAGCCCCGACGACCAGGCCTCCGGCGCGATCCTGAACACGAGCACTCCGCCGCGGCGTCCCTTCGTGATCAGGTGAACGGCGCCGTCGTCGCTCACGACCATCGCTTCCACGTCGTGCGGGCGGTCCTCGTACGTGAATCGCAGCACCTCAGCGGTGACGCTGCCTGACGCGCGCGGCCCGGCGGCGTGCGCGGCATGCGGCGCCTGGGGCGAGTCGGTAGTGACCGTTGCGTGGAGCGAATCCCCGGAGGCAACGGTCGAGTCGTCAGGCGCCGGGCCCGCAGCCGCCCACGGCTCCCTCACGCGGTAGATCACGCGCGAACGACGCAGCTCCAGGTTGTCGCCCACGTCGCCGATATAGAGACACCTGCCGTCCCCGCACGGGCCTCCGGCAATCGCCTCCCAGTCCTCGTTCACCGCGTTAGCAACACGAACGAAGCCCAGGTCGCGGCCGGTGGAGTCCATGGCGTACAGGGCAGGCTCGTTGCCCGAATCCTCGAACGTCCAGAACACCCCTTCGCGCACGGAGCTGGGCACGATGCCGGAGCTCTCCGTGAGGCCCCTGCGCTCGATCGTGCCGACCCTGGTGACCTCCACGCGTCCCCAGGTGAGGTCCGGAAGACGCTGCGCACCCGACTGGCACGCCGGCAGCAGCAGCAGCGCGAACAGGCTGGTCCACGAGACCCGAACGGGGTACCGGCGCAGCACGGCGGCCTAACGCGAGGGGCGAAGCTCGCCGGACATCATCATCACCACCTCGCCCCCCACTCTCACTGCCCGAGCCTCGCCGGCACTCTTGTCCACCTCCAGGTGCAGCATGCTCGGCCGGCCCATCTCCACACCCTGCTGCACCGTCCAGCGCAGGGTGGCGCCGTCCCGCGGCGTGCGGGCGGCCAGGTAGCCGCCAAGTGCAGCGCAGGCGGAGCCTGTGGCCGGGTCCTCCGGAATACCGAGTCGCGGTACGAACACCCGGGCATGCACGTCCGCGTGCATCGAGCCGCCCTCCAGCGAGAACACCATCACTTCCGCCCCCGGAGTGTCCGCGAGCGTCCGCTCCCACTCGGCCTGCACGATGCGGGCTCGCGACACTGCCTCACGAGAGCGCACGGGCACCATGAGGAACGGAATGCCGCACGACACCGCCTCCGGCGCGTAGGGGCCGCCCAGCAGGTCGCCGGTGTCGAGCCCGATAGCGCGGGCAATGTCCGCCGCGTCCACGTCCATCGGCTCCACCGTGGGAAGCATCGCGACGCTGAGCTGTCCGTAGTATGGAACGCCGGCGCGCGAACGGATGGTGACCGGCACGGGACCCACACCTTCCTCCAGTACCACGCGCGTTTCGTCCCCCGTCAGCTCGATGGCACCGGTGTGTGCGAGCACCACCGCACTGCCTACCGTGGGGTGTCCCGCAAAGGGAATCTCCCCGCCCGGGGTGAAGATCCGCAGCCTGCACGCATGCGACGGATCGTCAGGCGGGAGGACGAACGTGGTCTCCGAGTAGTTGAACTCCCGCGCGATCGAGAGCATCTCCTCACCCCCGAGCCCGCGCGCGTCGAGAATCACGGCGAGCTGGTTGCCGCCGTACGGGCTGGAGGTGAAGACGTCGGCCGTGCGGTAGGTGCGGGGGGAGGGCATTGGGGCAGGGACTTGGGACTGGGGACTTGGGACTGGGGACTGCCTCCGATTCTGTCATCCCGCGCGAAGCGTCGGGAGCTGCTCAACCTGCGCAGAAGCCGGCAA
>CAYQAO010000147.1:0-4397 GCA_964415485.1 uncultured Gemmatimonadaceae bacterium
ATCCCGCGCGAAGCGTCGGGATCTACTCACCCAGCACCGAAGCCGGCCACTACCAGTTGCAAGTAGATCCCGACACTCGCTGCGCTCGTGCGGGATGACACGGACGGAGAATCTGTCATCCCGCGCGAAGCGTCGGGATCTGCTCACCCTGCACCGAAGCCGGCCACTACCAGTTGAAAGCAGATCCCGACACTCGCTTCGCTCGTGCGGGATGACAGTGAAGGGGTGAGCGAGTGCGGCATGACCGCTCCGCCAGCCGCTACGCGTCCGCCAGCCCCGGCACCTCACAATGCCGCCGCGCCGCATGCCGGCGGTATAGCCTCTCCCCCACCGCCGCCACCGGCGGCAGGCGCAGCACCCTCGCCCACAGGAAGGTCGCGGGCAGCTGCTCCAGCACCTCGACCACCCCCCGGAAGCCGCTTGCGCGCACTGCCTCTCCGCGATCGCCTTCGCCGAGCACCCACATGCTGGCGTCCGCCTGCTCCCGCGTGACTCCGCTCTCCTGGAGCACCGCGGCATCGCTGCTCCCCCTGAACGCCAGCGCGCCCAGCCAGTCCAGCCGGCGGAACCAGCGAACCCACGCAGCGCACGACGTGCAGGTGTCGTCCCACACCACCGTTCTCGCGTGAGGCAGCAGCGACAGCGCAGGCACGTACGCCGCGAACATGAGTATCGCGAAGCCTGTCAGCTCCCAGCGCACCGCCGGGTGCACGCCGGCTATCATGCCCAGGTGCAGCACCAGGCCAATAAGGAACGCATCCCGCCTGTAGCGCCTCACGAGAAGGGCGGCGGCCAGGGCGATCTCCAGCATCACGCCCGTCACTGACAGCGCCAGCACCAGCGTTGCGGCGCCGGGCATCTCGCGGAACACCTCACGCACCGGCGCGGGCAGGTACGCCGACAGCACCGCGCCGGACATGAACTCGGCGTTCACCTTCCCCAGCCCGGCGTACAGGTACACGATCGCGGCCTGCAGCATCACGAGCGGAGCCACGTCCGTTCCGCGCACGTCGCGCAGCGCGAACAGGAACGCCATGAGCGCCAGCAGGTACAGGTGGTTGCTGTAAGTCTGCGCGTCCAGCAGCACCACCATGCCTGACGACACCGCCACCAGCGCGCAGCTCAGCCTGCTGCGCCACCCCGCGAGCATGCCTAGCGTGCCCAGCGCCCACACCGTGAGCAGCGCCGTGGCCACCGGCAGCGTGAACACGCTCGCGGGCAGCGCGTACGGCACGTGGGGCGCGTCGCCGCGCGCTATGGACATCACCACCGTGCCCAGGTCCAGCAGGAAGATGCCTGACGCCACACCGCACAGCACGCGCCCGATCCCAACCGCGCGCTCGCGCGAGCCCGCGCCGCCCAGCCAGCGATCGGTCAGCGACACGGCGTGGCTTTCGGCTCGGATCCCTTGCGCAGGATCATGCTCACCGCCACCGCCTGCGGATTCGCATCGCACGCCGCCCGAACGATGATGCGCCGCTCGCGCTCGTTCATCTCCGACCTCCGCTCCGCCAGCAGCTCGCCCGCACTGAACGAAGCCTGCGTGCCGTCCTCCAGCACGAGCATCATCTCCAGCGAAGGCGCCAGCCCCGAGTACATCTGCCAGCCGAAGCGCTGCACGCGCGGCTGGGTCAGCTGGTACGCGGGGACGGCCAGCTGGATGAGGAAGAACAGGGCGAGGAACTTCTTCATAAGGGACATTGTCATCCCGCGCGAAGCGTCGGGATCTACTCTCCCTGCGCCGAAGCCCGCCACGGTGAAGTGAAAGCAGATCCCGACACTCGCTTCGCTCGTGCGGGATGACAGATAGGGAGCACCCGACACCCTCAAGGAGCGCTTCGCACCCCTTACCTGACTTCGAACGTCACCCGAACCACGGCCGTGACGTCCTTCTCTCTCGACGACGTATCGTTGATTCCGTAATCCGACACCATGGTCGAGTGCCGCGGCGTAATCTGGAACACGCCCATGCGCGCGCTGCGCGCGGCCCCGATCTCCGCGCCGGCGCTCTCCGCAATCGCCCGCGCACGCTGCGCCGCGTCCCGCGTCGCCTCGGCCAGCAGCTCCGTGCGGATCGCGTCTATTCCCGTGAAGATGAACTCCGGGCTGTACGACACCATCGGCACACCCTCCGCTATCAGCTCCGCCGACTGCTGCGCGATGGTGGCCACGCCGTCCACGTCTGCCGAGCGGACTTCGAAGTTCTGGCTGAGACGGTAGCCGAGGATGCGGCCGGTCTCGCGTCCCATCTCGTTGAACTCCTGCACGGGATACACCTCCACCGGCGTCACGGTGATGGAGCTGTCCGCAATGCCCCTTCCCTGCAGGTACGACCGCACGCGCTCGGCCGCGCTGGCGAGCTGGCGGTAGCCGTCCTGGCGAGTGCTTCCCTGCACGGACACGTTGGTGCGCCACACTATGTAGTCGGACGTCACCGCCCGCCTGGCGGAGCCGGTGGCCTCCATGTCGTCCACGCGGCGGAAGTCGCGGAGCGCGGAGGCGCCGGCGAAGGCGCCGATGACGAGGGCGAGCGCGAGGGCGGTGAGGCCCCAGAAGAGCTGGTTTTTCATTGCCTGGAATTGGGAGTGCGACGCGCTTCACGCGCCGCGGGTTCGATCGGGCTCGGCGCCTGGCGCTCGGGCGGGAATGGAGGTTCGGGTGCGTCGGGGCCCTGCTCTCCTACTCGCGCAGCGAATGCCGCGTTCGGCTCACGGCGCGCGCACCCGTCCCGCCCTAATCCTTTCTCCGCTCATAGTATCGCCGAGCTTTGGCAACGTTACCGCACGTGGCCATGCTGCACCAGCGGCGCGAACGGTTCCGGCTGGTGTCGAGGAAGAACCAGCCGCACGAAGGGCAGCTCTTGAGGCGGGCGGTGTCGGCGGACGTGAGCAGCTCCACGGCCGACTGCACGATCCTGTGACGCAGCGTTGACGCTCCCGCCAGATCCGCGGGCACCTGGCAGGTGAGGGCGCCGCCCGCGCCCGACGTGCACAGCGTGGCCGCACGCGCCGACGCCGCGTGCGCCTCCGAGAGGGTGCGGAGGTCCTCCGGGTCTGGGGCTACCGAGTGGACGGCGGCGTGCAGCACCCGCTGCAGGCACGTGCGCAGGCGGCGCAGCGACTCGAGCTCTGCGGCGTCCATGGCGGGTGCGAGCTCATGCGCTTCGGTGGCCGAGAGAAGGCCGGCGGCCCGGCCGAAGCGGAGGGCGTCCTGCGGCTGGGCCAGGTAGTCGCGCGGGTGGGCGACGGTCCAGTCGTTCAGCGAGTTGACGAAGTCGAGGGCCGGGTGTCCGCCCACGAGCTCCGGCTGCCAGAGGTCCATTCCTGAAAGTTAGCGAAAAGGGCGCCGATTAACCAGCGTCCAGCACTTGACAGGTTAGACGGAAGACGTAACCATCCAATCACGATTTGCCGGTTAGGCCATCTGGATGGAGCGAGACGATGGAGCGAGAGATTGCGATCGTGGGGGCGCCGACGGCCCTGGGGATCAAGCCGTATGCGGACGGTGGAGTGCGTCGGCTGGACCTTGCGCCCGGGGAGTTCCGCAGGCTGGGGCTGGTGGAGCGGCTGGGTGCGCGGGACGACGGCGACCTTCCAGCGCCGCCGTACGAGGACTTCGAGCGGGCGCCGGGCGAGGTGCGGAACGAGTGGCTGGTGGCGGACTACTCGCGGCAGCTGGCGGAGCGGGTGCGGGCGGCAGGGGCGCACGGCGAGTTCGTGCTGGTTCTGGGCGGTGACTGCAGCATCGTGCTGGGGAACGTGCTGGGAGTATCCGGGAGGCAGGGTTCGGCGAACGGCGCCAGGCGCGTGGGGCTGGCGTACGTGGATGCGCACGCGGACTACGCGTCGCCTCACGAGTCGGCGACCGGGTCGGCGTCCAGCATGTGCCTGGCGGACGTGACGGGCCGGAACGACACGTTGCTGGCGCGGGTGGGCGGAGGCCCGCCGCTGGTGGCGGAGGAGGATGTGGTGCTCGTGGGCCGCAACCCTCACGCGGACGAGCCCGAGGAGGGCAAGGCGGCCGTTGCCGCGTCGCGCATGGTGGACCTCACGCGCGATGCGATTCGTAGCCTGGGAGCCGCCGATGCGTCACGAGCGATCCTGGAGCGCCTGACGCGCCCCGGCGTGGACGGCTTCTGGATCCACGTGGATGCGGACGTGCTGGACCCGGCCTACGTACCGGCGGTGGACTCGCCGGAGCCGGGCGGCCTGAAGCCGGACGAGCTGGCGGCGCTGCTGGCGCCCCTCGTGAGGCACCCGGGCGCGCTGGGAATGGAGGTGACGATCTTCGACCCCGCGCTCGGTGTTGGAGGGGAGGTGCTGGTGGATGTGATGGGGCGAGTGGTGGCGGTCCCCTGTCATCCCGCACGAGCGCAGCGAGTGTCGGGATCTGCTTTC
>CAYQAO010000148.1:0-4349 GCA_964415485.1 uncultured Gemmatimonadaceae bacterium
CGAACTCCTGCTGCGTGTCCGCCAGCTTCTTCATCGCCTTCGAAAGGCGCCGGTGCTCCCGCTTCACCTGGTCCATGGTCCATTCGAAGGAGGCGATCCGGTCCGTGATCTCGAAGAACTCGCGCACGCGCGCGTACCTGTCCTCGGCGTATCGCGCGATCGCAATCTCATCGCCTCGCAGCACCGCCTGGGCAAGGAACTCGGAATCGCGCAGTGCATCGGTGATTCCGTGAGCCGTGATCGGGTCGCGAAAGTATCCTGCGTCGCCCACCAGGGCCCAACCCGGACCGGCTGCCCGTCGCAGGAAGCCGGGCACGCCGGCAAACGCCCTCAGCTTGCCTGGCCCGCCGGCCGCCGCCACTCGTTCGGCCAGGTCCTGCGACACCTCGCGCAACACGGTTGCATGCAACTCCGACCAGCCGAGCGACAGCTGTGACTGGAAGCGCGCCTGCGGCACCGATACGAAGACGCAGGCCTCGCCATCATTGCTCGGGATCGTTCCGACAGATGCGCCGTCGCCGTAGTACCAGTGATAGCCCTCGAGTCCGGGGTCCCTGACATACCCGTACACCGCGGCCGAAGCGTGAGGCAGGGAGTGCTGGACCTCCGCATTCACGATGCGAGCGACCCGCGAGCGGATTCCATCCGCACCGATCACCAGGTTCGCCTCCACGTCAGTCGTCGTCAGGCCGGCACCGGAGAGCGATGCGCCTCGCACCCGTCCGGTGCTGTCGCGGAGCAGATTCGCCACGGACAGTCCGTGTCGCACCTCTGCACCCGCAGCCTCGGCCTCCCTTGCGAGGAGCTCGTCCAGAACGGTTCTCCGCGGTGCATACAGCGCATCCACCCCCTCGGTCGGCTCCAGCGCTATAGGGATCTCCTCGTCTCCATAGTGGAACGTGACCAGACGGATGGCCGGCGCGCCCGACGCGCGAACGTCATCCAGGATGCCCCAGCGATGAAGCTGCTGCACGCCGCCGCGCATGAGGGCGTGCGTGGAGAGCGTGTCGCTGCCGCGCCTGGTCGGCTCCACCACCAGCACTCGCATGCCCGCGCGCGTGAGCAGCATCGCCGTGGACGCTCCGGCGCATCGTGCGCCGGCAATGATCACATCGTACCTGCTCCTGTTCGGTACGGCACCCGGGTCGTTCATGATCCACCCGCTCGTCGTGGGATTGCGTGCCTGCTCCACTGCCCACTCCCCCATGCGTACCGGACCGCCGGAACGAGACATGGACGCGGCCAGCGACGGGGCGGCGAAAGTGGCATGTCACCATTTTCGAGCGTCGTGCGCATTCTGGGTTGAAACGATTCTTCAGTTGCCAGAACCGCTCACGAGGATGACACGATGCAAACGATGACGAAGCCGGTGGATAACGGAGTGAACGTTGCCGCCCTGCTCGACGCACGTGAGGCACTGACCGCCACGCCGGAGGCGGCGAAGTTCAAGTGGCGAGCAACGAGCGAGTGGATCAACGGGACGCACAGCCGCGCCACAGTCGAGAAGTTCTTCGGACTCGGCGACGAGCAGTCCCACAAGCGGGCGTTCACGTACGACATGGACCACCCGGAGATCTTTGCCTCCGAGGATCACGGCCCGACGCCGGTGGAGATGGTACTCGTTGGGCTCGCCGGCTGCCTGAGCGCGGGCATTGCCGCGGTTGCGCAGAATCGCGGGATCCAGCTTCATTCGGTGAAGGCGTCCATCGAGGCCGGAATGGATATCCAGGGCATTCTCGGGATTGATTCCGACGTGCGGAACGGCTTCGACGGCGTTCGGGTTACCTATCACATCGAGGCGGACGCCACGCCGGAAGAGATTCGCGCGCTCGTTGCGCAGTCCCAGAGGCGCTCGGCAGTGTACGACATCATGACGAACCCCACCAACGTCGTCGTGGACGTCGCATGACGCGAAACCTCCGGCTCCATTCGCACGCGAGCGGAACGATGCACGCAACTACCCTCGTGCTGGGAGCCGGTCATGCCGGCCTGGCCATGAGTCGCTGCCTCGCCGATCTCTCGATAGACCATGTGGTCCTCGAGCGCGGCGAGGTGGCGAACTCGTGGAGAACGGAGCGCTGGGACTCGCTGCGCCTGCTGACGCCCAACTGGCAGAGCAGGCTGCCGGGGTACTGCTACCAGGGAGACGATCCGGACGGATACCGGGACATGTCCGAGACCGTGCGCTTTCTCGAAGACTATGCGGCGGCGAGCGGTGCGCCCGTGCAGACACATACGACGGTGACGTCGGTGCGCCAGCGCAGCGACGGTCTCGGCTACGATATCGAGACCGATCGCGGCACCTGGACGGCCCGGACCGTCGTGATCGCCACCGGTGCCTGCAGCGTGCCTGACGTTCCGCCGCTGGCCGAAGCACTTCCAGCGGAGATCGAGCAGGTCACGCCCAACCGCTACCGGAATCCAGGGCAGCTACCCGAAGGTGGGGTTCTCGTGGTCGGTGCATCCGCGACCGGAGTCCAGCTGGCTGATGAGATTCACAAGTCCGGCAGGCCCGTCACGCTGGCAGTCGGCGGTCACGTAAGGCTGCCGCGCGTGTATCGGGGACGTGACATCCAATGGTGGATGGATCGGGTGGGAGTGATGGACGAGACGCTGGACGAGATTGACAACGTGGACCGCGCGAGAGATCTGCCGTCGCCGCAGCTCGTGGGGTCCGACGATCGTAGGACGCTGGAGCTCAATCACCTGTCCGCGTCAGGCGTCCGGCTCGCAGGCCGGCTGGCCGGAGTGCGCGACGGGAAGGCCCAGTTCGCGGGCTCGCTTGCAAACCAGGCAGCGCTGGCGGACCTGAAGATGAACCGGCTTCTCGACCGCATTGACAGGTGGGTGGAGGAGCATGAGCCGGCTGGTGTGTTCGGGCCGGTGGAACGGTTCGAGCCGACCATGGTGCCTGCCTCGCCTCCGCTGGGACTGGACCTGACGAGCGGGCGGATCCGGAGCGTGATCTGGGCAACCGGCTTCCGGCCGGACCATTCCTGGCTCGAGGTACCGGTGTTCGACCGGAAGGGACGAATCCGCCACGCGGCCGGGGTCGTGGAGGCGCCTGGTCTCTATCTCATGGGCATGCCCTTCCTGAGACGCCGGAAATCGAGTTTCATTGACGGAGCGGGCGACGACGCGCGCGAGCTGAGTGCTCACCTCGCCGCGTACCTGGCGGGCAGGACGAAGCTGGCGTCGTGAGCCGCTACGCTGGCTGACCTCCAACCAGGCGACACCTACCGAGCCATGAACAGGACCATCCTCCGCGTCAGGCCCGTCCTCGGCCTCCTATTTCTGGTCATGCTCGCTTCACCCGCCGCGGCGCAGGTCACCCGCGAACTGGACGCTTACTGGGCCGAAGTCAGCCGGACAGTGTCCGAAGGCGACTTCGAGGGCTACAGCGCCCTTTACCATCCCGATGCGGTCCTGGTGAGCCTCGGTTCCCGCAGGAGCTACCCAGTTTCCAGGGCGCTCGACGGCTGGAAGCAGGGCTTCATGGACACGGCCGAGGGCCGTGCGGAGGCCGGGGTTGAGTTTCGACTGACGCAGCGCCTGCATGACGAGACAACCGCGCACGAGACGGGGATCTTCCGATACTCCATGCGAACGCAAGGCGGCGAAGCGTCGGTGGCGCTGGTGCACTTCGACGCCCTGCTCGTCAAGCGTGACGGCAATTGGCTGATGGTAATGGAGTACCAGCGCGGGCCGGCAACGGAGGAGGAGTGGGCCGCCGCGGCCGGCGGGGGTTCGTGAGGCGCGTCGGGTAGGTTACATGTGCTGGTGTTTTCGCGGTGGACTGACCGTTCCGCATACTTGAAGGCATCGTGGCGTCAACGATTACGTCGCCAACAGTTGCCAGATTGCGTCAAGCTCCGCGCCGCTGTCCCCTCCGGCCTCCAGCATTGCTGCATATCGTTCAATGTGCTGGCGCTCTGCCTCGCTCACGATGCGACCGCGCTCAAGAGCGGCGGCCACACGCTGGGAAAGTGCTAGACGTTCCGCGCTTCGATCGGCGCCGGACCGGGATAGCGCCAGGTTCACGAGACCGACCGCAGGAACGAGAGTCGCCTGGAGCGTTGCGATAGACCTTCAGCTGGTGACCGCCGCAGTTTCTTACGTCCGTGGTCTCTCCCGGTCCTGAACCGTAAGTGAAGGTGTATTGCGCGAGCGAGCGGCGTCGTGCCAGAGGCGCGAGAGGCCGACTCCGAATCGCCGGAGACGTTTGATCGTAGCGGGACGGGCCCACTATGCACGCTTCAGGTCGGCGCTGATTGACAGGCGAAGTGGTGCGGGGCGCGTAGGGTGGCTCGTGAGGCTCGTGCCACTCTCCGCGCCGGCGGAAGCGTGGG
>CAYQAO010000149.1:0-4155 GCA_964415485.1 uncultured Gemmatimonadaceae bacterium
CTCGAGGGCTGCACGGCGCCACGTCGTTCAACGACGCAGCTGCACGCCGCAGTGGTCGAGATCGTGGCGCTGGATCGTTCCTCGGTGAAGTACTCCACCGTGCAGAACTGGTACACGGGAGACGAGGAGGGCCGCGGCGGCATCTACAACTTCGTCACCAAGCGCGGCAAGGCGTTCAACGACTCCAAGATCTCCTGGACGCAGGTGGAGACCGGCTCGGCGATCACGTGGAAGTACCCGAGCGTGATCCTGCAGGGTGACAACTCGGTGGGCGAGTTCTACTCCGTGGCCGTTACGAACCACAAGCAGCAGGCCGACACCGGGACGAAGATGATCCACATCGGCCGCAACACGAAGTCGAACATCGTGTCCAAGGGAATCTCCGCCGGCCAGGGGCAGAACAGCTACCGCGGCCAGGTGAAGATCATGCCGAAGGCGCACGGCGCGCGCAACTACACGCAGTGCGACTCCATGCTCGTGGGCGACAAGTGCGGCGCGCACACCTTCCCGAGCATCGAGGTTGGAAACAACTCGGCCATCCTGGAGCACGAGGCTTCAACGTCCAAGATCGGCGAGGACCAGATCTTCTACCTGAACCAGCGCGGACTTTCCGCCGAGCAGGCGGTGAGCATGATCGTTAGCGGCTTCTGCAAGGAAGTGTTCCAGGAGCTGCCCATGGAGTTCGCGCTGGAAGCGCAGCAGCTGCTGGGAATCACGCTGGAAGGAAGCGTGGGGTGAGGCTGGCGTCCGGTACCTGACGACTCTCCCCAGGCCTTACGAATCCGAATCAACAGACCATCTCAATAGCCATCATCGTGCTGAAAGTCACCAACCTCCACGCCTCCGTAGAAGACAAGCCGATCCTTCGCGGCATAGACCTCACCGTGAACGCCGGCGAGGTGCACGCCATCATGGGGCCTAACGGCTCGGGCAAGTCCACGTTCGCGCAGGTCCTGGCCGGACACCCCGCCTTCGAAGTCACCGAGGGCGAGATCCTGTACGAGGGCAAGTCGCTCCTGGAGATGGAGCCCGAGGAGCGCGCCCAGGCAGGCGTCTTCCTGGCGTTCCAGTATCCCATAGAGATCCCCGGCGTCTCCAACTCGTACTTCCTTCGTCAGGCGCTCAACGAGATCCGCAAGGCGCGCGGTGAGGAAGAGGTGGATCCCATGGACTTCCTCGACCTCATGGAAGAGAAGATGAAGCTCGTGGAGATGCCCGAGTCCATGCTCTCGCGCTCCGTGAACACCGGCTTCTCCGGTGGCGAGAAGAAGCGCAACGAGATCCTGCAGATGGCCATCCTGGAGCCGAAGCTGGCAGTGCTCGACGAGACGGACTCCGGCCTGGACATTGACGCGCTCCGCGTCGTGGCCGATGGCGTGAACAAGCTGCGTCGCCCGGACAACGCGACGATCGTGGTCACGCACTACCAGAGGCTGCTCAACCACATCATCCCCGACTACGTGCACGTGCTGGCCAACGGTCGCATCGTGAAGTCGGGCGGCAAGGAGCTGGCTCTCGAGCTCGAGGAGCGCGGCTACGACTGGATCACCGAGGGCGCGGGAGCTGCAGCGTGACGACAATTCCATTCACCGAAGAGCTGCAGGTGGCGCCCGTGGGAGTGAGCGAGGTGCCCGACTGGCTCGCCGACCGCCGACGTATCGCGCGTGCGCGCCTGGCCACCTACGGCTTCCCCACTCAGAAGAACGATGAGTGGCGCTACACGAACGTGACGCCGATCCTCGAGGCCAACTTCCCGGTTGCCTCGGCACACACGGAGCACGGCGTTCGCGCCGAGCACCTGGCGCCGCTGCGCTACTCGCCCGACTGGCCGCTCATGGTGTTCGTGAACGGCACCTTCTCGCCGCACCTTTCCGAGCTGCAGTCGCTGCCTGAAGGCGTGAGCGTGATGGACTTCGCCACCGCGCTTCGCAAGGAGCCGGAGTTCGTTCAGCAGAACCTCGGCGCGCTCGCGTCAATCGCTGCGCAGACGAACGCGTTCACCGCGCTCAACACGGCGCTGTCCGGCGATGGCGTGGTGATCCACGTGCAGAAGGAGATGGAGGCGGAGCTTCCCATCCACCTGCTGTTCGTCACCGACCAGGCGGGAGCGAGCCAGGCGGTTCACCCTCGCATCCTCGTGGTGGCGGAGCGCAACTCGAAGCTCTCCATCGTGGAGAGCTGGGTGGGCCTCGCGGACGTTCCGTACTTCACCAACGTCGTGACCGAGCTTCTCGTCGGCGACGGCGCCACGGTGCAGCACATCAAGGATCAGCGCGAATCCCGCTCTGCGTATCACATCGGTACAATTGACGCGCAGCAGGGCCGCGACTCGCACTTCATCTCGTTCAGCTTCGCGGTGGGTGGCGCCATGTCACGCACCAACGTGCACACGGTGCTGGACGGCCCGGGCTGTGGTGCAACGCTCAACGGCCTGTACATGGCCGACGGCAAGCAGCACGTGGACCACCAGACGCGCATCGAGCACGCCCAGCCGGACTGCTTCAGCCGGGAGATCTACAAGGGAATCCTGGACGACGAAGCGCACGCCGTGTTCAACGGCCAGGTGTACGTGCGTCCCATTGCACAGCGCACGGACGGCAAGCAGGAGAACAACAACCTGCTTCTCTCCGAGCGTGCGCACGTGGACACGAAGCCGCAGCTGGAGATCTTCGCGGACGACGTGCGCTGCACGCACGGCGCGACGGTGGGTCAGCTTGACGAGACCGCGCTGTTCTACATGAAGAGCCGTGGACTCTCGCCCGAGCTCACGCGCCAGCTCCTCACGTATGCCTTTGCGGCGGACGTGCTGGAGACGATCGAGATCGAGGAGGTGAAGGACCGGCTGGAGGATGCAACGCTGGCTCGGTTCACTGAGGACTCGGCGTCTGTTTGAGGGGGTCGGGGGCCGGGGGTCGGGTGTTTGGGCTTAGGGTGAGGCTTGACTCGCCCTGCACACCACGTGGCCCGCGGCGGCGAGACGACCGTTCGCGCATGCCAGCCCCGACACCCGATCCCCAGCGCCCAACACCCCCGGACACGCGAAGCGCGAAGCGCTTCGCACACCTCATAAATGCCCGACCTCCACACCCTCTACCACGAACTCATCCTCGACCACTCCAGGTCACCGCGCAACCATCGTGAGATGCCTGACGCGGACCTGCAGCAGGAAGGACGCAATCCCCTGTGCGGAGACCACGTTCACGTGTGGCTCCGCATGGACGGGGATCGTATTGCCGACGTGAGCTTCGTCGGAAAGGGGTGCGCCATATCGCAGGCCTCGGCCTCGATCATGACCACCGCCGTGAAGGGCAAGACGCGCGAGGAGGCGGAAGCCCTCTTCAATCGCTTTCACGACCTCGTCACGGGGCACCTTTCCGACGAGGATGCCGAGAAGCTCCCTTCGCGGCTCGGCGCATTCTCGGGAGTGGCTCGCTTTCCCGTCAGGGTGAAGTGCGCGTCGCTTTCGTGGCACGCACTTCGTTCCGCGCTCAGGGAAGAGCCTCGCACGGCGAGCCCGGAGTGACGCCGGAGCGGTTTGGACCCTCACCGCTGGAACGGCCTGCTGCACCGGCCGGGTTCGAACCCGTTGCACGTGTCTCATCGCTGCCGGATGGCACCCTCCTCGCCGTACGAGCTCCCGATGGCGAGAACGTCTGCCTGCTCCGTGCCGGCGGCAGCGTGTTCGCGCTGCGCGACCGCTGCAGTCACCAGGCGTTCCCGCTCTCCCAGGGCGAGCTGTGCGGCAACGACACGGTGGAGTGCGTATGGCACGGAGCACGCTTCGACATCCGCACCGGCAAGGCGATCCGCGGCCCTGCCACGGGAAGCGTTCCAACCTATGAAGTGCTGGAGGCGGATGGATGGATCTGTGTGGGGCCGCGGCGTGGGTAGGAGATTGTCATCCCGCGTCTCACTCCACCTGTCATCCCGCGCGAAGCGTCGGGATCTGCTCTCCCTGCGCCCCTCACTGTCATCCCGCGCGAAGCGTCGGGATCCGCTCTCCCTGCGCCGAAGCCGGCCACTACCCATTGCAGGCAGATCCCGACACTCGCTTCGCTCGTGCGGGATGACACGGACGGAGAATCTGTCATCCCGCGCGAAGCGTCGGGATCTACGCACCCTGCGCCGAAGCCGGCCACTACCAGTTGAAAGCAG
>CAYQAO010000150.1:0-4143 GCA_964415485.1 uncultured Gemmatimonadaceae bacterium
GGCTTCGGTGCAGGGATAGTAGATCCCGACGCTTCGCGCGGGATGACAGGAGAGTGATGCGCGGGATGACAGAAACCGCGGCAGTTCCTCTTCCCTAGTCCCTCTTCCCTAGTCCCTAATCCCTAGTCCCGAGTCCCTACGCCTTCTCCACCATCCTCCCCAGCGGCCTGCCGCCGAGCAGGTGCATGTGGAGGTGGTACACCTCCTGGCCGCCATGGTCGTTCGTGTTCACGATCAGCCGAAATCCGTCCTCCGCGATTCCCTCCTGCTTCGCGAGCTTCGCCGCCACCGTGAACATCCGCCCCAGTGCAGGCTCGTCCTTTTCGGTCACGTCCGCCGCAGTCGGGATCAGGTGGTTGGGCACGATCAGGATGTGCACCGGCGCGCGCGCATTGATGTCGCGAAATGCGGTCACGAGATCGTCCTGGTACACGATGTCCGACGGAATCTCCCGTCGGATGATTTTGCTGAAGATGGTCTCCTCTGCCATTGTCCAGACTCGGGTTGGTGAGGCGTGAGCTGCGAGTGACGGTCAATCGGCACGCGACTGCAATGCATCGCCGTTGTCAGCGGAAGGTATTAGTACTACAGTCCTCAGTCGTCGGTAACGGCGGCCGCCGGCGACAGGCTGCCGCGGAGTGAAAGTCGGGTCGGGCGAAACCGGCAGTCGTGCACCGGGGCCCCGACACTCCATAGCCGACACAGACCAGATAACACGAAGCGCTTGGCGCTCCTTATCCCACGAACGATGCCTCTTCCGCAGGAGCTTCTGGACATCCTCGTCTGTCCCCAGAGCAAGGCGCCGCTGGAGTATCACGCCGGCCCGCCGGAAGTGCTCATTTGCCGCGAATCGAGGCTGGTCTATCCCGTTCGCGACGGCATCCCCATAATGCTCGTGGACGAAGCTGCTCCGCTGGACGAATCGAAGTATCCGCCGCAGGGCTGACCGGTACCCGCCGCAGGGTATACGCCCGCGCGCTTCAGATCATCCAAAGCCCGACTCGCCTGCCCCGTTCATTCCGGCAGCGCCGACGTCGGGTCACCTTCGGGCATGCCAATCAACCTCAACACGCTAGCAGTAGGCGATCGCGTTCAGCACGAACTGCGTGTCGTGAGCCGGGACACGAGACAGACCAGGGACGGCAAGCCGTTCATCGTCCTCACACTGGGCAATGCCCGGGGCGAACTGAAGACGGCGCCCATCTGGTCCGAGCAGCTGAGCTGGGCCGATGGGGCGGAGCGCGGAAGGATCGTCCAGGCCATTGGCGAGATCAGCCTGTACAGGGACAGCGTCAGGCAGATTTCCCTTACTGCGCCACTGCGCGTGGTGGACACGTCACTCGTGAGGCTGGAGCAGTTCCTTCCCGCGATAGGCGAAAGGACCGAGGACCTGTGGGCACGCATGGACAGGCTGCGCGACGAGATCTCGTCCCCCAGGCTCCGTCGCGTGACAGGGCTCTTCTTCGACGACGACGTATTCCGCGAGCAGTTCGAGCGCATGCCCGGATCCACGCGCGGCCACCACGCGAAGGTGGGCGGGCTGCTTCAGCACGTCACGGAAGTGACGCGAATAGCCTGCGGCATCGCGAAGGTCATGCGCTCGTCGGATGGCAGGGGACCCGACACGGACCTGGTGATTGCCGGTGCGATGCTGCACGACATCGGCAAGGTGGAGGCCTACAGCATGAGCTCCACCGGTTTCGACTTCACGCCGTGCGGACACCTGATAGGGCACATCGTGCTGGGAGCACTGATGCTCGAGCGACGTCTCCAGCAGCTCGGTGAACCTCTCTGCAGCGACGAGCAGCTGATGGAGCTGCAGCACCTGATCCTCTCGCACCACGGCTCACTGGAATACGGCAGTCCGGTGCGCCCCATGACGCTCGAGGCGGAGATAGTTCACTGGGCGGATGAGAGCAGCGCGAAGTCCAGTTCATTCGTGGATGCAGCCGCGGACGAATCCATCTTCGCGGAGGGCTCGGAGATCTCCGAGCGTGTGTGGACGCTGGACAATCGACGGATCTGGCAGAAGAAGCACGACTGGCAATGACAGGAGGGTGCTCCCTTGGCTGAACCGATCGTCTTCGGCCTCGGTCGAATCGCCCAGATCGCCGTTCCGGTGCAGGACATCGGGCGCGCTGTTGCGTTCTACCGGGATGCGCTGGGCATGCGCCTGTTGTTCGAGGCCCCGCCGGCCATGGCATTCTTCGATGCCGGCGGCGTGCGCCTGATGCTCTCGGGCCCGGAAGCGCAGGGCCCCGGAGACGACCGCCGGAGCTCGGTCATCTACTTCGCCGTGAAGGACATGGATCAGGCGCAGCGATCCCTCCGCGCTCGCGGCGTGCACTTCGTTCGCGACCCGGAAATGGTGGCGCGCATGGAAACCCACGAGCTGTGGCTGGCCTTCCTGGAGGACGGCGAGGGTAATACGCTGGCCCTCAGCAGCGAGGTGCCCAGATAGCGGTCGAGTCGCCGATCGCGAGCCTTCACCACCGGCCGAGCGCCAGGCCCTGTCCACGCTGGCGACACGCGAAGCGCGTCGCGCACCGCATGAGCCTTCCAACGCTCCGGAACTTCCACGCGTAGAATCGGTACAACGGCGCTGGTGCCACCTGCGTTTTCGGTACTGGCGCCCAGACGTCGGATCGCTGTCGCATCATCCCTCCACGGGCGGGATGTTCGCCGTTGCGTCGCACCGTCGCCGCTTCGATCGAAATGCCAGCGGTCCGTAGACACTCGCGTGCCGCCTGCGGGAGCCCCGCATGCGGCCGGCCTGCACTGATGCAGGTCCCGATGGTCGGTCCACTGGAGGGTTTCTGATGCGAAAGCCACGTCCAGCCGCCTACAACCCGGCGCAGGCACTTCACCTCATCGCGAACGATCGCAATGGCGCAGAGCTCAGCTGCCCATCCTGCTCCGGTTCGATCGAGCGTTCACCAGGAATAGCACCCCCGCGCCCGCATTCGCAGATCACCCTCCGGTGCACCGAATGCGGGCGCATTGCGCGCTATGTGGCGGGCGCCGCCTGATCTCTGGACTGGAAATCCGCAGCACTCGAGGGGCCCGGCAGCACTGCCGGGCCCCTCTTCGCATTCTCGTACCCGAGTAGCGTCTTTTTTGCCCTGAACCCCCTTCGGGCGTCTCTAGCGAACCCGCCGCGCGCAAGCCGGATGGACCGGCAGACCCCCCTTCAGCACCAGCGACGCGGCACCTTCAACGCAGATGATGCCGGCCCCTCAGGCCAGCGCGCCTCCGCGGAGGACCCCGAACCGATGACGGACTCGTCCAGGTTGTACGAACGCGAACTGCCAGGAGGAGGGTACGTCCGAATTGACGGCTACCAGGTCTCCGAGAACGAGTTCCGGGCCACGCTGCGCGTGGAGCGCCGTGGAGACCCCACTCGACGATTCGCGCATCCGCCGCCAGCGATCCTCGAATGCAGCGGCCGCTGCCGTGAGGACGCCTTGTCGCAGCTCATAGGCATCGCGGAGGACAACGTGGCGCTCGCGTCGGCCATCCTGAGCTGGCGATCCACCCACGCGAACGAGGAACTCTCGGGGTATTGAGCCAGCCGGAAGGCGAAATACGGCAGCGCCAACGGTGGCGGGCATCCTGGGCCTTCAGCGAGCTCGCGGGCAGCGAGCACTCCGACCCGCCCAACCAACCGTGCGCAGGCGTCAGTACGAGATCTTGCCCTGCTGGCTCGTGTCTATGTCCGAGCCCTGCCCGGTTCCGAACAGGAACGCATTCCTGTTCTGAGTGAGGAACTTGCGGGCCTGCGCATCCATCAGGTTCAGGCCATAGTGGTTGATGAGCATGGTCTGCTGACGCAGCCAGTCCTGCCAGCAATTCTGGCAGATCTCGGCAACCAGTCGCTGGGCGCTCTCACCGGTCACGCCGATGGGCGCGGCCTCGAACCCTTCGCGCGTCTGACCGCAGCGGGAACACGTGACTGTTACGGGCATCTATCTGGAACCGGGTGAAGGTCAGGCGGAAAGATAACGGCAGCGAACCTCGATAACGGCCGTACCCGCTCCCCTGTCATCCCGCACGAGCGAAGCGAGTGTCGGGATCTGCTCGAAACTGGTAGTGGCCGGCTTCGGTGCAGGGACAGTAGATCCCGACGCTGCGCGCGGGATGACA
>CAYQAO010000151.1:0-4137 GCA_964415485.1 uncultured Gemmatimonadaceae bacterium
TGATGGAGAGACACGCGGGACGACGGGCCGGCGACGGCCGAGCGCCGAGCCTCGACCAAACGACGCGAGGCGCTTCGCGCACCCAGTCTGTAGAAGCCGTCCTAGTCCCTCAGTACTTCCGCCGGCGACGTTCTCGCCGCGCGCACTGCCGGGATGGTGCACGCCAGTGCGCTGGCCGCGAGCAGGACCAGCGTTACTGCGACGAAGGTCGCGGGGTCGCCGGGCTCCACGTCATATAGCAGTGAAGCCAGGCCGCGCGTGAGCACGAACGCGGCAGCCAGACCGACGACAGTGCCGATGAGAGCCAGCCCCAGCCCCTCGGCGAGAATCATCCGGAAGATCCCCTGCGGGCGCGCTCCGAGCGTCAGACGCACACCGAGCTCCGCGCGGCGCTCGGCCACGGCCGTCGCCGTGAGGCCGTAGATGCCTATCGCGGCCAGGAACAGCGCCGCCCAGGCGAATGCCGACAGCAGCATGGCCTGGAACCGCGGCGTCACCAGCGGCTGCGCCGTGATCTCCTCCAGCGACCGGATGCTCGGCAGCCAGAGTTCGGTCTCCACCTCGCGCAATGCCGGGAGCAGTGCCTCACGAAGCTGCGCGGGCTGAAGGTCCGTGCTCACCAGGAAGGTGAGCGGGGTGGAGGATATCTGCCGCCAGGGAACGTAGATCGCCGGGCGCTCGATGGTCGGGTGCCTGTAGCGCGTGTCGCCTACGACGCCCACTATCTCGCGCCACTCCGTGCTGCCGTCGGGCGAGGGATAGGCCAGCCGCCTTCCGACTGCGCTCCCGTCAGGCCAGAGCCTGTCTGCCAGCGATGCGCTCACCATCAGCACGTTCGGCGCGTTCTCGCGATCGTCGTCCGTTATCGTGCGTCCGGCACGCAGCGGGATGTCGAGCATCGAGATGAAGGACCCGTCCACTCCCTGCGTGGTGGCCGCCGGATTGCCTGACGCCTCCGCGGGCGACTGCCCTTCCATGAGGTAGGGACGCTCGCCGTCACCTGCACCGGTCATAGGCCGGAGTACCACGGCGGTCGCGTCCTCGATGCCCGGAACCTGCTTTGCCCGGGCCAGCAGGAGCTCGATGACGGCGACCATCTTGGCTGGCGTGTCGTACTTTGCCGCGCTGGACACGAGCGCCACTTCCGTGATGCCTTCGGTGCGGAAACCCAGCGGGGCGTTCGTGAGGCGGAGCAGGCTGTACGACAACAGTCCCGCACCCGTGAGGATCACCATCGTCAGGGCGAACTGCCCGACCACGAACGCGCGCCGCAGGTGACGCATCCCCGCGCCTGCGGTGACGCTGCGCCCGGTGCCGCGCAGCGCATCGCCGGGGTCGGCCCTTCCGGCCCATACCGCCGGCGCGACTCCCGCGACCATGGCAGAAAGCAGCGAGACGCCAAGTGCCACCAGGAGAACGCGAACGTCCATGGCGACCTCGCTCAGGCGCGGGATGTCGGGCGGTGCGATGGCCACCAGCGAGCGCACGAAGGCCCACGCAGCGAGCACACCCAGCGCTCCACCGGCAACCGCAACGAGCACGGCCTCCAGCAGGCCGCGCCTCACGATGCGTCCGCGACCCGCACCCAGCGCAGCCAGCACCGCATACTCGCGCTGCCTGGCGATGCCGCGCATGAGCAGGAGGTTCGCAACGTTGAAGCACGCTATGAGCAGGAGCAGCGCACTCGCCCCGCCGAGCACCAGGATCACCGGACGCACGTCTCCGGTGATGGTCTCAGTGACGGTGTGCATGTCGGCGGCGGGCGAGGGCAGCTCGTCAGGCAGATCCTGCGCGCGCCGCTGAAGGTAGGCGGTGAAGTCCGCGCTCGCCTGCTCCTGCGTCACGCCGGGCGCCAGCCGGCCGATGAACGCAAACACCGGGAACTGCCCGCGCTGCGTGGCGGACGGCGCCCATGATATGGTGGGAGCCCACAGCTCCGCACCCAGTGGAAGCGCAAAGGACTGCGGCAGCACGCCAACTATCGTGCGCTCCCTTCCGAGGAAGCGAACCGTCTTCCCCAGCACGGCCGTGTCGCCGCCATACAGCCGCTTCCAGAGCCCCTCGCTCAGCACGGCCACGGGCTCGGCGCCGAAGATGTCGTCCTCCGGAAGCACCGCGCGCCCAACGAGGGGCTCGGCGCCCAGCAGCTCGAAGTAGTTGCCCGACACCAGCGCGAGCTGCGCATAGGTGATCTCGTTGTCTATGAGCAGCGGCGCGTTCAGCGGGTCGGAGATCACCACGCCCGCCTGCTCGTACACCCGGCTGTCGCGGGCATAGTCGAGGATCACGTCCTCGCGCATCGCCTGACGATCCAGCTGGCGGGCCACGTCCCCGCGCCACGACACCACCACCTTCTGCTGTTCGCGGATGGGCAGCGGACGCAGCAGCACCCCGTTCGCTACGCTGAACAGCGCGGTGGCGCCGGCTATCCCCAGCGCCAGCGTGAGCACCATGACGGCAGCCAGCCCCCGATTCCTGCCGAGGGCGCGCACTGCGAGGCGCAGCTGCTGCACGATGGCACTGGGCATGTCGTCGTGGTGAAGGTCAGTACTTCGCCAGGTACTTCTCCAGCTCCCACACAGTGACCTGCGTGATGTACTCGCGCCACTCCTGTCGCTTGGCTGCCAGGAAGTGCTGCGTCACCTCCTCGCCGAGTATGTCCTGGATAATGCGGTCCTTCTCCAGCTCGTCGCAGGCCTCACTGAGGTTGTGCGGCAGGTCGTCAATGCGCAGGCGGCGTCGCTCCCTGTACGACATCTCCCAGATGTTCGTGTTCACGGGCTCGCGCCAGTCGGCTTCGGACTCGATTCCCTCGAGGCCGGCACCGAGCTGCACGGCAAGCGCAAGGTAGGGATTGGCCGCCGAATCGGGCGTGCGCAGCTCCAGTCGCGTGCCCCGGGAGCGCCGCTCGGGCACCCGGATCATCGGCGAACGATTGCGCATGGACCACGCAACGTTCACCGGCGCCTCGAAACCGGGAACCAGTCGCTTGTAGCTGTTCACCAGCGGGTTGGTGATCGCGCAGAAGCCGCGTGCGTGGCGCAGCAGCCCGCCTATGTAGTGCAGCGCAACCGGCGACAGCTCCCACTCGGCGTCCGGATCCCAGAAGGCATTCTTTCCGTCGCGGAACAGCGACTGGTGCGTGTGCATCCCGCTGCCGTTCTGCCCATAGACCGGCTTGGGCATGAACGACGCGTGCAGCCCGAACCTGCGTGCCACGTGCCTCACGACGAACCTGAAGGTGGCCACGTTGTCCGCCGTGGTCAGGGCGTCCGCATAGCGGAAGTCAATCTCGTGCTGGCCGTGCGCCACCTCGTGGTGCGCGGCCTCCACCTCCAGCCCCATGAGCTCCAGGTCGTGCACGATCGCGCGGCGGGCGTCCTCACCCTGGTCCACCGGCGTGAGGTCGAAGTAGCTGCCCACGTCGTTCGTGATGGTGGTGGGACTTCCGTCCTCACCCGCGCGGAACATGAAGAACTCCGCCTCGATGCCGGCGTACATGGTGAAGCCAAGCTTCCGTGCGCGCTCCACCTGACGCTTGAGCACGTGGCGCGGGTCGCCCGGGAAGGGGTTTCCGTCGGGCGTTGCGATGTCGCAGATGATGCGAGCGACAGGACCGTCGCGCTCCTCCCAGGGGAACATGCGAAAGGTGGACAGGTCGGGCTTCAGAAGCATGTCCGACTCTTCCGTGCGAACGAAGCCCTCGATTGAGGAACCGTCGAACATGATGTCGCCGCGCAGCGCCTTCTCGATCTGGGAGCGCGGCACCTCGACGTTCTTGTTCACGCCCAGGATGTCGGTGAACTGCAGCCTCAGGAAACGCACGTCGCGCTCGCGCACGAGCCCGAGGACGTCGTCCATGCCTGCGTTCGTGAGGTCTGGTGTGAGAGAACGGGAAGCGGTCATGACGCAGCTGCGAGGTTGCTGAAGGTTTGGAGGCCCGGGGTGTGTGCCCGGAAGTTAGTCAGGGGGCGGGAAAGGACTCGGCGTCTGCTTGATGAGGGCAGGGACTGGGGACAAGGGACTCGGGACCGGGAACTGCTTCGCATTACTGTCATCCCGCGCTTCTCTCCCCTGTCATCCCGCGCTTTACTCTCCTGTCATCCCGCGCGAAGCGTCGGGATCCACTCACCCTGC
>CAYQAO010000152.1:0-3983 GCA_964415485.1 uncultured Gemmatimonadaceae bacterium
CCCGCACGAGCGCAGCGAGTGTCGGGATCTGCCTGCAACTCGTAGTGGCCGGCTTAGGTTCAGGGCGAGCAGATCCCGACGCTTCGCGCGGGATGACAGGGAGGAAAGCCGCGGGATGACAGCGACGAAAGTCGCGGGATGACAGATTTCTGGCCCGTTCCTCTTCCCAGCCTCGCCTCTACGCCGCCAGCGCGTCCGCCAATCCCGTTAGCGCCTTCGTCACACGTTCCGTTTCGGCGAGCACCGAAATGATGTCGTCCGGAGTTCGGAGCTCGAGATCGATGCTCAGCAGGAGCAGGATTCTCAGCTCGATGGCCGAGCGGATGGCGATAGATACCTGCTGGCGGAACTCTTCGCGACTGCGCCGCCCCTGTCCGTTCGTAAGATTCGACACGATTGCCACAGCCGCTCGACGCAGATCGTCGGCCAGCACCTGTTCCTGTCCAGCGGGAAGCGCTGCGGCCACCTCGTAAACGAGTATTACCAGGCTTCTGGCTCGCGTCAGGATCTCGGCTGCCTCCGCGCCGCGCTTCCGTGGCTGGGGAGACCCTTCTGAAGGCTGAAAGCTTGACATGGAACCACGGTACGCGGCCGTGTCAGCGGCGAGTCAGCGCGATAGGACGAAAGCGCCGGCCCGGGGCCGGCGCTTCTCGCATCCTCAGCTAAAAACCTCCGGCCTCGCCTGCCGAAGTGCCGCAGCCGCGCGCACCATCAGCTCCACCGGGTCGAGCGCGCTCGCGGAGAGGTCCGGCACCGCGTAGTAGCCGGTGCGCACGCGCAGGGTTCGAACCTCGCCGGGGAGCTCCAGAGGCTCACTCTCGATCGCCCGCTGCAGGCGATCGGAGATGGAGCGTGCCCCGCTGACCTCGGTGGAGGGAGCGACGATCGCGAACTCCGTTGGACCGAGCCGTCCGATCGCGTCGGAGAGGCGCCCTTCGCGGCGAATGATTTCGCCGAGGTGTCGGACCACGCGCTCCACCTGCTCGTCCACCACCCTGTCGGAGAATCCCGTCGTGTCCTCCTCGGGTGCGATCGCAATGCAGGCCATGGGAGCCTGCTTGCGCACGGCATCCGCGCCCAGCTCCCGAGCTCTCAGGGCGAGTCCGCGCATGTTGTAGAGGCCCGTGAGCCCATCCACGAGGCTCTCCTCCTGGGCGAGATCCACCTGACGCTTGGCCCGAACCCACGAGTCGATCTTGAGCAGGAGCATCTCGCCGTCGAGCGGTTCGCCGAAATGGTCCCACGCCCCGGCACGGAGCGCCCCCAGTCTCTGCTCCCGATCTGTCGGCTCGGCGGTAGTGATCACGATGGGCACGTGCGCGCCCACCCTGGGATCGTCACGCAGCAGCCTGCAGACGGTGCTTCCGCTGAGATCCGGCATGCGTTCATCCAGCACGATGATGTCCGGATGGGCATTCCGCGCGAGCTCGAGCGCCTGGCGTCCCGTGTAGGCGCGTAACACTGCATATCCGTTCGGGCCAAGAATGCTCTCGAGCGAGCGAGCGGACCATTCCTGGTCATTCGCAATCAGAACTACCGGAGGGCGCTTCAGAGTCTCGCTCGCGGACATTAGTCGGGTGTGCGTGGTTTATTCGGCGCTTCGGAAATGGCGTCGAGTCAGGATGCCGAATCCGCGCAGATGCAGGAGTCGTGCATGGTGACTGGGAGTCAGTTAACACATTGGCACAGCGTCACCTGGCTGCATGTGCGGCGTTGCGCATCCTGTTGCGGTGATGCGCCAACGCAACAATCTCGTGCACACATATGCGACGCTGCCTGGCCGACGGTTCGTGCTCGACTGTGACGCGCGTCCCTGCGCGCGCCGTTTCAGGCACGATCTTTTCCTGCCTTCATGTGACGCGGAACCCGGCGCCGCGTCCGGTATTGTGATACAGTTCCGCTTCACGAAATCCTGTCGTCTTTCCGCGACGCATCGTGGCCCGGTTGCAACAGCACTCATTTCGAGAGACGTTGCCTTCCTACACACGGGATTACCAAGTCCAAGTGCAGCATGCCTTTGTACGACGAGCAGGAGTGCTGTAAGGTTGAGCACGCGGAGTGCATTCCAACCGGTCACATGCGAACCACATCTCACATGACGAGACGCCCGACGGGCACCGTATCACGGCTTTCCGCCTTCACGTATGGCCTGTGCCTGAGCGGACTGGCCTGCATGGTCGCCCTGGCATCGCCCTCCCAAGCACAGTCTCCAGTGCCTCCGCCCGGTTCTCGTGCGGCGCTCGAGGCCGAGTTGCGTGTGCAGGACTCGCTGGCCAACGCAGGAGTGGCCAGCGCTCGTGCGCGCGCAGCGCACCTTCGCCAGCGACTCACCGAAGGCGACTTCAGGGTTGGTGACAGGATCCTGATAGTGATCCAGAACTCGCCCGACTATCCGGCGAACATCGTGGAAGCGTTCTCCGATACGCTGGTCGTGTCGGAGGCGCGTACCATCGCCGTGCCGCAGGCGGGTGTGGTACAGTTGAACGGACTGCTGCGTCCCGAGCTCGATTCCACGCTGTCGAACGCGCTCGCCCGCGTGTTCGTCACTCCGCCGCGGATCATCACTCGCGTGACGATACCGATAACGGTGTCAGGACAGGTGGGGTCGCAAGGGTTTCATTCCGTAACTCCCACCATTCGCATTGCCGACCTGATTCAGTCCGTCGGTCCAACCGGAAGTGCGGACGTGAACCGGATCGTCGTCAAGCGCAGCGGACGTGAGATCATCAGCGCTGACAGCTTGCGCACGGAAATCGCAAGGGGAGCTACCCTCGACCAGCTGAACATGCAGGCGGGCGACGAAATCTTCGTTGCCGAGCGCAAGCCACCGTTCCGCTGGACTTCCATTATCGGCATTGCCAGCGCAGTACTCGGTCTCGTCTGGGCGATCGATCGCGTGCGGAGATAGCCGGTAGCTGACGGCCTGGAGAGAACGTATGGAGCATGCTTCGTCATCCGCGATATCACTTGGAGTGGGCGCAACTGAAGCGGCGCGTGTGCGATCTGCCACACGACCGCCGATGACTCCCGAGCAGCGTCGTGAGCGCGAGCGGGAGATTGCGGTGAGCGTGGAGGCGGCGGCTGCATCCGTCCAGGCCCTGGTGCCCGTGCCGGCAGACGGGGCTCGTGCCGGAGCGCGGCCGCGCGCTGAAGGGCTGAGTCGCGCGGTGAATGTGGTGCTGGCGCTGGTTGCCATCGTACTGCTGCTCCCGGTCATGCTGGCGATCGCGATCGCCATCAAGGTTGGCAGCCCCGGTCCCGTGTTCTACAGCCAGGCGCGTGTCGGGCTGGACCGCCGATCGCGCGACCGCCGCGGCCGCTCGGCACGCCGCAACGGATCGCATCCGGATTCAGCGGCGGTGTCCGCTGCGGCGGACACCGAGCGCCGACAGGGCGACAGGCGCGGAACCAACTACGGCGGGCGGGTATTCACCATCTACAAGTTCCGCACGATGGTGGTGGATGCTGAGCGCTACGGGGCCCAGTGGGCCACGAAGGACGATCCGCGCATCACTCCTGTCGGCCGTTTCCTGCGCCGCACCCGCCTGGATGAAATCCCCCAGCTGTGGAACGTGTTGAGGGGAGACATGAACATCGTGGGTCCGCGTCCGGAGAGGCCGGCGATCGTGCTGGAGCTCTGTCGCCACATCCCGCACTATCCGCTGCGCCATCGCGCGCGGCCTGGAATCACCGGATGGGCCCAGATCAACCACAGCTACGACAACTGCATAGACGACGTTCGCACGAAGGTGCGCTACGACCTCGAGTATCTGCAGCGTCAGGGGCTGCTGGAGGACCTCAGGATCATGGTGCGCACGGTGCCCGTGATGCTCTTCCGCCGCGGCTCGCAGTGAGGCATGGCGCGCGCTCGTGCGAGCTGAGGTCCCTCAAGGAATGACCACACCGTACCACACGCACGGAGCAGTTCCCGCCACGCCTGACGGGCGCCCGATTCGCCGCCGGTTCGCCAACCGGGCGCGGGC
>CAYQAO010000153.1:0-3954 GCA_964415485.1 uncultured Gemmatimonadaceae bacterium
CCTTGTCGAACACGAGCACGCCGTGGACCAAACGCTTCTTACTCGGCGAGACGAGCTTCCATGCTAATGAGGCTGCCAGCTGCTACGGCGGCGACTTCAGTGAGCGTGAGCTGCAACCAAAGCTCTTCCCCGTCTGGCCGATAGTAGCTGAAACAAAAGGCTCTCTCCGTCGCGTCGTACCCCCCGTGAACGCTTCCTTCTTGGAACATATCGTCACTCTCTATCTCAGCCCATTCATCGTCGCTCTTACCCTCAGCGACGACCAGTCTACAGATAGTCGCTAGGTCTTCCGGTATGTCTATCGTCATAGTCGCGATCAACGGTAGCGAACGATTGGCAGATCACTCAATCCATACTCGTCCATCATCTTGCCAGCCTGTTGGTAAACCTCGCGCGTTGTCGCATTCGGATTGTTGTCGATCCAACGCTTCCACGCAGTGGTCCAGCTCCTTCCTGCGCGATGAATCCAGTTCCGATGGAAACCCTCCGTTACTTCCACCGCATAGGCATCGATGTCGATACCGTGCTTCGAGAAGAAGTCCCGGTATTTTGCGGATCCGGCACTATTGCCACGAAACACATTAAAGATGTGATGCTTCACCATCCGCGGCTGCCCTAGGAGGCCTCGAATTCCGCCTGCGGCAGCACTCGCGTTACGAATATCCCGGAGCTTGTCGACTTTACTCAGCAGGCCCACGCCGATGCAGCCGAGTGCAACATCAACGGCAGCGGAGCCCAAACCGTAACTGGACCCGGTCGCCTGAGCGATCCCAACACCGATCGCTACGTTCGCTAACGCACCCGGAATTGCACAGAGCCCGAATGGATCTCTATACGAAACACACCTACAACGAGATACTACCTTCTCCGCCGGGTCGGGGTGGCAGCGGAGCCGCCCTCACCCGGCGGTTTTAGTTCGTGCTCCGGTGATGCTCCACTGACGGATCGTAGTCGTACGACACCGGGCACCCGCGCCGCCTTGTCGCCTGACAGTTCCCACCCCTGGAGCCACGGAGACAGGCCATGCCCACCTCGCAGCTCGACCACCCCAGCTTCGGCACGACCGCGCAGCTTCGCAAGGGCCGACACGATTCCCGCGCGCTTCCTGACGAAGGCGGCGGAAGGAAGTCCCACACAAACGAGACCGACCGCAAGGAGGCATATGCCCGCCGTTTCCCAGTGCACGTGGGCGTGGACACCGGCAAGCGATTCCACAAGCTCGTAGCACGCGGGCCGGACGGACGCCGCCACCGGGCCGTGAAGGTGGACGTCAGCCGCTCGGGCTTTGACGCCGCCGACGAGTACCTCAGGCACATGTTCCCCGGCCAGCGGCGTGAGGCGATGCTCGTGGGGCTCGAGTTTGGCGGTCACCACGGGGCGACCTTCGCCCACGACCTCCACCGCCGCGGCTACCGGATCGTGACGGTGCTGCCCTCCGTGACGAAGAAGCTCAAGGAGGTCGAGGACAACAGCCCGCGGAAGGACGACGCCAAGGACGCGGGCCAGATCTGCAAGCTGCTGGCGTCGGGGCTCTTCGTGGACTTCCCCCTCCTCGAGGACCGGATGGCCCAGCTCCGCGTGCTCGCCACCGAGCCGCACCGCCTCGGCGTCGAGGAGACACGGCTCAAGAACCGGCTCCAGGCGTCGCTCGACACCGCCTGGCCGGAGTTCGCCGGGTACTTCTCGACCATCGACAAGCCGACCGTGCGGGCGATCCTCGCCCGGTGGCCGTTGCCCGACGAGTTCGCGGCCGCATCACCGCAGGCCGTGCACGCGCTGATCAAGACCGCCTCGCGCAACCACGTGTCGGCCGAGCGGATCCGCGCGATGCGGGCGACGGCCAAGACGTCGATCGCCCTCACCACGGGGCGGGCGGCCCGCCGGGCGGAGATCGGCCGGATCCTGGAGCGCTGGGCCCTGCTCAAGCGCCAGATCGCCGTCGTGGAGGCGGAGCTCGCCGCGCTCGTGGCCCAGCACCCGGGGGCGCAGGCGCTCACCACCGTGCCCGGGGTGAACGTCGTGTGCGCCGCCACCCTGGTCGCCGAGCTGGGCTCGCCGGAGAGCTACGTCTCGCCCCGTCAGGTGCTCAAGCTCGCCGGGATGAACCTGGCGAAGCGCAACGAGTCGGGGCTCGCCGTCAACGGGCGGGCGCGGCAGACGAAGCGCGGCCGGCCCCTGCTGCGGCGTCAGCTCTTCCTGCTGGCCGGGCGGTGGTGCCTCAAGCGGGGCCTCTACCGCGCACAGTACGAGGCGCTCCTGGCCCGGAACGGTGGCGCGAGGGTGAGCGCGATGTGCGCCATCGCGCGCAAGCTCGTCCCGATGCTCCTGCACATCATGCAGACGGGCGAGGCGTTCGACGAGGCGCGCTGGCGGGCGGCCCACGGGCTGCCGCCCGCCGATCCGCGCCTCGGCCGTGATGAGCCGGACGCGGACACGCCGTACGCGGCCTGATCGTGCGGCCCTGTAGCTGAGCGCACGACGGAACCGCAGTAGCAACACGAGCAGGTGAGCCGAGCGTGGGGAGAGACGCTTCGACCCCGAATCGTTCGAGGCCCGTCGCGAGACGGTGACCTTCGCAGTTACAGACGTCCCCGGTCTCTCTCGGCCCGAAACCGTCCGTGAAGGTGTGTTGCGCCAGTGAGCGGCGCCCTGGGCTTCTCCTGGGTGCACGACTCCCGAGCGTCAGAGAGCTTTGATCGTCGCGGAACGGGTCCACGAGGCACGCTGCAGGTCGGCGCTGTTTGACAACTGTGGTACCCTGAAGCCGGCACGGCGCAGTGCCGTGCCGGCTTCAGGGCCCCCTTCATCTCTTGCTGCAGGCGATGCGGAGCGAGGTCTAGCGATCCGGATGGCCGATCAGGTCCGACGATACACTCGACCCGCTCTCTGGGCGTTCTCATCATGCACTGCTTGCCGGGCAGGTCCACGTCGTGGATGACGCTTCGAGCTCCCGAGCTACACTCACCCCCCCGGCAGGGGCGCTATCTCAGGCAATGGCTGTGCTGGTGAGGTCTCGCGATCCGGACGGCCCACGAGGCCCGAGTTGACACACGATCCACCAGCGCCCCGATACGCATGGCGGCGAGGCCCAGCGATCCGAAGAGCCCATGAGGCCCAAATTCACACTAGGCCCGCGCCTACCCCTTGCCCGCTGATCCGGATTCTCAGTGCTTGCTCCAGCGATACAGTGCGACATCACACGCGATCAAGATGACCGCTGTTACAGCCACTGCCAGGTAATCCGGTAATGCTCCACCGCCTGAGAACGCAGCGAGCACCGATCCGACGATCTGAAATGGGATGGTCAGAATCATCGTAAGCACGAACCAGATCATCCCGGCGACACCTTGGTCGTAGCCCAGCCGCACCACCTGCGACACTGCCATCGTCGCTAGACCTAGGACCAGCAAAACGAGAAACGGGTGGTATCTGGCAATGCGTCGCATCGGCATTCTCAGCGTGGCGTGAATTGACTGGCAGGCAGAGGGCGGCTCCAACCTGGAACGTTGCTGAGAGCTGGCACTGGTAGTCCGGCAGCCCGAAGCAGTCCTGCAGCGTACGAGTTGGAGTTCTGCCCGTGCTTGGCGGTTGGGAACAGTGTGTACCGGAGCCCATCCGAGTAAGCCGCATCGAGGTTGAACAGTTGCTCGATCACCTGATTCTCATCTCGTCCCCCGAGATCGAGCAGGATGTTACCCTGATGCGGTGCAGCGTCGGCGGGTCTATTCAGGTCGCTGACCAGGCACAGAATCTGTCGCGCACATGCCTCGGGGCCAGCGCCCAGCGTCACGAAGCACTTGCCGTCCGCACCACGCTGGAACCGTGGATCACTGCACCAGCGCTCTTGATCATCGGGCGTCACCCTGATGGATGCGTGGTTATTTCCGGCTCCCACTGGGTGGGATTGTACCTCAATGTCTTCTGCGGACAGGCCAAACGGATCGGAGTGATTGA
>CAYQAO010000154.1:0-3926 GCA_964415485.1 uncultured Gemmatimonadaceae bacterium
ACGACGAGGGAGAAGCGGTCCTCGGGACGCAGCATGGCGAGCGCGTGTTCCACTGCCTGACGAGCGAGCTCGAACTTGCGCGAGCCCGACATGGAACCCGAGCGGTCGAGCACCAGCGCGACGTTCACGGGCTGCCTGTCCGTGCGGCGGGGTGCCTCCGGAGCCGTGACCGACGCCAGCAGGAAGCGGCGGCTGTGCGCAGCGGCGCGAATGAGGGATCGATCCACGCGAAGCGCGAGCATGGGCGAGGAGAGCGGCTGTCCTTCAGTTGACGGCGTCATTGGTTTTCCTCCTCGAAGATGATGCGGGCGGCTTCAAGGAGCCGCTCCACGTTCCTGTTCTGTTCGCGCGACAGCGGGCGGCGAACGTGCAGCTCCACGTCAGGCGCGAGCGCGATACGATCCCACTGCGATCGATCGGGTTGACGCCGGTCGTGCTTCCGGGTCGTCCGCCCCGGTGGCTCGGCGGCAGGGGCGCGGAAGGCGTGAGCAGCGACGGCGTTGTCGTAGACGCGGGGCGACGTCTCCGCCGTCCTGAAGCTGGCGGGCCCCTCTGACAGAAGGTTGCGGATGTAGTCCACCGCACTCCCCGGCGGCGGGGGATCGGCCACCTCCTCGGCAAGCCGGCGAATCTCGTCCTCACTCAACCCCTCGAGCCTGCGGCGAATCTCGGCCAGGGGCAGATGTTCGCGCTGGAGGCGCTTGATCAGCCTGATGCGATGCAGGTGTTCCGGCCCGTAATGGGCGCCGGGCCCGCGCGTCTCCGGTGGAGGCAGGAGGCCCTGTTGGATGTAATACCGCACAGTGCGGGCACTTACGCCGGCGCGGGAGCTGAGTTCTGAGAGGTCCAGTTCGTTGCTGTGGGTGGGCATGAGGAGGAATATGACACCGCGACGTCGCACTGGCAATACTGGGAGTGAGGAGTGCGACGCGCTTTGCGGCGTCGCGTGTTGGGGGGGTGCCGGAGGTCGGCTGTCGGGTGTTGGGGCTCCCGTGCGCGACGGTCTGGCTCGCCATTGCGGGCTACGTGGTACGCCCGGCGCCGAGCTCTCGACCTACGCCCCGACCCCAGACCTATCCCAGACAGACGGAAACGGCGGCCACGGGCCGCCGTTTCTCGCATCCACAACTATATTACTAATCAACAGTATATTCGGAGAAGGAACCCCATGGCCAAATTGCAACTCACGCCGGACGTGCTCGAACTCGTGGCCGAGCGCTTCAAGGCGCTGGGAGAGTCCACGCGGCTGCAGCTGCTCACGTGCATGCGCGAGGGCGAGAAGTCGGTGAACGAACTGGTGGAGGAGACCGGCCTGGGCCAGGCCAACGTCTCCAAGCATCTGCAGATTCTTCACTCCCTCGGCTTCGTCTCGCGCCGGAAGCAGGGACTCTACGTCTACTACTCCCTGGCAGACGAGAGCGTGTTTACGCTCTGCGACATCATGTGCGGGCATCTGGAGCAGAGGCTGGAGAGCCAGCGGCGCATTCTGGCGTCCTGAGCCGCACGCGTCACTCGCGCGGCTCGACTGCACATACGGGATTACCTGCGGAGAGGAATCACGCCGGCCGAGCGCCAGGGCTCCGGTACTTCAGCCCTGCCCGCGCTCGGCACGTATCGCGTCTATCAATTCAGACTTGCGAAGCCTGCTGCGACCATGGATGTCCAGGTCGCTGGCGATGTTGCGCAACTCGTTCACCGATCGCGACTCCAGCGGGGTGTTGGGGTCGCCGGTGCCCTGCGTGCTGCGCTGCGGCGTGCGACCCTCCTCCCTCCGGTCGCGGTTCACCGTGCGACCTGCAATCTCCTCCGCGCGATCCTCGGATGCCCCGCGCTCGCGGTACCCTTCCTTGATATGCTCGAACTTGCGCTCGTCCTTCCTGCTCCATGCAGATGGCATGCGTTCCTCCCGCCTTTTTCGGGTAGGATGGCGCAGGGCGCAGCACGCGTGCCGGCGTCGCAGTCAGGCGCTAACTAGCCAGCTCCGAGCGGCAACTCCTCCATCACTCGCCGTTCAAGGGAGTCCGTCTCGTCACGAGCAGACTTCAGCGCTTCCAATCCGCGCTCCAGCTTTTCGCGCTCACCCACCAGGAACTGCTCGTATGGACGGATCACCTCGAGCATCTGTTCTTCGTAGCGCGTCAACTGTTCCTCGAAGCGAGCTGCGAGCAGTGCGGAGAGGTCTGCGCTGAGCCTGGCTATCTTCTGCTCGAGTTCGCGGATGAGCCGACGACGACGCGCGGGGATTATCAGCCAGCCGGCGAGCGCAAGCAGGGTTGCGGTGAGCACTCCGGTGACGTCCAGTGCCGCGGTGGTGAACACCGCCATGAGCACCGCGCCGAGTCCGACGGCGAGCACGTTCACGCCAAAGGCCTGGGTGAGTGCCTCACGAACCGACTCCACGATGGTGCGGGCTTCCACCTCGGTGTCGAACTGCTCCAGCCTCTGCTCCACCGGCTGGCGCAGGCGGTTGAACAGCTCCTCCCGATTGTACTGGAACTCGGTGTCACCTTCACTCGTGAGTACGCCGGATGCGCGCAGCCTGTCCGTGTGAGCCTCCAGCTCGTTGAACACAGAGGTCCACAGCTTCAGGTTGCGCTTCACCATCCAGTCCACCATGCGGTGCACGACCGCCTCGATGTCGCGTGGCGCATCGGCCACGACCTCGGCGCGGAAGCGGTTCTCCACGGCGTCCTTGTTTCGCAGGAAGTTGATGTTGCCCACGCGAATCGTGCGCTCCAGCCAGCTTCTGCCGCGACGCTCCACTCCGGTGAGGGCCTCGCGAACTTCCAGCAGGTAGCGTTCGGAGTCCTCGCGCATTCCGGACGAGTACGAGGAGAGCTGCTGCCTCACGACACCCAGCACCCTTGCATCAGCCTCGACGACCTCCATGCGGTTGCCGAGGCTCGTCAGGCTGCCGTCGAGCACGTGACGCAGCACTCCCAGCGGCGACAGCAGCTTCAGCCGCACTCGCTCACCCTCGCGCAGTGTCTCCAGCAGGTAGCGCTCGAGTGCCGGGAACTCGTCCCGTGGATCGTCCGGCGGCGCCTCGGCACGTTCGCCGCGACGGTGCAGCTTGCCCTGCAGCGCACGAAGCGCGCTCACGAAGTAGATGGTCGGCTCGGGGTCGCCGAGTCGTGAGGCAACCTCCCGGGTGAGGTACTCGCGAACGCGGTCTATCTGATCGTCGGAGTTCCGGCGATCCACACCGTTCACGATGAAGATCACCTTCTTCCCCCAGTCGCGGATGAGCGTGAGGAACGCGAGCTCGCTCGCCGTGAGCGGCTGCAGGATGCTCGTCACGAAAAGCACCAGGTCCGCACGCGGCACGAAGCCGCGCGTGATCTCCTCCTCCATGCGCTCGATGGAGTTCGTTCCCGGGGTATCCACGATCTCCAGGTCACGGAGGACATCCAGCGGGTACCGGTGCAGGAACATGTGCTCCCCGATCGGCTCCGGCTCGCCGGCGCTGTCGCCGTAGCGCAGGATGGAGATTGCGCGCGTGGTGGGCAGGTCGCCGGTGGCGAAGACGTCGTCGCCGAGCAGGGCGTTGATGAAGGTGCTCTTGCCGGCGTTGTATTCGCCGGCGACCACGAGGAGGAAGAGTTCGTCCATCTCGTGCACGAGGCGCGCGAGGCGCTCCACGTCCTCGCGCGCCCCTTCCGCACTAACGAGAGCGTCGCGGGCGCGGATGACCAGCTGGCGCTCGAGCGAGACGAGGACGCTCTGCTGTGTAGAGAGGAGTTGTTCCAAGGGGGGTAGGGACCAGGCGTGTGTATGGGGGTGTCGGGCGTCGGCTGTCGGGTGTTGGGGCTGAGGACGAGGATCGTCTCACCGTCCTGTCATCCCGCACGAGCGAAGCGAGTGTCGGGATCTGCTCCTGGCTGGTAGTGGCCGGCTTCGGTGCAGGGTGAGCAGATCCCGACGCT
>CAYQAO010000155.1:0-3923 GCA_964415485.1 uncultured Gemmatimonadaceae bacterium
GCGAGCGTCGGGATCTACTCACTCTGCACCGAAGCCGGCCACTACCAGTTGCAGGTAGATCCCGACACTCGCTTCGCTCGTGCGGGATGACAGTGCTGGAGTGAGCGCGGGATGACAGTCCTGGAGTGAGCGCCGGATGACAGATCGTCAGCCCTGCTCCACCCGCACCTGCGTCTTCACCGAGTTCGCGATGAAGCACTCCTCGTGGGACCGATGGTGCAGATCGGCGATCGTCTCCTCCTTCGGCCGCCTCTCACCAGCAAACTCCACGCGCGGACGCAGGACCACCTCCGCCACCCACATGCGTCCGGCATCGTCCCGGGCCATGTGCCCCTCGGCGTCATCCACGTACGAGTCCACGAGATAGCCGGCCTTCGCTGCGAACGCGAGGAAGAACAGCATGTGGCAGCTGGAGAGAGACGCGACGAACGCCTCCTCCGGGTCCACAGCCGATTCGTCGGAGTATGGAAGCGGCACCACGTGAGGCGAGCTGGATGCCGGTACCGTCAGGCCGCCATCGAAACGCCATTCATGCTGCCTGCTGTAGCGGCCGTCCGTGAACGCCTGGTCGCCGCGTCGCCATGACACGGTCGCGAAATGCGTTGCCATCAGGAGTGGGTTGGTGCAGGTGATGAGGCGACCGACGAGCCGCTCTCGCGCCTGGCTCAGCGTGAGGCATCCCGGTTGAACCACCATACCGCGCGATCGAGCTCGCGCCTGGCCGACTGCAGGTAGCTCCGCCCCACATAGCTGGTGATGAGGCTGCCGATGTTTATCGCGATAAGCGTGTTGCGCGTGGATTCGTCCTCATGGCGATCGAGCAGCGCAATGTATGTCGCGATGCTGCCCACTGCCCCGACTATCGTGAGCGTGGTGCCCGTGCGCTGGCGCGACTGGTAGCGCCTCGCGTGCAGCGCCGCCTGATCGTTCACGCCCAGGATGGCCACAGGGCTGGGACCTCCGATTCCCAGGCGCGCGACCTCCCTTCCCTCCGTTCCCTGGATCAGCCGGCGCGAGAACCATCCGTCTTCCACGCGAATGGCACAGTCGTCGTAGGTGCAACCGGGCGAGAGCAGGGGACTCCGCTGCTGTACCTGTGCGCCGGCGGAGTGCACCGGTACAATTGACACGACCGCCAGCACGAGTGCGCCCAGCATGCGGGTCGTCAGGCGGGACAGGTTGGGGAATGTCATGCGATGTCTGTTGCCTTGGTTATGGTGACTGCGCCTGTGCTCGGAATCTGCGGCCCGGCGTGCTGTCGTCACGCAGCCGACGCGGACCCTCGTGCCGCAAGTATCTCCGCACCGGTGCGGGCGAGACCATCGAGCAGGGCGCGCAGGTGCGCCGACGTGGTGCGAGGGTTCATCACGGTCACTCGCAGCACGCGCACTTCTTTCAGCGTGGTGACGGTGAGCCAGCCCTCCCCGGAACGATTGTACTTCATGCGGAGTTCATCCGTCAGGGTGTCGAGCTCCTGCTGTTCCAGCTGAGCTCCAGCCTCGGCGCCGAGCCACCGGAAGCAGAGGATGTTCGACTGCGGCGAGTGCATGGGCTCGAACGACGGATGCTCCTCCACCATCGCATGCAACTCCGCAGCTCGATCGCACAGCAGGTCGTACAGGTCCGCTAGCCCCCGCGAGCCGTAGCGGTGCAGTGAAACCCAGAGCTTGAGGACGTCCGCTCGTCGCGAACAGAGGAAACTCATGCGGCCGAGGTCGGGGCTGGCATCGGGATCTCCGTGAAAGAGGTACGGAGCGGCCTGCGAGAATGCGGCGGCCAGCTCCTGCCCCTCCCTGACCAGCACGACGCCGGCTGAAAGTGGCATGAGCAGCATCTTGTGCGGGTCCCAGGCGAGCGATCGGGCCCGCTCCAGTCCCTGAAGCCGGCCGCGATGCCTTTCCGACAGCAGTGCCGATGCGCCGTGAGCGCCGTCCACGTGAAGCCAGAGGCCACGCTCCTCGCAGATTCGGCCGATGGTTTCCAGGTCGTCGAACGCACCGGTTGCGGTGCTGCCCGAGCTGGCCACCACTGCCATGACCTTTCGTCCGTCACGGGCGAGGTCGTTCAGAATGCGCTCCAGAGCGGCGGTGTCCATGCGGTGCAGTTCATCCGAGGGAACGCGTACTGCCTGACGAGCGCCGATGCCGAGCAGGCCGGCCGCGCGGGTTATCGCATAGTGGGCGTGCTCGCCGCATACGAGGACGGGCGGTTCGCCCTGCATGCCCGACTCCCACGCGTCAGGCAGCAGCGCGGCGCGCGCGGCAGCCAGCGCGGTGAAGGTGGCTTCGGTCCCGCCGGACGTGAACGTCCCCGCCGACCGCTCGCCGAACCCGGCCAGGTCAGACATCCACCGCACCACGCGCCGCTCCACCTCGGTGAGCGTGGGCGACATCTCCGACACGGCAATGGACTGGTTGAGCGCGGAGACCACGACCTCGGTCCAGACCGCGGCCGGCAGCGGCGCGGACACCTGATGCCCCATCGCCATGGGGTGGAGAAGGTGGTTCGCATCGCGCAGCACGTCGCGTTCGAGGCGCTCCAGCACTTCCCTGAGAGGGCGGCCGTCCTGCGGCATCGGCTCTTCGAACCGCTGTGCGATCTCGGCGGGTGTGAGCGCGGTGGACACCGGCCCTGCCTCACGCCGAGCGTTCGCATAGAGTGATGCGGCGATGTCGGCGAAGGCGCGTGCCGCGTCAGGCGATTCGTCGTCGGCGAGCTGGGAGAGGATGTGAGAGGTCATTTCTGCTGCGGAGGAGTGCGAAGCGCTTTGCGCTTCGCATGTTTGGTCGGTGTCAGGGGCGAAGGGAAGAGGGAACAGGGACTAGGGAAGAGGAACTGCCTTCCTGTCATCCCGCACTGGCTCTCCCATCACTGTCATCCCGCATGAGTGCCGCAGGCACGAATGCTGGGATCTGCTTGCAGCTGGTAGTGGCCGGCTTCGGTGCAGGGTGAGTAGATCCCGACGCTCGCGGCTTCGCCGCTCACGCGGGATGACAAATGGAGTGAGACGCGGGATGACAGAAGCGGAGGCAGTTCCCCTCTTCCCTAGTCCCTCTTCCCTCTTCCCTCGCCAACAGCGCCCGCCCCGAGCACGAACTCCATCAGGGGCCTGGGCGGCAGTGGATCATCCGTCAGCGACAGCTGCAGCCGGTCTATCACCACAGGTTCCGTTACCCGCAGCGACAGCAGTTCCCGCTCGCGCTCGCGCGTGAGCGTAGGATAGAAGTTGATCGTTGCGTGTGGCGAGAATGAGAAGCGCACGGGCAGGAAGCGCAGGCCGCTCGAGCGCACGGCCTCGAAGACCACGCGCACGGGGCCGTGCGGGTCCAGGGGCAGGCTCACGATGTTCGTCTGCGGGAATCTCTCCGGCCGGTCGAAGCGAACCGTGATGGGGTTCAGTGACGCCGCCACCGGCTCCAGCGCAGCCCGGAGTTCCGCTTCCGATGTACTCGGCACTATCGGGCCGACGCCGGATGAACCCACCAGCGTCACGTGGGGGACTGTGGAGCGCGCGAGCTTCCTGTCGTATCGAGCCTGCAGCTCGGCGATGCGTTCGCCGGCCGCGCCCTCGATGGGCGCGACCACGAAGATGCCGCGCGGGCGCCGCCAGTCGCGTCCGCTCTCGGGGATGTCGTCGTCCCCCCACTGCGGCGTCATGCCAGGCACACAAATGGTCGTGACCCGGAGTGCGTGCACCCCGGGCCACTATGGGAGCGGCGTTCGCCGTCGGGCCGTTGGCCCACCTGGTCACGACGACTCCGGACAGGCTGGTGGCCCACCGTCGTGCAGATGCGTGACGCGCGAGCGAGCCGCCGCTCTCGTGCCATCATATGCAGCCGAACTCGTGCCACGTCAAGAGCCTCGTTCGCGCATGGAAGAGTCCGGCACGAGCCGTCCGGGCACGATTGCCTCACGACCGAACC
>CAYQAO010000156.1:0-3819 GCA_964415485.1 uncultured Gemmatimonadaceae bacterium
GCAGATCCCGACACTCGCTTCGCTCGTGCGGGGTGACAGGAGAGAGTGAAGTGCGGGATGACAGATGGAAAGGCAGTCCCGTTCCCCAGTCCCTTTTCCCTCTTCCCTGATGTCCAGCCTCGCCCCCCGTTCGGACTTCCCCCTTCTCGCCAGGCACCCGGCGCTCCACTACCTGGACTCGGCCGCCACGGCGCAGAAGCCTCGTCAGGTGCTGGAGGCACTACTCGAGTTCTACGAGCGCGACAACGCCAACCCGCACCGCGGGGCATACGCTCTCTCGGTGGCGGCCACCGACCGCTACCACGACGCACGCGCCCGCGTGGCGCGATTCATCGGCCTGTCGGACACCGACTGCCTCATCTTCACCCGCGGCACCACCGAATCGCTCAACCTTCTCGCGCTGGCCTGGGGACGCGCGCACGTGCGCGAGGGAGACGCGGTGGTCGTCACCGCCATGGAGCACCACGCGAACTTCGTCCCCTGGCAGCAGCTCTCGCTGGCCACGGGCGCCGAGTTCCGCATAGTGGAGCTGACGGCGGACGGGCACGTTGATCGTGAGGCATTCCGCGCGGCACTGGACCACCGCACTCGCGTGGTGGCCTTCACGCACGTCTCCAACGCGCTTGGCACCATCAACCCGGTGAGCGAGCTCGCCGCCCAGGTGCGACAGGCGGCGCCTGACGCGATCGTCGTCTGCGACGGCGCGCAGGCCGTACCGCACCTCGCGGTGGACTTCGACTCGCTCGGCGTGGATGCCTACGCCTTCAGCGGCCACAAGCTCGGCGCACCCATGGGCATCGGCGTGCTGGCCGCCACACGCGAGCTGCTGAACGCCACGCCGCCGTGGCAGACCGGCGGCGACATGATCGAGTTCGTGGGCGACGACCACTCAACCTGGAACGTGCTCCCGCACAAGTTCGAGGCCGGTACTCCCAACGTTGCGGACGCCGTGGGCCTCGCCGCCGCCTGCGACTTCCTGCGGCAGCTCGGCAGCGAGGCGGTTCGCGACCACGAGGTGCACCTCACCAGGATCGCCACCGAACGGCTCTCGGCGCTTCCGGGCGTGAAGGTGCTCGGGCCGCCGCCTCACGAGCGCACGGGCGTCGTCAGCTTCGTGATGGACGGCATCCACCCGCACGACATAGCCACCGTCCTGGACGGCAGCAGCGTCTGCATTCGTGCGGGACATCACTGTGCGCAGCCATTGATGCGCCGCCTGGACGAGCACGCCACGGCGCGAGCGTCGTTCTGGGTGTACAATACGGAGGAAGACGTGGAAGCCCTCGTCGGCGGCGTCCGCCATGCCATACAGCTCCTCGGCGCAGGGCCTGCAGCTCCTTCTGCGTCAGGTGCCGAACCGGCGCGCGAGCGAGGCGTCGGCAGCCACGGCTGATCGAAGCACCCTGCCACCATCCGCAGAAGCAGACGTCACTTGCAGCCGCTGTCCAACCTCTACCAGGACATCCTCCTGGATCACTACAGGCATCCGCGCAATCGCGGGCGGATTTCCAACCCGCACGCATACGCGGAACTCAGGAATCCACTGTGCGGCGACCGGGTGGAGCTGACCCTCACCTTCGACGCCGAGGGTCGCGTGAACGACGCTCGCTTCACGGGAGAAGGCTGCTCCATCGCGAAGGCGTCGTCGTCAATGCTCACCGAGGCGATACGCGGCTGCACCAGGAGCGATGCGCGTGAACTGCACCGTCGGGTGATGGCGCTGCTCGCGCCGAAGGAAGGCGCGAACGGCAGCGGAGACGCCAACCGCGACCTGGGAGACGTGCGCGCGCTCGCGGGCGTCGCGCCATTTCGGGGCCGAATCAGGTGCGCGCGAATGCCGTGGGACGCGCTCATGCAGGCGATCGGGGGCAATCACTCCTAGCCCGCACGCGTGACAGGGGGTTACTCTCAGCCATTCGAACCGGACTCCGCCGGACGCTGGCCAGGGATCTGAGAGGACTCACTTGACCGCACCGAATCAATCCACGCAGGTGAAGCGCGGATTCGCACTGCGCGCGCTCGACATGGTTGAGCGCGTGGGCAACAGGCTGCCCGACCCCATCACGCTGTTCATCATCCTGGCGCTGGCGGTGATCGCCGTGTCGTGGATTGCGGCGTCCATGAACGTGTCGGCGGTCCACCCCGGCACCGGCGAGACGATCACGGCGGTGAACCTGCTGTCCGCAGAGGGACTGAGACGTATCCTGACGCAGGCGGTGGCGAACTTCGCTGCGTTCCCTCCGCTGGGCCTCGTGATCGTGGTGGTGATCGGTATCGGGGTCACGGAACACAGCGGGCTCATATCCGTCGCGCTGCGCGCTCTCGTGGGTGCGGTGCCCCGTTCCCTGCTGACGGCGACGGTGGTGTTCGCCGGCATCATGAGCAGCATGGCGGTGGACGCCGGCTACGTGGTGCTGGTGCCAATGGGTGCCATGCTGTTCGCGGCGGTGGGCAGGCACCCGCTTGCCGGACTCGCGGCTGCGTTCGCAGGCGTATCCGGAGGCTTCAGTTCGAACCTGCTCATCACGTCTATCGATCCGCTGCTGTCGGGTCTCTCGGAGGCCGCAGCGCAGATGGTGGACGAGAACTACGTGGTGCACCCGACGGCGAACTACTACTTCATGGCGGTGTCCGTCTTCCTCGTCACCGCGTTAGGTACGTGGGTGACGGCGCGCTTCGTGGAGCCGCGCCTGGGCGAGTGGGACCCGTCGCACGGGGAAGCTCAGGAGAGCGAACTTCAGCTGGCCGAGGCGACGGAGCGCGAGAAGAAGGGCCTGCGCGCTGCGGGTCTCACGTTCCTCGCGTTCATGGTGCTGCTCGCGATCCTCGTGATTCCGTCCAACGGAATACTTCGCGACCCGGCAGCCGTCGCCGCCGGCCAGCCCTGGTACATCCAGATCGCGCCGTTCCTCGGCGGCATCGTGCCGATCATCATGATCATGTTCCTGCTGCTCGGCATCGTGTACGGGAAGGTGGCGGGAACCATCAAGTCCGACCGCGACGTGGCGCGCATGTCGTCGTCCGCGGTGGCGGTGCTGGGCAGCTACATAGTGCTGGCGTTCGCCGCCGCGCAGTTCATCGCCTACTTCGACTGGTCCAACCTGGGACGCATCCTCGCGATAGGCGGCGCGAACACGCTGCAGGGCATGGGCTTCACGGGAGTGCCGCTGCTGGTCGCGTTCGTTGCAGTGTCCGCGTTCATCAACCTGTTCATCGGCAGCGCGTCGGCGAAGTGGGCGATCATGGCACCGGTGTTCGTGCCGATGCTGATGTTCATGGGCTACTCGCCTGAGCTCACGCAGGCTGCCTATCGAGTGGGCGACTCCACGACGAACATCATCACGCCGCTGATGCCGTACTTCCCCGTGGTGATCGCGTTCGTGCAGAAGTACGACAAGCGCGCCGGCCTGGGAACGCTGATCTCGATGATGCTCCCGTACTCGATCGTGTTCCTGATCGGCTGGACGATACTGTTCGCGATCTGGATGCTGATGGGCTGGCCGCTCGGGCCGGGTGTGCCGATGGAGTATGTGCCGGGGTGAGGTGTGCCTGGCGGCGCTCGCTCCCCTGTCATCCCGCGCCTCACCTCCCTGTCATCCCGCGCGAAGCGTCGGGATCTGCTTACCCTGCGCCGGAGCCGGCCACTACGCCGTGAAAGTAGATCCCGACACTCGCTTCGCTCGTGCGGGATGACAGGGAGGAGAGACTGTCATCCCGCGCGAAGCGTCGGGATCTGCTCGCCCTGCGCCGGAGCCGGCCACTACGCCGTGAAAGCAGATCCCGACACTCGCTTCGCTCGTGCGGGATGACAGGGGAGAG
>CAYQAO010000157.1:0-3725 GCA_964415485.1 uncultured Gemmatimonadaceae bacterium
ATCCTCGCTACGCTCCTGTGAACAACCTCTCCGTCATCTACAACTAGGGACCAGGAACAGCACGGGAGGTCGAGCTCCGGCAGTTACCTGGTCCCTGGTCCCGTGTCCCTTCGCCACTTCCGCCTGCACCGCCTTCGAAGCCGATCTTGTAGATTCCGCCCAGGTCTGATCGTCGTATTCATACGACACTCCTCCACACCTCGGCGAGGAGGCCGGGGTGTCCGAAGGATCGCCGTATTCGCGCATCGAACTTGAGCGCAGCTTGCCTCGGCAACGCGCGAATTGCACCCGCAACACGGCGCGCAGCGTGACCCGGCTACTTCGTTGGACCCGCACCGTCTTCGCAGCTCTTGTCCTTGCGCCCGCCGTGATCGGCGCACAGGAGCCCGAGCCGCGCCCGCCAGTGCAGCTGCCGCCGAGTACGACCATGGCGGAGGCGCGCAGGGCGGAGACGTCCCACAACTACTGGCGCGGGGTGGACGCGACCACAGGCTGCCCGCGCGGCCTGACGAGTGAGGAGTGCGGCTTCCTGTCTCGCGCCATCGCCCAGCTGCTGGAGCACGAGGACCCCTTCTGCCGCACCGCTGGCCAGAAGGTGAGCGAGCGCATCGCCGAGGGCCGCGTGATAGTGCCGGCAGTTGACGGCCCCAGCACCGGCCCCCGCGTGGGGCGCGGCGACATCATCCTTCCGGCCAACTGGGTCAGCCGACCCGTGCTCATCCTGGTGCTGGTGTCGCAGGTGAGCCGCGAGGGGATGGACGCGGGCGTGAGGTGCGCGGACGAGATGCCTCCCGGGGTGTAGGGAGCGCTACCTGCCACCGCCCATGGCGCGCATCATCTCCTCGTGAGTCAGGTGCGTGACCATCGCCACCCCTTCCAGCCCCACCGGCAGCTCGCCGCCCGCTATTCCGCTCAGGTTGATCGTCTGGGCGTACAGGCCAGCCACAGTCTGCAGCATCTCCCTCTCTTCCGCGCCCGACAGACCCGGTATGCGCACCCGGCCGGCGTCCACTGCGGGGCGCAGCGGGTGCCAGAACGACTTCTGCCAGTCGGGAAGCTGCTGGTAGACGCGTTCGGCTATCGCCCACTCCACCTCGATGAGCGCGGCGCCCGTTTCCGAGGTTCGGAACACGAGGCCCTGCAGCACGCCGTCGCGCAGACCCTTGAAGTAGTGATGCGTCTCGTACGACTGGCCGCGCAGGAAGTGCGTGGCGACCACATGCGTGGAGTACTGGGCTAGCGGGCCGCCGTCGTTCGACTGCGCATTTGCGTGTCCTGCAAACGCCGCCAGCCCGATGGTGCAGGCGGCAAGCAGCGCTGAGAGGGTAAGCGCCGGCGGAGTGCGCTGGTGGTCGTGCATGGCTGTGATCCTGGAAACGGGTGACGGCAATCCACGTGGCGCCGTTCGGCGCTCGGGTCTCTGGCGCGGAACGTAGGAAGTCCGTATCATCGTGTCCAAGACTGTTTTCGGATCATTCAATAAGCAGATCTTATGGAACTGCGGCAGCTCAGGTACTTCATGGCGGTGGCCGAGCACCGGAACTTCACGCGGGCGGCGGAGTCGCAGTTCGTGTCGCAGCCGGCGCTGTCCCAGCAGATCCAGGCGCTGGAGCGGGAGCTGGACGTTGCCCTGTTCGACAGGCTGGGGCGTCGCGTGGAGCTCACCGCGGCGGGACGGGTGCTGCACGACCACGCGCGCGCGGTGCTGCGCGAGGTGGACAACGCCCGCTCGGCCGTTGACGACGTGCGCGGTGCGCTGCGCGCGGAGATCGCGATCGCAGCGATTCAGACTTCGCACGTGAGCTTCCTCGTTGACGTGATCGCGCGAATGCGCCGCACGCATCCCGGCGTGGTGGTGCGCGTGAGGGAGGAGCGCTCCGAGGTGGTGACCGGGCTCGTCAGGCAGGGCGAGGTGCAGCTGGGCCTCACCTACGTGCCGCTGGATGATGCGGAGGGCGTGGAGTGGAGCGAGCTCTTCGACGAGGAGCTGGTGCTGGTGACGCCTGACGACGACGCGCGTGCAGGAACGACCATGCGCACCGCGGAGGTGAGTGACCTTCCGCTGGTGGTGCCGCCCGGCGGCTACTGCCTGCGCGGTGGAGTGGACGCGGCCCTGGCCGAGGCGGGAGCGCGCCAGCGAGTGGTGGCGGAGATCACGGCGATCGAGGCGATCTGCGAGGCGGTGAGGGCCGGTGTCGGCTACGCGATACTGCCGGCGCGCTACATAGTGCCGCGTGCGGAACGCGAGGGGCTGGGTGTCGTGAGGCTGGTGGACCCGACGCCGGTGCGGACGGTGGGGGTGGTGTGGTCAACGGAGCGGCACCGGTGTGCGGCGAGTGTGGCGTTCGGGCGGGCGCTGGAGGGGGCGGGGGAACCCGGCATGTCATCCCGCGTGAGCGCAGCGCTTCCCTCACCTGTCATCCCGCGCGAAGCGTCGGGATCTACTTTCACGGTGTAGTGGCCGGCCTCGGTGTAAGGTGAGTAGATCCCGACGCTCGCTCGCTACGCTCACGCGGGATGACAACCCAGCTGCTCACCCAAGCATCTCGATCGTCAGGGGATCGGGCTCGCCATCCCAGAACCTGTCCAGCACCCGGTGGAACACCGACCCCGGCTCGGCCACTGAAGCGAACAGCGTCGCGCACGAGCGCAGCTTCACGTCGTCAGGCAGCGGGAAGATCTGACTCGCATTGTCCTTGCCGGTGGCCAGCGCGGCTTCGGCACAGGCCCTGAGACGCGGCCCGAGCACCGGATGCTCCAGGTACTGCCTGGCCTCCTCTGCCGACTCGATTCCGTACAGGTGCGCGGTTCGGCTGACGCCGAGCCCACGGAGCTGCGGGAAGATGAACCACATCCAGTGCGTCTGCTTGCGACCACTCTTAATCTCGGCGAGTGCGCGTTCGTAGACGCCGCCGTCCTGTGCGTCGAGGAAGCGTTGCAGGTTGAACTCGTCCGTCATGCACTCGGGTCGTGAGGCGGCTCGCCGGGTGGATGCGTCAGCATCCGCGGGAATGGAACCACACGTTCGGCTCGCCGCTGCGAGAATGGGCTGGCACCCATCCCTGCCTTACGACCCGCGGCTCGGTGGGCAGGTCGCATTCGGAGTGGCTCAGCACGGATACCTGCAGCCACAACCGTCCGTTCGACCAGCGCGAATCCGTCACCAGAACCCCGCTGGCGCTCACCGGTGCTTCCGCAACCTGCAGCGTTGCGCCGCCTGGCGAGCGATACAGGTTGCCGTCCCACTCCTCGGTGAAGTACGCGAGCCCTTCCTCGAGCATCTCCTCCAGCGGGTGGAACTCAGCCTGCCCGGATGCCTGCAGCCATGCGGCCCCCTCGGCGAGCCGAACGCGGTACCAGTTGCCCTGGCGTGCGAGGACGATGGCGCCCGGCCGTTCGTAGTCGAACTCCTTTGTCGGAAGCTCCGTGGAATCGCTGCCGTCTGCGGGATGCACGTTTACGGAGAGCCGTCCCTCGCAACTCATCTCGTCGCTGAACGTCCAGTAGTCGTCTACGCGCACCGTGCCCGAAGTGTCCCTGGCGTTCGGCGCGGGGTGGAGAGTGAGCTCCTGAGGTGTGAAGCGATCGCAGACGCCGGCGCCGAACAGCTCGGGGAGGGCTAGGAGGCCGAGGACCCGGTCCTGGCTCTTCGCGAGGCTTGGCGTGGCGAGGAGGAGCAGGATGGCGAGGAGGGGTGGTCGCATTCTCGGCGGTTGGCGGGGCCG
>CAYQAO010000158.1:0-3687 GCA_964415485.1 uncultured Gemmatimonadaceae bacterium
CCGGCCCACAGGGCAGGTGCAACACCGGCCACGAGCGCGGCGACTATCGAGACCATCACCGCCACCATGAGGACGCGTCCGTCCATGGCGATCTCGTCCAGGCGCGGTATGTCCGCCGGCGCGCGCGACAGCAGGAGCTTCATGGCCAGGTAGGCGGAGGCGACGCCGAGTGCTCCGCCCGCGAGGCCCAGGATGAGGGACTCGAGCAGGCGCTGCCTCACGAGTCGGCCGCGGCCGGCGCCGAGCGCCGCGCGCACCGCATACTCGCGCTGCCTGGCGATGCCGCGCATGAGCAGCAGGTTCGCCACGTTGAAGCACGCGATGGCCAGCAGCAGTCCGCTCGCGGCGCTGAGCACCAGGATCACCGGCCGCACGTCTCCGACCACCGTTTCCGCTATCGGCACCACGTTCGCGCCGGGGTTCGGCATCTGCGCGGGGTTCTCCTGCGCGCGCACCTGCAGGTACGCGGCCAGCTCGCGCCCTGCCTCGTCAGGCGTCGCACCCGGCGCCAAGCGTCCCGTCAGCGTGAGGAACTGTCCCTGCGGACGCTCCCCGTTCTGCGCAATCACCGTGATGGGCGCCCAGAACTCGGAGCCGAGCGGCAGCGAGAAGGAGCGCGGCATCACGCCAACGATGGTGCGCTCCAGCCCCCCGAAGCGGATCTCCCTGCCGATCACGTCAGGGTCCGCACCGTACCACCGCTCCCACATGTCCTGGCCGATCACCGCCACCGGCGCCGCGCCGATCACGTCGTCGTCAGGCATCAGGCCGCGGCCGAGCAGGGGCTGCGCGTCCAGCAGGCCGAACCAGCCGCCGCTCACGAGTGCACCGTTGCCGAACAGCGTCTCCTCGCCGATGCGCATGGGAAAGCGAATCGGCTCCTGCACGGCGGCCGCGACCGCCGAGAACGTGCGGCTCTCCTCGCCGAACCGGAGTATCACGTCCTCGCTCATCCCCTCCTCATTCAGCTGACGGGAGAGGTCGCGCCTGTAGGCGACCATCACGTCTCCCTGTTCGCGCACCGGCAGGGGACGCAGCAGCACGCCGTTGGCGGCGGAGAAGAGCGCAGTGGCGCCGCCGATGCCCAGCGCGAGGGTGAGCACCACGATCAGTGCGAGAGATCGCTGCCTGGCGAGGCTGCGAATGGTGGTGCGGAGGGTGCTGATGGAGGAGTCGGCCGGGAACGGCGATGCGCTGGACACGATGGCAGCCGGCGTGGAGGGATGGGGAGGAGAGCGGCAGGCGGGGCCCTGATTGGACATGGTGGGCCCCGGCAAGGTTTCCCCCGCCGGCGGCGCGGTGCCAGAGGTGCGTCGTTTTCTCGCCGCCCCTTTACAGGCGGCGTCCAACAGTGTAAATAACCTATCGGTTATCTAACCAAACAGATAGCAACATGACCACGGATACCCTCTCCCTCACCTTTGCAGCCCTCGCCGACCCCACTCGCCGGGCGATCCTGGCCCGGCTGGCGCATGGTCCCGCAACGGTGAAGGAGCTCGCGGCCCCGTTCGACATGAGCGGACCCGCCATCTCGAAGCACCTGAAGGTGCTGGAGCGCGCAGGGCTGGTGCAGAGCTGGCAGGACGCCCAGAAGCGCCCGCGGGCGCTCGCGGCCGAACCGCTGCGGGAAGTTGCCGAATGGGCGGCAGAGTACCGCCGCTTCTGGGATGCCAGCTATGACAGGCTGGACGGATACCTGGAGCACCTCAAATCCACGGAGGCAGAAAATGGCACAGGCGACTAGCGGCAGGACGACCTTCACGATGCCCTCCGACCGGACCGTGAGGGCGGTGCGCGAGTTCGACGCGCCTCGCGACCTCATCTGGCGCGCCCACACCGAGCCCGAGCACGTGAAGAACTGGATGCTCGGCCCCGACGGGTGGACGATGCCCGTGTGCGAGATTGACCTGCGCCCTGGTGGCAGGTGGCACTGGAGGTGGCGCAACGAGAAGACGGGCGAAGAGTTCGGGATGACCGGCGAGTACCGCGAGGTAAGGCGTCCGGAGCGGCTGGTGAACACCGAGAGCTGGGGCGACGACTGGCCGGAGTCGGTGAGCACCGCCGAGTTCGCCGAAGCGAATGGGAAGACCACGCTGACGGTGACGGCGGAGTGGCCTTCGAAGGAGGCCCGTGATCGCGCGATTGCGACCGGAATGAACGAGGGGTGGGGCAAGAGCTACGACAGGCTCGAGGAGATGCTGGCGCAGCTGCGCAGGGATTAGGCAAGAGGGACCGGGGAAGCGTCCGGCCGCCGCCCGCCACGACCGGGCACATCGTGTGCGTTGAGTCCGGCCTCTCGGCCGAGCGGCGGCAGTTCACCTGGTCCCGAATCCCTTCTCCCCTTGTCCCTTCGTTTCTCTCTCATCCTCCTGCTGGTCATCACACCCGCCACGGCTCTCGCGCAGGTCAGCGTCAGCATCGAGGGCGTTGCCGCCTGGCAGCATCGCAATGACGTTCGAATTCCCGGCGACAACGGAACGCGGTTTCGGCTCGATGAAGTGACCGGTGAGGGACCGGTCGGCACCTGGCGAGTGACGCTGGACTGGGACTTTGCACGTCGGCACGGCGTGAGGCTCGTCCATGCGCCGCTGCGCCTGGAGGAGTCCGGCACGCTGGACGCGCCCGTGCAGTTCGCCGGCGGCAGCTTCACGCCCGGGAACGTGGTGGCTACGTACCAGTTCGACTCTCCGCGCGTCACGTACCGCTACCGGCTGGTGGACGGCGAGCGCGGACAGCTTCGAGTCGGCTTCACGGGCCTCGTTCGCGATGCTGAAGTGAAGCTGGAGCAGGGCGGCCAGAGTGCGCGCGACACGAACGTGGGATTCGTTCCGCTGCTGCACTTGTCAGGCGACCGCCTGCTGAGCGATCGCCTTGGGGTGGCCTTCGAGGTGGATGCCCTGGCTGCGCCGCAGGGACGCGCGATAGACCTCGGACTCCGCGCGCGGTACGAGATCACCCGCGGCTGGTCGCTCTACGCGGGCTACCGTACGCTGGAAGGCGGCGCAGACAACGACGAGGTGTACAACTTCGCGTGGTTCAGCTCGGCGGTTGGTGGTGTGACCGTGAGGTTCTAGCGCGCTCCACGTGCCCGACTCGGCGAGACGAGCCTTCGCGCATGGGAGCCTCTAGTCCCTGTTCCCTATTCCCTCTTCCCTATTAGAGGAACGCCGCCGGGTTCCGCCTCACGATGGACAGCGTGAGCGCGGTGGCATAGGCCACCCACAGCAGGTATGGCAGCATCAGCGCGCCTGCCAGCGGCCTCACGCGCCGGAACGCGACCAGCGTGAGTGCCACGAACACGAGCAGCACGACTACCTCCAGCCCTGCCAGGGAGCCGCGGCGCCACGCGAAGAAGAGCCAGCTCCATAGCGCATTGAGCACCAGCTGCACTGCATACAGCCCGAGCGCCACGCGGGCACCGCTCAGTCCCCTCTCCCGCCAAACGAGCCACGCGGCTACCGCCATGAGGGTGTAGAGCAGCGTCCATGTTGGGCCGAACAACCATGACGGCGGCGCCCATTCGGGGCGCGACAGGGTGGCATAGAACTCGGGTGCGCGGAGCGACGCCCGGCTGCCGATCGCTGCAGCGAGCGACGTGAGCGCGAGTGAGACGATCAGGCCTGTGAGGTGCTTGCGATTCACGGCGCCGAGGGCGGGAGTGAGGCTGCCTGCCGGTCGAGCTCCCTT
>CAYQAO010000159.1:0-2016 GCA_964415485.1 uncultured Gemmatimonadaceae bacterium
CTCGTGCGGGATGACAGGTGAGGAGTGTGCACTCGTGCGGTATGACAGGGAGAAGTGAGGCTCATGAATGGCGAGACGAAAGCCCGCGCATGGGAGCCCCGACACCCGACACCCAACCCCCGACACCATCATACAGACGCCTAGTCCTTTTCTCTTTAGTCATGCCCAAAATCCTCTGCATCGGCCGCAACTACGTCGCACACGCCCGCGAACTCGGCAACGAGGTTCCCGCCGAGCCGCTGATGTTCTTCAAACCCGAGAGCGCAGTCATCCGGAGCGGCGAGGCGATCGTCCTGCCCCACGAGTCCTCACAGGTCGAGTATGAAGGCGAAATTGGCGTCGTAATCGGCACGCGTCTGCGGCACGCTACCGAAGAGCAGGCCGCCAGTGCGGTGCGCGCCGTCGTCGCACTCAACGACGTCACGGCGCGCGACCTCCAGAAGCGCGACGGGCAGTGGACGCGCGCCAAGGGCTTCGACACCTTCTGCCCGATCGGCGAACCGAACGAGGATGTCGGGCCGCTCGACCAGCTGGAGGTCGTCACCAGGGTGAATGGAGAGGAGCGGCAGCGCGGGCACACGTCCCAGCTCGCATTTCCGATCCCGTTCCTGCTCGCGTACGCATCTCGAGTGATGACGCTCGAGCCGGGTGACATCGTCGCTACCGGCACGCCCGCAGGCGTCGGTCCGCTCGCGCCTGGCGATGTGGTGGAGGTTGAGGTCGTTGGGCGGAGCCGCGTGTCGAACCCCGTGGTAGCTGCCTGAACCGAACTTCCCGGCGTCTGCGGCGTATATTGCGGGATATGTCGGCCAACCGTCCGCGCACTCCGCGCAAGCGTCCCGGAGAGGAGCCCCGCCGCAACGGCGTGTCGCTGGCCGTGTCCATCGTGCTGCACGCCATCGTTGCCGTGATGGTGCTGCAGGCGCTGATGAATCCTGGACGCATCGCGAGCTGGCTTCGCACCGCACCCTCTACCGATCCGGCGGAGCGGATAGTGTACGTGGCGCCGCCCTCGCTGCCCCCGGCTGCCGGCAGCCCTGCGGGCACGGAGGGACCGGCAGAGGATGATGAGGAGGACGAGGACGACGTCGCTCCGCCGGAGGCTGGCCAACTGGTGGCGCCGAGCGAAGTGCCGACGGGCATTCCCGCGCCGGCTCCCGGTGCTCCGGCCGGTACGCCCGGCGGTGTGAGGGGTGGCGTGCCCGGAGGAACAGGGCGGGGGACGCCCACGGACGGCCTCGTTCCGCGCTACACCGATCCGCGACTCTGGGGACCCGTGCAGCCCGCCCCTTCGGAGCCGCGGACCACCGCGCAGACCATCGACTCGCTCATCGGCCGCGACCTGCAGAGCTACCGCGATTCGCTGATGCGTGCCGCCGAGGGTAGACAGCCTGGCGACTGGACGTTCGGGAGCGACGGCAATAAGTGGGGGATCGACCCCAACTTCATTCGCCTGGGCAAGGTGTCCATTCCGACTGCGGTGCTGGGACTGCTGCCGCTCAACGCGCAGGGCAATCCGATCGACATCGAGCGCGACCGCTCGCTTGGCGCCATACGCCGGCAGATCGACGCTGTGGACCGTCGCCAGCAGGCGAATACCAGCCTGAAGTCACAGGCGCAGGAGATTCGCGCGCGCAGAGACCGGGAGCGCGAGTTGCGGCGTCAGCGCGAGCGCGCGAAGAACGCGCCGGTGGTGGCGGAGCCGCCTGACGGGCGGTAGGGATTTCGGCCGGCAGCGCGATGTCGCGCCGGCCTCCTCGTCGCTCTGCATGTAGGCGCTTGACAACTGAAGGACGCCTGTACTCCCTCCTTCACTCTCGCGACGGCAGCGTCTATTCGCGCCAGCGCTCGCTCCCACCCGAGCGCCAGAAGCACGTCGAGGATTCCGACGGCCGGTCAGTTCCGAGACACGGAGGCTGATCACTTGGGTTTGGGGATAGCTTGCGCTATCACGACTCAGGGTGTATGGTAGGGCCTCACGCCTCACGCCTCACGCCTCACGCCTCACGCCTCACG
>CAYQAO010000159.1:2116-3622 GCA_964415485.1 uncultured Gemmatimonadaceae bacterium
GTGTATGGTAGGGCCTCACGCCTCACGCCTCACGCCTCACGCCTCACGCCTCACGGGCAGTGGCCCGTTGTACTATCACGAGGAGACGGATTATGCTGGCGATCATGCACGCTAAGGAACGCCGTACATGGCGCTTTAATGGCGGTTCCGCCTTGCTTCTGGGTGTCTCACTGGCCCTTGCCGGTGCCCGAGCAGGGGCCCAAACCGCTGCCGATCACTTCGTGTTCTCTGACGTACGGGTTATTGGCCGTTCACAGGCCATTGCGTACGTAATCAGCTCAGCGATCGATAATCAGGGGAATGTGTACGTACTTGACCCTGATAATCGCCGGGTGCTCAAATTCTCATCTGAAGGCGAACTGTTGTGGCGAAGCGGTCGTCGCGGAGGCGGGCCGGGCGAATACCAGCTTCCAACGCGGATTGCAGTAGACTCCGAAGGGAACGTATACGTATACGACCTCGCGAGGCCGGGACTCACAATCCTGGATTCGAGTGGCAGCTATGTGTCATTTAAGAGATTTTCGCCTCCTGTGAGTAATCCGGAACGCGTGCTAGTACTTGATGACGGTCGGGTGGTTCTCTCTGGTTTCGCCGACTTCTCACGGGGGGCTGGACGCGCTGTGCACGTCTATTCTCCGGAACTAGACCATGAGCGGTCGTTCGGGGAGCCGCCAGTCGTCAGGCGTCAGGAGAACGCGCAGGCTTGGGGCGTAGGTGGCGTTACGCCCGGCCCGAAGGGTACGATTTTCTTCGTGCGAAAGCTCCCGTTCGAGATCTATCAGTATCTTCCGGATGGAACATTACTGCGAAGATTCGATTCATCAGTTCGTATCGACCTCATGCCTGACGATGCGTATATCACTGCGAGACGCGGCGCGGAGGTAATTACATCGCTTGGAGCGGATGTACCGCGACCACTCCCGGCGCTCGCGATCGGCGAAGAGTACCTGCTGACCGGACTCGGACAGCGTGAGAAGTCGGTGCGGCACTTGTATTCACTATCTCGTGGCTTCGAGCGTGAGGTTACGCTGCCAGAGGGATGGAGTGGCGTTATCGGCTACGATGCCAATCGGGGGTATATCTGGGGGTACGGGGAGAGCGGTCTGGAACCAGTGCTGTTCCGCGCTCGCGTAGGCGAGCTATAAGAACCTTCAAGGAGGAAAGCATGCGATTCTGGACCTTGCTTGCAGTGGTTTTTACCATCGCGTTCCTTGCACCACAGACAGTTCAGGCTCAAGACTGCAACGAAAGGTGTGCGCAGGTCTTGAATGAGGATGGAAAGCACGAGGGTTTCGCCTGTCTCGTTGGCACAACCTCCCGAAACTGTCAGGCAACGGTGACACAGTGCGGTCGCATCGAGTGTCAGGTACAGACTCGACTAATCAGTGATGAGACAGGGGCAGTCTTCGCGTCTGCTGATGTGTGTGATGAGTCGGAAAAGGTCGTGGCCATTAATTTCACTCCGTGGGTCGGAGGAATTCAGTTCACGAAGCGAGCAGATGAGGC
>CAYQAO010000160.1:0-3604 GCA_964415485.1 uncultured Gemmatimonadaceae bacterium
CGCGGGATGACAGCCGGTCTATTCCGCCTCCTTCCCTTGCCTCATTCCCTCCGGAAGAGCACGGAAAAGCGCTCCCAGGTCTGCCGCACGCTCCAGCGGAGTCACGAACGTCAGGCCTTTCATGGCCACCACGAGCATTCCGCTGCAGCCATACACCACCACCGGGCCGTTCTCCGTGTGCACCACGTTCGCCTCGGCGTCCACGAAGTGCGCAACACCCACCGCTCCGTTGCCGCTGTCATCGAGCTCACGGGAACGGCGCAGCGACGCCCACGTGCCCACGTCGTCCCAACCCATCTCACATGGAAGCACCGCGATGCGCCAGCTCCGCTCCAGGAGACCGCGCTCCAGCGACACCGACTGAATGAGCCCGGCGAAGCGGTCCGTCTGTCCGTTGCGCAGCGCGTCCAGCCCACTGTGAAGCTCCGTGGTGTGCTCCGCAAGCTCGTCCTGAACCATCCGCACGCGGGCTGCCATGATCCCCGTATGCCAGAGCGCACCTTCGCCGATCAGCGACTCCGCCAGCAACTCGGCCGGCTTTTCCACGAAGCGCGCTACGCGACACGGGCCACCTTCCTGCAGTCCCTGGGCGTCATCCAGCGGGTCACCGACCAGGCAGTAGCCGAATCCGGTCTCGGGACGGGTGGGACGGGCACCGAGCAGGAGGAGGACGTCCTCCCTGGCAATGATGCCGGAGGCGCGTCTCAAGGTCCGGCGAAACTCGTCCGGAAAGGCTATGGCAAGGTCCGCGTGCATCACCACGAAGGCAGTCTCGGGACCTGCGCGGCGCGCCAGTTCCTCGGTGGCCAGCGCCAGCGCGGCAGCGGTGCCGAGGGGGCGAGGTTCGACCAGGAGGTTCTTGTGGGGAAGCGCGGGGATGGCTGCATGGAGGGCATCCGCGATATCGTGGCTGGTGACCACGAGCACCCGCTCCACCGGGATGAGCGGCTGGAGTCTGACGATCGCGTCCGCGATGAGCGGTCGCTCGTTCACGAGCGGAAGGACCTGCTTGGGCCGCGACGGGCTGGAAAGCGGCCAGAATCTCGACCCGATTCCGCCAGCCAGGATTACGGCCCAGAGGGTGGCATCCGTCTCCAGCAGTTCTTCCGAAGCGGGCTGCTCCTGGGTCAGGATACCGACGTCTCCGGAATCCATGCCCGAGGAACCGGAGGGAGGTTGGGACGGGGCGCCAGGCTGCTCCGGCATAGTGTCGCCGTGCGGAAACGCGCCGGAGGGAGGGGGGAGGTCCGACATGGGATCGGAAGGTAAGGTACGGATGCGGCGCAGGGGAGGCGGAGGAGCGGCTGGCAGCGGAGGTTCGACTGGCGCGGCGAGGGGCGGTGCGGCGCTCGACCGCACGGCTTCCCGCCGGCATCCCGCCCGCGCGACCGCGACCGGGAACCGGTGCAGTGACCCGCCATCCGGCGCCGCCGCCCGAACACCGCTGATGCAAGTGACGACAGACAGCCAGCTACCTGCCACCACCTCGCCATGCCACCGGCCTGACGACTACCGTACACCATGCCCCTCGTCATCGTAATAACCGGAGCATCGGCCGGAATCGGTCGCGAGCTGGCGCTGCAGTTCGCGGAGCTCGGAACGCGCCTGGTGCTTGCCTCACGAGACGCAACCCGCCTCGCGGAGGTCGCAGACGCCGCGCGAGAACGCGGCGCCGTGGACACGATCGTCGTACCGACGGACGTCGGCCAGCTCGATCAGTGCCAGGCACTTATCGCCACCGCAGTGAGCGCCTTCGACCGAATAGACATCCTGGTCAACAACGCAGGCGTTTCGCAGTGGGCGCGGCTGGATCAGCTGACCGACGTGAGCGTGATCGAGCGCCTCATGCGCATCAATTTCCTGGGAGCTGCGTGGTGCACGCACGCCGCGCTCCCCCACCTCGAAGCCTCACGAGGGCGGATAGTCGCCGTCTCGAGCCTGGCCGGGCTCACGGGCGTGCCCACACATTCGGCGTATGCCGCGAGCAAGCATGCCATGCGGGGCTTCTTCGACTCCGTTCGCGTTGAGATGGCGGACAGGGGAGTGTCGGTTACCGTGGCGTATCCGGGATTCGTGACCACCGACATACGCATGAACAGCCTGGGGCCAGACGGTCAGCCGCTGGGGCACAGCCCCGTGCGCGAGGGCGAGGTGATGACGGTTGAGGAATGTGCGCGCCGCATCGTGCGCGCGACCATGAAGCGCGAGCGCGACGTGGTCATGACGATGCGCGGCCGACTGGGGCTGTGGCTCAAGCTCATGGCTCCCGGCATGGTGGATCGCATTGCGGCCGAGACGATACGGCGAGGACGCTGACGGCGTGGGGCGCTGCCTTCTGCCTCGGCGTGGAGCGACGTACCGTATCGCGAGCGCACGATCCGGCGGCCCGAACCATGCCGTCGGACTGACGCAGGCAACGAACGACTTCAACAGGAGAGAGTGCGATGGAGCCTTCCACTTCGAAGCAGCGTCCCGACACGTCCGGAACGGGCGCGCCTCGTGAGGCTCCGGAGCAGGCGGGGCTGCGGAGCGCCGTCGAGCCGGCCAGGCATCGAGACGTCGAACCGTCGGACACCATGACGCCGTTCGAGGCGGTGAACTTCCAGTTCGACCGTGCCGCACGACGACTGGGCCTGTCGGAACAGCTGCAGGTGTCGCTCAAGACTCCATATCGCGAAGTGATGGTGGAGCTGCCGCTGTTCTGCAGGGATGGCGGAATGCGCACGTACCACGGCTACCGCATCCAGCACGACAACTCGCGCGGCCCCATGAAGGGCGGGCTCCGATACCATCCGCACGTGGACCTCGAGGAAGTGCGCGCGCTCGCATCGCTCATGACGTGGAAGTGTGCGGTGGTGGACCTGCCCTACGGCGGAGCCAAGGGCGGCATCAACTGCGACCCGGCCGAGCTGTCCCAGCACGAATTGGAGAGCCTCACGAGAACCTTCGTCGGCCGCATCCACATGGTGATCGGCGACAACGAGGACATTCCCGCGCCTGACGTGAACACGAACCCGCAGGTGATGGCGTGGATCGTGGACGAGTACGCGAAGTACGCAGGCTTCACCCCGGGGGTGGTGACGGGGAAGCCGATATCACTCGGCGGAGCCATAGGGAGGCTCGACGCAACGGGCCGCGGTGTCTCGATAGTCACCGAGCGAGCCGTCGCAGACCTTGGCATGACGCTGAAGGGAGCGCGCGTTGCCATTCAGGGCTTCGGCAACGTGGGAAGCTGGACCGCACATCACCTCTCCAACCTCGGCGCGCGAATCGTGGCCGTGAGCGACGTGAACGGCGGGATCTTCAACGGAGACGGCTTCAACCCCACCGCGCTTCGAGAGGCAGTGGCGAGAGAGGGCACCATAGTGGGGTTCCCCGGAGCTGAGTCCATCACCAACGAGGAGCTTCTTGCGCTCGACGTTGACATCCTGATACCGGCGGCCCTCGGCGACGTTCTGAACGGCTCCAACGCCTCCAGCGTGCGCGCGAAGCTCATCGTGGAGGGTGCGAACGGACCGGTAACGCCCGCCGCAGACAGCGTCTTCGAGGAACGCGGCATCAGCGTGGTGCCGGACATCCTCGCCAACGCCGGCGGAGTGACCGT
>CAYQAO010000161.1:0-3385 GCA_964415485.1 uncultured Gemmatimonadaceae bacterium
GGCCACGTCAGGCGCCGACGGAGCGGATTCGGCCGGTGCCGAAGCGCCCAAGTCGGGTGCAGGCGCCGCTTCGCCGGCGGTGTCCTCCACGATCGCGCCGTCACGCATGCGGAGCACGCGACCTGCCCGTGCGGCGAGCGAGGTATCGTGCGTGACCAGGATCACCGTAGTGCCTTCCTCGCGGTTGAGTGATTCAAGAAGTTCCACGATGCGCGCGCCGGTTGCTCCATCCAGGTTGCCCGTGGGCTCGTCCGCGAAGAGAATGCGAGGGCGGTTGGCGAATGCGCGGGCGATCGCGACTCGCTGCTGTTCGCCTCCGGACAGCTGCGTGGGGAGGTGGTCGGTACGTCCTTCCAGGCCCATGCGCGCGAGCAGGTCGTGCGCCCTTCGCGCTGCGTCCTGTTCGCCGCGAAGTTCCAGCGGAACCTGTACGTTTTCCAGTGCGGTGAGGGTCGGGATGAGCTGGAAGCTCTGGAAGATGAACCCCACCTTTTCACCGCGAACGCGTGCGCGGGCGTCCTCGTCCAGGCTGCTGAGGTCCTGGCCGTCCAGGATCACTTCACCGCGGGACGGAGTGTCCAGGCCTGCGAGCAGGCCGAGCAGGGTTGTCTTGCCGCTTCCCGATGGCCCGACGATGGCAACGAAGGAACCGGCGGAAGCGTGGAATGAAACGTCACGCAGTACCGTTAGGGTGTGCGTTCCGCTTGTGTAATCCTTGGCCAGGCGACGGGCTGCGAGCATGGAGGGAGTTGAGTTGAGAACGAGTGACTACGCGAATTGTGCGGAGTTCGTGCGGAAGCGGCCGAGTGCGAGACCAGCGATGGTTGGCGTGCTGGCGATCACCGCGTTCCTCGCAGCGTGCGGCGGGAGTGACGGGAGGGGAGACTCCCCGTCTTCCGGCACCGAGCGCAGCGCATCCGGGGAAAGTACAGAGGTGCGCGCCTCGGTGGCGGGTGAAGTGGCCGGAACGGCGAGGGTGAGGGACTCGGTGCCCGTGGCTCTCCTCGCCGGCACCAGCCTGACGGCGGGACTCGGACTCGATCCGTCCGACGCATATCCCTCGGTGCTGCAGCGCATGGCGGACTCCGCGGGGCTGGCTGTGCGCGTGCTGAATCGAGGTCTGAGCGGGGAGACGTCGGCTGGTCTGGTGAGGCGGCTTCCCTGGCTGTTGAGGGAGCATGCCGACGTGGTGATGATCGAGACCGGCGCCAACGACGGGCTGAGGGGCCTGCAGGTGGATTCCACGCGTGCGAACCTGGTTCGTGCCGTGCGAATCGTGCGTGATTCGAACCCGAATGCGCGAGTCCTCCTCGTGCAGATGGAGGCGCCGCCGAACCTGGGTGGCGAATACACCGCGAGATTCCGGGCCATGTTCCGGGAGGTGGCCGAGGTGACTGACGCGGAGCTGGTTCCGTTCCTGTTGGAGGGTGTTGCGGGCGAGCGCGAACTGAACCAGGCGGATGGCATTCACCCCAATGAGGAGGGCGCTCGGCGGGCGGCGGAGACGGTGTGGCCGGTGTTCGAGGAGGCGGTGCGAGCGGTTGCCCGAATGGTTGCCGAAACGGGCCAAAATCAGTAATTTACGAGGCTAGGTAGGATCGTTCACTTTTCAGGGAGACAGGCTCGATGGCAATGCCAGCAACGCAGATTCGACGTGGGATGGTGCTCGTGTTCGAGGGCGATCCATGCCGCGTCCTCGAGTTTCGCCACCACACGCCCGGGAACCTCAGGGCGATGGTGCAGGCGAAGCTGAGGAACCTGCGCACGGGCAATTCCTTCGAGCATCGATTCCGTGCTGCGGACTCGATCGAGAAGGCGTCCATGGAGACGCACGAGCTCGAGTTCCTGTATCAGGGTGGTGATACGTACCACTTCATGAACACGGAGAACTTCGAGCAGATCGAGATGGACTCGGAGACGCTGGGCGACAATGCGCAGTGGATGCAGCCGGGCCTCAAGATCCAGGCGGAGTACTACGACGGAAAGCCGATCGGAATTCAGCTGCCCACGTTCATGGTGTTCGAGATTACGGACACGGCTCCGGTGATGAAGACGGCGACGAAGACGGCGAGCACGAAGCCGGCGACGCTGGAGAACGGAGTGGTGATTCAGGTTCCCGAGTTCATCAGCAGCGGTGAGCGTGTGCGCGTGAGTCCGGCGACGGGCGAGTACCTGGATCGGGCGAAGGACTGATCGGTTTGGAAGTGTGCGCGGCGGTGGCTGGGGTGCCGGGCATCCCCCTTGCCGGGCACTTCGGGGAAGGTTAGGCTGAACGACTCTGCCGGGGATTAATGCGGTCCCTGCGCGGGGTAGCGGCGGAAGCGCCGCAACATGGTGACTGTAGCTCAATCGGTTAGAGCACCGGACTGTGGCTCCGGGGGTTGCGGGTTCAATTCCCGTCAGTCACCCTGAGGTTGTGTGGCAGGGGTGGCGGTTTGCTGTTGGCGGTCGCGGGTCGGTGCATGACCGCTGACTGCATTTTCTAGGTCCGTAGCTCAACTGGTAGAGCACTGGTCTCCAAAACCAGCGGTTGGGGGTTCAAGTCCCTCCGGGCCTGTCGGTGCGAGTCGAGTGGTGGTGTGGAGGTACTGGAAAAGCGGATTCGCGCTGGTTATGTTTGGAGGCTATGGCGGTATCGTCTAGGGGACTAGGACACAGCCCTCTCAAGGCTGGAACACGGGTTCGAATCCCGTTACCGCTACTGAGAAAGATCTATTGAGGGAAGGGTGGGACTCCGGCCCCATGGTCTATCGGTTAGGACGCCACCCTTTCACGGTGGAAGGAGGGGTTCGACTCCCCTTGGGGCTACTTGTAGCGGGTTGGTCAAGGGTTCGGTGTTGACACCGGTACTCGTTGGTTTGTAGGAATGGGGCTGTAGCTCAGCTGGTTAGAGTGCCGGTCTGTCACACCGGAGGTCGCGGGTTCGAGCCCCGTCAGCCCCGTAGTAATGCAGGACTTCCGCGCCGCCCGTCGGCGCGTTGCTGTTCCCGGATGCGCCCTGGTGGTGAAACTGGTAGACACGCCATCTTGAGGGGGTGGTGCCGAAAGGCGTCGCGGTTCGAATCCGCGCCAGGGCATCCTACAGCGCCGCTGCTCTCAAGGCAGCGCACATCGCCACAGTAGCTCAGTGGTAGAGCACTCGATTCGTAATCGAGCGGTCGTCGGTTCAATCCCGACCTGTGGCTCTCAGAAGTAGAACACCGCCCCATGCCGAACGAGGCATGAGGCGGTTTTTGTTTTGCGGAAGTCACTGCAGCTCGTAAGGCATCACGAGCAGCCGCGTAGTACCGAGCAGGCCGCGTCGAGCGATCAGGAGCTCGGAGCCGGTCGCGTCGAGCAGGTGCGAGTCGTCAGGCAGAGCCAGCCCGCCTGCACGAGTGCCGTC
>CAYQAO010000162.1:0-3322 GCA_964415485.1 uncultured Gemmatimonadaceae bacterium
AGCCGAACATCCAGCGTCCCATAGATCCCGTGCTGCTGGCGCTCACGCTGGGAGCGACGTTCGTGGCGCGCGGGTTCTCGGGCGACAAGGAGCACCTGGTGCCGCTGATCAAGGCTGGCCTCGCCCATCGGGGCTTCGCGCTCCTGGACGTGATCTCCCCCTGCGTGACGTTCAACGATCACACGGGCTCCACCAAGAGCTACCGCTACACGAGGGAGCATTCGCAGAGCGTGGCTCCCGTGGACTTCGTGCCGATTCGGCGTGCGATCGAAGCGGAGGAGGCGAGCGTTCACGGTGGAAACGGAACGGGCCCGGCTGACGCGGGCCTTGCGGATCGGGCACTGGAGGTAGTGATGCACGACGGAAGCACGGTTCGCTTCCGCAACGTGCCAGGCGACTACGACCCGACCGATCGCGACGCTGCCTACGCGCACGTGCGCGCGCTGCAGGATCGCGGTGAGGCTGCCATGGGGCTGCTCTACATGGACTCGGACCTCCCGGACATGCACGAGCAGAACAGCACCGTGGAGCGCCCGCTGGTGGAGGTGCCGCACGAGCTGCTCTGCCCCGGAAGCGCTGCGCTAGAGGCGCTCCAGCAGGAGTATCGCTAGCGCGACTGCGCCTTGTTCCCCTCGTAGCTGATCATCCACTGAACGCCGAACCTGTCCGCGAAGCTTCCGTACAGTTCGGCCCACTCGGTCTCCTGCGGCGCCATTTCCACCCGGCCTCCGGCCGACAGTCCCTCGAAGAGCCGCTCGGCCTCCTCCCGGCTTTCGGGGTCGAGCGTGATGAACATGTTGTTGCCAACGTTCAGCGTGAACGGCATGCTGGGGGTAACGTCCGTTCCCATCAGCGTCACGTTGTCCATGAGCGGAAGGGACACGTGCGCGATGAGGTTCCGCTCCTCGCCGGACATGCCCATGTCGTCCTGCATGTCACCGAATCTGAGGAGTGCAGAGAACTCGCCCCCGAACACCGACTTGTAGAAGTTGAACGCCTCGAGCGTGTTGCCCGGGAAGTTCAGGTACGGATTCACTGAGCGCATGGAGAGCCTCCTGATGGGTTGAACAGCACCAGCGCCGCCGGGCGCGTTGACGCCGGTAGCATTCGGTAGAATTCGGACGTCTCGTCAGCGCGACGAGCCCTTTTCACCCACTGCGACGAACGGGGCAGTGGGTTTTCGACGCGACATGGCGAGAATATCGGTCCCTGCCAGGACCGCAGCGGCCTGGCGCAGCTGCCGCCCTCGCACGGTCCGCCTTCCAGACACAGGTCCTCAGTCATGATCTCCACCTTCGTCTCACTCGCCATCGCCGCCACGGTTGCCCAGGCCGCACAGGACACCACGTCCTACATCGTGCTCAACCACGGTCGCCCGGCAGGCGAAATGTCCGTGATGCGCAGTGCGGACACGGTGATCGTTCACTATCGCCACGTGGACCGCAATCGTGGAAACCGTAACGTTGCCCGCTACAGGCTTTCGGCGAGCGGTACCGTGACGGCAGGAGAGGTCCGCACGGTCGGCCTGTACGACGGCGTGGTTGCCGAGGAGCCGTCCGAGCGCTTCGAACTGGCCGGAGACTCGATCAGGTGGAACGTGCGCGGAGGCACCGGTGCCACCCACCGCGACTCGGGCTACTATCGCCTGCGGGCATCGGCGTGGGACAATGCGCTCCTCGTCAGGGAGCTTTCGAGGAGACCGGGAAGGGCCGCAAGGCTGATTCCCGGAGGTGTCGCGCGCCTGGAGTTCGCCGGCGACACGGTGGTTGCCACTTCGCGAGGGAGCGAGCGCGTGCGGCTGGCGATGATCCATTCCGGCTCGAGCAGGACTCCCCAGAGCGTGTGGGTTGACGAAGGTGGAGAGCTGTTCGCCAGCGGCATAGGCTGGTTCATCACGGTGCGGGAAGGTGCCGAGCAGGCGCTACCGGCCCTCCGGGCAGTGGAACTGGCGTTCCGTGACTCGGCTGGCGAGGCGCTCGCTCGTGAACTTGCTCCCGAGCCTGCCTCTGCCATTGCCATCGTGAACGGAAATGTCTTCGATGCCGAGCGTGGCGTGATGATGCCCGGGACTACGGTGCTCGTGAGGGGAGACAGGATAGTCGAGGTGGGTCCGGCAGGATCCGTGACCGTTCCGCGAGATGCTGAGGTGGTGGACGCGGCCGGCAAGTCGGTGATTCCGGGGCTGTGGGAGATGCATTCTCACATGCAGCACACCACCCAGACGCAGGCCGGCATAATGCAGCTGGCGCGGGGCATAACCACCTCGCGAGACCTGGCTGCCGACACGGACGTCGCCGTGTCCTATCGTGACAGGGCAGCCGCCGGGCGAATCCTCGGGCCGCGGATGATTCTCGGCGGCTTCATGGAAGGCCCGGGTGCGTGGGCGGGGCCGAGCGAGGTGCTGGTGCACGATGAGGCCGGTGCACGCGAGTGGGTGGCCCGCTACGACTCGCTCGGCTACCGGCAGGTCAAGCTGTACAACCTTACGCATCCGGACCTGGTTCCGGTGATTGCGGAAGAGGCGCATCGCCGGGGCATGCGGCTCAGCGGACACATTCCGCGCGGCATGAGCACCCAGGCCGCCGTGCTGCTGGGCTTCGATGAGGTGAACCACGCGGCGTTCCTGCTGTCCACGTTCTATCCCGATTCGCTCTGGACTCCCGAGATGCGCGCCTACTCGCTGGTCGCGAACATCGTCGCGCCGAACGTGAACGTGGACGACTCCGATTTCACTTCCATGATCGAGCTGTTCCGCCAGCGCGGTACCGTGATAGACGGAACCTTCAGCCTGTGGATGCAGGACACGTCGTCAGGCAGCGCAGCGAACGGCGGTGCAGAAGCCGCGCGGCGCGCGAATGCGAACTGGCTGCGCCTGATCAAGCGGCTGCATGACGCGGGCGTGACTCTGGTGCCGGGAACCGACGCGCAGGGCAGCTCCTCGTACGTGAACGAGCTGGAGTTGTACGAGCGAGCCGGAATACCGACGCCGGAGGTGCTGCGGATGGCCACGGTGGTCTCGGCACGCGTGATGGGCGACGACGGTGACTACGGAAGCATCGCGCCGGGCAAGGTTGCCGACATCGTGATCGTGGACGGTAACCCGGCGCAGCGCATCGGGGACCTCCGGAACGTGCAGCAGGTGATGCTCGCCGGCCGGCTGTACGAGTCCGAGACGCTGCTTCGCGCGCTGCGTACCGCGCAGTAGTCACGGCGTTCCGCTGGGCGGTGGAACGACGCGGGGCGCCACGAGCCGCCCCGCGTTCCATGGACACCTACTTCAGGGAGCCGAGTCCGCCCGCCGGGGCGAGCGAAGGGTCCAGCG
>CAYQAO010000163.1:0-3230 GCA_964415485.1 uncultured Gemmatimonadaceae bacterium
GCGAGCTTCGCATGCACCCTGGTGACGCTCCGCTCCTGGTCCTCGCCTACCTTGAAGCGCACGGTAACCATCGCATAGCCGTGGCCGGCGCTGGTGTACACGTGGTCCACGCCCGGCAGCTCGAGCATGCGCTGCTCCAGGGGCCGCGCCAGCAGGTTCTCTGCCTCACGCGGACCCACGCCGGGCATGGCGACCAGCACGTCTATCATGGGAACCGATATCTGCGGCTCCTCCTCGCGCGGCGTGCCCATCAGCCCGATCGCCCCTACCGCAAGCGACGCGAGCGTCACGAGCGGCGTGAGCCTCGAGCGGATGAACGCCTGCGCTACTCGTCCTGCGATGCCCATCTTCAGTTCCTCTCGTTGCCGGAAGCCGTTGACGCGGTCGCACCGGTCGGAACGACCACCTCGTCACCGGCCCGGAGTCCCGCGGTGACTTCCACAACGGTGCCTGACGAAGCACCCAGGCGAATCCAGCGAAGCTCGTCTCCGTGCGGAGTGCGCAGCGTTACCCCCGTGAGGTCTCCCTGGCGCACGATCGCATTCGCCGGCACCACCAGCGCATTGCGCGAGCCCAATGACAGCTCCAGCGTGGCAGCGCTGCCGGCCAGATACTCCCTGGTCGAGGCTCCCCGTACGGGATTCGATACCAGCGCATTCACGCGGTACAGGTTGCCGCCTTCCGCCGGAACCACTCCTTCCACGGTTGCATCCACCCTGCGCCCCTCGATGCGCGCGGTGATTACGTCTCCGCGCCTCACGCCTCGCACCGCGTCTGGCGCAGCGGTGGCCGATATGCGGAGTTGCGACGCGTCCTGCAGGCTCACCAGCGGCGCTCCGGGCGCCGCGAACGCTCCTGCGTCCACGAAGCGGCGCGTGACGATGCCCGCGAACGGCGCCCGGATGGTGGCGTACGCGGCGGCAGCTCCGAGCTCACCGGCTGCCGCACGTGCGGCTTCCAGCCCGGCTGCGGCGCGCGCAAGTCCGGTTTCCACCGCATCCAGCTGTGCCTTCGTCGCTGCGCTGTCCTCGTAGAGTGCCCTGATACGTGAAGCCTGCAGGACGGCCTCCGCATGCACGGCCTCCGCATTCGCTATTCCGGCGGCCACCTGCGCCTCGCGGGCATCCAGGTCCCGGGAGTCCAGGCGCACGAGCACCTGGCCAGCGCTCACGGCGTCACCCTCCTTCACGAGTACAGACGTGACCGATGCCATGAGACGCGTGCTCAACGTGGCCTGCTGAATGGGCTCCGCCGTGCCTGACGCTGCGAAGACGTCAGGCAGCGTGGTATCCTTCACCACGAAGGTCGTGCCTGACAGCGGCGCGGCTGAGCCGACCGTCCCCTGCCTGTCGTGATCGTCACCGCCACCGATGCAGGCTGTGGTGCCGATTACGGCAAGGGCGAGCAGCGTGACTGCGACTGCGAAGCGTCGCTGCGCAATGGTTCGCATGGGACTATTCACCTTTCAGCTCCATCGAGCATTGTCATTATTCCGGGGTCGGCGCCTGCGGCCTGCAGCATTGCGGCGGCGGACGTTATGACTCCGTAGCGGGCGTGTGAGAGCGCGAGTGCGCTTGCGGTTTCGGTAGCCTGCGCTTCCAGCAGTTCGGCCACCGTTGCGAGTTCTCCCTGGTAGCGCCTTGCCACGAGACGGTGCGCCTCGGCGGCCTGCACCGCTCCGCGCTCGGCGATCGTGAGGCGCTGCAGCGCCACTTCCAGCTCCGAGCGTGCACTCGCGACCTCCAGGAGTGCCTGTGCCCTGATGGCCTCGGCGTGGACGCGTGCGACCTCTGAACGGCTTGCGGCTCCCTTGATCTCTGCGATCTCGCTGGCCGACGTGAGCAGGTTCCAGGTGGCCATGATGCCGACGGTCCAGTTTCGCTCGCCGCCGAACGGCGTGGACTCGTGATGCCAGTCGTAGCGCGCGAATCCATTGAGGCGCGGCAGTGCGGCGGTGCGTGCGCGAAGGCGATCGGCGTCCGCGGCCGCCTGTCGTGATGCAGCTGCCCTGACGTCTGCGCGCTTCCCGGGCGTGTCGTCCTCCGACGTGAGAAGTCCGGAAGCGATCGAGCGAATGGCCTCGGACGCCGGCATCTCGTGAGGCAGCACCGGCAGGTCGTGGATGTCCCGGCCCAGGACGAGGGCGAGCTGCCGCGTGGCGTTGAGAGCTTCGGCGCGGGCAGAGGCCAGGTCGGCCTCCACCTCACCGGCACGGACGCTGGCAAGCAGTGCGTCGGCCCTGGTGACCATGCCCTGTTCCACCATGGACGTTGCCTGGGCCAGGTGCGCGTTGGCGGCCCGCAGCCCGACTTCCAGCGCGGCCACCTTCTCGCTGGCCAGCACGGCACCATAGTAGGCGCGAATGACGTTGGTGCGGGTATCCAGCCTGGTCCACTCGGCGCTGGTGCTGCTGGCGTCTGCGGCGCGACTGGCGGCACGTCGTCCCAGCCATGCGTCGAGGTTCACGAGCGGGACTTCTGCCACGAACGCCGACTGCAGGTTGTTGACGGGTGCCGGGAAGTTGAGGAGTGCCGGGTCGAACGCGGCTGGCGTGACGGCCCGCTGGCGAAGGGTGGTTCCGAAGGCGCCAATGGGGTCCGTGGTGCGCATGAAGCCGGTTTCGACGCGAGCGCTGGGCAGGATGCCCTGGAGTGGAGCGGTGGCCTGTGCGCGGTCTGCGTCGGCGATGCTGACGGCGGCGCGATTGGCATAGGCGGCCCTGTCGGCCTCCGCGATGGCCTGGCCGAGGGAGAGCTGAGCGTCTGCGTTCGCCGTGGTGGCGAGAAGCAGAGCGGCGGTGGTGACGGCGAGTCTGATCGTCTGCATGCGGATGTGTTCCGGCAAAGAGTGACTACATAACTATACAGGCATATAGAGTAGAAGCAAGGGTCTTATAGGGAAAAGGGAACAGGGACCAGGGAATAGTGGAACTGCCTCCCGGGCTGACATTCCGCGCCTGACTCGGCCGATGTCATCCCGCCTGGGCGCACACTCCCCACCTGTCATCCCGCACTCGCCTACCCCTTCGCTGTCATCCCGCACTTGCCATCCCCACCCTGTCATCCCGCACGAGCGCAGCGAGTGCTGGGATCTACTCACCCTGCGCCGAAGCCGGCTACTACGCCCTGAAGGCTGAAAACGACAGGCTCACGCGGAGAGCGCGGAGGGACGCGGAGAACTGCAAGGCGATTGGAATTCCATGCGCCAGGCTTCTCTCCGTGTCCCTCCGC
>CAYQAO010000164.1:0-3105 GCA_964415485.1 uncultured Gemmatimonadaceae bacterium
GCCACGGCCTCCAGGCGATCGCGGGAGCAGAGCACGCCTGGATCCAGGTCGAGGTCCAGCGCAGCCTGGTCGCGCACCGCCTTCAGACGCGCCACACGAGCCTCGTAGTCGGGGTCGCGCTCCCAGCGGGGGGCGCGCGGGAAACGCGGAAGTGAGGCCTCAGGAACCGCGAGTCCCTCGCGCACGGCCGACAATATCTCCTTGTGCCGGTTCTCCAGCATGGCGCGCGGCATCCCCTTGATGCGGGAGAGGTCGTCCTTCGAACGCGGCGCGCGCCGAGCGATCTCCAGGAGCGCCTCGTTGCCAACCACGCGGAACGTCGCCCGGTCCAGCTCACTCGACACCTCGTCACGCCACCTGACGAGTTCCCGAAGCAGCGCGAGCTGGCGGCGCGTGAGGTCCCGCGCGCCCTTCATGCGCATGAACGAGTCCTCGGAATTCTCGGTCTCCCAGCGCACCTGCTCGAGCAGGCCGAACTCCTCCTGCGCCCATGCCATGCGCGACTTCTCCGCGAGCGTCTCGCTGATCCGGTCGCGAAGCTGCAGCAGCCAGCGCGTGTCCTGCGAAGCGTAGGCGAGCATGTCTTCGCTGAGGGGACGGCGCGACCAGTCCGCGCGCTGGTGCTTCTTGTCCAGCTTCACGCCGAAGTAGCGTTCCAGCAGTGCCGCCAGCCCGAAAGAGCGAAGGCCGATGAGCTGCGCAGCGATGCGCGTGTCGAACACGTTTCGCGTGAGCCAGCCGTAATCCTGGCGCAGGAGCCGCAGGTCGTAGTCCGCATCGTGGAAGACCACCTGTACCGAGGGGTCCTCCATCAGCTGACCCAGTCCTTCAGGCTTGCCGATGCTGAGCGGGTCTATGATCGCACTCTGTTCCCCCGTGGTCAGTTGCAGGAGATAGATTCGATCCACATACCTGTGGAAGCTGGCCCCCTCGGTGTCCACCGCGATCTCGCGAACGCCGCGGATCTCGTCAACGAACCGGTCTACCTCCCCGGACTCGTCGAGGTACACCAGCGGGTGTTGTGCAGTGTCATCTGTCAGTCGCGCCACGGGCAGTGCTCTCGTACGGTGTTGCGGAAGGGGGAAGTACGCCTCCGGCGCATAATGTAGCGTCATCTCCATACGCTACACTCAGCATTTCAGATCCGAAGTGGCCGAATGGTCCCCGGAATGCCGGCGGGCCGCACCGCGGCACCTGCCTTGCCCGATAGCATTCGATGACCCACGACGCCCGCGATCCGAGGGACAAGCAGCCCCCAGCCTCCGAGGAGGACGACTCCCCCACTCGGGGGGACGGTCGCGGCGTGTCGGCCGCTCCGCCAGAGTCCTCCCTCGAGGATGAGCGAGGGGACGTCGCCGGAGACGACACCCCGCCGCTCCCGCCGCCGCCGGTACGTAGCGAGCGTCCTGCCGGGAGCATGAGGTCGCGCGCCACCGACCAGCAGGACATTGACGACGACCAGTTCGACGACGACTTCGGCGGCGACGACGACGGCGAGCCCCGGCTGCGGCGCACCGGAGACGACGCGCCGGCACCGCGCTGGCGCGACCGGCGCTCCCGCGCGGTTGGATGGCGCAGCCGCGACGTCGTCCGCGCCGTGGCCATCGTGCTCGGGGTGTGGGCCGGCGCCCTCCTCGTGTGGCGCACGAGCCAGCTCTGGCTGGTCAGCTTCCTGGGCATCCTTTTCGGCCTTGCCACCTCCTCCGGGGTTGACGCGCTGCATGCTCGCGGCCTCCGGGTAATTCCCCGGGGTGTGCTGGCGGCCATCATCGTGCTCGGCACCACGGGCGCGATCATCGGCTTCTTCGTGTGGAGCGGGCCTACGCTCGCCACTCAGCTGGCCGAGTTGCGAACGAGGCTGCCGCAGGCACTCGACCAGGTGGAAGACTGGGCGCGGCAGCAGGGTGGCTTCGTGGCGGGAATCGTCCTGGGCGGAGTAGATACCGTTGCGGGCCCGGACACGATCGTGGTGGCGCCGGCCGCGGCGGAGCCGGTAGCGCCTCCGCCGCCGTCCCGCGCGCCCGATACCGCCAGCGCGACGAGGGTGGCGGATTCCGTGCAGCGCACCGTGCTTGCCGCACGAGACAGCCTGCTGGCACGCGATACCGCCATGGTGCTCGATCCGATGGTGGATTCGCTGTTCCTCTCGCTGTCGGAGAGCGCGCGGGCGGCGGCGCTGGCAAGCGCGAGGGACGCGGTGCGCGACATCGAACTGCAGAGCGCCCGCGAGAACCTGGCCGCGGCGAGCCAGCGTCAGGCACCGGCGGCAAACGTGTCCGTCGTCATCCCCGACCGCGACACCACCGCTGCCAACGGCGGCAGCCTTCGCGAACGTGCGCTGGGGTCGCTGCGGGGTGCCACACGATACCTGTTCCCGTTCCTCACCTCCACGGCGACGGTGCTGGCGGGACTGATCCTGGTGATCTTCCTCGCCATCTACATCGCGGCAGCTCCCGAGACCTACAAGCGCGGCACGCTGCTGCTGTTCCCGCGAAAGTCGCGAGCGCGTGCTCGTGAGGTGCTCGGCGCCGTTGCCATCGTGCTGCGCAAGTGGCTGGTGACGCAGCTGATCGCGATGGTCGTGATAGGCACTGTGACCACAGTGGTGCTCTACGCCCTGGACGTGGAAGCCGCGTTGCCGCTGGGAATCATCGCAGGCCTGCTGGAGTTCATTCCGAACATCGGGCCCGTACTGTCTGCGGTGCCGGCGATCGCGATGGGCTTCGTGGACTCGCCCGAGAAAGCGCTCTGGGTAGCAATCGCCTACTGGGCCATCCAGTTCCTGGAGAACCAGCTGCTCATCCCGCTGCTGATGCAGGAAGGGGTGGACCTGCCACCCGCGCTCACGCTGCTCGCGCAGGCGGTGCTGGCCCTGGTGTTCGGTTTCCTGGGTCTCTTCGTGGCGGTGCCGCTCGTGGCTGCCGGCCTGGTGACGGTGCGGATGCTCTACGTGGAGGACGTGGTGGGGGAGGGACTCGATCCGTTCGACCGCGAGGATTCGCCGGAAGTCGTGAGGCTGGCGTCGCGGGGAATCCTGGCCGGGCGCGGGGAGTAGCTGGACGCGGGGCAGCTGCGTCGCCTGTCATGCGGCGCTCGCTCGCTCCT
>CAYQAO010000165.1:0-3066 GCA_964415485.1 uncultured Gemmatimonadaceae bacterium
GGATGACAGATCATCCCGCGCTTCCGCCGGACCTCGAGAGCTCACGGCGTGAGGCTCATTCCCGGCGGCGCATCCGACAGGTGCTCCTGCACGATCACCCAGCGTCCGCCGCGGTTCGCGAACACCGCCGTCCAGACACCGCCCACCACGTGCGCAAAGCCGGTGGGGGTCATGTGCGGAATGCGATAGCTCGCCGTCACCGCCGCCGCGTCCGCGGAGAGAACGTCCACGTGGAAGTCGCCCCAGCGCCACTCGGGGCGCACCATGTTCTGCCCCACATCCTCCCAGAAGCCGGTCACGGCCGAGGCCAGCGAGTCGCGTCCCAGGATCAGGTAACCGCCGCTCGCGGAAACGACGTGTCCGGAATCCGGGTACAGGCCGAGCATGAGCTCCGCGCCGTTGACCCCGGCGTCGCTTCTCGCGGACGAGAGATCTGTAGCCGCGCGGAGCAGCGCGACCACAGTGTCCGCGATCGCGGCTCGCTGGGCGCCGGTGAGCAGGGGAGTCCCTGGCGGGGGCGGCGAGTCCGAGCAGCCGCCGAGCAGCAGCGAGAGGGAGAGGGAGAGAGTGGCGGTTGCCGAGACCGTGCGGCTGCGTTGACGTGGGAACACGGCGGGGTCCGTTGGGGGGATGGCTGACCTGTCGTCATGGTAGGACAGTCGCTGTCATCAGTCCAGGACGAAATGTGGCCGGAATGGACCGCTGTCGGGGGAGTAACGGTGGCCCGATGAATGCCTCATGCGAGGGGCGGGCCGAATCCCTGGCCTCAAGAGTTGCTCCACCCTGGAGGTGGTCCATGACGTCCTACGTTTCCAGATTCGCTCTCACCGCGGCGGCGGTCGGTCTGCTGGCGGCCTGCAGTTCGGGCACTCCCGAGCAGACGGCGCTGGACGCCCGGCTCGAGCAGGACCTTTCGCTCGCGGCTGCCGCAGCGGTGGAGCTGGCACCGAAGCAGGGCACCGAGGTGACGAGTGCCCTCGAACTCGTGCCGCAGTCGGAGCAGGTGAAGGCTGCGCCGGCGCCGCGTCAGGTACGGCGAGCGCCATCTCCCACGCCTGCGCCCGAACGGATCGTGACGCCGGAGCCCGCACCCGCACCGACGCCGTCGCCCGAGCCGGTGATGGTGGCGGAGGCGCCTTACGAGGAGCCGCTGCCCATAGACGGCCCCGGCGCAGCACCTCGTCCGGAGGCGCCTGACGTGATGCCCGTCTTGGGACCCGAGCGCGGGGACGGGCCGGGCGGCTGGGGCGTGGTGATCCGTGGCGGCCTGGGTGGAGTAGACGATTGCAGACTGCACGACATGCAGCGTCCGGGTCGTCGCAGCGGCGTGGTCATCTCGATCAACGAGCGCATTCCCGGTGTGCAGGGCACCTTCCCCAACCGCATCAGCGCCGACGCCCCTCGCATCGAGGTGTCGCGTCCCATCTCCCGCGGGGGAACGATGAGGCCAAGGGGATTCAGGTGAGCGTATAGGGGTGTAAGGCAAGGCGTCAGGGAACGGTGAGGGGCACGGATCGAGATCCGTGCCCCTTTTGCGTTCTGTCGTGCGTTGCTCCACTATCCTCTGCGTCAGAAGTCCGTCGAGACCTTTCCGGAGCTACGTGATGCGTCACCGTTTTCCTCTCATCCCTCTCTGCATAGCTGCAGTCGCGTTGGCTGCGCCTGCGTCGCCGGCAGCCGCACAATCGCCACTGCATGAGCGCGTGGACGCGACCATCCAGTCCATCAACGACAAGGTCGTTGCGTGGCGGCGCGACATTCACCAGCACCCGGAACTCGGCAACCGGGAGTTCCGCACTGCGAAGCTCGTAGCCGATCACCTGCGCTCGCTGGGCATGGAGGTGCAGACGGAGATCGCACACACGGGTGTGGTCGGCATGCTCCGCGGCGGGAAGCCCGGTCCGCTCGTGGCGCTGCGTGCGGATATGGATGCACTTCCGGTTACCGAGCAGGTGGACCTGCCGTTCGCGTCCAAGGTCCGCACGGAGTACAACGGGCAGGAAGTCGGGGTGATGCACGCGTGCGGTCATGACAACCACGTGGCGATCCTGATGGGCGTGGCCGAGGCTCTGGCCGGCGTTCGGGAGGAGCTTGCCGGCAGCGTGATGTTCATCTTCCAGCCGGCCGAGGAAGGCGCGCCGGCTGGCGAGGAGGGTGGTGCGGAGCTGATGCTCAAGGAGGGTCTCTTCGCGCGCGAGAAGCCTGACGCGGTGTTCGGCCTGCACGTGGGCGTGTTCCCAGTGGGCACGATCGCCTATCGCCCGGGCGGAATCATGGCGGCATCCGACAGGTGGCGAATGGTGGTGCGGGGCACACAGACGCACGGCGCGTATCCGTGGCGCGGGGTGGATCCGATAGTCACCGCGTCGCAGATCGTGGTTGGACTGCAGACGATCGTGAGCCGGCAGCTGGAGCTGACGCGGGCTCCGGCCGTGGTCACCGTGGGCCAGTTCAACGGCGGGGTGCGCAACAACATCATCCCCGACAGCGTGGTGATGATCGGGACGATTCGCACGCTGGATCCGGAGATGCGCACGGACGTGCACGAGCGCGTGCGCCGCACGGCGGAGCACATAGCGGCGTCGCAGGGCGCCACCGTGGACGTGCAGATCAACCTTGGCTACCCGGTGACGTTCAACAATCCGGAGCTCACGGACTGGGCGGCGCCGACGCTGAACCGTGTGGCACCGAAGGGTGCGCACGTCCGTCAGGCAGTGCTGGGCGCCGAGGATTTTTCGTATTACGCGCAGGAGACGCCTGGCCTGTTCTTCTGGCTCGGGATCGTTCCGGAGGGCGCAGACCTGGCGGAGGCGCCGGCGAATCACTCTCCGCTGTTCTATGCGGACGAGGGTGCGCTTCCGGTGGGGATGCGAGCGCTGTCGCACCTGGCGATCGATTACCTGATGAAGGGAGGGGACGGCAGGGACTAAGGGGCTCGGGACTCGGGGCTCGGGACTGCCTCCCGGTCACTGTCATCCCGCACGAGCGAAGCGAGTGTCGGGATCTGATTTCGGTGCGTAGTGGCCGGCTTCGGTGCAGGGTGAGCAGATCCCGACGCTTCGCGCG
>CAYQAO010000166.1:0-3006 GCA_964415485.1 uncultured Gemmatimonadaceae bacterium
CGTAGCCGCGAGCGTCGGGATCTGCTCACCCTGCACCGAAGCCGGCCACTACCAGTTGAAAGCAGATCCCGACACTCGCTGCGCTCGTGCGGGATGACAGCGCAGGAGAGACTGTCATCCCGCGCGCAGCGTCGGGATCTGCTGGCCCTGCACTGAAGCCGGCCACTACGCACTGAAAGCTGGAAACTGCAGTCTCACGCGGAGCGCCGACCGATCGGTCGGCGAGCCCCTTACGTCATTCCCTCGGTTTCCCGCCCTCCCCGCCGTAGGATCCCTTGGGGTTCGACGTGCGGTGCTTCAGCGGCTCGGAGCCCGTTTCGTCCGCGTCACGGCGGGAGTCCACGCCGCTCTTTCGCGCGGCCGAACGGTCGTCCACCGAATGCATGCCCTCCGCCGCCTCCGCGCCGGCGCCAGTCCCACCCTTCTTTCCGCCCTTCCCCTGCCCCTTTCTCTCCCGCTTCTGCCGCTCGCTCTCGTCCTTAGATGCCATGCGGTCCTCCGAGCTCGGTTTGGTTGGGAGCATCAAGGGGCAATGGGCATGCCGGCTTCCCCCGTCCCCAGTTCCCCGAAATTCACGCTACCTTACCACGCTGTCCGCGGGCCCCCCGCGGCTTCGTCCACCCATCCTGACACGACCCCGCCGGCGAGCGTGCGGGTGCCCCCGGCAGCGGTGCACCATCGCGCCAGGCTCGGCTCCGGAGCGCACTACACGTGTTTTCCCCTGTCATCCCGGCCGCACCCAATGCGGCCCTGGAAAAGCTCGCGATCGACGCGGTGCGCGTCCTCTCCATGGACGCCGTTCAGCAGGCAGAGTCCGGACACCCCGGAACCCCGATGGCCCTCGCGCCACTCGCCTACCTGCTTTACACGAAGCACCTCAAGCACAACCCGGCCGACCCCTCGTGGCCCGACCGCGACCGCTTCGTGCTGTCGTGCGGCCACGCGTCCATGCTGCTCTACAGCACGCTGTACCTGAGCGGCTATGGCCTCACGCTGCAGGACCTCAGGGACTTCCGCCAGCTTCGCAGCCGCACGCCCGGCCACCCCGAGCACGGCCACACCGTCGGCGTCGAAACCACCACCGGCCCGCTCGGCCAGGGACTCGGCAACGCGGTGGGCATGGCTATCGCCGAAGCGAACCTTGCCGCGCGCTACAACCGTGACGGCATGGCCGTGGTGGACCACTACACCTGGTTCATCGCCAGCGACGGCGACCTGATGGAAGGCGTCTCGCACGAGGCAGCGTCCTACGCAGGCTTCCTGAAGCTTGGCAAGCTGATCGGGTTCTACGACGACAACCGCATAACGATCGAAGGCTCCACCGACCTCTCGTATTCCGACGACGCGCAGAAGCGCTTCGAGGCGTACGGCTGGCAGGTTCTGCACGTATCGGACGTGAACGACCTGGGGCAGGTGGAACAGGCGATCGCGGAGGCAAAGGCCGACACCGAGCGCCCCACGCTCATCATCACGCGCACGCGCATCGGCTACGGAAGCCCCAACAGGGTGGACACGGCCAAGGCGCACGGCGAGCCGCTGGGCGTGGACGAGGTCCGCCTGACGAAGGAGGCGCTGGGCTATCCGTCGCAGGACCCGTTCTTCGTGCCTGACGACGTACTCCAGTACTGGCGGTCCGCCAGCGCGCAGGGAGCCAGGGTGCAGGAGGAGTGGAAGGAACTTCACGCGAAATGGGCCGCGGCCTACCCTGACGAGGCGGCCGAGCTGGATCGCAGGCTGCGGAGCGAGCTGCCTGAGGGGTGGGATGCCGACATTCCCGTGTTCGATGCGAAGAGCGGCAATGTTGCCTCGCGCGCCGCGAGCGGTGCGGTGCTCAACGCAATCGCGCCACGCGTCCCCGAACTGATTGGCGGATCCGCAGACCTCGCCGGCTCGAACAACACGATGGTGAAGGGTGCGCCGAGCATGCTTCCCGGCCGGCTGGACGGCAGGAACATGCACTTCGGCATCCGCGAGCATGGCATGGGAGCCATCATGAACGGAATGGCGCTGCACGGCGGCTTCATTCCGTACGGCGGCACGTTCCTGGTGTTCTCCGACTACATGCGTCCATCGGTGCGCCTTGCCGCGCTGATGGGACAGCACGTGATCTACGTATTCACCCACGACTCCATCGGATTGGGCGAGGACGGACCGACGCACCAGCCAATCGAGCATCTCGCGGCGCTCCGGGTGATTCCGAACCTCCTCGTGCTGCGCCCGGCGGACGCGAGCGAGACGGCGGAAGCCTGGCGTGTCGCGATGAAACGCAGGAGCGGGCCGGTGGCGCTGGTTCTCACCAGGCAGAAGCTCGCCTTCATAGACCGCGAGGGCCGCAGCGACGCGAGCAACGTTGCGCGTGGCGGCTACGTGCTGAGCGACCCGAAGGACGGCGCGCCGCAGGTCGTGCTGATGTCCAGCGGTTCGGAGGTCGCGATTGCACTCGATGCGGCCGAGCGACTGGCGGCGGAGGGTGTGCGTGCGCGAGTGGTGAGCATGCCGTCGTTCGAGCTGTTCGCGGCGCAGGATGAAGAGTACCGGGAATCGGTCCTGCCGACAGGCGTTCCTCGTGCGGCGATCGAGGCAGCGCATCCGGCGTCATGGTATCGTTATGCACCCGCGGACGCGATCGTGGGCCTGGAGCGGTTCGGAGAGTCCGCGCCGTACCAGGAGGCCTACAGGGAGCTGGGCATAACGGCGGACAAGCTGATCGGAGTGGCAAAGGGGATCCTGAAGCTGGCGTGAGGATCGGCCGACGGCCGGCAGCCAATGCCGGCTGGTCGGCATCCAGCGACTGCCTGCCTCCTGTCATCCCGCGCCCTACCCCTCCGTCATCCCGCGCGAGCGAAGCGAGCGTCGGGACCGGCTGGCCCTGCACCGAAGCCGGCCACTACGCCGTGAAAGCAGATCCCGACACTCGCTGCGCTCGTGCGGGATGACACGGAAGGCGAGTCTGTCATCCCGCGCGAAGCGTGGGGATCTGCTCCCCCGGCCAGACAGAAGCCGAGT
>CAYQAO010000167.1:0-2973 GCA_964415485.1 uncultured Gemmatimonadaceae bacterium
CGGAGGGCGCGGAGGAAACTTCTGCGAAGAGTCGAGTCTTCTGCGCAAAGATCACTCTCCTATGGACTGATGAGTATGAATCCATGCTCTCGGCCGTTCTCCGCGCCCTCCGCGTTCTCCGCGTGAGCCCGCAGTTCACCTACTACGGCGCCCCAGTTCGCCTCGCGAGGCAAGCAGGTAACGCGGGACTATGAAGAATCTGGACCACATTACCGGCGATATGGTGGATGCCGCGCTCCGCATACATCGTGAGCTCGGTCCTGGTCTTCTGGAATCCGTATACGAAACGGTCCTGGAGCGCGAACTGAGACGCCGCGGACACGTCGTGGAAGGCCAGAAAACCGTTGACTTCGAATTCGACGGACTGTTCTTCGAGAATTCCCTCCGCCTGGATCTTCTCGTCGCGAATCAGATCGTGGTGGAGGCGAAGTCCATTGAGCGCGTGGCACCCGTGCACCGAAAGCAGGTCCTCACCTACCTGCGCCTGTTGAACCTGCCTATCGGCCTCCTTATCAACTTCGGAGCTCCGACCCTCAGAGAAGGGTTGCACCGAATTGTCCATCAGCTTCCTTCATCCGCGCCATCTCTGCTCCGCGTAAACAAGGCAGCGGGTGCTCCCGATTCCGGATAACTCACTTCGCCAGGGGAATGAGTCCTCACGTCCGGCCAAGCGCCGATCAAACAGATGCTGAGTCCGCGTCCCCCGCTCCCCGCGCAGTTCCCTATCTTCAAGCATGGACTTCTCCTCCATCGCCAGTCAGCTCTCCTCGAACCCGGCCGTCGCCGTTCCGCTAGTGTTCCTCGCCGGGGTGCTGACCAGCCTCAATCCCTGTATCTACCCCATGATCCCCATCACGGCGGCGATCGTGGGTGGGGGGTCGGTGGGCGAGCGGTCCGCACCGCGCACGCGCGTTCTGCTCCTCACGCTCTGCTATGTCGCCGGACTCGCGATCGTCTACGCCACACTCGGCCTATTCGCCGGCCTCACAGGCACGCTGTTCGGCACCGTCAGCACCAATCCGTGGCTCTACTTCCTCATGGCGAACCTGCTGATCCTGGCATCGCTCGCCATGTTCGACGTCATTCCGATCCGGCTGCCGGCGTCCCTGATGGCACGTGTGTCCTCGGCCGGCACCGGGGGGCGGGCAGGCGGCGCGTTCGTGATGGGATCCGTGTCGGGACTCGTCGCGGCACCGTGCGGCGCACCCGTTATGGCCACCGTCCTCACTTGGGTGGGTACCACGCAAAGCGCGGGGCTTGGGTTCCTCTACCTGCTCGTCTTCTCGCTGGGCATGTGCACCCTGCTCGTGGGAGTGGGGCTGTCGGCAGGCTTCCTCGCCCGGCTTCCCCGCGCGGGCAACTGGATGGTCTGGGTGAAGCGCGGGTTCGCGGTCGTCATGCTGCTCGCGGGAGAGTACTACCTGGTCGAGATGGGCAAGCTGCTCTTCTGAGGGCATCGCCTGGCATGGTGCCTCACGACTCCGGAATGGACACGGTTCTCGTCGAAGCCTGCGTTGACACGCTGGAGTCGGCACTCGCTGCGCAGGCCGGCGGCGCAGATCGCATGGAGCTCTGCGACAACCTCGTGGAAGGTGGCACCACGCCGAGTGCAGGAACGATCGCAGTATGCTGCGAGCGGCTGAGCGTTCCGGTGTTCGTGATCATCCGTCCGCGCGGCGGCGACTTTGTCTACTCCGTGGACGAACTCGACATCATGCTTCGCGACACCCGCCTCGCCGCCGAACTCGGTGCGGCCGGCGTCGTGTTCGGCGCGCTCATGCCTGACGGGTCGGTAGACGCGGACAGCACGAGGAAGCTGGTCGAGGCGGCGCGCCCGATGTCCGTCACGTTCCATCGCGCATTCGACGCCTGCAGGAACGCCGAGGAGGCGCTGGAGTCGCTGATTGCTCTGGGCGTGGATCGCGTTCTCACTTCGGGTCGCGCAGCGACGGCCCCTCAGGGGGCAGACTGCCTGCGGTCCCTCGTGAGGCAGGCGGCAGGGAGGATCATCGTAGTGGCCGGCGGCGGAGTGAGGGAACACAACGTGGAGCAGCTGGTGTCCGGCACGGGCGTGCGCGAGGTGCACGTGCGCCTGTTGCGCGAGTCCGCCAGCCCCATGACCTACGTGAACCCCGAGGTGGACTTCGGTGGCGGCAAGGCACCATCCGACCGGCTTCGCGCCGTGACGGACTCCGCCCGGATCGCGGAGTTGCGCAGGCTGGCCCTGGCGGCAGTGCGATAGGCGGCGGAACCTGCGCCATGTCACGGGGCTATTCTTAGCACCAGGCGTGCGACCCCGAACTCCGCCTGCAGCCCAGCCACGAACCTCGCCCATCATGCGCGCTATCGCCCTCTCGCTTGCCCTCGCCGTTCTGCCCTTCTCTGCCGATGGCGCCGGTGCCCAGGAGGCCGGCATCCCCGTGGGAGCCACCGGTCCGGACGTCACCCTCGAGACGCTGGACGGAGGCACCGCGAAGCTCTCGCAGTGGGTGGGGAAGAAGCCCGTCCTGCTGGAGTTCTGGGCAAGCTGGTGCCCCAACTGCAAGGCGCTCGAGCCCGCCATCGAGGCTGCGCACGCGGAGTTTGGCGACCGCGTGGAGTTCATCGGGATCGCGGTGTCCGTGAACCAGCCGGTGGACCGCGTGAAGCGTTACATGGAGCGCTACGAGCTTCCGATGACCATGCTCTACGATCGCCGGGGCGACGCCAGCACCGCGTACGATGCACCGGCCACGTCATACATCGTTGTGCTGGATGCAGACGGGAAGGTGGTGTACACGGGCACTGGCGCAGGTCAGGACATCAAGGCGGCGGTGAGGCGCGCCCTGCAGTAGCCACGGCGGGAGTGCGGACGCCTGCTGCGCGATGCTGTCATCCCGCGCGTGCCTACCCTGTCATCCCGCGTGAGCGGCGTAGCCGCGAGCGTCGGGATCTACTCACTCTGCACCGAAGCCGGCCACTACCAGTTGCAGG
>CAYQAO010000168.1:0-2866 GCA_964415485.1 uncultured Gemmatimonadaceae bacterium
ACTCGCCAGCCAGAAGCAATGATGCAGGTCGGCGCCGTCAGGTGCAGCGCACGTTAGCGAGCAGGCGCGTGGGACCAGACTTGCAGTTATGTCCGTCCTGACATATACTTGACCGTATGGCCCCTGGCGACAAGCCGCTCCTCTGGCTGCGTGGCGAGGTGAAGACCCCGCCCTTCTCCGCCGCAGCCCGCCTCGAGGCCGGCTGGCTCCTGCGGCGCCTCCAGGCCGGCGAGAGACTGGGGATGCCGCACTCCCGCCCGATGCCCACGATCGCCCCTCGCTGCCACGAGTTGCGCATCGTTGATGCCGGCAAAGTGTGGCGAATCATTTACCGCCTCGACACCGACGCCGTGGTGATTGCCGACATCTTCCAGAAGACCACCGCCCAGACGCCCGACCGCGTGATCGCGGACTGCCGCCGGCGCCTCCGCCTCTATGACGCAGCCAGCCGAGGAGAGTGAGACCATGAGCACGACCCGAAATACGCCCGGGAAGCGGAACTCGCCCAAGCAGCGCTCGGGCAGTATGGACGCGGCGAAGCGGAAGCGCCTCGAGCGTGCAGGCTTTACGGCGGGTGCGGCCACCGACTTCCTGGGGCTCACGCCCGAGGAAGCTGCGCTGATCGAGATGCATCGGGCCCTGAGCGAGACGCTCCGGGAGCAGCGGACCGCGGCGGGCCTCACGCAGGCGGCACTCGCGCGCCGGCTCGGCTCCAGCCAGTCTCGGGTCGCGAAGATGGAGGCGGGTGATCCGAGCGTCTCGCTCGATCTCCTGATCCGCGCCCTGCTGGCGGCCGGGGCGAGCCGGCGTGAGGTTGGCCAGGCCCTCGCCCGACGCGTCGCGTGAGGACGTTGCCTCGCTAACGCCTGCGTTCAGCTGCGGGCGAATCAAACAATTGCGAGCGAAGCGAGCTACCATAGCTCGCCCGTCTGCTGCAGCGCATTGATGTTTCCCGAGAGGCGATGATGCCGTAACGTCCGGCACCTCTCGCCCGGATACCATCATGCTGCACTCCGGCATCGACCTGCACAAGCGCACCGTCGTCATCTCCACCGTGGACGCCGACGGGCGCCCCGTGCGCGACGTCCAGCTGCCCACAAGACGTGAGGCCATAACGCGCTACTTCCAAGGCCTCGAGGGAGACCCAAGTGCGCAGCGGGCGGTCGTTGAATCGACCTCCAACTGGTACTGGCTCCGAGACCTGCTCGCAGCAGAGGGTATTGACCTCAGGCTCGCCCACTCCAAGCATGTGAAGGCCATCAGCTACGCCAAGGTGAAGACCGACGCGGTCGACGCGGCCACCCTGGCGCAGCTGCTCCGAAGCGACCTCGTCCCGGAGGCCCACATGGTAAGCCAGGAATGGCGCGAAGCCCGTGACCTCATCCGCGCAAGGCTTCAGGTCGTCAGCCAGCAGGTGCGCATCAGGAACACTGTCACGGGGCTCCTTGCGCAGTACAACGTGACCGTGCCCGCAGCGCTGCCTCCTCTTGTCCAACTCCGCGTGCGCATGCTCGAAGAGCAGCTTGCCCTGCTCACGGAGCAGGCGAAGCGGCTGGCGGCCGAGCTCAACCCGGTGCTCATACCTAACGCTGACATACAGCGACTGCTCTGGATCCCGGGTATAGGTCGTATCGTGGCCTTCACCATCTGGCTCGAGGTCGATGGCATCGAGCGCTTTCCGAGCGCCAGGGACTTTGTCTCCTACTGCCGGCTCGTGCCCGGAGCCGGCAACTCGGGCGGCAGGACGCGACACAAGCGCACGAAGGACGGGAATCGTTACCTAAAGCTCGCCTTCAGCCATGCTGCGGTGCGTGCCATTCAATACTTCCCCGAGATCCGCGCCTACTACCTCGCGCTAGCGCGGCGTAAGCCGCCGGCCGTCGCTCGTGCACTCGTCGCCAAGGAGCTGGCCCGCATCGTCTACTATGTCCTGAAGAAGCAGGAGCCGTTCAACAACACGTTCAAGGGGAAACCCCTGAGCCGCACAAAGCAGCCGAAGTGGCCACGCCTGGTTAGCCCCTCCGCCTAACTGGAGCCGTCCTCCTAATAAGGAAGCGAAGAACTCCGCCGCATTGATTGGGCGACCAGGCGTCGTGCCGCCGCAGTACCTCTGGGACCGGCCTTGAGGCCGTGAACCCGAAATGGTGTGTGGCCGCCACGGAGGCATCCGGGCAGACCCACAGCGAGGTTGAGGTCGGCACTGCTACAGGAGCGGCATTTGTGCGTTAGGGCATCACACCTAGAGACGGGCAGTAGCGGCTCGCCTCAGCTATCGTACTACCCCCTTGCGCTGGAACTCTCGAATGGTGTTAGGCGTCACTTTCCAATGTTTCTGGGTCTACGGCCACCAGCCGCTCTCGCAGGAACTGCAGACGCGACTCGAGTAGGTCAGCATACTCCGTAGTCGGCGACACGTTTACTGGTATGAGCTCCGCGACACCCTCACCAGCGCGCACTGCGTTGACCCACTTCTGCATCTCATGGATATACCCGGCAAGTGCGTCCTGCCAAGTGTCACCCGGATCAAAGGCCAGATAGGCAGGCGGTAGATCACCCACTACGACCCAGACGGTCGGATCGACCTCCGGTCCGGCCGGTACGAGATCGATCCGGAACACGCCAAGCACACCGGCGATAGCGAAGCCGAGGCTAGAGCGCGTGACATGAGCGCACCACCGGAAGCCGGCCACGAACCTTTCAGCCTGGGTGGCAAGCGCGCGAACCTCAGGGTGCTCAATGTCGGCGACAGACTTCATTCCGATGTCCACGGTGGATCGTGTGACGCCTAACGGTAAGCGCTCAGCAGCGGGCGCATCCAATAATGCGCCGCGTCAGCGGCGCACACCACAGCGCGACCGACGGCTGC
>CAYQAO010000169.1:0-2818 GCA_964415485.1 uncultured Gemmatimonadaceae bacterium
CCCGCGGTGACGAAGAAGCTCAAGGAGGTCGAGGACAACAGCCCCCGGAAGGACGACGCCAAGGACGCGGGGCAGATCGCGAAGCTCCTCGCGGCGGGGCTCTTCGTCGAGCCGGTCGTGCTCACCGAGACCACGACGCAGCTGCGCGTGCTCGCCACCGAGCGCCACCGGCTCGCGGTCGAGGAGACGCGCCTCAAGAACCGCCTGCAGGCCATCCTCGACACGGTCTGGCCCGAGCTGATCGAGGATCGCCGCCGGCGGACGTCCAAGTCGTCACGCAAGGCATCACAGGCGCCCGAGGCGTCCAGGAGCGCCGATGGCGTCGGTGGTTCCGACGGCGCCGATCGCTCGGAGACCGCAGAGGCCGCAGAGGCCGCGGAGACCGCCGGCTTCCCCGACATCGACACGCCCACCGTGCGGGCGATCCTCCGCCGCTGGCCGCTGCCCGAGGAGTTCGCCGCGGCCCGCTTCCGGAGCGTGGAGGCCGTGGTGCGGAAGGTCTCGCGGAACCACGTCTCGCGTAGCCGGCTCCTCGCCCTCCGGGGCGCCGCACGAACGACGATCGGCCTCACGACGGGGCGCGCGGCGCGCCGCGCCGAGCTCCTCCGCCTCCTCGAGCGCTGGACGCTCCTCAAGCGGCAGGTCGCGGCGCTCGAGGGCGAGCTCGCAGCGCTCGTCGAGCAGCACCCGGGCGCGCGCGCGCTCACCACGGTGCCGGGCGTGAGCGTGGTCTGCGCGGCGACGCTGGTCGCCGAGCTCGGGTCGCCGGAGACGTTCGTCTCGCCGCGGCAGGTCCTCAAGCTCGCCGGGATGAACCTGGCCGGGAGAGAGAGCGGGATCAGCGTGCAGGGCCGGATCCGGCAGACCAAGCGCGGCCGGCCGCTCCTTCGGCGGCAGCTCTTCCTCCTGGCCGGGCGCTGGTGCCAGCGGCGGGGGCTCTATCGCGCGCAGTACGAGGCGCTGCTCGCCCGGAACGGCGGCGTGCGGGTGGCGGCCGTCTGCGCCATCGCGCGGAAGCTCGTGCCGCTGCTCCTGCACCTCATGCAGACGGGCGAGGCGTTCGACGAGGCCAGGTGGCGCGCGGCGCATGGGCTCGACGCGGCGGCGTAGGGCGCGATGGACCAGGCGGTGACGTGGTGCTGGCCGTGGGGCTGCCGTAGGCCAGGCTGGTGTAGGCCAGGCTCGCGTAGATGAAGCTGGCGTAGGTGAGCCGAGCGTGGGGAGAGGCCGCCTTGACCTCGAACGGAACGAGGCCTGTCTGGTGGCGTGCAGCGGAGCGCAGCTGCTGACCGCCAGCGCGACACGAGGCAGTGACCTTCGCAGTTACAGACGTCCGTGGTCTCTCCCGGCCCTGAACCGTCCGTAAAGGTGTGTTGCGCGAGCGAGCGGCGTCGTGCGTAGGCGCGTGCGAAGCGCGTGTGAAGCGCGATGCCGACTCCGGAGCGTCGGAGCGCTTTGATCATTGCGGAACGGGTCCACGAGGCATGAGGCAGATGCCTCGCTGCACGCGGCTGGTCGGCGCTGTTTGACAACCGAAGGGGTGCGGGGTGCGGAGGGGTCGCGACGAGCAGGCGCCCCCCTCCGCACCCGCGGCAGCGTGCGCGGTGGTCCCGGTGTTCAGGGGACGCCGAGTCAAGGGAAGATGAGGAGCGGGCGAGGCCTTGCGATCCGGATGACCCGTGAGGTCCGATGACACACTCGGTCCGCCCGCTTCTCCAACGCATGTCGTGCTCAGACGGTGAGGCTTCGCGATCCGGAAAGCCGAACTAGGCTCCAGTTCACACTCAGCCCACCGATACGGTGGTGATGCTCCCTCGCCCCGAGGTGGGACAATACCTCTGCGCTCCAGAGGGCACCCAGCGCCATTCGCACTCTGGATGCTCGGAATGCGTGGCGCGCATCACCAGCGGAATCTCTACAGGTCACTCCATACAGCAAACTCGTCCGATGCGAACCGCTGCACCCGCAGACCATACATCACGCTTCCAGCAGTGCCATCCTTCGGGTAGAGGCGAACAACGACATGCTTCGCCTCTACCCTGAAGTTCGCGTCGCAGACGATGATCTCGAAAGCGATCCGTGATGTGTCCAGCTCGCGATGAATCGCCTCTCGCTCCGCAACCAGGAGTGCGATCACCGCCTGAAGAGCAGCACTGCGCGTTCCGACGAAGTATGCCTCAACCTGAGGGTCCATTCCGTCACGATCTGCGCGATAGGGCCGCACAGGCATATCAGAAAGCACGCGCTCGATGGCTCGTTCAGTAGAATCATCTACTGAGCTCAGGCGCAGAGCCTTCGAAAAGTCAACATCGACCTCCAGGTATCTCGCGCTATCGTCGCTAGTCATTGCTCCTGCGACTCATCGCGGAGAATCTGGGTGACCATGCGACCAGCCTCGTATATCGCCAGTGCATCGCTTGCGGGATTGAAGAAGTCCACGGCATGGCCGAGAATGTTATCCCCGAAGACGGAGACGCCAACCGTTCCCAAGGTCTCAAGGAGGCGTACGTAACCCTTCCCACCAGACTTGTGCTGAAAGTGTACGAGTTGGCCTTCAGCGTGTGGATCGTGTCGCACGGCTCGGGCGCCCCACCGTTCTCCCGCTAGCTGGCGGCCGGCACGCGCTTGGCCTCGGCCTGGTCCGACGTAGACAGTTCCACCCTCTTCCAGGATCCGTTCGGCATGGCGTCGGCTGATTGGTTTGAGCGCGCCCTTCACCGTCTTAGCGAATAGCCCCAGCGGTGACAACCCGAACGGATCCCGGTGATTGAGACCCCTATAACCTGATCCGGCCTCATCCGCTCCGGAAGACCCTCGC
>CAYQAO010000170.1:0-2716 GCA_964415485.1 uncultured Gemmatimonadaceae bacterium
GCCCCAGTCGCGGTAGCCGCCCTCGGTGTACTTCATGTTGTTGCCCTTGTGCACGAGCGTCACGCTCTTGCGTCCGTTGGCACGGGCATACTCGATCGCGGCGCGCACGAGACGCTCGGTGCCCTCCACCGACACCGGCTTGATGCCTATCGAGGAGGTCTCCGGGAAACGGATGGACCTGGCACCGAACTGATTGCGGAGCACGTCCACCAGCTTGCGTGCCTCGTCCGTTCCGGCGCGGTACTCGATTCCGGCGTAGATGTCTTCCGTGTTTTCACGGAAGATCACCATGTCCACATCCTGCGGACGCTTCACAGGGGAGGGAACGCCTTCGAACCAGCGAACCGGGCGGACGCAGGCGTACAGGTCGAGCTGCTGCCTGAGGGCGACGTTGAGCGAGCGGATTCCGCCGCCGACCGGTGTGGTCAGCGGGCCCTTGATGGCCACCAGGTGGTGACGGATGGCCTCGAGCGTGTCGTCAGGCAGCCACGAGTCCACCGTGTTCTTCGCCTTCTCGCCAGCGAGCACCTCGAACCACACGATGCGACGCTTGTCGCCGTACGCCGTGCTCACGGCGGCGTCGAACACGCGCTGCGATGCGCGCCAGATGTCAGGGCCGGTACCGTCGCCCTCGATGAAGGGAACGATCGGCATGTCAGGAACCGAAAGGCGGCCCTCACGCATGGTGATCGTGTCTCCCTCGGAGGGAGGGGTGAGGTTCGCGTAGGACGGCGCTGGAGAAGTGGCCATCGTAGTGCAGTCGTGTTGAGTGAGGGGCGCGTCGGAAATCCGTTGCCATCTGCGCGCCAACGCACGGGAAGGCGCACTGCCCGCGGGCAGCGCGCTACCGGCCGCAATCTGGCCGCGGCCACGCAGGCGGGCAACCGCGCCGCACGCTTGCGCCCGAGGTTGCCGAACCTTAGACGTTGAACAGCTTCGGTGCCGGCGGCCCTGCTGCTCCCGGCGAGCCTCTCCGCGCCGCCTCTCAGTCGGTCCCACATGCGCAGTCTCTTTCCCACCGTCGTCCTGCTGGCGGCAGCCGCCGCCTGCGGCCCGCTCCCTCCCGTTGCCGGAACTCCGGCACCCGAGCCGGCACCGGCAGCGCCCGCAGTTGATGAGGATCGTGGTCCGGAGGCGACGCGCGACCGCGCTGCAGTGGAGCGTGGCCGTGCGGCGGCGGCCCGGATGCGCTACGTGCGCCTGGATCGCGCACCGGTCGCCCTGCCGGAGGCCGCACGCGAGTTCCGCGGCGTGTGGGTCGCAAGCGTTGCCAACATTGACTGGCCGTCCGCCCCGCGCCTCGGCGCCGAGCGGCAGCAGGCAGAGCTTCGGGAACTGCTGGATCGTGCGAGGGCGCTGGGACTGAACGCCGTCATCCTGCAGGTGCGACCCGCGGCGGACGCGCTGTATCCGTCCAACATCGAGCCCTGGTCGGAGTATCTGACAGGTGTGCAGGGCCAGCCGCCCGATCAGGCCTGGGACCCACTCGCCTTCGCGATAGCAGAGGCTCATGCGCGAGGCCTGGAACTGCATGCGTGGTTCAACCCGTTTCGCGCCCGGCACAGCTCTGCGAAGTCGCCCGCCGCTCCTACCCACATCTCCCGCTCGAATCCGTCGCTGGTGGTCAATTATGGCTCCCAGCAGTGGATGGATCCCGGCCTTCAGGCGGTACAGGACAGGGGAGTTCAGGTGGTGCTGGACGTCGTACGACGCTACGACGTGGATGGCGTGCACATTGACGACTACTTCTACCCGTACCAGGAGAGAGACCGTCGTGGACGCCTGATCCCGTTCCCCGATGACCGCTCCTACGCCGCCTACAGGCGCGGGGGCGGGAGTCTCTCGCGTGACGACTGGCGCCGGAACAACGTGGACCGCTTCGTCGAACGCCTGTATCGTGAGGTGAAGGAGGCGAAGCCCTGGGTGAAGGTGGGGATCAGCCCCTTCGGCATCTGGCGCCCCGGTCATCCGGCCGGTGTGCAGGGGCTGGATGCCTACGCGTCCATTTACGCCGACGCGAAGCGCTGGCTGAACGAAGGTTGGCTGGACTACGTGGCGCCGCAGCTTTACTGGCCTCTGGGACGTCCGCAGCAGGACTATCGCGCACTGCTCCGCTGGTGGGTTCAGGAGAGCTCTCAGGGGCGTCACGTATGGCCGGGGAACTACACCAGCCAGGTGCAGATCGGTCGCGTTCCGGAGTGGACTCCCGAGGAGATTGGAGCGCAGGTCGCCGCCACGAGGGAGCAGGACGGCGCGCAGGGCAACATTCACTTCTCCATGGCCGCGTTCCTCAGGGACGGACGGGGGCTCAATTCCTTCCTGCGGCAGCAGGTGTACGCCGACCCGGCACTGGTGCCTTCGTTCCCGTGGTTGACCGCGCCTCCCGTTGCCCGGCCGTCGGTACAGGTCGAGGTGCGCGATGCGGTGATGGGAGAGGTCCATATCGAGCTGCCGCGCGATGCGGCTGCGTCCACCTGGGTGGTGCGCGCGAAGTATGGAGACGAGTGGAGCGTTCGCCTGGTTCCCGGGTCGCACGACGAGTTCACGATGCTGCGCCCCGTGGGGAACGTGCGGGTGCCTGACCTCATAGCCGTATCAGCCGTGGACCGCGTGGGGCGCGAGGGTCCGGCGGAAGTGCACGAACTGCGGAGGGATTAGTTAGGGCTGCTTTCCCGAGCGTCCCTCCCTTGTCATCCCGCCGAGCGCACGGTCGCGG
>CAYQAO010000171.1:0-2715 GCA_964415485.1 uncultured Gemmatimonadaceae bacterium
CCCTGCTCAACGAGAAGGTTGCGAACGTTCTCGGCACGTGCCTGCGAGAGACGCTGGTTGTAGGCGGTGGATCCCGCAGGATCGGCGAAGCCTTCAACGGTGATCGTGGCGTTCGGGTAGTAGCGGTTGGCTACGTCAGCGAAGCGCTCGAGCGCGGGGCGATCCTCGGCGCGCACGTTCGCGTCGTCGAACGCGAAGTTCACGGGGAACGCGAAGCGCATGCCGTTCTCCATCGCCGTGATGCGCGCGCCGAACTCCTCACGCAGACCCTGCAGGTCGCTGCGAAGCGCCGCGATGTCGGTGCGGAGAGCCTCGTCGCCCGCTATACGCTCCTGGCGCTCCGTGGCGATCTCGGCAGAGAGGTCCGTGCGGACCACGTCCACCTGCTCGCGAACGAAACCCTTGGTTGCGCAACCGGTGAGCAGGGTCGCGCTGATGAGGCCCATGCTGATAGTACGAAGATCGAGTGCCATAACCGCATTGCTCCGTTGAGATAATCGCCTGTACTTCGAGGTCGCTTGCCCGCGTTGAGGGCGAAATGTGTACCGCTTCGCCAAAAACACGAGTGAGGAACCTCACACAGGCGCCTCTTTCTTCATAAGCGGCGTGAGCGGCGTCACGATGCGACCCCCGCTACGGTGACAGCGCTCACCGGGAACGGGCCTCCAGCAGCCATTCGCGTACGGATCAGGCCGATGGCGCGGGCGACATCCCACCCCGCCTCGCCAGCCACTCGCCTCCGTCCACCACGAGAATCTCCCCGGTAATCCACGCGCCTGCCGGCGATACCAGGAAGGCGACGGCATTGCCTATGTCCCGCGGGTCGCCCCAGCGTCCGAGGGGTATGCCCTTTCGCCCCTGCTCCAGCATGGCGTTCTCTGCGGCAAAGACCGCTTCGGCGGAGCTGCCGGGCGGCGGGGTGAAGGCCTTGCGGACGCCCTCGGTTGGCACCGGTCCCGGTGCCACGGCATTCACCCTCACGCCGTGAGGCGCCCACTCCACCGCCAGCGTCCTCGTGAGGCCGTCTATGCCCGACTTTGCGGCAACCGCGTGTGCCATCTGCGGCCAGGCACCGTAATGCAGCGTCATTGACACGCTGACGATGCTTCCGCCGCCTGCCTCACGAATGTGCGGTAGCGCGGCCTGCGAGCAGAAGAACGTTCCGTACAGGTCTATCTCGACCACGCTCCGCCAGGCGTTAGGGCTCAGCGACTCGGACGGAGCGTAGAAGTTGCCGGCCGCGTTGTTGACGAGAACGTGAATGGCGCCGTGCGCCTCACGAACCTCGCGCATCACGGCGGACACGCGCTCCGGGTCCCTGACGTCCAGCTCATGCGCACTCGCCGCAATTCCGCGCCCGGCGAGAGCCGCCACGGCCTTCTCCAGCCGCTCCACCTTGCGACTCGCCAGCGCCACCGTGCAGCCGAGCGAGCCCAGGCACTCCGCGATCCCGAAGCCGATTCCGGAACCGCCTCCGGTGACCACTGCCACCTTACCCTTCAGAAGGTCCGGCCTGAATACTTCCGATGCGAGCGGAATCGACATGTCTGCAGGGGTGGCAGGGTGGGACTATGGCGCTCAGTGCGCGATCTCCGGCGCGAGTTCCAGCTCCAGCTGACGCGAAATCCCGAAGCTCGTCCGGTGATGCGGCGTGCGCCCGCAACGCATGAGCGCCTCGCGATGCTCCTGCGTTCCGTAGCCGGCGTTTCGCTCCCAGCCGTAGTCGCGGTGGCGCGCGGCGAGCCGCCTCATGAGGTTGTCGCGCGTAACCTTGGCGATGATGGAAGCGCACGCGATGCTGTAGCAGCACGCATCTCCCCCCACCACGGCATGGTGCTGCGCGCCGAGTCCGTTCACGGGGCGTCCATCCACGAGGATGTGGTCTGGTGGTGCGACGAGGCGCGCCTCCAGCCGCTGCAGCGCACGCCGCATGGCCAGCGTCGTGGCGTGATGGATGTTCAGGCGGTCTATCTCCCGGACGCTTGCAGCAGCGATACCGATCGCCAGGGCACGCTCGGCGATCTTACGGGAGAGCCGCTCGCGTTCAGCGGCTGAAAGCTTCTTGGAGTCTGCGACGCCGCGGATGCAGCGGGCATCCGGCGCCATGACGATGGCGCAAGCGACAACGGGGCCCGCAAGGGGGCCCCGTCCGACCTCGTCTATTCCGGCGATCAGTGCGGAGCCGGACGACCGGAGCTCGCGCTCCAGGCGACTCCAGCGGTCGGCCGCCACCGCGTCAGCGGTTGGTTGCCTCGCCCTGCGGGCGCACCTTGCGCTCGCGAATGCGAGCGGCCTTGCCGGTGAGGTTGCGCAGGTAGAACAGCTTGGCGCGGCGCACGCGACCGCGGCGCATCACCTTGATGTCGGCGAGCATGGGGCTGTGCACCGGGAAGATGCGCTCCACACCTACGCCGTTGGAGATCTTGCGGACGGTGAACGTTTCGCTCACGCCGCTTCCGCGCCGTGCGATGCAGACGCCTTCGAAGGCCTGCAGGCGCTCCTTTTCGCCCTCGCGAACGCGGACGTTCACGCGGAGGGTGTCACCCGGGCGGAACGCGGGGACGTCGGAGCGGAGATATTCCTTCTGGGTCTCTATGAACGGATGCATGACTTTCGCCCGCTTTAGGGTTCTGACCGGGACAGAACGGTGAAGGTAATCGAACTGCTGGTACTAGGGAATAGGGGGGACTGCGGGGGGACTCGGGACTCGGGACT
>CAYQAO010000172.1:0-2686 GCA_964415485.1 uncultured Gemmatimonadaceae bacterium
CCGGCATCGAGGAAGGCATTCACGCTGCCTGCCAGCGGAAAGCGGGCAGCGAGACAGGTGGACGAGGAGTTCGAGTTTCACCTGAAGGAGCGGGTGGACGAGCTGGTGGAGGGCGGCATGGACCGCGCTGCCGCGGAGGCGGAAGTGCGCCGTCGCTTTGGCGACCTGGCGTCGCTGCGAAGGGAGACCGTAGCGATAGACCGGCGGAGCGCACGGCGGGCAGGCTGGAGCGACGTGCTTGGCGATACCTGGCGCGACGTGCGCTACGCACTGCGCGGCATGCGGAGGCGTCCCGGCCTGACGACGGCGATCGTCCTCACGCTCGCGCTCGCGATAGGCGCCGGCACGGCGATATTCAGCGTGGTGGACGCGGTGCTCTTTCGTCCCCTGCCCGTGGCCTGGCTGAGCGACCTGCGCGTCGTGAGGCACGACATCCCCCAGCTCGGCCTTGCGCAGACGCAACTGGGACCGCCGTCGGTGGAGGACCTGCTGCAGCGCAGGGATCTTTTCGCGGCGGGCTCCGCATACTCGGGCGCATCGTTCACGCTGGCAAACGACGAGAATCCGCGTCGAGTGACAGGCGCCCGCACCATGGGCGACTTCTTCTCCGTGTTCGGCGCTGCTCCGATCGTTGGGTCGGTATATGGCGCATCGAGCTCCGAGGAGGGCGACCACCTGGTGGCGGTGCTGAGCTATGCGTTGTGGCGCGATGCGTTCGGGGGAGACCCGAGCATCGTGGGACGCACGGTGGAACTGAGCGGCATATCGTACCAGGTGGTGGGCGTGATGGGGCCGGAATTCCGCTTCCCGCGAACGGCGGAGCTGTGGGTGCCGCAGGTCATGAACGAGGGAATGCGCTCGGTAATGGCGCGCGGCCGCCTCACGATGACGCCCGTGATGCGCATGCATCCCCACCTGAACGACGAGCAACTGGCGGCGGGTCTCGATGACCAGGCCCGGCGCTGGAACGAAGCGCTCTCCCTCGGCGTCGGCGACCTGGTGCTGAACGCCACGCCGATGGTGGGCTATCTGGCCGGCAACCTGAGGCCGGCGCTGCTGGTGATCACGGGAGCGGTAGGGCTCCTTCTGCTCATCGCGTGTGCGAACGTGGCCAGCCTGCAGCTGTTGAGAGCCATGGCGAGATCGAGGGAGCTCGCCGTGCGTGCGGCGCTGGGCGCGGGTCGCAGGGCGATCGCGCGCCAGCTGCTGATGGAGAGCCTCACGCTGGCGGTGGCGGGCGGACTGCTGGGCGTACTTGTTGCGCTTGCGCTGCTGAAACTTCTTTCGATCACGGCTGCGGGAAGCTACGGAATGCTCGCCGACGTGCGCATCAACGGCGGCGCACTCGGCGCAGCGGCCCTGATAACCCTCGGTTGCGGGGTGCTGTTCGGGCTTGCGCCGACGGTTCGCGCCGCTCGTACCGACCTTCAGGGTGTGCTGAAGGACACGTCCCGCGGTTCGTCAGGCGGTCCGTCGCGAAACCGCGTTCTTCAGGGTGCCGTGATACTTCAGGTGGCCTTCTCCCTGGTGCTCCTGCTCGGCGCGGGATTGCTGACGACGAGTCTCGCACGGACCATCGTCACGGACCCGGGGTTCCGCACCGAGAGCGTGCATTCGATGGCCGTATCCATTGCCGGGGCGCGCTACGACACGCCGGAGAAGCGCGTCGCATTCTTCGACGCATTCCTCGAGCGGTTGCGCGGCACGCCCGGTGTGGATGCCGCGAGCGTGGTGAGCGGCCTGCCATTCTCCGGGGGGGCGGACAGCTCACCGTTCACCCTGGACGGGCTGGATCCCCTGCCTGACGAGCCGGAGCGCCACGCCAACCTTGTGGTGGTGGGCGATGGCTACTTCAGCGCGATGGGCATTCCGGTTGTGAGAGGTCGGGAGTTCGAGCGGACTGATGGGGGCGACTCGCCGCTGGTGGCGGTGATAGACGAACGACTGGCGCGCGACTACTTCAGGGGCGAGGATCCGCTGGGCAGGACCATAGACCAGGGACGCCCGGCGACGATAGTCGGAGTGGTGGGCTCTGTGAAGCACGGCGCCCTTCATGAGGAAGACAAGGCCACCGTCTACTACTCCAACCGCCACAACCACTGGATACCGACGCTTCATGTGGTAGTGCGGAGCTCGCTGCCGGAGGGCGCGGTGGTATCGCTCGTACGCGCCAGCGCTCGCGAGCTGGATCCCACCGTTCCGATCCACGACGTGCAGACGCTCGGTTCCCGGGTTTCGGCTTCACTGGCAACGGAGAGGCTGGCGATGGGAGTGATGACCGGTTTCGCAGCGTTCGCGCTGATCCTGACGCTGCTCGGCGTTTACGGCGTGATCGGCTATGCGGTGACGCAGCGGGTACCGGAGATCGGGATCCGGATGGCGTTAGGTGCAACGCCGGCGATGATCATGCGAATGGTGCTTCTGGGCGGCGTGGGGCTCGTAGGTGCGGGTGCGCTGGTGGGGCTCGTGGTGTTCGTTCTGACCAGTGGGCAGTTGAGCGGCCTGCTGCACCACACGAGTACGCGAGACCCGATTCCGATGGCGATCGGACTGACGAGCGTTATCGTGGCGGCAGCGCTGGCATGCTGGGTGCCGGCGCGTCGTGCGGCGAGGGTGGGGCCAGCGGTGGGGATGGAATCGTAGGGCGCGTCAGGTCTGTCATCGCGCGCGCGCAGAGTCGGGATCT
>CAYQAO010000173.1:0-2657 GCA_964415485.1 uncultured Gemmatimonadaceae bacterium
CGTGAGACTTTTATTACTGGCTCCGTTTGCAGACGAAGCTCCGCTTCGCCACACCCGAGCCTCCACTACGGCCGAGCGCCGAGCCCCGATCAAATAATTCGATGCCGCGAAGCGGCGGCGTACTCCTCAGCCAAAGCAGTTCCCCTAATCCCTGCCGAACCGCCGTTCCATCTCCGCCTCCACCTCCAGGCTCACCCGATCCCGGAAGATCGAGGCAAGCGCAAGCAGCCTGTCGCCCGACCAGTAGCGCACCTCGCAGTCGTGGTCCCGGATGCTGCCTTCCACCTCGACGCGATCCCATCGTGAGGCATGGCCGACGTAGGCGATGGCCACGTCGTAGTGCTGGCTCCAGAAGAACGGCACGGCAGTGAACGGCTCGCGGAATCCGAGGATGTTTCGCGCAGCCGTGACTGCCTGACGCTGCGCCACCACCCAGTGCTCGATACGCACCGGCTCGCCCGTCAGGGGCGAAGGCCAGCGGGCCACGTCCCCCGCAGCGAAGATTCCCCCCGCGCCGGTCTCCAGGAACTCGTTCACCACGATTCCGCGGTCGGTGCGCAGCCCCGCCGCCTGCGCCACGCGAATGTTGGGCTGCACGCCCACTCCCGCCACCACCAGGTCGGCCTCGAGCCTGTCGCCGCTCTCCAGCGTGACATGCGTGTCGTCCAGGGCGGTGACGGTCTGGCGCAGCCGGAAGTGCACACCCTTCGATTCGTGAAGCTCGCGGACGAAGTCGCCGAGCTCCGTGCCGAGTATTCGTTCCAGCGGACGCTCTTCCGGCGCGATGACCGTCACGTTCAAACCGCGCGCACGAAGGGACGCGGCCACCTCCAGGCCGATGAAGCTCGCACCGATCACCGCAACCTTGCGCGCATTCCGGGCGGCCTGGATGATGGCCCGGCTGTCCGCGAGGGTGCGCAGGTACATGATGCGCTCCCCGTTAGGCAGGGGCAGCGTGATGGGGTGAGCGCCGGTGGCGATCAGCAGCGATCCGAACGGGACGACAGTGCCGTCCTCCAGCGTCACGCGCCTGGATCCCGCGTCAATCGCCCTGACGTGTGCGCCCAGCCGGAGGTCCACGTCGTTCTCGGTATACCAGGAGTCGGGGAAGAGCGGGATCCACTCTTCAGGCGCGGTGCCCGCCAGGTAGTCCTTGGAAAGGTTCGGGCGGTCGCATGGCGGTGAGTGGCCCTCGTCCAGGATGATGACGGGGCCCGAGTAGCCCTCACGACGCAGCGTCAGGGCCGCCACGGCCCCGGCCGCGCCGCCGCCCACGATCACGACCGATTCGGGCACGTGTGGCAGGGCGCGCACCTGGGAGTCCGGGGCGGTGCTGGGTGGTGGAGCCTCACGAGACGTCACCGTCGCCACGCCGTCACGCTCCTCCACGCTCCAGCGCGGCAGGTGGTTGAGCGCGGGAGGGCGCAGGTTCCGGCCGGTCTTCAGGTTGAATGCGGCGTGGTGCCAGGGGCAGCGCACGGTGTCACCGACCACGAGGCCCTCCTCCAGCGGCCCGCCGTAGTGCGTGCACCGGGCTCCAACAGCGTACAGGCGACCATCCCCGCAGCGTGCCAGCAGCACCTGCTCGCCATCTGCGTGGCCGAGCAGCGTTTGTCCCTCGCGAAGTTCTGAGGACGGTACGCCGCGGGACAGGTCGGGGCCGGAGAGGGACATTTAGCTGAGGATTAGGCGTCTATATGAGGGTGTCGGCTGTCGGGTGTCGGGCCTGGGGTGAGGCTCGACTCGCCAGTGCTGTCATCCCGCATGAGTGCCGCAGGCACGAATGTCGGGATCTACTCACCTTGCACCGAAGCTGGCCACTACCAGTTGCAAGTAGATCCCGACACTCGCTGCGCTCGTGCGGGATGACAGGCGAGTCAGGCGAGATGAAAGTCCGTACATGGGAGCCCCGACACCCGACCCCCAGCACCCGACACCGTCCAACAGACGCTTAGTCCACCTTATCCAGCAGCGCCTGTGCGGCCATCATATGCGCCTGGAACGCGGGCGCAACCTTCTCGACCAGTTCCTTCAGCTCGGCGTTGTCAATCGCGGGGATGAGCGTGGAGTTCATCGCGTCCAGAACAGCCTTGTGGAAGGCCACCTCGTGCTGCAGGAATGCACGGTCGAAATCCGCTGCTGGAACCTCGCGGAGCCGGCGCATGGCGAGTGCGTGGTCGCGAGCGCCCTGGTCGTCCTTCGGCGGCGTGGGCGTCACGCCGAGCTTCGCTGCAAGGTCGCGACCCATCTGGCGCACCTGGCGGTGGTCGCGGACCAGCATCGCTCCGTAGTCCTTCACCTCCTGCGAGCGCGAACGCTCGGCAGCCAGCTGCCCTGTCTCCATGTCTGCAGTGTTGGCTGCGTCGAAGATTGCGACGATGGTGGCGTCATCCGGCCCCGTATCGGCCTGGGCGCAGGCCGCACCGGCGGGGAAGGTCAGGGCCAGCGGGAGGGCGATGGCCAGGGTGGCCGAGAGCCACGCGCGGGTTGGGCGACGTCTGTTCGTGTACATGAGTCTGCCTCGGGGAGTGAGTTCGCGGTGCAAGGCGGGCGCCGGTTCTGATGCTTCGCCGGACACCAGGGGCGAATTTGTACATGGTGATACAATAAGTCAAGATGTTATTGTAGATATTAGCTGAGAGGGGCTGGAGACTCGG
>CAYQAO010000174.1:0-2601 GCA_964415485.1 uncultured Gemmatimonadaceae bacterium
GCTGCCCTCGTCTGCGTTGATCAGCGTGCGCTCGAACTGGCCGGTGTTCTCCGCGTTGCTGCGGTAGTAGGTGGACAGCTCCATGGGGCAGCGAACGCCCTTCGGGATGTAGACGAAGGAGCCGTCCGAGAACACCGCGGAGTTCAGTGCGGCGAAGAAGTTGTCCGTGTAGGGCACAACCGAGCCGAGGTACTTGCGCACGATCTCGGGGTGCTCGCGTACGGCCTCGCCGAACGAGCAGAAGATGATGCCCTGCTTCGCGAGCTCTTCCTTGTACGTGGTGCCAACCGACACGGAGTCGAAGACGGCGTCCACCGCCACGCCTGCCAGGCGCTTCTGCTCATCGAGCGGAATGCCGAGCTTCGTGTACGTCTCGAGGAGAACCGGGTCCACCTCGTCCAGGCTGCCCAGCGGCTTCTTCGTCACGGGTGCCGAGTAGTACACCTGCGACTGGTAGTCTATGGGCGGGTAGGTGACGTGCGACCAGTGCGGTTCGGTCATCTCCAGCCAGCGGCGGTAGGCCTTGAGGCGCCATTCCAGAAGCCACTCGGGCTCTTCCTTGCGCGCAGAGATGAGTCGCACGGTCTCTTCGCTGAGTCCGGGCGGAATCGTATCAGCAGGGATTTCGGTGACGAATCCGTGCTGGTACTCCCGTGTGATGAGGGCGTCTATGCTGGCAGTCATGTGTTGGCTGGAGTGTGCTGCCGGGAAGCTGCTCCCGGCTCATGAAGACTCTGTTCTGCGGACTTCCGGTGCTTCGTGCCGTGAACGACGGCGAGGCGGCGCGCCTTCTTCACCGAGTCCGGTGCGCGCCTGGTGATCGTGTAGCAGCACGCGTTGCAGCCTTCCACGATCCGGCTGTTGCGTACCACGTCTGCGTCGAGCACCTCTGCGAGGTACTCCTCTTCCACCGCGCAGGCCTCTGGAAAGTGCTCGGCCACCGCCCGGAGCGGGCAGTTGTGCGAAGTGAGCGTGAGGCACGGAGCGGCGGCCGTTCCGGCTTCGGCGTCCGCGACGCTCACTTCGCTCATGTAGCCGTGCGCCGTCATGATCTCGCTGAGCAGCTGCGTCCTCTCCTGCAGCTCCATGGAGCCAAGGAGGGGAGCGGCCTGCTGCGTGATGCGCTCCCAGCGACGGCGGAAGAACGAGTTGATGCCTTCGTCGCCGGCGCTCTCGCGTACGGCGGCGAGCGCGTCAACGAGCGTGGCGGCGTACGAGCGTGGAAAGAGGCCCTCGCCCGCCGGGGTGAGCGAGTAGGCGTAGGCGGGAGCGCCGACCCCGCGCACCTCGCGCCTGAAAGCCACTACGCCGCCTTCCTCGAGCTGCCGGAGGTGCCTCCTGAGGGCGGTTCCGGACACGCCGAACTGAGCCGCGAGCTCGGAAGCGGTGAGCGGCTGGGCCTTCTTGAGGGCGACGAGAATGCTTCCGCGGAGGCCGCGGTATCCGGCCGGAAGGACCGGATCGTGGTCGAGTTCCCACATGTCGCGAAAGGTAGTCGCCGGAGGTAATTCGGCAACGTATTGGTTGAAGAATAGGGACTGGGGACTGGGGACTCGGGACTGGGAATTCGCGGGGCGACTGAGGCCAACCTCGCGTCGGTGCGCACCTGGCGCTGGGAAGAAGCCACGTCTCCCATCCTTCGCTACCTTAAGAGGGAGTTACCCAGCGGCCGACCGTCTCCCGACCCGCCCCCAGCCTCGATGCTCCTGCTCATCCCGCTCGCATTGCTCGTCGGACTCCTCCTGGGGTTGCTCGGCGGCGGCGGGACGATACTCGCGGTACCCGTTTTCGTGTACGTGCTGGGGTTCGAGGCCAAGTCCGCGATTGCGCACAGCCTGATCGTGGTGGGAATCACGAGCCTGGTGGGTAGCTACGGTCACTGGCGGGCCGGCAGCGTTCGCTGGCGGGTGGCGCTGGTTTTCGGGTTGGTGGCGATGGTGGGCGCCGTGGCGGGTGCCCGGCTGGCCCTCCTGCTGTCGGGCCGAGTGCAGCTGACGCTCTTCGCCGTGGTGATGCTCGTGGCGTCCGTCTTCATGTTCCGAGGACGTCGGCCGGCCGCAGCGGACGACGGAGGCGCGCCGGCGCCCCAGAGGTTGCGCCTGCTGCCGATAGCGCTCCAGGCGGCGGGAGTGGGGATCGTCACCGGCCTGGTGGGCGTGGGCGGGGGCTTCATGATCGTGCCTGCCCTGACGCTGCTGGGCGGGCTGCCGATCTACCAGGCGGTGGGAACGTCGCTGGTGATAATCGGCTTCAATGCGCTGGCGGGCTTCGGTGGCTACCTGGACCAGGTGACGGTGGACTGGACCCTGGTGGCGGTATTCACCATGACGGCCATCGTGGGCGCGCTGGTCGGAACGTCGCTGGGCCGGCACGTGCCGGCGAATGCGCTGCGGAAGGGTTTTGCGGTGTTTCTGGTGCTGGTGGCGGGGTGGATCCTGTTGGGGGGGTAGGGGGTGGGACGTGGATCCTGATGGGGCGTAGGGGAGAGGGACTCTGTCGTCCCGAGCTCGTTCCTGGTTTGTCATCCCGCGCACGTTCCTGGTTTGTCATCCCGCGCGAAGCGTCGGGATCTGCTCGCCCTGCGCCGAAGCCGGCCACTAC
>CAYQAO010000175.1:0-2570 GCA_964415485.1 uncultured Gemmatimonadaceae bacterium
TGCTGTCATCCCGCGCTTCACTCTGCTGTCATCCCGCGCGTAGCGTCGGGATCTAGTCACCCTGCACCGAAGCCGGCCCCTACGAGGTGCAGGCAGATCCCGACACTGCGGGATGACAGGGAAGGAGAGACTGTCATCCCGCGCGAAGCGTCGGGATCTGCTCACCCTGCACCGAAGCCGGCCACTACCAGTTGCAGGCAGATCCCGACACTCGCTTCGCTCGTGCGGGATGACAGATAGGGGAGAGCGAGTGCGGGATGACAGGCGGGGAGGCAGCTACTGAATACCGACGACTGCCTTCCTCACGCGTGAATCATCTTCCCCATCGAGTCCAGCACCGCTTCCGCTATCGCCTCGGAGAGCGTGGGGTGCGCGTGGATGGCCAGGTCCACCTCCTCCACGGTGAACTCGTTCTCGCGTGCTACCACCAGCTCGTGGATCAGCTCCGTCGCGTGCGGCCCCACGATGTGGGCGCCGAGGATCTCACCGTACTTCGCATCCCGGATGATCTTCACGAAGCCGTCCGTCTCGCCAGACGTGCGCGCGCGGCCGTTCGCGGAGAAGGGGAACTTGCCAACCTTGTAGTCCAGCTTCTGCTCCTTGCAGGCCTGTTCCGTGAGGCCGATGGACGCGACCTCCGGGTGGCAGTAGGTGCAGCTCGGGATGTTGCCGTAGTTCACGGGGTGCGCGTTCTGGCCGCCGAGCATGTCGGCGAGCACGTGGCCCTCACGAGAACCCTTGTGCGCGAGCATGGGACCGCCGGCAACGTCACCGATGGCGTAGATGCCCGGGGCGGTGGTTTCCATGCGCTCGTTGATCTGGATGAAGCCCTTGTCGGAGAGCTTCACGCCGGCCTTGTCGAGGCCGATGTCCTCCACGTTAGGTGCGCGGCCGGCGGCCACCAGCACCTTGTCCACCGTCAGCTTCTCCTTCTTGCCGCCAACCTCCACCTGCATGGAGACGTTGCTCTTGCCCACCTTCACGTCGGAGATCTTCGCACCGGTGAGGACGTTGATCTTGCGCTTCCTGAAGGCCTTCTCCAGCTCCCTGGAGGAGTCCAGGTCCTCGATAGGCAGCAGGTTCGGCAGCACCTCGATGAGATGCACTTCGGTGCCGAACGCGTTGAAGACGTCCGCAAACTCGCAGCCGACGGCGCCGGCGCCGACGATGGCCATGGACTTGGGTGCCTTCTCGAGCGTGAGTGCCTCGTCGGAGGAGATGACGAGCTTGCGATCCAGCTCGAGCCCCGCCCTGGGCAGCCCGCGCACACGTGAGCCGGTGGAGATGACCACCGCCTTCTTCGCCTCGTGCGTCTCTTCCTTTCCGTCAGCGTTCTTCACGCTGACCTTCTTTCCGCCGGCCAGGCGTCCGGTGCCGCGAATCCACGTCACCTTGTTCTTCCGGAACAGGAACTCCACCCCCTTGGAGTTCTGCTGGCTCACGCCTCGCGAGCGCTTCATCGCCACACCGTAGTCCAGCGAGACCTCGCCGACGTTCACGCCGAACTCGGCCGCATGCGCCATGCGCGTTGCAAAGTTGGCGGACTCCAGCAGCGCCTTGGCGGGGATGCATCCCCAGAGGACGCAGGTGCCGCCGAGCGCCTCGCGCTCGATGACCGCTGTGGAGAGTCCTAGCTGCGCGCAGCGAATCGCGCCCACGTAGCCCGCGGGACCGCCGCCGAGGAAGATGACGTCGTACGAAGCCATGTTCGAAACTCTGTCTGGAATTCAGGAACTCCGGCCGAATGGCGCCGGAGCTGGAAGGATTTGCCCGCGAAAGATAGGGACCGAACGGCCGAACGGGGTAGGGCACGGGAGAATGCGGGCGGAGACGCGAAGAATCGCCCGGGAATCTGCCGCTCGAAGGGCAGGTATCGCCCGGAAATGCGTTCCTGAAAGGAGGCACAGCCTTTCAACGGCTGTGGGGCGACAAAATCGAGCGACCTCTGCTGCCCGGCTCGCGACTCGGCGTGCCACGGCCTATCTTCCCGCGACACTCTTCCAGAGGATCCATGTATCCATTCCTGCTGACTACACACAACCTCCTGCGCTGGTTGGTGCTCATCGCGGGCGTTTATGCCGTGGTGCGGGCGATCTCCGGAATTACCGGAAAGCGGGGGTACGAATCGGCCGACAGGGGCGCTGGTTCGTTGTTCACGATCGTGCTGGACATTCAGCTTCTGATCGGCCTGCTGCTGTACGGATTCTTCAGTCCGGTCACGCGCGAGGCGTTCGCGGACATGGGCACGGCAATGGGAGTTCGGGAGATCCGGTTCTTCGTGGCCGAGCACTTCGCGATGATGCTGCTGGCGGTGGTCGCCGTGCACGTGACGAGCGTTCTGGTGCGTCGGGCGCCGATGGATGACGTGAAGTTCAAGCGTCAGGCAATCGGCTACGGGATTGCCCTGGCGCTGATACTCGCGGGAATTCCGTGGTTCCGGCCGATGATCTAGCAGTGCCGCAGCATCAGTCGTGAGTCCACGGCAGCAATAACGAGAGCGGGCTCCCGGTACACTCCGGGAGCCCGCTCTCGTTATTGCTGCCTGCCTTGCCGGCGGTCCTAGTACACCA
>CAYQAO010000176.1:0-2533 GCA_964415485.1 uncultured Gemmatimonadaceae bacterium
ACGAGATAGTGGAACCGGTCCGCAGCCAGCGGCGACCAGTGGCGCCGCACTATAATGTCCACGTCGCCCCTGGTAGTCTGCAGCTGTACCACGAAACTGTCCGGAGCTGCTCTTTCGTATGATTCGGGACGAGGCTGCAGCAGCGGCGACCGTGACGAAGTGCACGCTGCGAGCAGGAGAATGGCAGGGAGAGTGCGGAAGAGGGCGGTCATCGATGGCAAGTTCGGCGGCAGGAGCCGCCGGCACTACTCAGGATGGCAGGCAGGAGATCACACGTTATCGGACGCCGAACCACAATGCTCCTACTAGGAACCCAGGGCTGGAACTACGCCGCATGGGTGGGCCCGTTCTATCCCACAGGCACCCGGCCGGCGGACTTCCTCACAACCTATGCGCGCGCCTTCAGTACTGTCGAGGTGGATTCAACGTTCTACGCCATCCCTCCCGAGCGAACGGTGCTGGGCTGGCGCGATCGTACGCCGGCCGGCTTTACCTTCGCCCTCAAGCTTCCGCAGGAGATCACGCATGAGCGCAGGCTGCGCGACGCGGAGGATGCCACAGAACTCTTTCTCGAGCGCGCGCGCCTGCTCGGTGACAAGCTGGGTCCGGTCCTCATCCAGTTCGGGCCGGACTTCGACGTGTCCAACATGGAGGCCCTGGAGCAGTACCTGCCCATCCTCCCGAAGGACGTTCGCTTCGCCGTGGAGTTCCGGCAGAGACAGTGGCTGACGTCCGAGCTGCTCGCCTTGTTGACGGAGCACGAGGTTGCCCTGGCGCTCAGCGACGGCAGGTGGATTCCGCGCAGTACTCTCTTCGAGCTGGCGCGACGACCAACAGCCGATTTCACCTATGTGCGCTGGATGGGGCCCGACCGGAGCATCGAGGACTTCTCCCGCACGCAGGTGGACCGCTCGCGCGAGCTGGAGTCGTGGAGCGACGTGCTCCGAGCGCTCGCGAAGCGGGTGATGGTGTATGGCTACGCCAACAATCACTACGCTGGCCACAGTCCCGCGACAGTGCGCGAGCTCCAGACGCTCATGGGTCAGAAACCCGTGGACCCCCAGATGCTGGGCGAGCAGATAAGCCTCTTCTGACGCGACACCCGGCGAGCCCGGTCGGACTCGTCAGGTACGGCAGCCGGTCACGGTCGCCGCCAGGCGTGCATGGCGAGTCCGTGGCCCAGCCTCGAGACGACGGACTCGGAGGCATATTCGATTCGCAGGAAGGTGTCAGGGTCGCACAAGGCGATACACCCTCGGCGTCTGCACGTCCATCTCGTCAATGTGAATGCCGGCCAGCCAGTCTTCACCCGCGTCAGTGAGTGTGAAGCGCGTCGGAAGCAATATTCCGCCGAGCAGTGAGCCGTCGGCTGTGAAGACGTCCCACCTGACGCCTTCGGGCTTGAAGGTGAAGCGGCCATCGGTGCCTGCGTCGTACCGTTCGCGCCAGATCTCGCCTGTGCGCGAAGACACCAGCCGGCGGTAGAGGGAGATCGAATCGGCCACCGGCATCCGCTCGACTGAACGTCGCTCCTCTGGTGTGCCGCCCCGCTGCTCCAGGTAACGCTGTCGTGCGGCAGCCACCTCAGCATCGGTAGGAGGCCGGGATGGCGTGGGTCCTCGCACCAGCATGCGCAAGTTACCTGTCGAATCATGAACGCGGAACTCGTCCCGCGTCGGCCATCCGTACAGGAAACCGTCAGGCAGAGGGGCCCAGGCAACGATCGGGGTCAGCAACGTTCCCATGGTCATCATCGGCCAGTTGCCAAGCAGGCTGGAATTGCCATCTCGCTGCGTTAAGTGGAACTCCATGATCGGCGTAGGGACCGCCGATCCTTCCACATGAGCTCTCGTCAGCTCGCTGATGATTCCGACTGCCGCGCCGTCTGCCATCCGCAGCATCACCTGAGAACGGCGGACGAGAACATCTGGTGCTGCTGACCCTACGGGAATGATGGGAAGCTCCTCCACGTAGTTGCCGTCGCTGTCCAGCAGCAGGGCCTTTGGAGATAAATTGGCCTCCACCGCGATACTGTCGCCTCCAATGCGATGGATGACACCGACACTTCGCAACTCTCCCGGTCCATCCCCCTCGCGCACTGCGACCCAGCGCACGGAGCCGTCCGACGCGAACGCCCGGACGAACGGTCCGCGTTCGTCGTCGGCAACCACGGTTCCATCGTCGAGCCGAACTACGCTGTGGATTCTCTGGAACTCCGCATGCTGTCCCGCGTCAGGCGCGATCGCCAGCAGCGGCACGGTGTCCACCGTCCATTCCTCGCCAGCGCGCCACGACGGGCCGGAGTTCTCCACTATCGTGACACCTGCGCTGTCTCGCCGCATCGACGTGCTCGGGCTGCCGCCTACAGTGTCGCATGCAGTGAATGAGATCAGTGCGACAGCGAGCAGCGACATACGCGACTGACGAAGGCTGAGCGGGAGAGCTGTCATGGTCTCGGGAGTGAAGCTTCGGGTCGTCACGGACGAATCAGCCTGTACACCCGCGGCGTCTGCACGTCGTTCTCATCTGCGTG
>CAYQAO010000177.1:0-2502 GCA_964415485.1 uncultured Gemmatimonadaceae bacterium
CCAGCCTTCTGTTCGTAACCGGCTGTTCGTTCGCGCCGCGTCACGTCAGGCCGGAACTTGCCTCGCCGCCGGAGTACCCTTCGGAGTACGCCGGCAACGTGGAGGCTGGGACGGGTGCGCCTGACGTTCCCTGGCGCGAGTTCATAGCGGATGAGAGGCTGGAGTCACTGATCGCTACTGCACTCGAGCACAATCGCGACCTCGCGATCTTCACCGCTCGCATAGACGAAGCTCGCGGCCTGTATCGCATCCAGGGCGCCGAGCGGTTCCCGTCGGTCGGAGCAAGCGCAGATGCGTTTCGTACCCGCTCCGGCCCGGCCGCGTCAGGCGGTTCGGCCGGCGGCGACCCGGTGACCTTCGATCGCTACTCGCTCGGCGTGGGAGTACCGGGCTTCGAGCTCGACTTCTGGGGACGCGTTCGCAACCTCTCGGAGGCCGCACGTTCGCAGTTCCTGGCAACGGTGCAGGCGCAGCGCGCATTCCAGCTGTCGCTCATCAGGCAGGTGGCGTCAACTTACCTGGCGTCAGTGGAGACGGCAGAGCGCGTCCGTCTCGCAGAGGCAACGGTGGAGAGCCGTCGTGAGGGCCTGCGCATCGCGCAGGTGCGCTTCGAGGCGGGCATCACGTCGGGACTGGACTATCGTCAGGCGGAGTCACTGCTGCGGCAGGCGGAGACGCAGCTGGCCGGACTCAGGATGGCACAGGCACAGCTGGACAACGCCCTGGCCGTACTGGTGGGCGCTCCGGCCGGAGACACCCTGCCTGCGCCTCGTCCTCTCACCGACCAGGCCAGCGACGTCATCCTGGCTCCGGGACTTCCGTCGGAGCTGCTGCTCTCGCGCCCCGACATCATCGCAGCCGAGGAGCAGCTCCGTGCCGCACGCGCCAACATCGGCGCTGCGCGCGCCGCATTCTTCCCGTCCATCTCCCTCACGGGCAACCTGGGCTTCGCTTCGACGGAGCTCGACGACCTGCTCGGCGACGACGGCCTGACGTGGACGTTCGGCCCCTCCGTGAACCTGCCGATCTTCGACGGAGGTCGCCGGCGGGGAAACCTCACCGTGGCCGAAGCGCGCGAGGACATCGCGGTTGCCAATTACGAAGTCACGGTGCAGGAGGCGTTTCGCGAGGTAGCAGACGCGCTGGCCGGACGCCGCTTTCTCGCCGAGCAGGTTGCCGCGCAGGAGCGTGCGACGCAGGCGCAGCGCGAGATCGCCGAACTCGCGCGTACGCGCTACGACGAAGGAGTGGTGGGTTACCTGGAGGTGCTCGACGCGGAACGAAACCTGTTCACCGCCGAGCAGGCGCTGCTGCAGCTTCGCAGGGCGGAGGTCGAGAACCTCGTGACGCTGTACGTGGTGCTGGGTGGCGGGCTGAGCTGACGCACGGCGGGAAGGGTTTGTGCCCTTCCCGCCGTGCATCGTTCCACCCGTCGCTCAATTCAGCCGGAACACGAACCGCTGCTCCACGAGCTGGCGCACGGCCCTTCCCTGCACTCGTGCAGGCGTGAAGCGATAGCGCGGCAGCACGTTCAGCACGGCCGCCCCGAACGATGGCGACGTCTCCGAAAGCACCTCTGCGCTTCCCTGCTCCACCCTGCCGGTGGTGTCCACCACGAAGCGCGCGACCACTTCGCCCGTGATCCCGGCCGCGCGCTCCATGGACGGATATGCAGGCGCCGGGTTCCTCCTGCTAGGCACCACCTGCTCCTCGACCGTCACGGCATCCCATGCGTGATCGCCCGAGGTTCCAGGCAGTCCCTGTCCGTCCCCGAACGGCGCGCCTGACGAGAGGGCATCGAGCAGGTCGTCCATGTCCGGCCCCACATTCGGCATCGCGGGCCCCTGCACCGGAGCCCCGACGACCGGTGGAATGTCAACCGATACCGGCCCGGGCAGCACGGGCGGCAGCGGCGCCGGACGCCCGGGTCCACTGGATAGCGGACCGGCGGGACGTGCGGGAGTAGTCGGACGCTCCGGCAGCGGCCGCGCATAGTGGATCCTGCCGTCGTCAACCGGATCCGGCGGCACGGGTTCCCCGCGTGTGGTTCCCACTACCGCCGCGCTCACCACGACGAAGTGGAACAGAACACTCACCACCATTCCCTTCGGCGACCGTCGCGACTTGCGTCCCGATTCCATGAGCCTGGCGAGCATCGCACACCTCCGGAGCAGGTGACGGCCCGCGACCCCACGTCGTGAGCCTCACCCACACGATGCAACCCGGATCTTAAGGCTGTCTTTTCGAACGATGAGCCTGGGCTTTCGATTGAGTTAGGAGCTTCTGAGCGCTGGATTAAGGATGGATTACGTGAGGTGAAGGGACTGTCTCTCCACCATGTCATCCCACGCTTCGCTCTCCTGTCATCCCGCGCGAAGCGTCGGGATCTGCTCTCCCTGCACCGAAGCCGGCCACGCTGAAGTGAGAGTAGATCCCGACACTCGCTGCGCTCGTGCGGGATGACACGGAAGGAGAGTCTGTCATCCCGCGCGAAGCGTCGGG
>CAYQAO010000178.1:0-2482 GCA_964415485.1 uncultured Gemmatimonadaceae bacterium
CCGCCACGCCTGACGGGCGCCCGATTCGCCGCCGGTTCGCCAACCGGGCGCGGGCCCAGGTGGCGGCGCCGTTCCAGCGTGCCATGGCGGCCCTCGGGCCGCTTGCCTCGCCTGACGGGCGAATAACGGCCGGGGTGGAGTGGACCATCAGCTTCGTTTCGCTGCTGCTCTATGTGTTCGTGGTGCACTCCTTCCGGCTGAACGTGGCCGCGATAGCGATCCTCACCGCACTTGGCGGTCTGTTCCTGCAGGGCAGGCCGCTTCGACTGCCCGCACCGCTCGTGTGGTTCGGCGCGTTCTGGGTTTGGGCCTTCGCCACGAGCTTCGCGAGCCAGTGGCCTGACGTGTCGCGTGAGGCGACAATCGAGTTCGCGAAGATCGGCATCATCTTCTTCGTGGCCTACAACGCAATCCAGTCCCGGGCGCAGCTGCGGTTCTTCGTCTTCTGGACGCTGGCCATGTACGCACTGTTCCCGGTGCGAGGCACGATCTTCAACTTCCTTGCGGGGATTGGCGAATTCGGCCGCTACGCGTGGAACTTCGTGTTCCAGAACCCGAACGACCTCGCGGCCTACACGCTGCTGATCATCGGCTGGTGCGTCGCGATGAGCCGTGCGCGTCAGGCGAAGTGGATACGACTGGCGTCGCTGGGCGGCGTGCTCGTCCTGAGCTTCATCGTGGTCATCACGCAGTCGCGCGGCGGTATAATCGCGCTGACCGTCATGTGGGCGGTGACGTTCTGGCGCGAGATCACGCGCATGCGCATCAAGACGTGGCTCCTGCTGGGCGCTGCTGCTGCGGTTCTGGCAGTGATGGCGCCGGACAGCGTCTGGGAGCGCATCAGGAACATGCGCCACCTGCAGTCCACCGAGACCCTGGGCCAGGCCGACTCCTCGGCTGAGCAGCGGTTCACCATCTGGCGGGTGGCCGCTCGCGTGATCAGGGATCACCCGGTGGCAGGGGTGGGCTTTGGGGCGTATCCTCAAGTCAACTCGATCTATGCAGGCCAGAGCCGGGAGCTGAGGTTCGCCGGTGGCAAGCGCGACACCCACAGCATGTACCTGAACGTGCTCGCGGAAACCGGCGTGATCGGGCTCCTCCTGTTCAGCGGGATGATCATCTCCACTCTAGTGGCACTCACGCGGGCTATCCGGCGCATGAAGGCAGCCGGAATGGACGAGATGATCCAGTTCGTGGCGCTTCGAGCGGCATTCGTCGGATTCCTGTTCGCCGCGATCTTCGGCACGGTGCACCGGGTATCGTTCATGTACCTGTTTATCGCGTCGGCGACGCTGGCGGCAGAATTTGCGCTGAACCCGCCAGGCGGCGGTGATGTTGCCTACAGCCGCAGCGTTCGCCGGCGGTAGAATCGTTGCAGAGATGCAACGCAGCACTCCCCGAAGTGCGGATGAAATGCAACAGCGGGGTGACCCGCCTCACATATAGTTCTTGAGACAGCTGGTCGAGGTCGGTACACTGTCGGCTCATCATGCGACGGCCCAGGTCGGTTAGATTGTAGTGACCGTCGCTCTGCGCAGGTCGTCTCTCCTGCGTAGACCCACCAGTGTACCGGCGGATCGCTCCTCCCACAGCGGAGGACCGCGACAAGGGCAAAACCGGCGAAAGCCGGTGACGCAAAGCCACGAGGCTACCGCGCTCAGCAGGGCGCCACGCCAGTCGGGTTGCCGAAGGTTCTTCTGTCAGTCCTGTGAGGAAGGAGCTTCATGCGAAGCCGCTCCATGCTCCCGATCATCGGGGCCCTTGCGTTCGCCATGGCGTGTGATGATTCCACGCACCTGGGCGACGCCTTTGCCCCAAACGCACATTCAGCTGGCGCCGTGGTTCTTGAGCAGTCCCAATACACGGGGCAGCCGGGAGACACGGCGCGAATTCGCGCATTCGTTCTGGACGTCAAGGGACGTCGATTCACGGTCGAAGACCTGAATTGGAACAGCGCCGACTCCTCCATCGCCGTCGTAAACGACGGACGGCTCTATCTGGTCCAGCCGGGCGAGACCCAGCTCTCGGTGGACTACAACGGGACGAAGCTCACGGCGAGCGCCCGCGCATCGAACAACGTAAAGATCTCGGGCATCGACGTATTTCCGGAGGCGCTGAACCTGGCCGTTGACGAAGCCAAGCAGCTCGGCCTCTTCATCCGCTACTCCGACGGTCGTTCCATCGAGAACAACCTCGGCGTGAACTGGTCCAGCGCGGACCCGAGCGTGGCCACCGTCTCCAGGACTGGAGAGGTGACGGCGGTGAAGACCGGAAAGGCCCGCATCATCGGAAAGCGCGGCAACCGCGCTGACACCGCCATGGTCACGGTGGTCGCATCCGAGGACAAGAAGCCGGCACCGACGCTCTCCATCGCTCCGGACACCGGCCTCGTGGAGGTCGGCCAGAGCTTCCGCTTCTCCACGGCGCTCTCGACGGGCGAGCAGTCGCCCGAGGGTGTGACGTGGACGATCAGCGACCCGAC
>CAYQAO010000179.1:0-2469 GCA_964415485.1 uncultured Gemmatimonadaceae bacterium
TGACGCTCCCGAGCCTCCACCCCCGGCCGAGCGCCGAGACCCGTACCCCGACCAAAAAAGCGACGCCGCGTGGCGGCGTCGCACTCCTCCCCGCTACAACCGGTCCAGCCCCTCCACCCCGATGTTGGGATGCCACGGGAGCAGCTCGTACTGCGCCAGGCCGCGCTTCACGTACGGGTCGCCGTCGCGAACTGCATCCAGCGCGCGCAGCGGGTCGTTGTCGGGGATGCGCAGCAGCAGCGCTCCTCCGTTTCGAGGATCCAGGGGGCCTGACGCGAGCAGCACGCCACGCGACTTCAGCTCCCGGAGGTAGGCGCGGTGCTCCTCCACGGCGGGGAGCACCTCTTCCAGCGGACGACGATAGCGGACGATCGCCAGGGCGTACATGCGAGGCTGTCTCGTGAGGGTGACTATTGCACGCCGGCCAGCGCCGACACGATCAGCAGCGCCCACTGCGGACCCTTCCACCCCTCCGGGCCGTCACGGTAGGTCTCGTCCAGCGAGTGGGATCCGCGTCCCTGCCCGCCGCCGTCTATCGTTATGGCGGGGATGCCCATCGCTATCGGGATGTTGCTGTCCGTGCTGGACGGGCTCAGGTACGGCTCGAAGCCCAGCTCCTTGCCGGCGTTGACCGCCGTCACCACGATGGGCGCGTCGTCAGGCTGGCTGCCGGCCGGGCGGATGCCGATCGTGTCAATCTTCACCTCCAGGCCGCGCTGCGACTGCGGCCAGCGCGCCCGCTCCTCCTCCAGCGCCTCCTGCACCGCCGCGCGGAACTGCGCGTCCAGCGCGTCCAGCGGCGCCTTCTCCTCCGAGCGCATGTCCACGTCGAAGCTGGCGGAGAACGCTATGGAGTTCACGCTCGTGCCGCCCTCCACGATGCCCACGCTGAACGTGGTGCGCGGCGAACGCGGAACCTGCAGCTCCGAGATCTTCGCGATCGCCCTGCCCATTGCATGGATGGGGTTGGGCATGCCGAACGCGCCGTAGCTGTGGCCGCCCGGGCCGCTGTAGGTGACGCGATAGCGGTGGCTCCCCACGGCCGCGTGCGTGATGTTGAGCCCCGTGCCGTCCACGGAGATGAAGTAGTCCACCTGGTCCTTCAGCTCCTTCTCGAACAGGTGCCTGACGCCGCGAAGGTTGCCCGGCCCTTCCTCACCCACCGTCCCGATGAACAGGATGGTGCCGTGCGTCTGCAGCTGCACCTGGTTCATGGCGCGCGCGACGGCGAGCACCACTGCGAGTCCGCGGCAGTCGTCCCCAATGCCCGGCCCGTGCATCACCTCGCCCTCGTGGCGCACCTTCACGTCCGTCTCCTCGGGGAACACCGTGTCGAGGTGTGCGGACAGCACCACCACCGGGCCGTCGCCGCTCCCCCTGCGCTCGGCGATCACGTTACCCTCCGCGTCAATCCGCACATTCGTCAGCCCCAGCGCCTCCAGCCTGCGCTTGTACTCGGCCGCACGAATCTCCTCCTTGAACGGCGGAGCCGGGATCTCGCAGATGGACACCTGCTGGTCTACGGTCCAGGCGTTGTCGGCCCGGATGATGTCCATGGCCTGCCGCACCTTTGCGTTGGCCGCCGGTACGGCCGGCGCCTGCTGCGCGACCGCCGCGCCCAGGGGCAGGAGCGCCACGGCAGCGAGCGCGGTGGGGATGGCGAGAAACCTTCTGGAGGAGAGCGACATCGTCATGAGAGCGGGTTGAGGGTGTACTGCTTCAAGCTAGCGAAGCGTACACCGCCGTAGCATGCCGTACGGGGCGTGGATCCGTGCGTGTGGGACGTACACCGTCTCAACGCTCCGGTTCGCTCTTCCGCTGTACCCGTACTGGGTGGTTATGGCTTGCGGCTGTTACCAAAACGCGCATTGACACGCACTTTTCGGTATATTGAGGAATGAAGTCGTGGGCGCCGAGCAAGTTGCAGGCGTCTGTTGGACGTTGCCCGGATGTGTCAGAACATGTTCCTGAAAGCCGATGACGGCGCTACAGCGGTAGAGTATGCCCTGATCATCTGTTTCATTGCGGTGCTGATCGCCGTGGGAGTTGGCGTTCTGGGCCCGACGACCAAGGCACCGCTGGAGCGGGTGGCCGAGGCGTTGAAGCTGGACGCTGGCGGCGGAACCGCGGCTGCTGCAGCAGCGGCGGGCCCTTCGGTGCCTGCGGCCGCCGCTGCGGCGGCGGGAGGGCCAGCGGCAGCCGCTGCCGCCAAGGGTGACGCCCCGGGCAAGGGCGGCCCCGCAGCGCGTCCCACGCCTGCGGGCGGAAGCCCCCCGGGAGTGCCCGCGGCCCCGGCGTCGCCGGCGGCTAAGGGGCGGGGGGGCTGAGGAGTGCGACGCCGCTGTGCGGCGTCGCTTTTTTGGGCCGGAGTACGGGTCTCGGCGCTCGGTCGGGAGTGAAGGCTCGGGTGCGCCACGACTGTCATCCCGCACTCGCTCTCCCCTATCTGTCATCCCGCACGAGCGAAGC
>CAYQAO010000180.1:0-2394 GCA_964415485.1 uncultured Gemmatimonadaceae bacterium
CGTGAGACTGCTGTTTCCAGCTTTCGGTTTGTAGTGGCCGGCTTCGGCGCAGGGCGAGCAAGTCCGGACAGTCTCGCTACGCTCGCTCGCCCGGCATGAGCACGGCCTCGCCCGCTCTCACCGGGTCCTCGATCTGGAGCCTCACGAGATCCCGGCGGAACCGGTTGCGAACCCGGCTCAGCAGCATCAGCGAGACCAGCACCAGGCCTATCGTCAGGCCCCACCAGAGGCCGCGCGGGCCGAGCTGTGCGCGATACGCCAGTGCGAGGCCGCTGGGGATGCCGATGAGCCAGAAGCCCAGCAGGTTCACCAGCATCGGCACTCGCGTGTCCCCGATGCCGCGCAGCACGCCTGACGAGACGACCTGCAGGCCGTCGAACACCTGGAACACGCCTGCGATGGGCAGAAGCAGGGACGCCAGGGCCACCACCGGTGCGGAGTCGGTATAGAGCCTCGTGAGCTGACCCGGAAGTGTCAGGAATACCAGTGCGCTGAGCGTCATTACTCCCACGCCCAGGAGCGTGGTGCCGGCAGCGGCCCTTCGTGCTCCAGCCGTGTCGCCGCGCCCCACGGCGTGACCGACCACCACCGACCCGGCCACGCCGATCCCCAGCGGAATCATGAACGTGAGTGACGCGAGGTTGATCGCAATCTGGTGAGCGGCCATCTCCACCGCGCCGAACCAGCCCATCACCACGGCCACGAATCCGAACGCTCCCATCTCCAGTTGCTGCTGAAGTCCTATGGGTGCGCCGATGCGCAGCATGCGAAGGATCGGCGGCAGGGCGAAGGACTCCGCGCGAAGCCGACCGAGAACGGGCCTCAGGCGCGGCCATGCCACCACGATGAGACCCAGGAACATGGACCAGCGACTGATGCTCGAAGCCCAGCCCGTGCCCACCGCCCCCATGCTCGGGAACCCGAACTTCCCGAAGACGAGCACCCAGTTCAGTAGCGCGTTGAGCACGTTCGCGAGCAGCACCACGACCACCACTGGCCTGACGACCGTCATGGCCTGGAGGGTCTGCCGGAGCACCGCGAAACCCAGGAACGGAAGAACTCCGGGAGTGCTGGCGCGCACGTAGCCCGCCGCGATGGGAATCACGGATTCAGGCTGCCCCGCGAGCGCCAGGAGGTACTCGCCCGGGAGCATCACCGCGCAGATGGGAACGCTGATCACCAGTGCGAGCAGCATGCCGCGCTGTACGGCGCGCGCCACCGCCTCACGATCGCCGTGCCCCACGGCCTGGGACACCACCGGATCGAGCGACATGATCACTCCCATGCCGAATACAGTGAGCGCGAAGAAGTACAGATTTCCAAGGGCCACGGCCGCGAGCGACTCCGGGGACACCCGCCCCACCATCATGGAGTCCACCACCCCCATGAGCATCATGCCCACCTGCACCACCGTTACCGGTATTGCGAGGTTGAGCAGGAGGCGGATGTCTCGCGTGGTGGGAAGAAGCATTGTCCTGTACGGAGTTGGCCTTCGGACGGCTCGCACGAGGTGGCGGCCGAAAACCCGCGGCGCGAAGCTTCGTAGTGTAAGCGGTATGGGAAGATGCGTACGAAGCTCCGTATCGCGACAACCACTTGCATCGAGGTGAACCCCCGCATGGCCGGATCGGCGAGAGGCTACTGGCAGGCTACCCGCGCACCGCGCTACTCGGTGCTCATCGCCCTGCCGCTGCTGCTGCTGTACGAGCTCCTTGCCGTCGTGGTGGGTCCGGCGTCCGGCGGGTTGCGGAATGGGGCGGACGCCCTGCTTCGAGGGCTGGCGATGTCCATCGGGGGACGTTGGGCACCCGTGGTGCTCGGCGCAGCCCTGCTCTGCGCCGGCGCGTGGCTCGTTGGGCGGGATGCGAGGAGGCACGGATGGAAGTGGAACACGCGATGGTTCGGCCTCATGCTGGGCGAATCCGCAGTGCTCGCACTGCTGTTCGGTGTGGTGGTGGCCACGGCCACTTCACAATTGCTTGGCGTACTGCCCCTCGCCATATACGAGGCGGCGAGTCCTCTGGCGGTGCAGGGAGGCCCCCTCTCTCACGGTTGGGCCACCTGGCTGATGCTCTCCCTCGGCGCGGGGCTTTACGAGGAACTCGTGTTCCGCGTGATGCTCGTAGGCGGCATTGCAGCGCTGGCGCCGGCGGTGCTCGGAACGTCCCGCCGGGCATCACTCACCATTGCAGTGGTAGTGTCGGCCGTCCTGTTCTCGCTCGCGCACTACGTAGGGCCGTACGGAGATCCGCTGCAGCTGGCGTCCTTCACGTTTCGCTTCATCGCCGGCCTGGCCTTCAGTGCGCTCTTTGCGCTTCGCGGCTTCGGCATTACGGCGTGGACGCATGCGCTGTACGACGTGTACGTGGGGATGATCTGAAGGGAAGAGGGAAG
>CAYQAO010000181.1:0-2250 GCA_964415485.1 uncultured Gemmatimonadaceae bacterium
TGGATGTCGAAGAATGTGGTGACTTCCGGCGCCCCATATCCACCTTCCCTGCGCAGCGCCTCCGCCAGCGCAGCCCTGCCCTCTTCGTCGTCAGGCTCGAAGAGCGTGAACTCGTCATCCAGCCACAGCGTATCGAAGTGCGCCTTGGCGCGATCGAACAGCGCCGTCTGCCCGCGCTGGGTGAACTTCATCGTCCACTCCAGGCCGCCCATCAGCGCCGCACCCGAAAGGTTCGCACTTCCCACGTACGCCGAGCCGAAGCCGGAGTCGCGGTGGAAGATCCAGGCTTTGGCGTGCAGCCGCGTGCGGCGACCGTCCAGCGATACCTTGACCTCGCACCCGTTCAGCTTCGCCAACTCCTCCACGGCGGCAAAGTCGGTAGCGCCCGTGTAGGTGGTTGTTAGCACGCGGATCTTCGTGCGCCCTTCGCCTGCTGCATTCCCCGCTGTCACCGAGCGTAGAACGTCAATGAGCTTCCGCACGCCGGAGACCGTTATGAAGCTCACGAGGATGTCTATCTGCTCGCAGGCCGCCGCCTCACGACGCAGCTCGTTGAGCAGCGACGGCGAACCGCGCCCGGCCGTGAAAAGCCAGGGGGACGCGAGGCCAGTGTCCGGCGCAACGGGTGCATCCTGCCCGGCTGGATGAATGGCCCTGAGTACCTTAGGCGGCTCCACGATGGGATCCACCTCGGCACGCCCGGCACCGGTCTCCTCCCGCAGCCGCGCCAACATTCCGTTGACGAGCGCCAGCTGCGCGCGGGCCTGCTCGTCGTCACTCGCGTCCACCTGTTCGAGCGCCACCCGCAGCTGCCGGCCCAGGGCATCCGCAACGCGCTCGGGCAGCTCCTCGGCGTCCACGTCGTGCAGCGCCGCACGACCGGTCGTCAGGTTGTCCAGCGCTCTGGCGACAGCTTCCGTGAGCAGCAGGTCGTACAGGCCGCGGGAGAGGGTCATTCAGGCATGGGGGCGACGGGGCTGGCGGGCTGAGCCGTTAGGTCCTGGATAAGGTAGTGAATTCACTCCGGATTGCACGCTCGTGATGCGGCTGCGTCCAACAGAATTGGGAGATTGGCTGAGAATCAGGATACTGGCGAGCACTGACAACAGTGGCCTGCTACTACACCTCCCGTTATAATACATGCCGTGATAGCAACCTTCGCGGATGGGGCGACGGAGGACATCTTCAATGGCGTTGATAGCCGCCGCGCCCGGGCCGCCTGTCCGCGCTCACTCTGGCCCACTGTTCGACGTAAACTCTTCCAGATCAACCGGGTGCGGCGTCTGCAGGAACTCGCGATTCCTCCAGGGAATCGCTTGGAACGGTTGAGCAGGGACAGGCACGGCCAGTTCAGTATCCGCATCAACGATCAGTACCGCATCTGCTTCCATTGGGAGGACGACCATGCCCGGAACGTTGAAGTCACGGACTACCACTAGGCACGTGCACAAGCGCCGGCCGCTCGTAGCCACTCGCCTCCCTACCGAGCGCCCGCCGGTCCATCCAGGCGAAATGCTCCTGGAGGAGTTCCTCAAGCCGCTCGACATATCGCAGTCGGCATTTGCCATTCGTCTCGGAGTCTCCTTTCCACGCCTCAACGAGGTCGTTCGTGGAAAGCGTTCCGTCACGCCGGACACCGCACTGCGCCTCGCCAGGGTCACCGGCATGAGCGCCGACTTCTGGCTCGGCCTGCAGCTGGACTGGGACCTGTGGCATGCCCTGCGCTCTGAGAAGGCACGGGAGATCGAGGAGCTGGAGCCGCTGCCGATGGCGCGCTGATCGACCGGAGTTCCTGTGTCCTTCTTCCTCCAGAAGCGATCCACAAGCACATCGAAACAAGACATCTCAGTCGCCAGAGACCGCCTTCGAGTGGTACTCGCCATTCGCCGAGATACCCGCTCCAAATGACCAGGCACCAACCACCTCCGATCACCCGCTCCTCCGGCAATGTCTTCACCGACCTCGGCTTCGAGGGCGAGGAAGCCGAGCACCTGCGCGTCCGCTCGGAGCTGATGACCGCGCTGCAGTCGCTGATCACCGCACGGAACCTCACGCAGCTTCGCGCCGCTGAACTGCTCGGCATCTCGCAGCCGCGCGTGAGCGAGCTCGTTCGCGGACGCATCGAACGCTTCAGCATCGACATGTTGGTCACGCTGCTCGCACGCGCCGGGATGCGCGTTGACCTCGTGGCCCTGGAAGGCGTACCGACGCGCAGGTAACCCGCGGACAGGTATACCTATGCGCAGGTAT
>CAYQAO010000182.1:0-2228 GCA_964415485.1 uncultured Gemmatimonadaceae bacterium
AGGTCGGGCATCGGAAGCCCGGGTCCGGTGTTCACTATGCGGCCACCCTGCACGGCCTGGTTGTCCACCGCAGTACTCGGCAGGTACAACCCCACCTTGGAGCGCTCCTCGCCCTCCTCCACCTTCACGAGTACGCGGTCCCCGACGACGATAAGGCGTTTGGTCATTCTGGAAGGATATGAGTCTGTCCGGTCGGTGTCAGGGGAGAGGAGGAAAGTCCGGTCCCTTCCTCCACTGCCCTGCGAGAAGCTGTAGCCGCTCGCGCACCATTCCACGCAGTTCTACCGCCTCCTGTCCGGAGAGTCCCAGGTGGCCGTCGATGACCTCGTCGAAGTCCGCGTCGGCCAGCAGCGCCTCCGAATGGGTGGCAATGAACGACCGCACATCGTCCGGCGCAGCTGCGCACTCGTCCGGCAGCGTGGGGCGTGAGGCAACGAGCGCCACGATGTCTTCCAGGTCATGGCTGTAGCGCGGGTCTTCCCCCCCACGATCATCATACGCTGCCCATTTCAGCGCTAAAAACGCAGCAGCACTCGCATGCTGGATCACGATTGGGCTGGCTACGTCACCATTCGAATCAAGGCCATTCCCGATATCGAGCCGCTCGCAACTCTCGATTGCGTAGCTGTCCCACCGGCTGCCTGTGCCGCCGAGGTGATCGCCGGCCGGCATCAAATCGAATTCACCACCGCTCGGGGTTCTCCACTTGTGCGCATGGTGATTCTCGAGACCACCTTCAGTAACTCCAATCTCGCGGAAGCCGCTTCCGCGAAGTTCTTCCTGCAAACGGTAGAACTCTCGGTACGAACCTGCGGCTGCGATTCTATCAACGTCCGTGGTTGTACGGACCCTTGGTAGTACTGGAGAGGTCTGCAACAGGGGTGCGATGGCACCGCCGATGAACACCACCCGGTCGAGGAGAGGACCGAGGTCCTGAGCAGTTCGCCTCAACAGACACAGGGCCGGGGTCTGTCGGCCGTCGTAGCGTCTCACATGTCCCCCTGTTGGGATCTTCGCTGGTGAATCAGAAGTCGTCACCTGCCCGGATGCCGGGGTCACGCAACCGTCAACCGACGCCGCAGGAATGCCATCGCAAGGACCCGCTCGCGCGCCCGCCCGACGCGGATTGCATCCACCGCTGAGAGGAGGGCATAGGTATCAGGGCTACGCTCTGGCAGTTCAGCCGCCTTTGGCAGCAGTGGATTGACAGCAGGGCCGACAGCCGGCCCACCAACATGAGGCCATACCACTGGGTACTCGGCCAGTATCTGATCCTTGAGTGCGGGGCCAGCATATGCTGTCGGGATACCAGACTTTACGGGGCCGAGTACGCCCGGAAATGCGTACCTGACTCCATGCTCGAGGAATTCGAGCAACGCGAGTCTGTTGACCGGGCGTGAGCCATCGCTGGCCATCCGTACCAGGCCTGCATCCATCAGGCGCCGTACGGCAGCGTGAGCCGTGCTGCCACTGAGACCGAGATCCTTTGCCAGGCGTTTGAACGATGCGAAGGGCACTTCTGCGAGACGAAGCGCAACCGCCACGTCATATGGGCGCAATGCGTGTTCGGACATGAACACCTCCGTGTATTCGCGAATCGCGAACGGCGAACGCTACCAATAGTCTACCCCGACTGCGTTATCCCCGCAATGCCGAAACTTGGTGGCGATCTCTCATCCGTCGGGTCGCCTCCAACTGGCGGCTTCGCCGCCAATACCGCATCATCGCCCCATGACCGTTCGCCGCCTCGCGATCCGCATCGGGATTCTCGCCATCTCCATCATCTGGGCCAGCTGGGCGCTGAACAACGACCTGGTGGAGCGCGGCTGGGCGGCCCGCGGCGGGCCACTCAACGTCACAGGCCTCGGATTCATGCTCGGCTGGGGCGTCTGGCTGTATCTCAAGCGCCCATGGGAGCGCGAGGAGCGAATGCCCTACTTCCCTCCGCCCGCCGAGGAGATGGCGGAGCGGGAGCGGTCGGCGGATCCGCTCGTTCCGGCAATGGTCCAGCAGGACATGGACGCCCGCGCCCGCCGCGAGCGCACCGGCCCGACGGTGGTGGACGTCCTGCTCCTCGCGGCGAGCGTCATGCTGCTCGTGGTCGCGATCGCGGAGCTGCCAAGCGTGATGGAGGGGCTGCGGAATGCGTGGTGACGCGGGCTGCCCTCCCATCTGTCATCCCGCGCCTCACTCCATTTGTCATCCCGCGTGAGCGGCGAAGCCGCGAG
>CAYQAO010000183.1:0-2221 GCA_964415485.1 uncultured Gemmatimonadaceae bacterium
CAGAAAGGAAACGCCGGCCTCAGGCCGGCGTTTCTCGCTTCCCTCAATCGCACTTCCCCAATCGCTCCAGCGCCCTCTCCAGCTCCAGCACCGGGAACACGAATGTCAGCGTCTCGCCGTCCAGCGGGTCTATCGCGCGGACTGCGATCTGGCGTGCCCGCTTCGCGCGGTCGGTGAACGCCTGCACCCTGTCCATGGGCATGAAGGCAGCCGTGTTTCCCTGCAGCAGCGGCCAGCCCACGATGCCGGAGTTGGCGTCCTGGTCCACGCGAGTGATCACGTGGATCTCGTCGTCGTCATCGCCGCCGAAGTACTTGCCGATCTCGAGCACCACGTTCAGCCCGTCCTCCATGCACATCCAGGTTATCGCGGCATCGGAGTCGTCGTCAGGCTGCTTCGCCGAGATGTAGGAGCGGTTGGTGTCGTCTATGGGATCTGCGGCCTGCACGTACACGAAGCTGCCGATCCGAACTTCCTGGGCAGCCAGGTCGTTCGCTGCGGAAGAGACCGCGAAGAGCGCGGTGGCTGCTGCGAGTGTCTTGAGCATGTAGGTGGACTGGTGAAAGGGCAGTAGCAACGGCAGCCGGCGACCGGCTGCCGTTGCTACGAAGACCGACCCCTCCGGATCGTCACCAGAATTTCCACCCGCGGCGAGGCCTGGTAAGGGCCACGTACAATTCCCGGGCGCTCTGCCACCTCCGCTCCGGGCGCGGCTCCAGGCACCGGTCTATCGCGGCTGCCAGGTCGGCAGGGATATCGGACGAGTAATCGCGCACTCTCGGGGCACCGGAGGACAGGCGGCTCGCCAGGAGCGCAGCCGGGGTGGAGCCGGTGAATGGCAGGCGACCCGTGAGCATCGCGAAGCCCAGCAGACCGAGCGCGTACAGGTCGCTGCGGCCGTCCACGTCCGGCTCGCCCAGGGCCTGCTCCGGGCTCATGTAGGCGGGCGTCCCCCAGGCGCGCCGCTCGCTCGCCATCTCGCGGTCCGACCAGTGACGCATGGCCACGCCGAAGTCCGCGAGTAGCACCCGCCCGCTGCCGCGCTCCAGCAGGATGTTCTCCGGCTTGAGGTCCCGGTGGACGACGCCGTTCCGGTGCGCATGCTCAAGTGCGAGGGACAGCTCCGCCAGGACGCGGCGCGTCTCGTCAGGCGCGAGGCGCCCCCTCGCACGCAGCCGCTCCGCCAGCGACTCGCCGGACACGTACTGCATCACGAGCCAGGCGATGGGGCCGCGCTCGTCGTACGAGTGCACGGGCACGATGCCGGGGTGCGACAGCTGCGCCGCGAGCCTTGCCTCACGACGGAACCGCTCGCGCGCCTCCGAGCCATCGCGCTCGCGCACGATCTTCAGCGCAACGGCGCGGTGCAGCGCAACGTCGCGCGAAAGGTACACGGCCCCGCTCGCACCACGGCCGAGCAGGCGCTCGACCTGGTAGCGCCTGCCGATCTCGGCAGCAATTACCTCGCGATCGCTGGCTTCCAGCTGCGCGGCGGTCACTGCCGGCACGCCTGACGCCGGCGTAAGCGCCGGGATGGTGGGAGGTCTCCGGCCTGCCGACGCACCCCTGGCCGTCGAGGCATCCGTCCCCACCGCCGCGCCCGGCACAGCTGCCGCCGCACGCTGCGCCAGCACCTCCGCCGTAACGGGGGGACGCCGAACCTCCACGGGCGTGCCAGTGATGGCCGGAATTTCCAGGCTTATGCTACCCATCTCCCGAGTCGCTGAATGTCCTTGTCTCCGTGCCCCTACGAAAGCCGAGACGGAAAGTGTCGGCTCAAGGGGTTGGATGCCGTGAAAGGGCAGAGGGTTGCTTTACTGCAGGGAAGAGGGAACAGGGACTGGGGAAGAGGAACTGCCGCGGTTTCTGTCATCCCGCGCCTCACTCCCTTGTCATCCCGCGCCTCACTCCCTTGTCATCCCGCGCCTCACTCCTTGTCATCCCGCGCGAAGCGTCGGGATCTGCTCTCCCTGCGCCGAAGCCGGCCACGCTGAAGTGAGAGTAGATCCCGACACTCGCTGCGCTCGTGCGGGATGACATGGTAGCCGAGCCTGTCATCCCGCGCGAAGCGTCGGGATCTGCTTTCACTGCGCCGAAGCCGGCCACTACCAGTTGAAGGTAGATCCCGACGCTCGCGGCTTCGCCGCTCACGCGGGATGACAGTCGTGACGCTCCCGAGCCTCCACCCCCGGCCGAGCGCCGAGACCCGTACCCCGACCAA
>CAYQAO010000184.1:0-2146 GCA_964415485.1 uncultured Gemmatimonadaceae bacterium
TCATGGGCCACATCACGCCCGCGCAGATGCCGCCGAGTATGCGGCAGGCGAGGATAACGGCATAGGACGAGGAGAGTGCGACCAGGATGTTGGTCGCCGCGAAGCCCGCGAGCAGCGCCATGAGCAGCGTCTTGCGGTTCATGGCGAGCGTGGCGCTCACCAGCGGAATGGCGAAGATTGCGGACGCCAGCGCGTAGCCTCCCACCAGCGATCCCACCTGCGACTCGGAGACGCCGAGGTCGCGGGTCATCTGGGGGAGCACTCCGGACGGCAGCAGCTCGGACAGGAGTCCCACGAAGGTGACGCCGGCCATGAGCCCGAGGGCGAACCAGGAGAGCTCGTGTCCTCCATGGTTCGCGGGCACGGCGGAGGCGTTAGGGTCCTTCATGGTTTGGCGGACGGCTGGCTGTTATCGTATTCCTCCGGCTGGCTGATGAGTCTGGTGCAGTCGCGGTGCGTCGCGCGAGCTGCTGCCGGCCCTGTACTGAAGCGACCCACACGTGATCACACAACTCATCGGCGGAATCGGGCTGTTCCTCCTGGGCATGGTCCTGCTGACGGACGGCCTGAAGGAGGCAGCCGGGGAGGCGCTGCGCGGCCTGCTGGTGCGCTTCACCGGCGGCCGAACGCGCGCGCTGCTCTCGGGCATCGGCATCACCGCGCTGCTGCAGTCGTCCACGGCCACGGTGCTGATGACGATCGGCTTCGTGAGCGCGGGCCTGCTGACGCTTCCCGCCAGCATCGCGGTGGTGTTCGGTGCGAACATCGGCACCACGAGCATAGGCTGGATAGTGGCGTTCCTGGGGCTCAAGCTGAGCGTGGGCTCCGTGGCGATGCCCATCCTCGCGGTGGGAGCGCTGCTGCGACTGCTAACCGGCGGGCGCCTGGCGTCCGCCGGGCTCGCGATGGCGGGCTTCGGCCTCATCTTCGCCGGCATCGCCATGCTCCAGGGGGGCATGGAGGTGATGGCCGAGCGGTTCGATCCGGCGCTGCTGCCCGGCGGGAGCGTGGGAGACAGGCTGCTGCTGGTGGTGATCGGCATAGTGATGACCATCGTTATGCAGTCGAGCGGTGCGGCGGTGGCGGCCACGCTCACGGCGCTGCACAGCGGGGCGATAGGGCTGGAGCAGGCGGCGGCGCTGGTGGTGGGGCAGAACATCGGCACCACGGCGACGGCGGCCATCGCGGCGGTGGGCGCGTCCGTGCCTGCGCGGAGGACGGCGACCGCGCACATCCTGTTCAACCTCGTTGCTGCGAGCGTCGTCTTCCCGCTCATCCCGCAGTTCCTGTGGCTGGTCACCAGGCTGTGGCCGGGGGGAGTGTCCGACCCGGCGCTGATCATCGCGGCCTTCCACACCTCGTTCAGCCTGGTGGGCCTGCTGGTGATAATGCCGTTCTTCGGGAAGTTCACGGAGCTGGTGACGCGCATTGCGCCTGCGCGCGGCCCGGACTTCACGCAGCACCTGGACCCCACGGTGGCGCGCGTACCGGCGGTGGCGGCCGAGGTGGCGCGGCGTTCGGTGATGGACATTGCCGCGGCGCTGATCGAGCAGTTCCGCGTCATGCTGCACGACGCGAGGCGGACCCACGCGCTGACGACGCTGCTGGAGCGTGCTGACACGAGCCTGGACGAGGTGCGTCGCTTCCTGGCCGGCTCCACGTCGCCTGACGCGACGCACACGGAGCACCACCTGAGCGTGCTGCACGCCACGGAGCACCTGGAGCGCCTGGTGGAGCGAATGCGCGAGTGGCCGCCCGAGTCAGCGATGGGCCCGGACTTCAGGGAGGCGTCGTCCTGGGCGCCGGAGGTCCTGACGCAGGCGGAGGCGTGGCTGCACGAGCATGCGTCGGAGCCGGGCGACGTGGTGGAGCGTTGTCACGAGCTGTCGCAGCGGGTGGCGGAGCGGCGGCGCGAGCAGCGCGAGCGGAACCTTCGTGAGGCGGCGGCGGGGAGGATGGATCCTGATGTGGCGCTGAGGAGGCTGGATGCGATGAGGTGGCTGGATTCGTCGTTCTACCACATATGGCGTGTGGTGCACCATACGGCGACGCGTGAGGCGGGCGGGGAGGCGGGGCCGGAGTGATGTGTGCGACGCCGCGAAGCGGGGGATGACAGACTCTCCCACCCTGTCATCCCGCACGAGCG
>CAYQAO010000185.1:0-2080 GCA_964415485.1 uncultured Gemmatimonadaceae bacterium
CTACGAGTTGCAAGTAGATCCCGACACTCGCTTCGCTCGTGCGGGATGACAGGGACGGGGAGTCTGTCATCCCGCGCGAAGCGTCGGGAGCTGCTCAACCTGCGCAGAAGCCGGCAACTACGAGTTGCAAGTAGATCCCGACACTCGCTTCGCTCGTGCGGGATGACAGGGAGGCAGTCCCAAGGCCCCAGTCCCTTCGTAGTTCACCCCATGAACGGATACCTGTAATCCGTCGGCGGCACGAACGTCTCCTTCACGTTCCGCGCGCTCACCCACCTCACGAGGTTCAGCTTCGAGCCAGCCTTGTCGTTCGTGCCCGAGCCGCGCGAACCGCCGAAGGGCTGCTGGCCCACGACCGCTCCCGTGGGCTTGTCGTTCACGTACATGTTGCCGGCCGAGTGGCGCAGTGCGAACAGCGCCTGCCTCACGGCGTTGCGGTCACGCGAGAACACCGCGCCCGTGAGGCCGTACGGCGACGTGGTGTCCACGATGCGCAGCGTGTCCTCCCAGCGGTTGTCGTCGTACACGTGTGCCGTGACGATCGGGCCGAACAGCTCCTCGCGCAGCAGCCTGTAGTCCGGCTCGCTCGTCTCGATGAGCGTGGGGTGCACGAACCAGCCCTTGTCGCCCTCCGCCTTGCCGCCCGCGATCACCTTCGCGTGCTCGCTCGCGTGCGCCAGCGCTTCCTGGTGACGACGGAACGCCTTCTCGTCAATGACGGCGCCCATGAAGTTGCTGAAGTCGCGCGGATCGCCCATGCGGATCTCGCCGATCATCGCGGCCACGCGATCGCGCACCTCGGGCCACAGCGAACGCGGAACGTAGATGCGGCTCGCGGCGGAGCACTTCTGGCCCTGGAACTCGAAGCCGCCGCGTGCGATGGCGACCGCAAGCGCCTGCGCATCCGCGGACGGGTGCGCGACGATGAAGTCCTTGCCGCCCGTCTCGCCCACGATGCGCGGGTACCCGCGGTAGCGTCCCACGTTGCGGCCGATCGTCTCCCACATGGAGTTGAACACCGCGGTGCTGCCCGTGTAGTGCAGCCCCGCGAAGCTCTCGTGCTCCATCGCAACCTTCGAGACCCCGGCCGGATCGCCTGACGGGACGAAGTTGATCACGCCCGGCGGCAGCCCCGCTTCCTCCAGAAGGCGCATGACGTACCAGTTGGAGAGCATGGACGTCTGCGACGGCTTCCACACGACCGTGCAGCCCATGAGCGCGGGCGCCGTGGGCAGGTTGCCGGCGATGGAGGTGAAGTTGAACGGCGTCACCGCATACACGAAGCCTTCCAGCGCGCGATAGTCCAGCTGGTTCCACATGGTGTGGTCGGACAGCGGCTGCTCGCTGTAGAGCTCCTGCGCGAAGTGCGCGTTGAAGCGCCAGAAGTCTATGAGCTCGCAGGCTGCGTCAATCTCCGCCTGGTGCACCGTCTTGCTCTGGCCGAGCATGGTGGACGCGTTCAGGGTGTCGCGCCAGGTGGTGGTAAGCAGCTCGGCGGCGCGCAGGAACACTGCTGCGCGGTCTTCCCACGTCCAGTTGCTCCACTCGCGCTGTGCCTCACGCGCCGCCGCGATCGCGCGCTCCACGTGCTCGGGGGACGCGGAATGCCAGTCGGCGAGCACGTGCCCGTGGTCGTGCGGCATCACCGACTGGTGCAGGTCGCCGGTGGTGACGTGCTCGCCGCCGATCACGAGGGGGATCTCGATGCGCTCGCCGGCCATCGAGTCGAGCCTGGCCTCGATGGACGCGCGCTCCGGCGAGCCTGGCGCGTAGGAGCGCACTGGCTCGTTGAGGGGAGCGGGAACCCTGCGATTACCGTTGAAACCGCTCATTCCGGCCCCTGCCGGAATGGAATGTGTGGGAGCGCTGGCAGGCGAGCCGCTTCCGGCCGAGGCGGGCGCGACAGGAGTTGCGGTAGGCGACATGGCTTCAGTAAGGGTTGAGGTTCTGGTCTTAAGATAAGGACTCGGCGGCTGTATGATGGGGTTGGGTGTCGGCTGTCGGGAGCCTTTCTCCCCTGTCGTCACTCTCCCCTGTCATCCCGCACTCGCTCTCCCCTCTCTGTCATCCCGCACGAGCG
>CAYQAO010000186.1:0-2012 GCA_964415485.1 uncultured Gemmatimonadaceae bacterium
TCCGCCCTGAAGTTGGCAGGGTTGATGTCCACGTGAGTGTCGAGCGTGAGCACTCTCTCGTGAATCGCGCGCGCCCTGGCCTCCAGCTCCGCATCGCCTGACGGCGCAGCCTGCGCGGCCAGGGCGTCAGTAAGGGCCATGGATGCCGCCAGAGTTCCTGCGACGACAGCCAGGCGCGTTCGCCCGTGAGTGACGGTGCGGTGCATCGTAGGCATTCGAATCTCCCAGGTAAAGGTATGGGGCATGTTCCGCATCGCGCACTGCCCGGCGCCTGCGGAGTCGCATCGCCGACCCCAATAGGCAGGTCATGTCAGGACTCCGTTGCGCCGCCCGGAAAAATTTCGGCGGCACCTGCCCGGGCGTACTACGCGCGGAGTAGTATGCGTGCTGACAACGGCCGGCTGCGACCGACGCTGGCGGCGCATGTGAATGAACATATGGAGGCAGGGTATTCCGAACATGAACCTGCTCGGCTCTCGTCAACGCATGTGGCATGCAGTCGCCATCCTCGGCGCCATGAACGTGCTTGTCATCTTCGGAGCCTTCCTGGGCAACGGTCCTCTGCGCGGTCGCGGATGGGTGGCGAGCGAACTGGCGCTGCAGCTGAACTTTCTCGGCGAGAACAGGGCGTCGGTGTGGTATTCGGGAATGCTCCTGCTCTGCGCAAGCCTCGCGATGGCTGCATGCTACTGGCTGGAAGCGCAAAGGAGCCATGAGAGGGGCAGCCGACTTGCCCGTTTTGGCTGGCTGGGGTGCGCTGCTGCGTTCGCGCTTCTCTCCCTCGACGAGATGGGATCCCTCCACGAACGCTTTCCGACAGGCATCCTGCCGTCGTTCGAGTCGCTTGGCGGTTGGACCGCACATCTGATCCTTCCCATCCTGGCGGGGGCCGCATTCTTCGGCGCATTTGCGTGGTACAGGCTCCGTCACCAGCCGGCAGCGGCCCTGCTCATGGGGCTCGGGATAGTGCTTTTCCTCTCTGTACCGCTGCAGGAACATATCGAGGTGCTGCACTTCTACGGGGACGACGCGCCGACGCGTCCCCTGTGGATGCCGCTGCTGGAAGAGGGGACCGAGCTGTTCGGAACGCTCGCGTTTCTGGCGGCCGCACTTCTGTCCATCGCCCACATGTCCTCGACGCCCGCACCGCCGCGCGACATCCGGAAGCCGATGCGCCAGGTGCCGGGCATGCCCGTCGCGCTCACCATCGTTGCCATTCTTGGCGTCGGCATGATCGTGTCCCTCCAGGTTCTTCCGACGTACATGAACCTGGACGACGCACGCGGCATTCCGGCGAACTGGTTCCCGTCTGCCGCGGCCTTCATTATCGCACTCGTTCTCGTGTTCCAGGCCAGGTTCGCCAGGCACGGCGGGTTCTCCAAGCTGGCGCGAGCCATGCTGGCGCTGGGACTGCTGCACGTGGTGCTCTCCGCGGATCACGGTTCGGCGCACCACCTCTCTGAGACCATCCTGGAAAGCAATCAGGTTCGTCGCCGCCAGATGGACGCCCTGCTCCTGCTCTGGGTACTGTCTGCGGGAACATGGGCCATCATCAGCATTCCCGACGTGGTTACTCGTGCGGCAGTGCTGGCGTGGACATCGCTTCAGGCGCTGGCCTTCCTGCCGGCGCTACCGGAGCGGCCGGTGATCGCGATGGTTGCATATGCCATCCTGCTGCCCGCACTGGCGCGATTCGCGCACCTTCCGGCAACTCCCGCCGCCCGTCCGGAAGCTTCCGCGTCACTCGTGAGCGATCACGTTGCCACGCAGGGCCGCGGCTTCGGCCACGCGCCGTACGCCGAGCATGAAGGCAGCGGTTCTTAGAGGGACGCGATTCTCCACGGCAATCGTGTGAACGTCGGTGTACGCGGTGCCAAGGGTGTCCGTCAGACGCCGCGTCACCTCCTCGGCAGTCCAGCGCACACGCTGCGTGTTCTGCGCCCATTCGAAGTAGCTGACGGTCACTCCGCCGGCGTTGGCGAGGATGTCCGGCACCACGCTGATGCCGCGTT
>CAYQAO010000187.1:0-2006 GCA_964415485.1 uncultured Gemmatimonadaceae bacterium
AGATCCCGACGCTTCGCGCGGGATGACAGCTGAGGAACCAGTGGCCGGCTTCGGTGCCGTGAGCAGATCCCGACGCTCGCGGCTTCGCCGCTCACGCGGGATGACAGGGGAGAGGGAAGCGCGGGATGACAGAAACGGAGGCGACTCCCCAGTCCCCAGTCCCCAGTCCCTAGTCCCTCTTCCCTTTTCCCTTGTCCCTCTTCCCTGGCCCCTTTTCCCTGGCCCCTTCTCCCTTCGCCGCGGAGCGGCGACGCTACCGCTTCACGATCTCGATCCCCCGCTTCGCCAGCTCGGCCACGTACTTCTCGCCGGGCACCACCTCGTCAGGCGTGTGCACGCCGTTCTCCTTCATCTCGCCGCGCGCCTGCATCTGGCCGATGATCGAGAGCGTGTAGCCCGTGGTGCGCATCATCGCACTGACGCCCGTCTTCTCGTCGGCGAAGTCCACCAGCTCCCAGGTGTGGGTCTTCGGCTGGCCGTCCTTTTCGCCGGAAACCTCCACGCGCAGCACCACCATGTCCGGCGCCGAGCGGCGCAGGCGCGGGCCCATCGTAGCGAGGGCGACGTCGCGAGGAACGACCTTCATGCCCTTCACGTCCACGGGCTCCAGGCTGAAGAAGCCGAGGTCGCGGATCGCGCGCATGATGTCGGCGTGGCCCGGGAAGCGCAGCGTCTTGTACTCGAGCGTGGGGATCCTGCCCTCGTAGCGCTGCCCCATGGTGGACAGGCCGCCCGCGGTGTGGAACGCCTCGAGCTCGCCCACCGGCTCGCCGAACTTCACAGGCTCGATCTCGCTGAGCGCGTCAATCTCCTGGAGGCGGCCGTCGCGCACGATCTGCGACTTGGTGGTGTAATAGTCGAGCACACCCTCCAGCGAGTAAACCACCTGGTAGTTGAGCGGCGGCTCGGGCTTCTGGGGCAGGCCGCCCACGTAGATGCGCACGGCCTCGGTCCTGTCCAGAGCGTCTATGCCCATCTGGCTGAGGATGTTCACCATTCCGGGAGCCAGACCCACGTCGGGAACGACGGTGATCCCCTTTTCCAGAGCGCGGTCGTGCAGGGTGCGCTGCTCTTCCACGATGGCCGTGTTGCCGCCCAGGTCCGTGAAGTGGACTCCGGCCTCCACCGCCAGCTTCGCCAGCGGGAAGTTGAAGTAGTAGGGGATGGCGCTCATCACCGCGTCACTCTCCCGCATCACGGCGAGAACAGCGTCGTGGTCGCGGACGTCGAGGGGCGTGGGGATCAGGCGCTTTCCGGAGTGGGGCGCGAGGAAGGAGGCCAGGTTGTCGAACTGAAGGTCCGCAAGGCGTACCTGGGAGACTTCAGGGTTCTGCAGCAGGTCATATGCGCAGGCAGAGCCTTGAAGGCCGGCCCCGAGTACGAGCATCCGCATGGTGTATGATTCTCCGAATTACGAGGTTCTACTCTATTCTGCAGGCGGCAAGTTAGAGCGGCGACGCCGTCCCGCACAGGCACGGTACACTCCGCCGCCGTGCGTAACCGCTCGCACGCTTCTGGCACCACGATTCCCGCATGCCGTATCAGGAGACTCATACAGACTGGCGCTCGAGGATTCTCGAGCGGAATACCGACATCCGGCGACTGCTCGCAGAGAGCCGTCGGATTGCCGTATTGGGAATCAAGGTTCCCGAATCTTACCAGCCCGCGTTCCAGGTGCCACGCTACATGCAGCAGGAGGGCTACGAAATCGTTCCGGTGCCGGTGTACTACCCGGAGGTAACGGAAATCCTGGGCGAGAAGGTCTACCGGAAGCTGGCCGACGTACCTGGTGAGATAGACATCGTCAACGTGTTCCGGCGGCCGTCAGACCTCCCTCCGCATCTGGACGACATCATCGCGGCGCGCCCGCGCGCTGTATGGATGCAATCGGGCATCCGCCACCGGGCGGTGGCCGAGGCGCTGGCCCGGGCGGGGATAGAGGTGGTGCAGGACCGATGCATGATGGTGGAGCATGCCGCTGGTTGAGGAAACGAGAAACGCCGGCC
>CAYQAO010000188.1:0-1964 GCA_964415485.1 uncultured Gemmatimonadaceae bacterium
TCGATCCCGACGAAGCGCCGCATGGACTCGCTGTCGTAGATGGAGTCCTCAGCCTCAAGGCTCGGAGAGGTCGAACCACTGCTGCAGGAAGTAGATGCGGAGCATCTTCTCGAGGCCCAGGGGCGGCCGTCCCTTGCCCTGCTTCGGGTAGTGTGGTTCGATGAGAGCGATGAGCCGCTTCCACGGGATGACGGCGTCCATCTCGGAGAGGAACCGCTCGCGGCGAGTGACCTTGCCCTTGGAGTTCCATGCCAGTCCGGCGAACGTCCGCTGCTCAGCCATGCTCTCTATGCTCTCGAAGTCAGGGTCCGATGTGCGTGCCTAACTAATATCGCACGTCAGACAGACTTTATGCAGAGGTTCCTTAGCGTCTGACCGATGGTTGCGCGACAGTTCGCTAATTGACAAGCTGGAGTTCCCAGCTTTCTGTGGAGACGTAGAGCTTCCTGCTACGACCCAGCCCGACACCGACGACGCGTGTGCGCAGCCTCGAACTGCTCTGGGCTGACACCCGCGAGGTGGCTGTGCCGCCTGGTGCGGTTGTAGAAGTTGTCGATGTAGTCGGCGATATCGGCAAAGGCAAGCTCGCGGTTCGGATAGATGCGCTTCTTGATGCGCTCCTTCTTCAAGCTACTGAAGAACGACTCCGCCACCGCGTTGACGCTCCTATGTCAAGGCTGTCTGTCGTTGAGAACTGAGGTCTGCCAGGATTAGCGGGTAGAGCTCACGCGCGAGGTACCGCTTCACGCAGCGCATTATCTCCTTTAGTGACCGACCTTCTGCGCGCCGACGCTCCACATAGGCGCGCGTCCGTGTGTCACTGCGCATTCGGACGAGGGCTATGGTCCAGAGAGCGTTGTTTGCCTGCCGGTCGCCGCCGCGGTTCAGCCTGTGTCGCGTAGTCTGCCCCGACGACGCCTCGACCGGGCTCACGCCGCATAATGCCGCCAGCGCTGCCTCACTACGGAGTCGCTCCGGGTTGTCACCAGCAGCCACAAGCAGCGTCGCTGCGGTATGCGGGCCCACGCCGAAGCGACTCAGGAGGCGCGGCGCAGTCGCGCTCGCCAGCTTGGCTATGGCGGCGTCGAGTTCCCGCAGCTCGCCTGTGAGCTGCAGCCACCGGCACGCAAGAGCACGGAGGGCCTGCTGGCGCGCACGTCCGAGGACGTCCGAGGCGTCTTGCGCGAGCCGGGCACAGCGTGCCATGGATGTCGCCAGGGTTCCGCGTCCGAGCGCCTCGCGCTCTGAGGGCGGCGCCGTAACGAGGAGGGCGCGGAGTTGGTTGCCGGCCTGCGTTCGGGCCTTCACGGCGCTGCGTCGCACGACCATCAGCGTGCGGAGCGCCTCTACGGCCCCATCCTGGGCCTTGGGGACCGCCTCTGCATCGCCCGAGAGCACGGCGCGTGCTGCATTCTCCGCGTCAGTGGCGTCGTTCTTCCCTCGTCTACGTCGCCGGGCGCGGTCGGGGCGGTTCACCTCGGTGACACGGATGCCAACCGCACGGAGATACTTCATGGCCATCGCGCCGTACGATGCAGTTCCCTCGATGCCCGCATCGCGGACGGTCCCGAGACCGTGCGCCCAGGTGAGCAATGCGCCGTACCCAGCGGACGTGGTCGGGAAGCTGCGTACGGCGAGGCGGCGGCCGAGCTCATCGAGCGCAGCGCATACCACAGTGTCGCGGTGGGAGTCGATACCAAGGATGATGTCGAGCTTGGGTGTGATCACAGGCGATGTCTCCGCGGCGATGGAGGGCGCCGCGCCAAGCCGATGGACAGGACACTCAAGACGCAGGTGCACCATGGGTCACGAGGCTCCTATCAGGTCACATCGCCCGGGCGCGGCGCAGGAGAAGTTCGCCGATGGCCCGACAGGTCAACGCGAAGGCACGAGACCAATCCCAGCACGAGTCAGGGCCATCGGCGAGCGGATGCCAGGGAATATGGACTGAGTGTCCCAGCAGT
>CAYQAO010000189.1:0-1904 GCA_964415485.1 uncultured Gemmatimonadaceae bacterium
GGCAGGGAGGCGGGAAGAGGCACCGCGATGTCATCCCGCACGAGCGAAGCGAGTGTCGGGATCTACTCCCCTTGGCAGTGGCCGGCATCGGCGCAGGGCGAGTAGATCCCGACGCTTCGCGCGGGATGACAGACCGAGGGCAGGGCGAGCAGATCCCGACGCTTCGCGCGGGATGACAGAGAGAGGGCAGGACTAACCGCACGGGGCGCTGGGTGAGATCCTCACCCAGCGCCCCGTAGTCAATTGCGACTGCCCCTCAGACTCCCTTCTCCTCCAGGAGCGCCATGAATTCCGAAGGCTTCGTGATCTTCATCAGGCGCTCCGGGATATCCGGCTCCTTGCTGAACTGAGCGATCTTGCCGAGTACCGGAAGGTACTGGTTCGACACCTCGAGCGGTGGAGCGACGATCAGGAAGAAGAAGTTCACCGGCTTCTCGTCAATCGCCCTGAAGTCCACGCCTTCCATCTTCCTGCCGAACGCCACGCGCAACTTGTTGACCACGAGCGACCTGCAGTGGGGAATCGCAATTCCGCGGCCGATCCCGGTTGAGCCGAGATTCTCGCGTCGCTTGAGCATCTTGAAGAGCATGCCCTCGCTCTTTTCGTCGAGCTTGAGCAGCGTGATGAGCTCCCTGAGGATGTCGTCCTTGGTGGAGCTTTCCAGGTTCAGCTTGATGGCGTCTTCGGAGAAGAACTCGCGCAGTTCCATCGAATCCTCGTGTATGGCAGGTAGGCCGCAGCCCGTGCCGGCCGCGCGCGACTGCGCAAGCTAGCCGAGGCTGCAAGTGCTGTCAAACGTTGGCGTTGCAGCGTTTTTTGGCGCCGGTTAACTTCAGGAATGGCCTTCCCGTATCCCACCAACGGCGCGAAAGTCCCCGTCTTTCTGGCACCCATGGCGGGCGTTTCGGAGTCACCTTTCAGGCGCCTCTGCCGTCGCTTTGGCGCCGACGTCGTGGTGACGGAGTTCCTGTCGGCCGAGGGAATCCGCCGCGAGAATGAGGCCACCATAAGCAAACTACGCTTCGACGCCAGCGAGCACCCCATCGGAGTGCAGATTTTCGGCGCCGATCCGGAGGCCATGCGCGATGCCGCGGCCGCCGTCACCGAAGTGTTCCAGCCGGACTACGTGGACATCAACTTCGGGTGCCCGGTGAAGAAGGTGGTTCGTCGGAACGGGGGATCAGGCTGCCTTCGCGACCTGTCGCTGGTGCAGCGGGTCATTCGTGCGGTGGTGAGTGGAACGCACCTGCCGGTGACTGTTAAGGTGCGCTCGGGCTGGAGCGAGGAGATGCGCGATCCGGTGACGATCGGCCTGCACTGCCAGGACGCCGGTGCAACTGCGCTGGCGCTTCACCCGCGCACGCGTACGCAGATGTATACGGGCAGTGCGCGCTGGGAGGAGATCGCTCGGGTGGTGGAGGCGCTGGACATTCCGGTGATCGGGAACGGTGACATCAGGAAGCCGGAGGACGTGGTGCGCATGCGCCGGGAGACCGGTTGCGCGGGTGTGATGGTGGGGCGCGGCTCGTTCGGTCAGCCTTGGATCTTTCGTCAGGCGCGCGCGATGCTCGATGGTACGCCAGTTCCCGAGACGCCCGGCGTGGAGGAGCGCTTCGCCATCGCCCTCGACCACGCCCGCATGGTCCAGGACTACGAGGCTGATCCCGAGGGCGCAGCCGTGGAATTCCGGAAGCATCTGGGCTGGTATGTGAAGGGGCTGCCCAACTCCGCGGACCTCCGTCGTCGCCTGCACGCGGTGAACACCTTCGGCGAGGTGGAGGGCATTTTCGAGGACTACCTGGCGTCTCCCGCCTGGCGTGAGGCGTCCGGCAGACCTCGCGATCCGGGTGCCCGGGAGGCTGGCGAACTGGCTGCGGTGGGCGCGTGAACCGCGAGCGCGCGCT
>CAYQAO010000190.1:0-1740 GCA_964415485.1 uncultured Gemmatimonadaceae bacterium
CACGCTGCAGCAGATGATGCCCCGCACGCACCAGCGAACTCGTTTCATACGCTTCGGCAGACAATCCGCGCGGCAACTCGCCGGTGAACTCCCGTGAGGCTGTGCCCACCGCAGGGCCCACGAGCTCGTGCGCGAACACGAACACCACTGCCTCGCCGCTGTCCGCATCCACCGGGCGCGGCACAGCGATGTGCGAACGCTCCACCCCCTCCAGCACCGAGCGTCCCTCTCCACCCAGCGGCAGCGACATCAGGACGGTGCCTCGACGCAGGTTGGCGTTCGTCATGTAGCGGAGCAATGGACCGCCGGTCGCTGCGCGAAGAGCCGCGTCCGCAGCGGTGAAGGCCGGCATCGCACTGCGCTGCCGGTCCTGCCAGTAGGCGTCGTAGAACTTCGTGCGCTCGTCGTCCAGCGAGATGGCGAACGTCCGCAGCCACTCGCGATCCTCAGCAGTCGGGAACATGCGCTGCAGGATCGCCACCGCGCGCCGCTCGCCGCCTCCCGCTCTTGAAACGTTGCCATTCACCCGCAGGAGGGCATCTATGCCGTCGCGCAACTCCGCCCACGAAGGGAAGTACATGGGGGCAAACTGTCCGTTCACCAGCGACGGGTTGCTCGTCAGGTGCGGGGCCAGCCTGTCGGCGTTGGCGTCCAGAAGCGTGAAGGTGTTGCCCCGCGCCCTGACGGCGGCCATCTCCTCGCGGTAGCCCCGCCGGAAGAAGGGAAGGGTGCTCTCGTATGGCGAGAGCATGGCGTAGCCGTGCAGCCACAGGTCCACGTGCTCGCGGATCTCGAGGTTCCACCCGGGCGGGCCCATGGGTATGCCGCGCGGCCCGCGATCGGTCTGGATCGTCTGCGGGAAGCAGGCGCCGGCGAACAGGAGCGTGGCGAGCGCGAGGATACGCCGCACGTTACCGGATCTGAGCGCGGCGAGCGCCGGGACATACCGCGTTCCCGGTGTCGTATCAGCGTCACCGAAGCGGAGCGCGCTGAGCGCGAGGACAGACCTCATGACGCGGCGGGGAAGCATGAGCGCGGATACCCGACCCGTACCGGAAGGGTTCCGCAGGCGGATCCGCTCTACGCGGGCGGCGTCGCCTACTCCTCGTCCCCCAGACCCCTTCCGCAGCGCACGCAGAATCGCCAGTCCACGTCGCACTCCGCACTGCACGCGGGGCACCGCCTGACGCCGAGGTCCTCGCCGCAGGAGGGGCAGAAGCGAACGTCCGCTGCGCGGGGGAGACGGCCGCCGCAGCATCGGCACGCAGTGCTCTCGTCTATCAGGTCGAGGGCACGGGGCGAAAGGGACACGGGAGCCCGAGCGAACGCACGATACGCCCCGGGATCGGGCGCGGGCTTCTGCAGCTCTGCCGCCAGGGCGTTCTGGAGCTCCGGATCGGCGAGCACGTACCCGCGCTCCCCGGAGAGCAGGCGCATGAGCACCACGCCGTATTCCGTGAAGTCCGTGAAGCCCAGTTCCGCCGCCGTTGCGCGCGGTGGGAGCAGGGTATGGAAGAGGTCCGCGATAGCTATCGGTGCAAGCGGAGCGGCGTCGGTCCGGCCGCGAAGGGCACGAGCCAGGTGCGCGGCCAGAAGATCGAGCCCATCGTCCACCCCGGCAGGCGAGTACTGCCCAGCCGGCGTGTAGCGCGGCACGGGAGACGCCCGATGGGGCGTGGAATGCCCGGCCGGCGTGCCCTGGCGCGAAGCCGAGCGAGACGGCTGCGCTACCGGCACGCG
>CAYQAO010000191.1:0-1733 GCA_964415485.1 uncultured Gemmatimonadaceae bacterium
TGAGCTCCGGCGTTCGGCGGCAACGCAGATCACTGGAGGATAAGTGGTCGTTACGGCAGGTGACATCAGCGAGCAGTTCGATGCACTCCTCTCAGGCGAGCGCACGCGCGAGGAGGTCGAGCGGTGGGCGGAGGAGCGAATGCACGCCGAAGACACCGGAGAACTCCGATACGAGCCGCCTTCCGAGGAGGATCGTCTCTGGAGAGCAATCATATTCCTGCTCGGTGTCGGCCTACGCACGGCACCAGACGCCTACCTTCATAGTCCCGAAGACTTCCTCGCCTTCCGGCGTGAGGCGCGCATCTGACTCGCTCGAGTTCCGGTCGCCATGGCCGAACGCCCCACGCTCGACGGCATCCCGAAGGAACTCTGCTCAGTCGAACTCTCAACTGACGCGAGGCAGAGCAAATAGGTGAATAAACAGCGTGAATGGTTGGTACGAGCAGCGGTCGAGCTCGGATTGCGCGTGGACACCTCGTACACGGTCGTGCTCTCGAGTGGCCTTTCTTTCACGGCCGAGGCCTATTTCCCAGACCTGGGAACGTCGCGCGGCACGGCCGTTTTCACCTCTCCGCTGCAGCCGGACCTCGCGATGGAGTTGCGGAGCGGGCACCACCCAGCATCGCACTTCGGAGCGCCTCTGGATGGAGAGAAGTTCGACCTGGAGAGCTACGCGGAGATGTTCGCAGAATGGGGCTGGAGTGGAGCACCTGGAGATCGCCCCGCCTGGATGGATCACTTCGCCGACTAGGGCGGCTCTGCGAGGAGGCGAGCGGCTATGCGGCGAGTTGCCGCCGAACATAGCGTTGCACCTGACGAAGCGGCGCAACGATCATATGCTTCTCGGAGTTCCTTGCTCGCCGCTTCGCAGGTGAGCGCTGGCGTTAGACGTACCGACAACCCAAGCGTGCCCGCAGGCTGTCCAGGGCGTTAGCAGCTTGCCCGCATCGTCTCCCCGCCGCAGATTGCGCTTATGGTCCGCCCTGCCTTCGATGTAAGCCAGCTCACCGTGGCTGAGCGCCTCGAGCTCATCGACGCCCTCTGGGAGTCCCTGCGTTCTAACCCGGAGGAGCTCCCGCTCTCGGACGATGAGCGCGCCGTCATTGAGGAGCGGCGCGCAGCGCACGCGCGTCAGCCGGGGACGGCCACCCCGTGGGAGGAAGTTCGCGCTCGCCTGCACGCAGATCAGGAGGCGGACGAGATAGCGGCAGAGGCGGCGACTCGGCGCGGGAGCGGTGCGCGCGGCGGATGACGCCGCGCGTTGTATTTCGGCCGGAGGCCGCAGCCGAGCTCCGCGAGGCGCGCAGGTGGTACGAGGAGCAGGTCCCGGGGCTGGGTCGCGCGTTCATCGCAGAGCTCGAGACCACGCTGGCATTTGCCCGTGTCCACCCGGAGCTCTACCGTGGAGTGACGGCTGACGGCCGTGTGCGGCGCGCCCTGTTGCACCGCTTTCCCTATTCGCTGACCTATGAGATTCTCGAGGGCGGAGATCTCGTTGTTCTTGCCTGCCGTCATGTGCGTCAGGACGAGGTGAACTTGCAGGCGAGGCGCCCGGACGTCTAACGAGTCGCTGCACCTGACGGCGCCGACCAGCGTCATTGTTTCCGCCTGGCGAGGGCGTAGCCGAAGCGTAGGTTAAACCGCCAGGTGAGCTGGAGCGCCGACAGGTGAGCTCCGAGCGTTAGACATCAACCATGCGAGCCGAGTGCACCCTTCAGTGACCGCGCCGTGGT
>CAYQAO010000192.1:0-1636 GCA_964415485.1 uncultured Gemmatimonadaceae bacterium
CTACCTGCAACTGGTAGTGGCCGGCTTCGGTGCAGGGTGAGCAGATCCCGACGCTCGGCGCGGGATGACACTCGCGGAGCTTCGTCTGCAAACGGAACCAATAAAAATCCTGACGCGGAGCCGCGGAGGACGCGGAGAATCGCACGGCGATTGGAGTTCAAGACGCCAAGCTCTTCTCCGCGGCCCTCCGCGTTCTCCGCGTGAGACTGCAGTTTCCAGCTTTAAGTGTGTAGTGGCCGGCTTCGGCGCAGTGCAAGCAGATCCCGACGCTTCGCGCGGGATGACAGTGATTGCGACGCAGATCCCAGTCCCGGTCTCGAAGCCTCAATCCCTGCGCAGCCGTTACACGCCTGCTCCCCCCATCGTCCAGTCCTCCACAAGGCACGCGTGCGCCTTCCATCAGCAGCTCGTGGTCCTGGGGGCGCGTCCTACCTCACGTGTGCGATGAATCACCATTCACGCTGGAGGGCTCAGGATGCATCGCACCATCACGGCGGTTCTGCTGAGTGCACTGCTCGCCGTACCTGCCGGCGCACAGGAGCTGGATGCGCCGGTTCGTCAGGGCTTCGGAATCAGCTTCGGCATCGGTAATGGAAGCGCTGCCCTGTCGTGCAGCGGCTGCTCGTCGGAACGCGACAACGGATTGTCCGGCTACCTTCGCCTCGGCGGCTACGTGTCACCCAGGCTGTTCGTAGGCGGCGAGACCAATGGATGGGTGAAGAGTGAGGCGGGTGTGGACCAGCAGGTTGGCTTCCTCAACGCCGTCACTCAGTGGTATCCGAGTGTGCGGAACGGGCTTTACCTGAAGGGTGGTCTCGGCTTCGCCCATGCCACCGCTTCAGACGGCATTGACAGGATCAGCACGAGCGGCATCGCGCTCACCACCGGAGTCGGCTACGACTGGCGCCTCACGAGACGCTTCTCGCTGACGCCGTACGCGAACTACGTGCGGTCTTTCGGCGCGGAGGCGAAGCTCAACGGCATCGGCACGGACGTCACCCTCAACGTGGACGTATTCCAGCTGGGGCTCGGGTTCAGCTGGCACTGACGGCGTCACGCAGCCGAGCGGCAGAAAGGGCCGACTGGAGCGTTGCACTCCGGTCGGCCTTTCCGCGATGTGAGCGCAGCTCCCGCGTGTGGCGCTACCTCCAGGCCCGAACTACTCGCGCCCGCCGGATCGCGTCCAGCTTCGGAAACTCTCGATCCAGGTACGCATTCCCCTCGCGCCCAATTCTCCCCTGGTCGGGACCGGTCACGCCGCGCTCGCCGTATCCGGAGTACAGCGAATCAACGGCATCCATGCCCACGATGACCTCTGCAAACGGCGGAAAGCCGAATCCGTTAAGAGTGTCGAGTCGAGCGTTGTCGCGCAGGTTGATGTATACCTGCGTGCCGCGAGTGTTCGCTCCACCTCGGGCAAACGCGAGCGTGCCGCGAAGGTTGCTGTGGCGCACGGGCTCATCGGCGATCCTGATGTCGCGCCAGGCCGCCGCGAGAGCGGTGTCTCCCGGCAGCCCGAACTGTGCGACGAAGTTCGGGACTACCCGGAAAACCCGGATATCGTCGTAAAAGCCGTGCCTTACGAGATAGTGGAACCGGTCCGCAGCCAGCGGCGACCAGTGGCGCCGCACTATAA